>JAJFFG010000001.1 GCA_021776825.1 Planctomycetota bacterium
GCACGACCGCCAGGAGGCCTTCGGCATGGCCGACAACGTCTCCGTGATGCTCGCCGGCCGACTCGTCCAGACGGGCACGCCGGAGGAGGTCTATCACACCCCGTGCGACGAGGAGGTCGGCGTGTTCGTCGGCCCCGCCAACCGCCTCGATGGCAGCGCCGACGGCGTGCGCGCGACGTGCGTTCTCGGCGACGTTCCGCTTCGGACCCCGTGCGCCGGTCCGGTCCGCATCATCGTCCGCCCCGAGCAGATCCGGCTCGCGCGCGCGGACGACCGCCGCGGCGGCGACAGCGGGGTAGCTGTCACCGTCGAAGAGCGCACGTTCTACGGCCACGACGTGGCGCTCGAGGTGAGCACATCGAACGGCGAGCGTCTGACCGCTCTCGTCGGTCCGGACCTCTCTGCCCAACGCGGGGAGACGCTGCACGCGTCCGTCCGAACGCCGGTCGCGGCGTGGTCGGCAGGATGAGCTGGAGAGTGCGATGATCCGCCCCCTGACCCCGGACGATGCCGAGGCGTTCTTCGCCGTTCGCTTGCGCGGGCTGGAGTTGCACCCGGAGGCCTACGGAACCGGCGCCGATGTTTGGCGGAAGGCGCCGATCGAACAGGTCGCGGCGATGCTCGAGTCGGGTGCCGATCCGGCCGCGCGCATGGTGTTCGGTGCCTTCGACGGGGAGGAGCTGATCGGTGTCGTCGGCTTCCGTCGCGAGGGCCGCGTGGCGATCCGGCACAAGGGCAGCATCTGGGGCTTCTTCGTCGACCCGCGGCATCGTCGTCGCGGCGTCGGAGGCGATCTGCTGCGCACGGCGCTCGGGCATGCGGCGTCGTGCGAGGGCATGCAGTACGTGCGCGCCGTCGTGACGATCACCGATCCGACCGCGCTGCACACGTTCGAGAGCGTCGGGTTCGACCGCTACGGCCTGGAGCGGGGTGCGTTGCGTGTCGGCAACACATCGCACGATCAAGCATACCTGCGACGCGGACTGAGCGACGGCGTCCGGTAGGCCGCGGTCAGCCGTGATCGCATCGAGAGCGGTGCACGCGGCCGCGTGCGTCCGTAGGCTGTCGCGACCAATGCAAGTCTTCGCCACCGTCTGCTTGCTCCTGATGACCGCGTGCGCGTCGTCTCCTGGGATGGTGGACTCGGTCGAGCCGGGGCACCGGACGACGCCCGCGCAACTCGCGTTCGCGACGTCGGACATGACCGACGTCGAGGTGATGCCCGAGCCGGGCCCCCGTGACTGGCTGACCACAAATCCGCAGGAGCAGGAGTCGTTTGCGGAGTACGTGGCGAGCGAGCCGGTGCGGGCGACGGCGCGGCGCGGGGTGATCGCCGTGCTGCCGGTCGGGCCGTTCACGCCGGATGAGTGGCAGGCGGCGGAGACGGGGATCGCGCTGACGGGGCTGTGGTTCGATCTGCCTGTGCGGGTGCTGCCTCCGGCGGAGCTGCCGGCGACGGGGCACCGACGCGAGCGCACGTTCGGGTTCGGCGGGCCGACCACGCAGTTCCACACCGCGTGGTTCCGGAACGAGCTGCTGCCGGCGGCGAAGCCGGACGACGCGGTGTGCGTGATCGCGGTGACGATGAGCGATCTCTACCCGCGCGACTCGTGGGCGTTCGTGTTCGGCCAGGCGCGGTTCCGCGACGGCGTCGGCGTGTACTCGCTCGCGCGGCTGTTCCAGAGCTTCTACACCGGCAACGCGGACCCGGCGGAGAGCCTCGCGGCGGCGCGCGGACGGGCGGCTGCCGTCATGGTGCACGAGCTCGGCCACATGTTCGACATCCCGCACTGTGTCGAGCACCTGTGCCTCATGAACGGCGCGAACACGCTGGCCGAGTCCGATCGTCAGCCGTGGCGTCTCTGCCCGCCGTGTCTGCGGAAGCTCCAATGGAACCGTCGTTTCGACGTGCTCGACCGGTACGACGCACTCGCGGCGTTCTATCGGAAGCGAGGATTCACGGACGAGTTGGCGTGGGTGCAACGGCGAGTGCGCAGGATCGAGGGCGCGCAGTAGCGGCGACTACGGCAAGATGGCGAACGAGTCGGCGGTGCTGCGCTCGATGCACGACGCAGGCGTGAAGCCGGGGACGTACATGTTCCCGAACTGCACGACGATGCGGGAGATGGTCGAGCCGGACATGGTCGCGAAGTACGAGCGGGGGCCGGTCGGCTACCTGACCGTCGTGCCGAGCGGTCCTCCGACGATGGGCGGCAAGCTCCTCTCCTGGTTCCTGCTCTCCATGGTGATCGGAGTTCTCACGGCCTACCTCGCGCACCACACCTTGGCGCCCGGGGCGTCGTTCGGCGCGGTGCTGCGGATCACGGGCGTGGTGGCCATCGCCGCCTACGCACTCGGCGACATCCAGACCTCGATCTGGAAGGGCGTACCGTGGCGTGTCTCACTCAAATTCATGGGCGACGGCATCGCTTACGGACTCACCACGGCGGTCGTCTTCGCGTGGCTCTGGCCCGCCGCCGTCTGACCGAGCGGCGCGCGTTGCGGCTCTGACCGCGTACCCTCTGCGTCGGCCCGACCCGGCGACCCGGTGTCGTGACCTCCAGGGGGGAAGATGTTCTGTCTCGACTCGCGCCCGACTCTCGTTCGCTGCCTTCGCAGCGCGTTGCTGCTGACCACGGCGGTCGCCGTCTTCCACGGCCCGGCGCCGGCCGTTGCGGCCAAGGGCGCGCCGCCGCGGCACACGATCACCGGGCCGCTCGACTTCGTCGTCGCGAGCAAGGTGTTCACGATGCGTGGCGGGCTCGAGCTCTCGACGCCGGATGGCCCGGTGGTCGCCAACCTGGACATGGACACGAAGGGCCGCGTGCGCGGACTCGGCACGTTCGGGTCGGCCGTGCTCTCGCTGTCTGGGAAGACGAAGTTCGGGAAGAAGGGCCAGTCGCTGGTGCTGAAGGGCACCGCCAACGTCAACGGCAAGGCGAACACGAAGCTGTCGACGAAGGGCACGTTCGTGAACGGTCGCTTCGTCGGGACGACGACACTCACCGACAAGGCGCGCAGCGTCTCCCACAAGAAGCTCGCTACCAACACGCTCCTGCCGCTCGGCGGCGTGAATGCGCGAATGCGTATCCGCTTCCAGTTCGAGGGCAACGCGACGCCGAGCCCGACGGGGTTCGTGGACACGGACGTCGGACGCTTCGAACTGACGAAGGTCATCGTGAAGTTGAAGGGCGCGAAGGACGGCGGCGACGACGTCCTCACGATCCAGGGCAAGGGCAAGGGTGTGAAGGTCAAGGTGACCGGCACCAACGACGGCACGACGATCACCGGCAACGTGTCGGGCAAGGTGGGTCCGTACACGATCGACGCGAACGACGTGACGTTCCCGAGCGTCGCGCCCGCGCGCCCCTTCGCGCAGGATCTCGGGTCGCGCTCCCTGGGTGTCAGCGTGCGCGACGACGGGACGCTCCTCGGTCCTGTGTCGCTGCCGCTGAACGGCGGCGCCTCGCTCGACTTCGCCGCAGGGACGCTGATCCAAACGCGCGACGGCCGGCTCGTCCGCGGACCCATCACGATCGAGGTGGACGGCGGCGGCGTCGCTGGCTCGTTCCCGGGCGCCGTGTCGCAGGAGATCGCGGCTTGCGTGCGCGTCCGACTGCGCAACGCGGCGTCGAATGCGCCGACGCTGCTCAACGCGACGTTCGATCCTCCGGCTCAACTCCGCGTGGAGCTCGGCGACACGACGACGTCGTTCGGTCAGGGCATCTGGGTGGCGACGGCGGGTAGTTCGCAGCTCTTCGGCGAGCCGGGGTCCGGCCCTGGATTCTCGGGATCGCCCGACGGAGTCCCGCAGGGCGGGATCGATGACCTGCTCCTCGGCGGGTCCGGCGGCGGAGGGGGCGGCGATCGCATCGGCGACTCGCCGTTTACATCACCGGGGTACGGCGGACCCGGTGGGGCGTACTTCATTCAGTTCGACGAGGATCGCGAGTCGATCCCGCTGCGGGGCACCGGTCCCTTCGCGGCCAGTCACGTGCCCCAGACTGGGCCGAACCCCGCTCCGCCTGCGGGCGACCGTGAGGTCTTCTTCCCGCTCGATCCCGTCGAGGACCTGGGTGTGAAGGTCAAGAGCGTCAGCATCGTCTCACTCGAGACCGGGGAGACGTTGGCGACGCTGCGCAACTCGTCGGGCGCTGGGTTCGGGATCCTCGATGGCGCTGCGGTCGGCGTCAGCTTCCAGGGGGCCGCGGTGTTCACCGCGACCGTCATCGATGGCGGCGCGGGTCCGGAGATCCAGATCGACACCGACGCCGCCGATGCGTTCACGATCAACTGGAGGGGCTGTCTCCCGAATGACGATCCTGTCAGCGGCTCCGGCGTCCCCGCCGACGTCCCTCCGCCTCCGAACGAGGAGGGAGATCCGGACGGCCCCTACGTCGGTAACATCGTCCTCTACCTGAACATCAAGCCCGGGCTCACGGGGCGTGAACGCATGCTGCGATTCCGCCGCTTCCTGCGCGCGCAGGTGGAGCCGGACGCGTTCGTGAGCGATGGTCTCGTGGAGTTCCTGACGCAGGCCGACGACTCGGTCGGTCGCATCCAGTTCACGATCGAGGGGTACGACGCCTCCACCGGGACGCTTGGCGCGCTGCTCCCGGACTCGCTGTTCACGGTCACAACGGGTCACCGCACGATCGAGGTCACCGAGGTCTGTCCTCCGCAGGTCCCGGTGGTCGCCGACCTGACGAACGACGGGATCGTCTTCTTCGGCGAGAACCCGTTTGTGCCCGGGGGAAACATCGGAGTGCCCGGACGTCCCGGCCGTGTCCGATCCGGCGGAGGTCGGATCTACACCGTCAGCGAGGGGCGTCTGAGCTGCGTCGATCCCTCCGGCGGGCATGTGGTCGGATCGCGCAAGATCAAGGACCTCGTGGACGGCATGGAGGTCAGCCCGCTGCACGACTGCATCTACGTCACGACGCTGCGCGGCGAGTTCATCGCGATCGACCCGATCACGTTGCGCGACAAGTGGAAGATCAGCGACGCGTTCACCGACTTCACGCCGTCCGTCTCGGTGAGTCCCGATGGTGGACGCGCTGTCGTGACGTCGCCGTTGACCAACCAGCTCGTGTTCATCGATCTGCTGCGACGAACGGTCGAGCGCATCGACAGCGTCTCGAACGCGCAGAGCGTGGCCTGGTCGCCCGACGGCGAGACCGTGGCGGTGACTGATCTGGCGGGCGGGCGCGTGATCTTCATCGACCCGGATACCGGCGCGCAGATCTCGACGTCGGTCACGGGGGCGTCAACGGTGCAGATCGACTGGTCTCCCGACGGGAGCTTCGTCGGTGTGAGCAACTTCGGTTCGAACAACTTCGCCACCGTGGACACGCTGTTCGACAACGTCGTCGTCAGCGACCCGGTCGACGGCGCGAACGGGTTCTCGTTCTCGCACGCCGAGATCGACGAGGCGATCCGGTTTCTCGGGACAGGGTTCAACGACTCGACGGTGACCGAATCCGAAGTCGACTTCTTCGGGGAGTTCGTCGCCGGCGACAGGTTCGACGCCGACTTCCAGCCGGGCGACGGAACGTGGTACTTCGACGAATTCGAGTCGTTCCGGGAGATCGCACCGCCGGAGGAGTGACACGTGGCCGCCAGCGGAAGCGTGGACCGGGGCAACTCACTTTCGTCGTACGTGCAGACCTCCACCGGAGGTCACCGGACGCGTGTTCTCCGTGAGCCAGCGATGGGTCGCGGGGGCGATGCTCCCACGCTCGAGTTCGAGCTCGCGAACCACGTACCAGACCCGATCGGCGCTGAAGAACGCCGACTTCACGGAGGATAGGTCCAGCAGGATCACGTCGCCGAGGAGCCGGTCGCGGAGCACGCCGTCGACTTCGTGAGCCGTCACCCCGACGTCCGCTTTCCAGACGGGATGTCGACGCGTCGCGAGATCCGAGTGCAGCGCCGCGGGTATGAAGCCGCCCAGAATGAGGTCACCCGGCCGGTCTGCATCGGCGAGCTGCTCGAG
Source organism: Planctomycetota bacterium (assembly GCA_021776825.1). GTDB lineage: Bacteria > Planctomycetota > JAJSAM01 > JAJSAM01 > JAJVHW01 > JAJFFG01. The sequence continues at coordinate 5,996 of JAJFFG010000001.1, forward strand.
GGCGCGTCTCTGTCCTGCGCTCCTCCAGACCACCGCTGGGATCGAACGGGCGGAGACTCCGACGTGGAGTGCGACGAGGACCGCGCCGACGGCCCACGTCCACGTCGAACTGCGATCGCGGAGTCGCGCCGCCCAGATCGATAGCTGCAGCCCTGCACCGAGCGCGATCAGCGGGAGCGCCGGCAGGAGGTATCTCTCCCACCGGTACCGGAACAGCCCCGACAAGAGGATGACTCCGACGATGACAGGCGCGATGAGGAGCAGCGCGTCGCCGTCGCGCGTGCGCCGGCGATCTCGAAGCCGTCCAGCGCCACGCAGTACGCCGAGCCCGCCGAGGAGCGCCAGCCAGGCGGGGACCGCATGCCACGCGCTCGCGAGCAGGTGGCGGCGGAGCCCGTCGACGATGCGCCTTCCCCGAGACGCGATGTGATGCACGACTGAGGCGCCCTCGCGGTCCTCAGCCGGGAGTTGCGTCAGCAGCGCCGGGTCACCGATCGCCAAGAGTCCGAAGACCGCCACCAGTGCCAGCACGCAGACTGCCAGGATGCCCCAGCGCACGTCCCGGAGCCGCAGGCCCGTGCGTCGTCGCAGGATGGCCGCGATCAGGAGCCCAGGCAGCGCCGCCGCCGCCACCGGATTGCAGAGCGTGGCGAGCGCGGACCAGAGTCCGAACGCGCGTGCCGCGTCGTCACGCTCCTCGAGCACCCACGCGCACCAGCGGTCTGTCGCGAGTGCGCCGAGCAGTGTCAGGAGGCCGTAGATGCCTGCGTTCGCGGTCCACTGAAGGTAGCCCGGATTCAGCGCGATGACGGCCGCCGCCGCGACGCCGGCGACGGGGCCGTGAAGCCGTCGAGCGGTCCGCGCCACGACGAGCGGCGCGAGGAGCGCCGGCACCGCCATCGGCAGTCGGTTCCAGAACACGTCCAGGCCGCCGATCCACGTACCGATGGCTCCGAGGTACTGCGACGGCCCGCCGTAGACCCACAGCACTCCGGAGGGGAGCCGCGGCACCCCGGTCTCGAGGATCATCCGCCGCGCGAGAACGAAGTAGTACTCGTCCCACCAGAGACCTGCGGCGAGCAGCCGGTGGATCGTCACCGCGACCGGAACGACCATGACGACGGCGAGTGCACGTCGCCACCACGGAGGAGGCCTGCCGACTGGCGACACGACGGCGGCGTGCGCCGCCGTGTCGATCTCGGAGTCACCGCCGCTGCCCATGCGTTTGTGACCTCGCCCGCGTGCCCCCATCGACCGCCCTCGAATGGTAGCGGCGCCATCGATAGCGACTCGGCCGATCTCCCGCCCGGCCGGTCCACGTGTACGGAGGCGCCTCCGACCGTGGCGGCGTATCGTCCGCGCGGCCACCACGACAACGCGGCTCATCGCCGTCCTCCGAGCGGCGACGACGCGCGGACATCGGGATACAGTGCCCAGATGCCGCTCCCGCACCTGCGCGACCTGCGCCACGACGCCCTCGCCGGTGCGTTCGAGCACGTGGGCGTGGAGCGCGCGGAGTCGGTCTCGCGGCGGCTGATCCTCGCCCTGCACGGTCGTGGCGCCCTCGATTGGGATGAACTGCCGCTCGGCCGGTCCGCGGGTCGCGTGCGTGAGCACTTCCGGTTCGAACCGCTGCTCGAGGAGGCGCGCGTGCGAGAGGCCGACGACGGCACGCGGAAGTTCGCGTTCCGTCTCCGGTCGGGCGAGGTCATCGAGACGGTGCTGATCCGCAATCGGGCCAATCGAACTCTCTGCGTCTCGTCGCAGGCCGGCTGTGCGATGGGCTGTGGATTCTGCGCCACGGGTGCCATGGGTCTACTGCGCAACATGACGGCCGGCGAGATCACCGAGTCGAAGGCCAGGATCGAGCGCGAGACCGGCGAACGCGTGACGGACGTCGTCTTCATGGGGATGGGCGAGCCACTCCACAACTACGACGCTGTCATGACGGCGTGCGCCAACCTCAACGTGCAGGACGCTGCGCCGATCGCGCGCAAGCGGATCACGGTTTCGACCAGCGGCCTCGTCGACGCGATCGATCGCTACGCCGCGGAACGCCAGCCCTGGCGGCTCCACCTCTCGCTCCACTCCGCCATTCAGGAGACGCGGGAACGGATCATGCCGATCGCGCGCCTGCACCCGATCCGCGAGCTCCTCGATTCCATGCGTCGCTACCAGGAGTCCTGTTCCGTCAAATGGGTGACGCTGCAGTACGTGGCGTTGCCGGGCGTCAACATGGACGACGCGCACGTCGATGCACTGGAGCGTGAGCTCCGTGGGCTGAGGACCATCCTGAACGTGATCCCCTGGAACGACACCGGTGCGGACTTCCGCGCCCCGACGTGGGCCGAGGTGAAGGACTTCACGACGCGGCTGCGGCGACTGCGCTGCCCCGTGAAGGTCCGCTACAGCGCCGGCAAGCAGGAGGGCATGGGCTGTGGCCAGCTCTCGGCCGAGACACTCGCCGCGGCGCCGAGTACCGGTCACATGATCGCGCCGCCGGGTATCTTCACCGCATGAGTGCACGTGGATTGCTGTTGGGGCTCGGAGGGCTGGTCGTGCTCGGCACGGCGGGGTGGCTGGTCATGTCCGTGCTGCGGACGCCGCCCGACGACGAGGGGGCGACGACGGCGAAGCCCACGACAGAGCCCGAGCGCGTGCGCGTGACCCCTGCCGCTCAGCCGCTCGTCGAGGACGACAGCGGCGGGGCCGAGCCGGAGATCGTCGACGACCGCCCTGGCGTGAACCTGATGCCGGCGCCCGAGGGCGGAGCGCCGTGGTTCCGCGTCGCGGGCTACGAGGACGTCCTCGATGAGATCGATTGGGAGGAGATGGGGGCCGTCCATGCGGAACTGGCCCAGACCCTGAACCGGCTCGCCAACGAACGTGCGCGCGGTGGAGAGCCTCCCGAGGAGGTCGGAGTGAGCCTCGGGCGGCTGTACCAGCGCATGTTCGCGGTCTCCGCTCCGCTGATCGACCGGCTGCCCACGTTCAACGACACGACCGTCGCCGGGCACCCGGCGTTTGCCGCCAACTGCGTTGCCGGTGCTCTCCACACCCGGGGCATCGGGCTGGACGTTGACCAGGGCCGGGCGCTCGGCAAACTGGCGCTCGATCACTCGCGCGAGAACGCCTCGCGCGTCGCCGCGACGGTGGATCAGCCCTTCCTCTCACGGGCGATCAGCGAGGCCGAGCAGCGAGAGCGCTTCTTCGACGCGCTCGAGAGCTCGCTCACCACGACGCAGAGCCGGGTGCTTCATTCCTCGATCGCCCACCGCCGAGTCGGGCTCGATCGCTTCTCGGCAGCGCTGGTCTGGGACGGACTCGTGATGGCGACGCTCTGCAACAACGAGGAGACGGCGGTCGAAGCCGCGACCACGACTGTCCTCATGGGCTCACCGACCGACCCGGAGCGGTTCAAGCGCGCCATGGCGATCGTCCGGGCGAGGATCCGGATGCTGCCGGAAGAGGTCGTCTACGGGCGCCGCGGATGGCTGAACCAGACCGGCCACCTTCGCGAGCCGGACGTGCGGGACGGCGCGGGCTGGACCCTCGCGACGATGCGCGCGGTCATGGCCGACTTCGCCCAGGGACGCTTCGAAGTCCGCATCCCGCCCGACGTCGAGATGCGTCCCGTCGTGTTCGTCAGCGAACCGACTGAATGAGCGAGCCCCCATCTGGCCGATGAGAGGGGTGGCGGCGCGTCGGATTCTCCCGCGGCCGCGACGCGCAGGCGGAACAATGACCGCAACGCCCGGCTGGGCGTTCCACGTCGGGAGTCGAGGCGGGCCGAATGCCGGGCGAGAGAGTGCACGTGTACGAGCTCGGGGATCCGCTCGATCGGGGCGGACCGGGCCAGGTGTACCGAGCCTCCGTGGTCGAGACGGGCGGGCCGCTCGCACCGGGCGCCGCCGTGCAGGTGCGGCTCCTCTCGGCCGATGACACGGGCGGCGACCAGGTCCTCGACGAGCTCGTCGAGACGCATGGGCTCGCGCGCAACGTCGACTTCGGTGCCGTGGCGTCGCCACTCGACTTCGGCATCACGACGGGCTCCGCCGGGCGACGCTTCTGGAGCGTCACGCCGTGGGTACCGGGGCGTACGCTCGCCGATCTTCTGGATGGTGTCGCAGCGCTGCCGGATGCGTTGACCGAGGCCCTGGCGAGCGCCGTCGCCGTCGCGCTGGAGGCGCTGCATCGCGGCGGAATCCGTGCGATCGGGCTCACGCCTCGCACGATCCTGATGCGCGACGACAGTTCGATCCTGCTCCTCGACCCGGGACTCGGACCGGCCGTGGAGCACGAGTCGTGGACCACGCGCAACGAGGCGTTGCGCGCCTGCGTCGCGCCGGAACTCGCCGTCGAGCCGCCGCAGCGCTCAGCGCAGGCGGACCTCTACGCTCTCGGCGCCGTGCTCTATCGCTGCATCGCGGGAGCCTGGCTGGCCACCGATACGTTGGATGAGGACGACTCGACGACGGCGGCGAACGTGGGCAGTCGCCGTCCGAACGACGTGCGCCACGAAGCGTCGATCTTCCTGAGCGAGGTCGTGCACGAACTGCTCGATCCGGTCCCGGACGGGCGCTTCGCGACGTCGACTCAGCTGCTCGAGGTGCTCGAGGAACGTCGCAAGAGCGAGTGGTGGCAGTCGCGCCACATCGAGCAGGACACGGTGGGGGGGAGCAGCGAACACGCATCGCTCGTCATCGAACGCGAGCCGGAGCCGCCGCCCATTCCGGCCCCCGCTCCGCCGCCGGAGGCGAACTGGATCGAGCGCCGGATCGCCCGCCGCGGATCGCTGGCCGAGCACGTCGCCCCGTGTGTCGCGCACGACGACGAGCTGAACGCGCTCGTGCACACCGTTGCGGAACTCTGGGAGAGCCGAGGCGAGGTGCTCCTGATCGAGGGCGAGGCCGGGGTCGGCAAGACGCGGCTCATGGACGAACTTCTCGTGCGCCTCGAAGCGGTGCCCGACGCGGTGGTGCTCTTCGGCGAGCACCGGCGGCTCGGGATCGGTCGCCCTCTGCAGGCGTTCAGCGAGGCGATCACACGCTGGATCGGGGGCACGCGCGAGGTATCCGAGGCGGAGGTGCGACCCCTCCTCGGCGAGGCGACAGGCATCGGTGCAGCGTTCGCCGCGTTCCTGAGCAGCGAGCCCCTCCCGGACGGCGTCGAACGTCTCACGCGGGAGTCGCTCGCCAGTGCGTTCAGCCACGCGCTGAAGACCCTGTGCGGTGCGCGGCCGGTGGTCTTCATCGTGGAGAACCTCCAGTGGGCGGACCCAGAGGGACTCGATCTGTTCGGCTTCCTCGGGCGGCTGTGTGGGTCGCTGCCGCTCCTGCTGATCGGATCCTACCGGCCGCCGAACGAGGCCTCGTCGCTCGCGGCGCTGCTCGCCACGCTGAAGTCGCTGCCGCACTCTGCGACCTCGCGGATGCTGCATCTCGATGCCGTCGAGACCGTCGAACTGGTCAGCACGCTGGTCGAGCCCGCTGATCTGGCCGGAGCGCTCGGTAGCCGGCTCCACGTGGCTTCGGGCGGCCTCCCTGGACAGGTGCTCAGCACGTTGGGCGTCCTGGAGGCCGAAGGGCGTCTCGTCCGCGGTGACAACGGCCTGCTCCACGGCGAGCCCGGCTGCGCAGGTGCGGCGCTGCCCTCCACCGCCGAGGAAGCCGTCACGCGTCGTGTGGATCTGCTCTCGGAGACGGAGCGGCGCCTGCTCGGGCTCGCGGCCGTCCAGGGCGTCGCGTTCGACGCGGGCGTGGTTCTGCTCGCCGCCGGGCTCCACGAGGACGACGTGCGACCGGCGTTCGCGCGACTCTCGGCGTGGGGCTTCCTCTGGGGCTCGTGGCCGGCGTTCCGATTCTCGGGGAACGAGGTCTTCGCGCTCGTTCACGAAGAGCTCGATGACACCACGGTCGAACGCCTGCACGAGGCCACGGCCGACGCGTTCCTCGCGAGTCGCAATCCTGACCAGCTGCCCCCCTCGGAGCTCCACGGCATCCTGAGCTATCGCGTGGCGTGGCACTACCTGCTCGCCGGACGCAGCGCTCGCGGCATGCTCTACGTTCCCTCGGCGCTGCAGCATCTCCGCGACACGTGGCGCATCGGCGATGCCGAGCGTCTGGCGGACCGGATGGTGCGCGCTCTCGAGGACGGTGGAGGTCGCGTCGGCGAGCTGATCGACACGCTCATGGAGCGTGCCGAGCTTCTCGGGGTCCAGGGCCGCCGCATCGAACAACGCGAAGTGGTCGACCAGGCGCTCCTCGATGCCCGCACGAGTGGGGACGAAGTGCGCGAGTCCCGCGTCCTGCTCGCGTCGGCTGCGCTCCGACTCGTGACCGGCCGGGTCAAGCACGCGCGTGCCGAGGCACGCGAATCCCTCCGTCTCGCCGATCACGCCGGCGAGATGCGACTCGAGGCCCGGGCGCAACACATGCTCGGACGCGTCGCGTTCCGCGAGTCCCGGTTTCAGGAAGCGCGCGGTCACATGAAGCGCGTCCTCGAGATCTCCCGTCGCGTTCGCGACGCCGATGCCGAGGCCGAGGCCCTCGAGACGCTCGGCAACATCAGCCAGGACGTCGGCTCGTTCGACCACGCCGAGGAACTGCAGCGAGCAGCGATGCGGATCTACCGGCGATCTGGCGATCTGGCCCGCGAGGCCGACGTGCTCTCGCGCCTGGGCACCATTGCGGCGTCCTCTGGCGACCCCGTGAAGGGAGAGCAGTTCCTCCGACGAGCGATCGCGATCCACCGGTCTCTCGGCGACGGCTACGGCGAGGCGCGGACGCTGGCGCTGCTGGGGACCCTCATGCACGAGTCGGGGCGACTCTCCGAGGCTCGTGTCCTCCACCGCGCCTGCCTGCGGATCAGTCGCGAGTTGGGTGCCCGCTCGGACGAGCTCGTCGCCCTCGTGAACCTCGCCACGGCCGAGTACGTGCTCGGTCGGCTCGATGACTCCCGCGACCATTTCGGCGACGCGCTGCGCGCGGGTCGAGAGGTCGGCGACGTGCGCCTCGAGGGCTATGCATTGGCCGGCCTGGCCGACATCGCGCGTCAGAGGGCCGAACATCGCGTATCGGCGAGCCTCTACAAACGCGCGCGCCGGCGCCTGAAGAAGGTCGACGACGTGTCGGGCCTCGCCTCAGTGCTCCTTGGCGCAGCGCGCTTGCAAGTCGTTGCGGGCAAGGACCGGGAGGCGACGTCGCGGCTCGACCAGGCACTGAAACTCGCGCGCAACCCGCGTGCACCGGGCGTGCTGGCGATCGCTGAGGCGTACCTCGGCCTCCTCGCCGCGCGTCATGACCGGATGGACGAGGCCGCGGCACGGCTGAAGTCGGCGAGCGAACACCTACGCGGCGCCTCCGGCTTGGCCCTCGAGAGCGCCGAGGTCTCGTTCGTCGCGTCGCTCGTCGAGCGCGTCGCTCGCCAGGAGCCCGCCGCGGCGAGCTTGCTGTTGGAGGCCGAGGCGGCGCTGCACGAGATCGGGCAGGGTCTCACGGAGGAGGACCGCTCGACCTTCCTCACCGAAGTCAGTCCGGCGCGCGAGATCGTCGCCGGTGCGGCGGCCATCCGAGCGTCGCGAATGACGCCAGCCGCCCGTGAGGGCGACACGGCGTGACCGCCCTTCTGCGACGACGTGGCTGATCGGGACGCCGCACTGGCGGTGCTGGGTGAAACCGGTTGGCGCACGCTACTGGCCGCCGGGATCGCCGTGGCCGCGGCACCGACCGATCCGCTCGCGGCCGCGGTCCGCCTGAGGAAGGCCGCCCCCGATGAGACGGCGGCGCGGCGCACCGCCGCCCTCGAGCTCGTCACGGAGGGGCGTCGGCTCGCGGCGAAGCTCGGGACCGACGAGCAGCTCCTGGCCGTGCGAGGAGCCGTGGAGCAGGCCACACGCGGACGTGTCGCCACCTGGCACGCCCACCAGGTTCCGGAGTCGGCGCGGCTGCTCGAGATTGGATGCGGCTGCGGCGGAGACACGCTCGCGTTGGCGCATCGAGCAGCGAACCTGATCGCGGTCGACACCGATCCCGTGCGGGCCGCGTGCACGCACCACAACCTGATGACGTTCGGCATCGGCGCAGCGCGTGCGCTGCCGGGCGACGGACTCGCCGCGCTCGAGGCCGATGCCGCGCGGGCCGACGTCGTGTTCGCCGACCCGGACCGGCGTCCTGATGGCCCACGGCGCCTCGATCCCGAGGCGTGGTCGCCGGCGCTGTCCGCGCTACGCGCCGTCGCGGCGACACGCACCGTCTTGATCAAGGCGGCGCCCTCGATCGATCCCGAGGTCGCCGGTCCTGAGTTCCGGGTTCGCTTCGTCTCGCATCGAGGCGAGTGCTGCGAGGCGTTCCTCTCGCCGCGCGTCGAAGGCGCCCCCGACGTCGCCGCGGTGCTGCTGCCCGACGACGGCCCCTCGATCGAGCTCGCCGGGGATCGTTCGGACTGCGATACCGCGCCGCTCGGCGACGCGCTCTACGTGCCCGATCCGGCCGTCGTTCGCGCCAGCCTCGTCGCCGAGCTCGCCGGACGCCACCAGCTCGGAGTTGTCGACTCTGGTCTGGCGCTGCTCACCGGCGCGGCGGGCGTGACCACCCCGTGGCTCGCGAGCTACCACATCTTGGAGGCTGTGCCGCTGCAGGCCATCCGCGCTGCCGTCCGCTCGGCGGGCGCGGGATCGCTGCGCACGCATTGCCGCGGGGTGCGGATCGGTGCCGAGGAACTCGCGCGCGACCTCCGCGGAGCGACCACGCGCGGCGGCCCGCCACTGGACGTCTTCGCGATGCGCAGCCGAGGACGCTTCGTCGGCGTGCTCGCCGCGCGCGTGACTTCCTGGTGAACCCCCGGTAGAGCAGACGCGATGGCCGACGAGCGCTGGACTCTGGACCGGATCGAACGCGAGCGTCCCGACCTGGCGCCGCTGGCTGCGCTTCACGGAGTGCTGGCCGACGCGACCCTGCGATTCGCGACCGAGGGAGATGGCCCCGAGCCCCGCGCCGCGTTCAGCGGTCCGCCCGCGCTCCAGTGGCTGGCCGGGCGCTCTCTCGTCGCTGGGGCGAATCCCGCGGTCATTGTCGACCTGGTGGGTCCCCTGACCGTGCGCCTTGCCGAGGAACTCGGACGGACGTTTCCCGAGACCGCCGAGGCCGTCGCGGAACTGCTTGCAGCTCTGGCCGCCCCCGACTTCGACTGGCCTCGTCGTGTCAGCACGTGCTTCGAACTCGCCGAGAGCGTGCCCCACGCGGAGCTCTTCCGCTTCGTCCTCCTGCGCGCCGTGGCGGCGCCGGCCATCCACCTGGCCCGCTCCTTCAGCCCGCCGTCGCTCGATCGTTGGTCGCGGCCGGCCTGTCCGTTCTGCAGTGCCCCCCCAGCGGCTGCGCTGGCAGGCCCGGGCTCGGATCGCCGCCTCGTCTGCGTGCTCTGTGGTGGGCGATGGACGATGGAGGGGCTCGGGTGCCACGCGTGTGGAGAGAAGTCCGGCGAGCGTCTGCGCGTCCTGGCGAACCGGGATGCGGGCCCGGCCTCGATCGAGGCGTGCGACACCTGCGAGACGGCGATCAAGGTCTTCCACGAGAGCTATCTCCTGCCCGGGCCACCACTTGCGATGGAACTCCTCACCGCGGCGCTCGATCTCGTTGCCGCCCGCGATGAGGGCGTCCGGCGCGATCCCCGTGCGCTCGCGGCCCTCTACCCGCCCTGATCGGCGGCATCCTCGTGGGCGAATCGGGCTGGCCCGCATCGTTCACGAGGGCGCCGCGAGAGAGCGGCGAGATCGAAGCACGGCACGCAACGGACTCCGGCACGTCCAACGTCCGGGGGTCGCACGGCGTGGCGTCCTCGTGAACGATGTGGGCTGAGCGATCCGGGGCATCGGCAGGCGAGGTGCGGGTATCCTGCGAGGTTCATGCGGCTGACCTCTCTTCTGCGATCGATCCTGGTGCTCGGCGCCGTGGCGTTGCTCTGCTCCGCCTCCGACGCGGCGTTCGCACGCGGTGGCAAGAAGAAGGGCGACGACGACCCCGTCACCACGACCTTCGTCGAGAAGTACCGCTCGGCCGACGCCAACGTCCGCATCGAAGCCGTTGAGGGCCTCGCCGGCGCGCCCGACGCGCTGAAGATCTCGCTGCTCGCGAAGTACGTGGTCCCCAAGGAGGACCGGGCCGACGTGATGGCGCGCGCCGTCACCGTGCTGCAGCGCGTGAAGGACGACGAGGCCATCGCGTCGATCGTGCGACGCGCCGAGATCGGCAAGATCGATCAGCGGCTCGTCTTCATCGAGGCGCTCGCTCGCCACAAGGGCAACACGTCGCATCACGCGCTCTTCGAGATGCTGAAGGACAAGGACGCCAAGGTGCGCGGGATGGCCGCGTACGCGCTCGGTGAGCACCGCTCGATCGACGCGCTCGAGCCGCTGCTCTCCATGCTCGAAGACCCGTTCTGGCAGGTGCGATCCGCCGCGATCTCCGCGGTGCGTCGACTGGACGACAAGGAGCAGCTGCGGGCCATCGCCGTGCCGCGTCTCGTTGACTTCATGGAGGTCTCGAGCGGGCGCATGCAGCACGACGCCGCCGATGCCTTGGCGCGCATCACGGGGCGCCGGCTCGGTCGGAGCGTGAAGAAGTGGCGCGCGTTCCTGGCCGGCAAGCCCCAGCCGACCGAGGGCGACAGCGGCGATGCCGAGACGCCGAGTTCCGGCGGTGCGTACGGCAATCAGGCGACGCGCCCGAAGTTCTACGGAATGGAGGTCGTCTCCAACCGCGTGGTGCTCGTGCTCGACTTCTCCCTCTCCATGAACGATCCGATCGAGATCGACATGGATCGGCTGCGCCGTGAGACGAGTCGCCGCAAGGCCGCGGTCACGGGCGGCGACGGGAAGAAGAAGGACGACGACGACGAGAACCGTCAGTACGACATCCCGTGGTGGCGCATCAAGACGCGCCTGGACCTCGCGCGCGAGCAGTCGATCCTGCTGATCTCGCAGCTCCGCGAGGAGCAGTACTTCGACATCATCTTCTACTCGACCGAGGTCGACACCTGGATGGGCAAGCTCGTCCCGGCGACGTCGGCCAACAAGCAGAAGGCCATCACGAAGCTGAAGACGGTCAAGCCCGACGACAAGACCAACACCTGGGGCGCCCTGGCGCGGGCCTTCGACCTCGCCGGGAACCAGAAGAAGTCCTACAAAGAGGGTCCGGACGAGCTGTACCTCGTGACCGACGGCATGCCGTCCGCGGGTGACATCATCGAGCCGGACCAACTCGTCGAAGCGGTGCTGCAGCTGCACCGCGTTGTTCCGATCCGGATCAACATCATCGGGATCGGGGTCAACCGGCGCTTCATGCGCAAGCTGTGTCAGGCCACCGGCGGTGAAGGGAAGTTCTTCACCAAGTGAGGGGGAACAGATGAAGCGCGCAATCCTCGGAGTCGCACTGATTGGACTGCTTGCCGCGACGCCGTCGGCCTACGCCGACGAGGCGTTCGACAATCAGGTCAAGGAGCAGATCGCCTACTTCAAGAAGAACGCGAAGCGCGCCAAGGACCCGCAGGTCTGGGGCGATCTCGTCATGGAGCTCGGGGCGAGCGAGCACCCCAAGGCCGCGGAGTACATGGGCCGTCTCCTGCTCAAGGACAAGGACGTTGATCACCAGATGATCCTGGCCTCCGCGCTGGCGACCTTCAAGGGCAGCGACGACAGCCGCGACGCCGCTGGCAAGGCACTGCTCATGGTGCTCGAGAAGGGGAAGAAGCTCGAGATCGACGTCATCGACTCGGTTGCCGACTCCCTCGGGAAGCTGCAGTACAAACCCGCCGTGTTCGCCCTCTGCGAGATCCTGCGCAAGGGCGCCGATCCGTACCTGCAGGTGACCGTCGTCCGCGCCGTCGGCCGCCTCGACGACAAGCGCGCGTTGCCGACGCTGCTCGAACTCTGGGAGCGCCTCCCCGTCGGCTACTCGTGGGAGACCGGCGAGGTCACCGTCGACACGGGTGCTTCGGGCACCGCCGACCAGGACGCGGCCGAGGCCGCGTGGAACGCCAAGTACGGCGGCATGATGAAGGCCAAGGCCAGCCCGAAGGTGATGCTCAAGATCTACATCCAGGAACTGGCGAAGGCCGTCGCGCGCATCTGCGGCGAGAAGATCGGCCAGGCCGCCGATCTGCGGCTCTGGATGGAGGAGCACGCGAAGGAGCTGAAGGAGCTCGGCATCGAGGTCCCGAAGTACAAGGGCCCGCGGCGCAAGAAGACGGACGAGGAGTAGGTCACGGCGATTGCTGGGCGCGTCGTTGGTGGGCGCGCGTCGATGCTGGGGCAATCGCCGCGCCCTACTTTGTTGTCTGGTGTGTGCTCGGTCTCGTCACGCGTGTCGCAAGGGCCAGCCGTCTCGGTCGAGGACCTGCGCGCACACATTCCCGCGTCACGCTGCTTGCGCGTAGGCGCGCAACCAGCCCGCCCCGGGTGAGGATCCGCCCCCGTGTGGTCTCCTCCGATCCAACGGGCACGCCCTGTCAACGGCGCCGTAGGGGCGGACCCCCTGGTCCGCCCCGCCCGCTGGCGTCGCGCAGGCGATGCAGGTCCGACGGCGCTCGGCGAACCACCCTCGTCATGCGGACGGCCCTCGGTCGATCTCGTGGCGGCTCGACGTGTGGCCCCGCCCGCTGGGGTGCGCGCGATCGACGGGGCTCGCTGGCGCTGTGCGGACGACGTCCGGGATGCGGACGGCTACCGGTCGTTGAGGTCGCAACCTCCCCCGGCCGCGGTGTTCGCACCGGTGGCGGCGCGCCGGGCGTCTCGCACCCGCCGCGCCGCGAGAGTCATCAGCGCGCGTCGACGTCGACCGCGACCATGCGCAGTAGTTCATGCTGCGACTCGGGGCCGACCGTGATCGGCTGATCCACAGGTAGCTGGAGCAACTCGGCCGTCATCCACTTCACCGCGCCGTTGCCGTAGAGCACGTTGATGCCCCCGTCGTGGTGCGGCGTGGCTCCGTCGAGACCCTGCCGGTCACACGCGATGATCGAGCGACGCCCGTCATCCGCATGCAGTGGGTACTTCGAGAAGTCCCGCACCGCGTACGAGCAAAGCGCCGCGGCGTTGGTCTCCTCGTCCCAGGCCTCTCGATCCGCGTCGGTGCGCGGGAAGCGCGCCGCTGGATCAGCGGGACAGAGCAGCAGTTCCTCGTCGCCGAACTTCAGTTGCACCCGCGCGCGCCGCCACGCGAGAAACAGGTCGGCGCCGTCGTGGGGCGGCCGCCCCGGCGACTCGAGCCGTTGGATGTGATAGAGCCCGCCCAGTTCGTGCAGGTTCTCGACGCATCGAGCGCGATTCGCGCGTCCGATTCCAATGGGGATCAGCACCGCCGCCGACGCCGCTAGCGTCGCCATGATCGTGATGGCAACCAGGATCTCGATGAGCGAGAACCCCTGGTGACCGTGAGAGCAAGTCCGCATCGCACACCTCCGTGCGATCCCCTGAACTTGCGATCCACCTCGGGTCTGCGATCCCACTCCATCGGGCGTGCGGCGCTTGGCCGGTCCGCCCGATCCGTACTCGTGAAGACGTTCCCGACGACCACGCGGTTGCAGCGCCGCGCCCGTGGAAATCGCATCGGCGCCCCGGTCGCCAGCTCGGATCGTTCACGAGGGTTGCGCGCGACGTGGCGAGGAACGCCACGAACGCCAACAGCGGTGCGCATGCGGCGACTCGCGCGCGCGCCAAGGACCGTCCTGAGCGAGGACAGAGCGCAAAGATCAAGGAGCAGCTGCGAACGCGACGTAGGAGCGTCTCGGAGCAGGTGCGACGCAGAGATTGGTGCTCTGGACCGCGCAGGCGCGTGAGTCCTCGTGCACGATGCGGGCTCCGGACCGGGGCGCCGTGCAGAGTGCGCAGCGATGCGCGTTGTCGAGTGCTGGGTGTTTACCAGTCGCCCTTGTCGCGCTTGTGCTTGCTACGTCGCTCGCCGCGCGAGCCGCGTGGCTTGTCACCGAGCGCGCCGCCGTCGTCGTCCGGCGGGGGAGGTCCGCCACCGCCGCGGAAGCCGCCGCCACCACCACCACCGCGATAGCCACCGCCGCCGCCACCGCCCTGGTAGCCGCCACCGCCGCCACCACTGCCGCCGCGATAGCCACCGCCACCGCCGCCGCCGCCCTGGTAGCCGCCACCGCCGCCACTACTGCCGCCGCGATAGCCACCGCCACCACCGCCACCGCCGCCGCCACCGCGGTATCCACCGCCACCGGGAGGAGGGCCGGCGCCGCGCGGGCGCGCCTCATTGATCCGCAGGTTGCGGCCCTGGAAGTCGGCACCGTCCAGTGCGGCGATCGCCTTCAGCGCGCCCGCGTCTTCCATCTCCGCGAAGCCAAAGCCACGCGGCCGGCCAGTCTCGCGGTCCATCGGTAGGGCAACCGAAATCACCTCTCCGTGCTGGCCCAACAGTTCTTTGAGCTCCTGCTCGGTCGCACGGAACGGCAGGTTTCCCAGGTACAGCTTCTTCATATCTCTCTCGCAGTGTCGCGCTCACGCCGGACGGACACAGGAACACCATGCGGAGCGGCCGCGTCTGGGGCGGCGCATCCCGCGAAGTGCCGAGCGCCTCGCGAGCGCGGGTGATCTGGTCGGTCGTGAATTCGTAGCGGGCGGCTCTCTCTGTCCGCCCCGTGGCCTCCGGTAGGTCCACCGCTACGGTAGCCGGACGGCGTGGCTCGACGCTACTCTCCGGAGGATTCTCTGGATTCCAGCGATTCACGGCCGGCGCGGAGCGCAGCCGAAGACGACGCGAGGAGCTCCTTGGCGAGCACGGCTCCAGTCGCTCGCGCCGTCCACGATCTTGGCAGGAAGCGCTGCAGCCCCGCGGTCATCTTGTTGAGTGCCCCCGTCACGACCGACGGCCCGCCGCCGAGCCCGTCCAGCGCGGCGTCGACCACTGGTCCCGGCTCCATCCCGCCGGACTTGCGGCCCATGTGCGCCATCTCCGCGAACTCGGTCCGCGTCTCGCCAGGGCACAGTCCGATCACGTCGACTGCAGAACCGCGCAGCTCGACCCAGAGTGACTCGGCAAGCATCAGGTCGAACGCCTTCGTCGCGCCGTAGAGCGCGAACCATGGCGTCGGCTGGAACCCCGCGACCGACGAGACGATCACGATCCCACCTCGGTCTCGCGTGAGCATCGACGGCAGGAACGCGTGAACTAGCCGCACGGGCGACTCGCAGTTCAGCCGCACCATGCGCACGTCCGACTCGACGTCGTGATCCTCGAAGCGACCCGAGTACCCGAACCCGGCGTTGACGACGAGCAGACCGATCTCGCGCTCGCCGATCGCCTCGACGAGCGCCTCGTGAGCGCCGTCGTCCGTCAGGTCGAGCGGGACCACGAGAACCTCGACTCCGTGCGCTGTGCGCAGACGCGTCGCCAACTCCTCCAGGCGGTCGGCGCGTCGCGCCGTTAACACCACCGGGAACCCGCGCCGAGCGAGCGACTCGGCGAAGCAGACACCGAGGCCCGACGACGCGCCGGTCACGAGTCCCCATCCGCCCTGTCGCGCGGGAGTCGTGCCCTTCATGCGTTCCTCGTCATCAGGAACAGCATCTCACGACCGAGCCGAGGAGCGATCGAGTCGGTGGGGACTCGTGCGATGTCGATCGTGAAGCGAGCCCCGAAGCGGTGACGGATCTCGGCCTCGGTCGCACCGAATGGCGGCCCTTCCTCGACCTCGATCGTGAAGAACAGGCCGAGCAACCGTCCGCCCGGTCGGAGGGCGTCGGCGACCGCGCGGACGTAGTCGTCGCGTCGCGTCGGATCGATCGCGCAGAAGCACGTGTGCTCGAGGACGAGGTCGAACTCCGTCAGCTCCTCCGGCAGCGCGAACAGGTCGGCGACGCGCACGTCCATGGCGACGCCTGTATCCTCGGCCAACTGGCGCGCGTGTGCGGCGGCATTCGGCGAGAGGTCGACGCCGGTGACGTCGAACCCCGTCGAGGCCAGCAGGCGCGCATCGTGTCCCGCACCGCACCCGGGCACGAGTGCACGACCGGTCGCTCCGACGAGGCCTTCCGCAATGGCCGAACGAAACGGAGGCGACGCGTCGCCGAGATCCCACGGCGTGTTGCCGTCGATCCACCGCGCATCCCAAGCGCCGCCGTCGAGGGGTCCCTTGGGGCGACCGGCGACGTCGCGGAACGGCACGTCGCCCGGTGGGGTGGCGTCGGCGCTCACGCGCCGTTCGAGGTCTGCGGCTGGTCCGCGTCGCGAAGCTCGCTCGGACGACGCCCAGCGGCCTGCTTCTCGGCGTGGTAGCTCGACCGGACGAGCGGCCCGCACTCGCCGTGGCGGAAGCCGAGCTCTCGGCACGTGCGCGTCCAGCCCTTGAACTCGTCCGGCGTCACGTAGCGGTCCACAGGCAGGTAGAACGCGCTCTTCTCGGGCGCGAGGTACTGGCCGATCGTCACGAGCTCGACGCCGACGGCGCGTAGGTCCGTCAGCACCTGCAGGATCTCGGGATCGGTCTCGCCGAGCCCGACCATCATGCCGCTCTTCGTCGGCACGTCGGGCGCGAGCTCGCGAGCGCGCTGAAGTACGCCGAGCGACACCTGGTAGTCGCCGCCCTTGCGCGCCACCGGGAACAGTCGCGGCACGGTCTCGATGTTGTGGTTGAGGATGTCCGGCTTCGCGGCCAGCACCATCTCGAGCGCGCCCTCGGTCGTATTGCGGAAGTCGGGGATCAGCACCTCGACGGCGCAGCCGGGCGCATCGGCGCGCACGCGATCGATCGTCTCGGCCCAGACCGCGGCACCGCCGTCCGGCAGGTCGTCACGATCGACACTCGTGATGACGACGTGGCGCAGGTCGAGCTTCACGACCGCCTCGGCGACACGTCGCGGCTCGTCGAGATCGAGCGCCAGCGGCTTGCCCTTCGAGACCGCACAGTACCGACAGCCGCGCGTGCAGACCTCGCCGAGGATCATGAACGTGGCGGTGCCGATGTCCCAGCACTCGCCTCGGTTCGGGCAGCGCGCGCTCTGGCAGACCGTGTGGAGGTCGAGACCGTCCACGAGACCGGCCACTCGGCTGTACTCTTCGCCGCCGCCGAGAGGACGTCGGAACCACTTCGGGAGCCGGCGCTTCGGCGGCTCGCGGACAACGTCGGTCATCGCGTCTCCTCGGCGCCGCGGAAGGCGCTCTCGATCCGGTCCATCACCTCGTCGACAGGGACCGTGCGACCGAGCACGCCCTCCATCGTCGCCACAGCCCGGCCCTGGATGCCGCACGGCACGATCAGCCCGAACCCCGCGAGATCCGTCGCGACGTTCAACGCGAACCCGTGGAGCGAGATGCCCGCGGAGACGCGAATGCCCATGGCGGCGATCTTGCCCTGCGCCGTCCACACTCCGGTGTGCTCCGGCTCGCGGAACGCATCGATGCCGTAGCCCTCGCGCAGCACGTCGATCAGCAGCCCCTCCATCGCGTGGAGGTGGTCGCGTGGACCCCAGCGCCGCCGCCGCAGATCGAGGATCGGGTAGCCGACCACCTGCCCCGGACCGTGGTACGTGACGTCGCCGCCACGATCGGAGTCGACGACCTCGACGCCGCGCGCCGTGAGCTCGTCGCGCGGGACCACGAGGTTCGTGTCGGTCTTGGCGCGTCGCCCGAGCGTGACGACGGGCGGGTGCAGCAGCAGGTAGAGCGTCTCCGGACCGGTGCCGGCTCGCAGCGCATCGGCGGCGGCGCGCTGGCTCGCGAGGGCGTTGGCATAGCCCACGAGACCCGGCCGCACGATGCGCAGCGGGAGGGTGGTGGGCGTGGCGGGGGAGATCGTCGACATAGACAGCAGGTGCTCTTGCGGCGTGAGCCCCGCAGAATAGCGACGGAATGGGGCGGTTCCGACCAATTGGCCCCGTCCGTCCGGAGGGGACCCATGACCGAGACTCCAGCGCGGCGCTCGCTGTTCCAACAAGGCATCGGGGCGTTCGTCGGCGTCGTGGTGGTCGGGGGCGTTGGGGGCTTCCTCGGTGGTGGACCCGGGCTCGTCATCGTGACGGCCGCCGGGGCGGCGATCGCGGCTGCGGCGAGCCTGTTCGCGTTCCTACGCGTCAAGGCACGTCGGCCGTACGGCGTCGCCGCGGGGTTCGCGCTTGGGGGGATCGTCCTCTTCGGCGTGGGGCTGGGAACAATCCAACTGGTCCGCCGGGTCCACGCTGCGGCGAGCTCCACGACGTGCGCGAATCAGCTGCGCGGGCTCGGCAACGCCTTCATGCAGCGCCAGATCATGGACGAGCAGTTCCAGCCGCAGAGCGGAGCGGCGTTGTTCGTCGTGTGGGCGCGAGCGGGTGTCTTCCGCGTCGACCCCGACGTCGTGGTCTGCCCGGGCGATCACACGCTCCCCCGCACCGACTCGGCGCGACGAGTGGCGGCTCTTGCCGCCATCCAGGACGCCGGCGATCCCGCGCTGGCGGATCTCGTGTCGTACGCCGTGCGTGACTTCGAGCGCTTCCCCCTGGACCCACATGCCGAACGGGCCGAGTGGCTGATGTGCGATCGCGGCGGCGCAGACGGAATGTCGCCCCACCATCCCAACGGCCTGAACGTCCTCTTCGACGACGGCGGGGTGAGGTTCCTCGATCGTCAGTCCCTCGGATTGGCGCCCGACCAACCGATCGTCGTCGGTCCGGATTCGAAGCACCCCGAGCTGAAGAAGATGCTCGTCCTCCGGAGATGAGCACCGGTCCATCGGACGACGTCCCCGCGCCCCTGCGCCGGGGCGACACCGCTTCGGCGTTCCCGCGGCAGAGCCACGCTGGCTGCCTTGGACTGGCGCTCACGGCGGCGGTGCTCTCTGTCGCCGGGCTCTTCTTCGGCGTGTACGACGGTCGCAACGGCCCGGAGATGGCGACAGTGACTGGCGGCGTGCTCGTGGTCGGGAGCCTCGTGGTCGTGAACTCGCGGCGGCGTGCGCAACTCTCGGTCGCACCCGCCCTTGGTGTCCTCGTCGGCGCGTGTCTGATGCTCGTGCTCGGCGCGATCCCGGTGCTCACCCGACTGCCGCACGTTCGCACCCGGCGGACGATGTGCGCGAACCACCTTCGCCAGCTCGCCGGCATCTACATGACCGAGTCCATCCCGGGGCGTACCGCTCCGTCCGGCGGCCTGGAGCCGTTCGTCACGTGGTGCGAGCGGCGTGTCGTCCGGACTGGGCAGGGCGATGTGTTCGTCTGCCCGGGCGATGCCGACATCCTCGATCTCGAGGACGACCCCGTCGGGCGGGTCGAGCGTCTCACAACCGCACGCGACGCTCCCCCGGCATCGACCGCCGACCTGGTGTCCTTCGCGGTCCGCGACGTGGCCCGCTACCCCTTCGACGCCGACGCGGGGCCGCCGGGATGGCTCATGTGCGACCGCCAGGGTCGCGACGGCCGCACGCCGCATCATCGCGACGGCCTGAACGTCCTCTTCGATAACGGCGCCGTGAAGTTCCTCGATCGCGAGGACCTGGGCCTCGGACCCGACGAACCGATCGTGGTCGGCCCCGACTCAGAGCACCCGGAACTCCGGAAGATGATCCTCCCCGGTCGCTGACCTTCGAGATGGGGGGCGGATCCACAGACGGGCCGTACGGGCGGATCTCCCGATCCGCCCCGCCCGCTGACGTCGCGCGGGCGGTCACTGTGGACGGCGCTCCGCGGACGACGCACGCGATGCGCAGGGCCAACGGTCGAGGGCGTCGCAGCCGATCGGCCGTTCGACGCCGGGGCATTATCGAGTTGCGACGTCGATCGCGCTTGACCGCCCGATCGACCGAAGTCGCCCGCTGCGCGCCGGCCACGCTCCTCGATCGCGCACCGCGCGTCGGCGCGGGCGGATCGGGAGATCCGCCGCGACGGCCCCCATGGCTGGCGTGCATCGTTGATCGGCCGCCACGCGTCCCTGAGACTACGCCGATGCTTCGCGCCATCCTGACCGCTGTGCTCGTCGCCGTCCTCACGCTTCCCGCCCTCGGCGGCGAACCCGGCAAGAAGGAGACCGGCCTTCGTGCCGACGCCGCGAAGGCAGTGCTCACCTATGTCGACTGGTGCGCGCAGAACGGCGCTCCCGACGCCGGCAAGACCGCGCTCGCCGCAGCCAAGTCGCTCGGCGCGCCCGAAGACGCACTGACCGCCGCGGACGAGGCCCTCGACGACGCCGAGCAGACCGCTGACGACGCGGCCATCAAGAAGGCCCGCGGCATCCACGCACCGAAGATCGCCAAGATCCTCGACAAGCTCGCTGGCACGAAGCACGCCGCCGAGGACGATGAGCGGTTCGTCGCGTATCGGCTGGACGCGATCCGCTGGGATGCGTCGAAGTCGCGCATGAAGAAGGCCGTCGGCTGGGTCAAGGGGCAGGACGACGACGACCACGGCTCGCTGCTCATGGCGCGCGCACGCGGCGTCGCCGGCGAGGCGGGATCGGTGTTCGACTCGCTGGAACTCGACCGTGCGAAGAAGGGCCTGCTGCTGCTCGGTTCGCCGGACCACGACCTCGTCGGGTTCGTGTCGCTGCCGAAGTCCTGGAAGAAGGGGAAGACCTACCCCGTGCTCGTCGGAGTCGACGGCGCGGGCAGCAACCACAAGGGCTACGGGGTGAAGTCGGCGAGCGCTCGCGGCTCGCGCGACGTGATCGTGCTGTCGCCCGTCACGCTGTCCAACACGAACGCGCTCGCGAAGAAGACGTACCCGCACTATCCGCAGTCCGTGCTCGACGAGTGGGACAAGAAGCGGCTCGACTTCGACGGTCCCGGCGTGGACGCGCTGCTGCGCGTGATCAGCGCGCGCTTCGGCGGCGAGGACAAGGTGTTCCTCACGGGGTTCAGCGGCGGCGGTCAGTACACGTACTACAAGCTGCTGAAGGACCCCGAGCACGTGGCCGGCGCCGCTCCCGCGTGCGCCAACTTCGCGGGCAACGGCAAGCAGGGCGCGCCCGGCGCCGGCGACGACGGCGGACCGCCGGTCCTGCTGCTTACGGGCGAGAACGACAAGCACCGCGAGTTCACCCACGGCGACAAGAACTCGCCGGGGATCGAGCCCCAGACCGACCACGCCGAGAAGACGCTGAAGGGCCTCGGCTACACGAACTTCGAGCGCCGCATGGTGAAGGCCGGACACAGCCCTCTGCACAACCTCGTCTACGAGTTCATCGACGAGGTCCTCGCCGGCAAGCGCTGAGCGCGGGCTCCGCGCCGGCTGCTCGCGCCCTACTTCGCCGCGCCAGAGGCTGGGTCGGATGACTCCGACTGAGCGTCGGCGCCCTCTCCCGGCGTGGTCCGGTTCGCCGTGAAGCCGAAGCGCAGCGGCGGGGTCTCCCCGTCGCGCTTCGCGTAGATCATGTTGCAGGCCTCGACGCAGTCGCCGCATCGGATGCACTCGGCGTCGCCGTAGCGCAACGCGTGCGCCTCGGTCGAACCGTCGAGTCCCGGCATCTCGTCACCGAGACGCTTCGGGTCGATGCGCACGGGACAGATCGTCTCGCACGCGCCGCACTCGATGCAGGGGCTCGGCTTCTCGCTGAAGACGATGCCGATCGGTGAGCTCGACGTCACGTAGCGGTAGTAGAGACCGATGGGGCACACGCGTAGGCAGAACCCGAAGCGCCAGACGAACGCGTGTGCGAACCCGCCGAAGCAGAGTGCTGCGAAGATGCCGACGGTCACGAGACGCGCGGTCCAACTGCCCTCCCACAGCACCGCGGGGCTGACCCACCAGAGCATCATGGATGCGATGAACGTGCCGACGAACCCGGCGCCGGCCAGGTGCTGCAGAGCGCGCCGGAGACGTGACTTCTTGGCGAGGTCCACGTCCTCGCCGAGGCGGCTCACATAGCCGACGGGGCAGCCCCATCCGCAAAAGAAGCGGCCCACGACGACGTTCGTGATGAACGTGATTCCGAAGCAGATCCCGATTCCCGCGACGACGCCCTTCAGCCCCGCGATGAGGTCGACCCGCTCGAACAGCAGTCGGTGGTCACCGCTCCAGAGGTCCACCCGCGTGAGCCCGCTGAGTGGCACGGCGAGGAGGATGAGCAGCGAGAGCGTGATGACGACGACGCGCAGAATCTGATAGCGCGCCCCGCGTCGCGCGACGGCGGAGAGGACACGCACACGATCCTGTTCGCTCAGTGGCAGCAAGCGGCACCTCCGGCTCCATCAGCCAAAAGGGGCGCGATGCCGCGCGCCATTCCCACGAGTCCGGCGAGCAGGACGACGATGCCCCCCGCGAGCCGCAGCCGCATGGGTCCGATCCGGGACAACGCAGCGCGGCCGAGCAGGCCGACGGCGAGTAGGACGGGCACGGTTCCCAGGCCGAACGCCGCCATCAGCAACGCGCCGCGAAACGGCGTCCCGAGGGCCGCGCCCTGGATTGCCGCCAGGTAGACGACGCCGCACGGGAGGAACCCGGTGGCCAGTCCGAGCGCGAACGGTCCGCCGTGCCGCTCCGCACCGTGTGCAGCGCGGAACGCCGGGGCGAGCATCTCGCTCACGAGCCGCACGGGACGCCACATGAGCCAGCGGGCGGACGGCGGGACGAGCAGCCGGACGCCCGCGATCACGAGCACGGCTCCGACGGCGACGGCGAGCCACGGCTGGGCGCCCGCAAACGTGTCGAGCACGTGCGCTCCGAGCAGTCCGGCGACGGCACCGAGGAACACGTACGTGAAGGTCTTCCCGCTCAGGTACAGCGCCATGCGTAGAGGCGTGCGCCCTCCGCCAGACTCTTGGCCCGACCCGGCGCGTAACGCGAACACACCGCACATGCCGGCGCAGTGCGCGGAGTTCGCGACGCCGAAGGCCAGCCCCGGTGCGAGGACCTCGAGCCACATCATGCGGCGGCCCTCGCCCCGGTCCAGTCGAGCAGACGGTACGACCGTGCACTCACCGCGAGACTCGAGACGATCATCGCGGCGACTGCGATGAGCGGGTGCAGGCGGCCCGTCGTCGCCATGAACAGCGCGGCGCCGTTGTAGAGCACGCACCAGAACAGGTTGCGGCGGACCGTCGACCGCAGCGCGTGAGCTGCGTCGAGCAGAAGTGGCAGCGATCGCAAGTCGCCGCCCACGACCTCGACCTCGGCTTGCGCACGCGCCAACGCCGTGCCGCACGCCATGGCGACGCCGACGTCGGCTTCGCGAAGTGCGGGCGCGTCGTTCATGCCGTCGCCGGCGATCAGCACGCGGTGTCCGTCACGCTGCAACTCTGTAATGCGGGCGTGCTTCGCCTCGGGAGTGAGCTCGCCGCGCGCGCTCACGCCGAGAGCCGCCGCGATGGGCTCCAGCGCCGCCGCGCGATCTCCAGAGAGCACCTCGACCTCGAGACCGCGTTCGCGGAGTGCGGCCACGGCTTCCACAGCGCCGGGCCGCAGCTCGTGCGACAGCGCGCAGAGTGCGGTGACGCGACCATCCTCTGCGTACGCGACGAGCGTCGCTCCGTCGGCCGCGAGATCCTCGCGCTGCGCCGCGAGGTCCGGCTCCCAGTCCATGCCGCACCGGTCCAGCCATCCCGGGCTTCCCGCGCGACACGCGACGCCGGCGATCTCACCGACGACGCCCGCCCCGGGGACAAGCTGCACGGCAGCCGGCGCATGCGCGCGGGTCGAGAGCGTGCGCGCGAGCGGGTGACCAGAGTGCGCGACGAGCGACTCCATGCGCGCACACGCCTCGGCGGCTCCCGCGCGGACGGCCACGCGCGCCGCTCCGGTGTCGGTCAGCGTGCCCGTTTTGTCGAGCACGATGTGATCGACGTGCACCGCCGCTTCGAGGGCGCGTACGTCGCGTACGAGCACGCCGCGTCGCGCGAGGGCCGCGCGGATCGCGCGATACGCGAGCGGCGTTGCCAGACCCAACGCGCAGGGACACGCGACCAGCAGCACCGAGAGCGCGGTGCGCAGACCCTCGCCCACTCCGTCGAGCTGCCATGAGCGGAACCCGCCGATCAGCGCGAGCGCGATCGCAAGCGTCACGAGCCACCCGGCGAGCGAGTCGGCCGTACGGATGCTCTGGGTCGTCGTAAGCGGTGCCTCCAGTAGATCACGAATGCGACCGAGGCTGCCGTCGAGCGCGCGTCGATCGACGCGGGCGGTCAGCGCGCCATGACCGTTGACGGCTCCCGCCGGGAGCGCGTCGCCGGGGCCGACCGAACGCGGACTCTCCTCGCCGGTGATGTGCGCAGCCGCGGCTTCGCTGGCGCCGTCGGTCACCGTGACATCGGCCGGCACCGCTTCGCCAGGAAGCACCTGCACGAGATCACCCGCCGCCAGTGCGGCGGGGTCGATGTCCTCCAGCATGCCGTCGCTCAGCCGGTGCGCCGTTGCGGGGAGGCACGCGGCCAGGTCGTCGGCGGCGTCGCGTCCGCGTGTTCGCGCGTTCGCCTCGAGTCGACGACCGAACGTGACGAGCACGAGCACCATCGTGGCGGTGTCGTAGTACACCTCCCCGCCGCCCGCGAACGTGTGGTAGAGCGACAGCCCGTACGCCGCCGCCGTGGCGAGCACGATCAGGCCGTCCATCCGGACGACACCACGACGCAGATCCGCCCACGCACCGTGCAGCAGCGGCACGCCGAGCAGCAGCAGGACGGGCAAGGCGAAGAGCGCCAGCACCGTGCGTCCCAGGTCGCGCACCACGACCAGGTCGGCGGAGGCGTCGGGGGCGTAGACAGCCTCGCCGTAGAGGACGAGGCTGAACGTCATCACACCCATGGCCAGGAACGAGGAGAGCAGCAGCCGCGCCTCGAGCAGGCCCGCGCCGCCTTCGCCGCCAGCCACGGCGGCAGCCAACCGGCAACCTACACAGCAGAACACCGGCTCGCTCGCGCGCGCCGGCGTGGGACCTACCGGGAGCGCACAGTGCGCGCAGAGGGCGGGTCCGGGGCTCGCGTCGGAGCCAGGGTCAGCCACCCAGGTCCTTGCCGACGGCCGTCAGCAGGAACGTCACCGTGTACCAGGTCGCGAACCCGAGGAACGCCACCCACACCACCTTCATGAAGAAGGGCATGCGGCCGTGGTCGTACTCGAAGGGGTATTCCGCCTGGTCCTCACCGGCAGCGGCGGTCGGATCAGCCGAGGTCTCGGAGGTCATGTGCGCGCTCCCTTTCGAGTAGGTCGTACTTGGGCTTCTCGATGTCGGCGAAGTGGCCCTTCAGGAAGCAGAACAGCAGCAGCAGGAAGAAGCCGCCCGCGACGAGGACGTACGTGAGCAGGTGAGCTCCGGCGAAGCGCAGTCCCTCGGTGGCGACGAGGTCGTAGGCGAACTCGTAGATCTTCCAACCGAACGCAAGAGCGGCGGCCACGATGACGAACCCGAAGATCCAGAGCATCGTCTTCAGTGTGCGCCCGTCCTTGCGATGCAGCTCCGCGAGCTGCTCGGCGCCCATCTCCGTGTCGTCGCGGGTCACTGGTTGGTCTCTTCTCGCTCGGAGGCGTCCCAGGTCCCGAGCCACTGCAGGTAGGCGATGATCGCTAGGCCATCTCCGTCGGGTCCCTTCGCAGGGACGACGCGCAGGCGGGCCGTCTCCGCCTTCAGGTTGGGGTCGGCGCTCTCGCGGATGCGCGCCAACTCGGCTTCGGCCTCGGCCTGCGTCTCGAACACGCCCGGGTAGGCGTACTCGCGCTCGCTGGAGAGCCCCTGGCGCGCGGCGAGCTCCGGGTCGATCCCGCGCACCACCTGGAAGCCGTCGCGGAAGAACCACGTGTAGCGCGGCATCACCGAGTCGGGCGAGGTGCCTTCGGGATCCCAGAAGTGCGCGACGTGCCAGTCGTTGCTCCGTCGGCCGCCCTCGTTCGTGAGGTCGGGACCGACGCGCCGCGTGCCCCAGAGCACAGGGCGCTGCAACTCGTTGTTGTCGTCGGCCGCCGAGCGGACGCGGCCGAATCGCACGGCCTCGTTCGCGACCGGCCGGACGAACTGGCTGTGGCAGTGCCAGCAGACCTGACCGACGTACTCGTCGCGGCCGGCGCGCAGTGCGACGGCGTGTGCCGCACCCCACGCGCCGTCACTCGCCGTGCGACGCGGATCGTCGGCGGCAACGTCAACGAGCTCCTGGTCCGTGAGGCACTCATCTGCCCGCGGAAACGCCTGGGCGAACGCGACGGGGTAGCTCTCCTTCAACTGCTTGAACTCGGTTGTGACAGGCGTGGCCACCGCCTCGATCGACGCCTCGGGCCGCGTGCCGTCGGTGATCATCCACGGGTAGACCGCGGACAGCACGAAGGCGAGTCCGAAGCACCCGAGGCCCGCGAAGAGAAGCACGCCGGTGTAGCGGTCGAGCATCTACTCACCTCCTGCGTCGGCGGCGACGGCGAGATCGACGCGGTAGTCGTACGGCTTCTTGGGGCCCGTCCAGGTCTTCCAGAGGTTCCACGCGAACAGGATCTGGCCGAGCAGGATCATCCCGCCGGCGAACGTGCGGATTGCCCAGAAGCCGTGCATCGCGCGGACGATCTCCATCCACGGTGACAACGCGTCGAGCATGAAGCCGTGGATCAGGCCGGCGGCCGTCAGATCGATGAACATGATCAGCAGGCCGATCACGGTCAACCAGTAGTGCCAGTGGTTGAGACGGCGGTTGTGCCACTCGCTCCCGACCATGCGGGGCCACAGCCACGTGGTCATGCCGAGGATCCAGAACGCGAAGACACCGAGCATCACGAGGTGCGCGTGTCCCGGCACCCAGTCCGTGAAGTGGATGATCTCCTGCATGGCCAACGTCGTGTGGAACATGCACTGCAGGCACGTGATGAAGTAGCAGACCATCCCGGTGTAGAACCACCGGATCGGCAGGTTCGTCCGGAGCGCGTCGCCGCGACCCCACATCGTGCCGAAGAAGTTCACGACCACAGTCGTGACGACGATCTCCACCGCCATCGTCGAGATGATGGCGCCGTACTGCACCGACATCGGGATCGACGAGAGCAGGAAGTGGTGCACGCCGTTCAGCGGATAGAAGAACGCGAGTGCCCAGAAGCCGATCACCGACAGCGCGTGGCTCCAGATCGGTTTCCGCAGGATGATCGGGACGAAGAAGTACATCAGGCCCCAGCCCATCGGCGTGACGAACAGGCCGACGAGGTCATGGATGAAGAGGCCGGCGGTGGCCGCGCCGGAGCTCCCGGGGAGCGTCCACTCGGGCAGCGTGTTGCCCATGACGTACGTCAGGATGAGCCAGATGATCCCGGCGCTCAGATACCAGAGCGAGACGTACTGGTGCCGATGGATCGACTTGACGATCGGTGTCAGGAACTGCACCGCCACGAGCACCGCGCCGAGCTCGATGAGGAAGTCGACCGGGACGTAGTTCATGTTCCACGTGCCCGGGGCGAAGCCGGTCGGGGTCTCACCCCACTCGACGCCTTGTGCGTAGCCGAGGAGCTGACCGACCGACATGAGCACGAGGATCAGTTGCCAGACGCCGAGGATCAGCCAACCGAGCTTCGCGCTCGCCACCGGTTTGCCGGTCATCCGCGGCACGGCGTAGTACATGCAGCCGACGAAGCCGTTGACGAGGAAGCCGTACGCGATCTCGTTCGTGTGCAGCAGACGCAGGCGTCCGAACGACAGCCACTCGATGCCCTCGAAGGGGGAGACACCGAGGAACTGGAACGAGACCAGGAAGCCCCAGGTCATGGCCGTGACCATGAAGAACATCGCCATGATCAGGTGCCATCGAACGAGGCCCTTGCAGACGAGGTCGGTGGCCGGCGCCTCGGCGGGCTTGGCGGGCTCGACCGGTTCGGCCGGCGCGGCAGTGGCGGTCATCGGACCTCCTCCGGGTCGAGGCCGCCGCAGCCGGAGGGCACCCACGGCGTTGCTGCCGTCGGGTCGCGCAGGCTCATGATGTAGTGGACCTGCGCCCAGATGTCGTCGGCGCTGCCGGGGATCGCGGGCATCGGTGTGCCCGTCAGTCCCGTGCGCAGACGCAGGTACAGATCGTCGGGAGTGCTGCCGGCGCGGAACACACCGGTCGTGAAGTCACGTGGCCGGATCTCGGCGTCCTTCCAGTCGCGCAGCGCGTACGACGAACTGCCGTCACCGCGCCCGGTCGCGCCGTGGCAGTGAATGCACTGGGCGTCGAAGATCTCCTTGCCGCGCGCGATGAGTTCCGGCGTCGAGGGCGGTGCGGTTGGCACCGGGATCGTTGTGGTGGTGGCGACCTTCGCCCACATCTCCTCCTGGATCTCCGCGAGGTTCTCGGAGCGGATCGCGTCGAGCGAGACGCCCTCCTCGTCCATCAGGTACTCCACCTCGTTGCGGGCCAACCCGTACGTGACGAGATGCAGCACGAACTCGACCACGTCGCGCCGCTCCTGTGACGGCATCAGCGGGAATCCCGGCATGGCGCTCCCGGTCAGGCCACAGCTGATGGTGTGGTCGAGGTCGTCGCGCGTCGGGAGCTGGCCGGACGGTGTACTGCGGAACTTGAAGGTGCCCTTCTGGAAGTTACGGGGCAGCGGGTTGAGCCAGCGGGCGGCGATGCCGTCCCCCTCGCCCGCGGTGCCGTGGCACCCGCCGCAGTACTCGTCGTAGACGATGCGCCCACGTGCCGCCGCCGGGCTCGTGGTCCACTCGTCGAGCGTGATCGTCTGGCGTCGGCCGCTGGTCGCCGCGCGCGCCGGTTCCTGCGGGTGACCCCAGAGGAGCATCGCCGGAACCACAAGCAGCGCGATGACGGCGAGATGGAGAAGTGGTCCAGGTCGTTGCATGGCGCCCATGAGACCTGCCGCACGAGAACCAGAATGTGACTGTCGTCACTCCCGCTCGGGTCAAACCCGGATCGAAGCCTGTTCAGACCGAGATTGAAGCCCGTTCAGACCGAGATTGAAGCCCGTTCAGGCCCAGATTGAACCCGGATTACCCGGCGACGCGTTCCAGCGCCGTGGCGTCGAGGATGCGAATCGAGCGGCCGCTCCGCGCGAGCAGCCCGTCGCCCTGGAGACGACGGAACGCCCGCCCGACCACCTCGCGCACGGTGCCGATCTGCGCCGCGATCTGGCCCTGCGTCTCGGCGAGGCTCACCTGGCCGTCCGACGACGCGTTCTCGATCAGGTACGCAGCGAGGCGTTGCAGCGGGCTCTTCACCGCCAGTCGCACGCACGCCTCCACGGCCTGCCGAAGCTCGCCGACGATCAGGCGTGAGATGTGACGCGAGAACGCCGGATCCTCCACGAGGAGCTCGCGGAGGAGCGCCGCGTCCAGAACCACGACGCGGGATGACTCCAGCGCCTCGGCGGTGCACGGATGCGGACCCTGGTCGACCAGCGCGGCCAGACCGCACGTGTCACCAGCTCGCGCGACCGTGCGAACCCAGCCGCGGTCACCGGCACCGACGACGGCACACTGAATGCGTCCGGACAGCACGACGACAATCTCGTTCGAGGGATCGCCCGAACTCCAGACGCGCTCGTGACGGCGCATGCGACGCACGCGCGCTGTCGCCGCGACGCGGCCGAGGGCGCGCGCGTCGAGGGACCGAAGAGACTCTGCCTGCGGCAACGCTTCGAGAACGTCGCGGCGTACCGGCGAGAACTGTGTCGAAGGGTATGACATGGCAGCGTCGACAGTAGGTGCCGACGAGACCGACGTCTGTGACGCCCGTCACGCGATGGACGGCAGACCTCAGTCGATACGGGCCGCGCCGGGGCAGCCCTTCGCGCGACACTCGTCGAGGTCCCCGAGGTGCTGCTGGCAGCCCTCCGGGTTCATCTCTCCGCGCGTGTTCCGTCGCTCGGCGATCGGGAGGAAGAAGCGTGCCGTTCGGAGGCTTGGCGAGGGGCCGTAGCGCGAGGGGTCGTCCGTCGCCGCGGGCAGGTCTCCTTCGATGCCGGCCGCCGCGCAGAGCCCACCCCAGTCGGCGACGAACGTGCCCTGCTTGGAGCGCTCGATCAGTCCACGCTTCGCGAAGTCACCGAGTACTCGCGCCACGACCTCGCGGACCGTGCCGAGGCGCGCTGCGATCTCGGACTGCGTGGCGTCCACCAGGACCTTCGCGCCGTCGTCCTGTCGCACGCACGCGTTCTCCACGAGGAACTGCGCGAGGCGTTCGGCCACGGGGCGCAGTGCGATGTCCTCGCGCTCCTGGATCTGACGCCGAAGACGCCGCCCGAGGAGCTCGACCGCCGCTTGGACGACCGGCGGGTGCTCCCGGCGGAACTGCGCGAATCGCTCGGGTCGCAGCGTGAAGAACTCGCCCGCCCGAACGACCACCGCGTCGGCGACATGCGGCAGGCCGTCGAGCACGGAGGGCAGCCCCATCACCTCGCCCGGGCCGCGGAACGAGTCGATGAACTCGCGACCGTCAGCGCCGCGCGTGGCCAGCTTCGCCTCACCGGTGACGGGGATGACGATGCCGGTCGATGTCGCGCCGGAGCGCCAGAAGACGTGACCCTTCTTCTGGTCCGACGAGCGTCCCAGCACCATGAAGCGAACGACCGCCTCCTCCTCGAGGGTCGCGAGGAAGTCGACGCTCTTCAGGGTCTCGAGCAGCAGTCCCATGATGCTCCTTGGCGTGGCCGAACCCATGCTCCCGATTTTCCAGTGTCCCCCGCGAACCCGAAACGTGCCAGAAGTCACGTCGCCGCGCGCGCGTAGCCGCGCTCGCGCGCCCAGGGTTCCGTCGCGCGGACGCGGCTGCCCGGGCACCATCGCCAGCGATGATCCAAGCGATCGAGCTTCTGCGAGTCGGAGCGTTTCTGGCGGTCATCGCGGCGATCTACGCGGTATCCGCGGTGATCCTCGCGCGCTGGATCGTGCGCCGCCGCCGCGCCACGGCCGCCGCACCCGCGGCCCCACTCGGCCGCGCGGCTCGAACGACTCTCGCCGCGGCGGCGCTGGGGGTGCTGTGCATACTCTACGGTTGGCGCATCGAGCCGTTCTGGCTCGAGGTCAGCACCGTTCGGATCGAGAGCTCCAAGTTGCCGCGAGGCGCCGAGCCGCTCCGCGTCGTGCAGATCTCGGACCTCCATTGCGACGCCCATCCGCGCCTCGAGACCGAGCTCCCGGACGTGATCGCCGCGCTCGAGCCTGACATCGTCGTGTTCACCGGAGACTGCGCGAACTCGCCCGAGGGGGTCCCCGTCTTCAAGGCGTGTCTCTCGCGGATCGCGGCAGCGGCTCCGACGTACGCCGTGAAGGGCAACTGGGACTGCTGGTTCTTCCCCGAGGTGGATCGCTTCGGCGGGACCGGCGCCGTCGAGCTCGACGGTGACGTGCGCGAGCTCTCGATCCACGACGTCCCGGTTCGCATCGGGGGCGTCGCGATGGACAACGAGGAGGGGCTCGTCGCGGCTCTGGAGCGCCTCGACCGTTCCGTGTTCACGATGGTGCTCTTCCATCCGCCGTATCCGGAGGTCGTCCCGCGCTTCCTGCGGAACCGAGTGGATCTGCTTCTCACGGGACACGTGCATGGCGGTCAGGTCGCGCTGCCCGTCTACGGCGCGCTGCTCACCCTCTCGCGCCATGGCAAGCGATACGAGCGTGGCCTCTACGACGTCGACGAGATGAAGATGTACGTGAACCGCGGGATCGGAATGGAGGGCGGCAACGTTCCGCGAGTCCGCTTCTGCGCACGCCCGGAGGTGACGCTCTTCGAGGTGGTCCCGCAGGAGTAGTGTCGAGAGATGACCTCCGCATTCCAGGTGTTCCTCGACGAGCACGACGACTTCGAAGAGAGCCTACTCGCTCACCAGGAGGCCCTGGTCCGGGGTGACCTCGAGTCCAGCCTCGAACTGCTCTGCGGGCTACGTGACGCGCTCGACGCGCACATCCGGCACGAGGAGGAGAAGCTCCTCCCGGTCCTCGAGCGCGGCGGGGGATGGAGTCGGATCGGCGACCCCTCCTACTACCGCGACGAGCACGGGAAGATCCGCGAGATGGTCGGCGAACTCGTCGACGTCGCCGCCGCTCTCTCGACGGAGTCGCCCTCGCTGCACCGCGACATCGCGCTCCTCATCGGGCGGGAGCAGCGCTTACGCACGCTGCTGGAGCACCACGATGACCGCGAGCGCCGGGCGCTCTTCCCCGATCTCGAGCGGCTGACCACGCCCGCCGAGCGCGCTGCGCTTCTCGAACCGCCGATCGACTAGCCGTGACCGGCCGCCCTGAGCGCGGCCCGGATGCGCTCCGCCTCGGTGGCGAGACGGGCCTGCTCCCACATGGGGTCTGCGTTTGCGAAGTCGAGGTCGTGCACGCCCCGGATCGGGACGACGTGGAGGTGCGCGTGGGGCACCTCGAGCCCGGCCATCAGGAAACCCACCTTCACCGGCGAGTAGACGGTCATCAGCGCCTTGCCGATCGCCTGGGAGACGCTGGTCAGGTGGGCGAGGAGATCCGCCTCGAGGTCGAGCCAGTGGTCGACCTCGGCACACGGCACGACCAGTGTGTGCCCCGGCTGAAGTGGGTTGATCGACAGGAACGCTGCCGCGCGCTCGTCGCGCCAGACGAACTGCCCCGGGATCTCGCCGGCCAGGATGCGCGTGAAGACTGTCGCCATGTCCACCTCCGTGCGGGAGCGTAGCAGCGTCGGTCCAACCGCTCGGCGGTTCTTCGATTCGTGATGACCACCAGCCGCGACGTACGAGGCGACACGACTAGAGTCATGACGAGCACAACACACTGTCAATAACGTCGTTATGAGATCCGCTATCGCGACATACTACGCGACATGAAACTCGGTTGTCTCGACGAGCTTCGGGAGCCGCTCTTCGCGGCGCGCCTCCTCCGCGAAGAGACGCTACTCGCGCCGATCCGACCCGGCACCCGGGCCGCTCTCGGCGCCGAGACGCTGCGGGCCAACCACAAATTGACCGCTCCGGGCGCCCCTCTGTCCGACGGCGTCCTGCACGCTACGGTCCAGCAGGGACTCGCGGCTGACGGGGCCGAGATCTCCGAGGCGAGCCTTCGCGCGCTGGCCGAGACGTGTGGCGACGGGGCCCGCCGGACCGGCCCCGGCGTGCCGTTCCACGGTCGTGCTGCGCCCACCGCGCCACGCGTTCCTCACCTCCTCGCCGAGATCGTCCAGACCGTGAGTTCCCCGGTGGCCATCGAGATCTGGCCGCCTCCCGCTCGTGCGTTCGCGCTCCACTTCCTGCTGCGACTCGTCCAGCCGTTCGCGTGCGATTCTGTCGCGCTGGCGATGCTGGCTGAGGCGCAGCTGCTCGCCGCGGACGGCTTCCCCGCCGACGTCTTCCTGCTTCCGTCCCCTGCCGTCGTCGGTGAACCCCGAGCCGGCCACCCCGACCCGGATGCGCTCGTCGTCGCCCGGGCGCACGCTCTCGTCGAGGGCGTCGCCGCGACTCGCGAGCGCGTCCGGGCCGAGACGGCGCGTGCTGTTCTCCTCGCCTGGGGTCGCGAGCGTGCGGCGGGGCTGAACGCCCGCCAGGAGCGTCTCTTGGCCTACCTCGCTTCGGACCCGGGCGCCCGTCGGATGCGCTTCGAGGACTACGTCGGCCTCCACTCCGGACGGCGCTCCCCGAGCCTGCGGAGCCTGCAACGGGACTGGAAGGGGCTGCGCGAGGCCGGGTGGCTGGTCGAGCGCGACGGCGAGGCTCGCCTCTCGACCGCGCCCCTGGAGCGGGGTGCTGGGACTACTTCGTGATGCGCAGCTCGGGGCCGGCGCCCCGTGGCGGCGGAGGCGGCCCGGTCTCGAGCGGGCCCGTGTAGGCGGCGATCCCGCCCGCAAGGACGGCGATGTCGCCGAAGCCCACGAGCCGGAGGAAGCGCCCGGCTGCGATCGTCCGCTCGCGGTGGTCCCCGACGAGGAGGATGCGCTCGATCAGGCTGCCGGGCAGCTCCGGGCGGCGCCGTCCGAGGTCGTGGACGGGGATGTTCAGCGATCCGGGTACGTGACCGAGCTCGTACAGCGCCGCAGCGCGCACGTCGACCACGATGGGTTGGCGGGCGCCGGCCAGCGCCGTCGTGAATGCCTCTGGAGCGATCAGATCAACGGGTTCGGGCATGTTAGGCTGTCGGCCGGTTCTACGGGGCTCCGAGAGACCGCGCCAGGTGCGCTGGGTGTCCGTGGGATACGCATGGCGGAACGCTCGCAGCATCTGCGTCGTTTCTTGGGAGGAACGCTCAAGGGTCTCGTGCGTCTAATCACGTGAACCGAACGAGTGGGAACGCTGTTCCGGGATAGCACCGGAGGGAAGAACCGAATGCGAACACCGAGCCTGATCGGGGTGGCTCTCGTCGCCGCCGTACTCATGATCGCCACGGCGCCGGACGCCGCTGCGAAGTCGAAGACGCACAAGGACCCGGTGCGAGGCTTCTCGCTACGCATCGAGGACTCGTTCGAGCAGGTGCCACCGAAGCCCGGCAGCGATAACGCGCACATCGCCGCCGAGTTCAAGGACGGGTCCCCCAAGTGGGGTCGGTTCTCCGGTGACCAGCCGACGTTCCGAGTGATCTGGACCATCACCCCGAAGGGGGACGCACCGCCCGCCGAGGAGCGTGAGCTCCCGCCCTGGGCGAAGGATCTCGACGAAGAGACCCAGGCGCAGATCCGCGCGATGATGTCCGGCACGAAGGAGTCCCTCGAGGGCGACGTCAACCGGCTGATGCAGATCAACGCGCGGCTATTCGGCGAGTACGTGCCGGTGCAGGACCGCTGGGCGGCGCAGAAGAAGACCAAGAAGCTGAAGACCGGCTCCGGTCACGAGGTCAAGGTGCTCGAGATCAACTACCACAAGAAGCGGCCGAAGGGCACCAACGCGACGTGGTGGCTGTGGCTCGCTCAGACCGAGTGGGAGACCGAGACCGAGAAGATCGAGCTCGGCTTCTACGGCTACGTCGACGTCAAGTTTGCCAAGAAGATGCGCAAGCAGTTCGAGTCGTCCGTGAAGTCGTTCAAGCTGCGCGAGGTGGACGAGGACCTCGGTGAGGAGGAGCCCAAAGCGGTCCTTCCGAGGGACCCGCCCGAGGTGCGCGAGAAGCTCTCGAAGTTCGTCAAGGAGAAGATCATCAAGGGTTGGAAGTTCAAGCGAACGCCCAACTACCTGGTGGTCTACGACGAGGACGTCGACAAGAAGATCATCAAGCGCGTCACGACCGAGATCGAGGCCCTGCGGAAGCAGGTCTACGAGGTGATGTTCCCCGCGGATCGCCCGTTCTTCGACGTGAGCTTCGTGCGCGTTTGCGAGACCCGGAAGCAGTACATGGCGTACGGAGCCCCCGGTGGCTCGGCCGGCTACTGGTCGCCGTACCACGAGGAGCTCGTCCTCTATCAGGACAAGAACGACAAGAAGGACGCGATCCGCGTCCTCTATCACGAGGCTTTCCACCAGTACATCTACTACTCGGTGGGCGAGATCTCGCCGCACTCGTGGTTCAACGAGGGCCACGGCGACTTCTTCTCTGGCCACGTCTACAAGGGCGGGAAGTTCAAGCGCGACGTCTTCGGATGGCGCACCGAGACCGCCCGCAGCGGGAAGAAGCGCTGGGAGGACGGCATCCTCCGCCAGGCCGGCAAGACCAAGGCGACGGAGCCCGGCGAGACGACGGACGCCCCCGAAAACGACCGCCTGACGTTGCGCGAGTGGCTGACATGGCGCCAGCCGCAGTACTACGGCAACAACGACTTCGGCATCCCCGGCGGCGTGAACTACGCGCTCGGATGGAGCTTCATCTACTTCCTGCGGACCACTCGGAACGAGGAGTATCAGAAGATCCTCCCGAAGTACTTCAACACGCTGAAGTCGTTCGTCACGCAGGACCGTGAAGCCCGCGAGAAGGCCCTGGAAGAGGGCGGCCTCGGCGGCGATGACGGTGAGCCCGGTGGGGAGCCTGGAACCCCAGGCGAGCCTGGAGAGCCTGGCGGGGAGCCCGGTGGTGAGCCTGGAGGGCCCGGCGGCGACGGCGACAAGCCCGCGCCCGATCCCGATGCGCCGCGTTCGTCGGAGACGACCGACGAGATCACGAAGGACGAGTGGCACGGTGAGTCCTTGAAGGACGCCACGCGCGGCATTGATCTCGAGCAGCTCGAGAAGGACTGGCTCGACCACAGCTGGTAAGCGGCGAGGGATGGCGGTCGCCGGCTCACCGAGTCGGCGGCCGTCTCTATTCCGCATCGTGGAAAGGCGCGTGGTGACAGGTGCTCTTCTAGGATCAGCCGCGGCATGAGCGATCCCTCGGTCCACCAGGCGCCCCCGTCGGCGCGTCCGCACGAGCGGGCGGGCCTGCCGGTCCTCGAGTACCACTGGCGCGTGCGCGACATGGCGAAGAGCGTCCTGCACGCGGCCGGGATCTACGTCGTGGCCGAGGTTGCGGCGATGTCGAAGTTGCTGGGCCATCCGTGGTTCGAGGCGACCGGACTCGGCGGCTGGCGCGAGATCGCCGTGTTCGGCGCCGGGTTCCTCGGGGCCTGGGCCGTCGTGCTCTCGACGCTCTTGCGCGACGCCGGTCTCCGCAGCTGGACCGTGACGCTCCTTGTGCCCTTCACGGTGGTGGTAGTCGCGGCCGTCTGCGTCGCCTTCCCGCCGGCAGCCGAGATGAGCAGCGCGCAACTCGCCGTGGCGCTGGCCGGGGTGTCGGCGCCGGGACCGATCGCGTGGGGACTGACGCTCCGCCGCTGGCGCATGGAGCGCTCGCGCGCGGCCCGCCTCCTCGCGGGGGAGTCGGAGTGAGGTCGCGCCTCCTGTCGGCAATGGCTGCGATGGCCGTGGTGGCGGCGTCGGCTGCGACGGCGTGGGGCCAAGACGGATCGATCCCCACGGGGCCCCATCAGGAGTCGAACGAGAGCTTCATGGGGTGGATCATGTTCGCCCTCGTGGTCGTGCCGATCGTGCTCATGGCCGTCCTCGCTCGGCGACGCGCGAAGACGACGCCGTCGAAGCTCGAGCTCTTCGACGACACGAACTTCACGACCGAGGTCCTGGAGAGCCGGATGCCCGTGCTCGTCCACTTTGGCGAGGAGTGGAACGTCTCGAACCGCGCGGCGCTCTCTCAGACGGAGCTCCTCCAGTACCTGAACCGTGGCGCTGTCCGGGTCGGGCTGCTGGAGATCCACGACTGCCCCGAGACCATGGAGCACTTCCCGGGGCTCGAGCCGCCCTCGTACCTCCTCTTCTACGGCGGGAAGAAGCTCTGGCACCGTCCGGGGCTCTGGCAGGCGGACGACCTGCAGGAGCACATCGACCGCGCGCTCTCGCGCGAGGGCTTCTGAGACCACGTTCACCGAAAATCGACTGCGGGGGCCGCGCCCGTCCGGCAGGATGACGCGCCACCGCACCGGAGACGCCCCATGCCGCAGCTGACGAACCGACGCAAGCGCAAGCCGCGCGAGATCGCCGTGATCAACGACAGTTGCACGGGCTGCGCCGGCTCCCCGGTCTGCCAGGCTCTCTGCCCTGTGGAGAACTGCATGCAGCTTATCCACGACGATGGCGTGAACCCCTTCGGCTACATCTGGGTCGATCCCCTGAAGTGCATCGGCTGCAAGCAGTGCATCACGAAGGGCAAGATGGGCATCGTGCTCGAGGGCTGCCCTTGGGATGCGATCGACATGACGCCCACGCCTGAGGTCGAGGAAGACTACGGCGTGCTCGAATACTAGGTCACGGCGATTGCGGTCGCTCGGTTGGTGGGCGGCCTGCGGGGCATGTGGCAATCGCCGCGCCCTAGCGTTGTTGTCTGGTCGGCTCCGCGGGTGCGTTACCTCGGTGGCGAGGGCGTTCCCCCTCGGTCGCACCCTTGCGTGGCCTCCATTTCCCGCGTCACGGCGCCTGCGCTGACGCGCAACCGCAGCGCCCCGGGTAAGGATCCGGACCCAGTTCGCCGCCTCAGGTCCAGGGGACCCGGCATCGTCAACGGCGCCGTAGGGGCGGAGCCCCTGCTCCGCCCCGCCGACGGACGTTGCTCGGACCGGGGCGGTGGAAGGCGCTCAGCGCACGGCCCTGGTGGAACGGGCGGCCGCGGGCGATTGACCTCGCCGGTCGATGGCGCAGCCCGTCGCACCACCAAGCGGCATCGGCGCCCTCGACCGATCGCCGCCCGCATCACCGGTGTGGTCCGCCGAGCGCCACCGGACCGTCTCGACCGCGCGCATCCCAGCGGGCGGGGCGGACCAGGGGGTCCGCCCCTACGGCACCCACTGACACTCGACACCGCTCGATCCGGCGTACCTCCTCGTACGGGCGGATCTCCTGATCCGCCCTGCCGACACGGACCGCGCTCCGCGACCTCGACGCAGATTGCCGGCGCTGAGCGGACGACCCCGGCGGACGACCCGGCTCCCGGCGACGACCTCCACGGCACTGCGCGTCCCTGCTGATCGGGGAGCGACGTGCCTCCCCGATGGCCGTGCACGCGACCGACGTCGCTCGCGGAGCGCCATCGCGACGGCGTCGTGTGGGCGACCCCAGCGGGCGGGGCGGATCAGGAGATCCGCCCTGTATGCATTCGGGGCGTGCGATCGGCCGCGCCGCGCCCACCCGCTCTCAACCCGACGAATTCCGCGACTGTCGTCTCTGTCGGAGCCTGATTCGCTGGACGTAGGTCACGGACTTCCGGGGAAGGTTTGACCCCCTTGAGGCCTTTCCTACGATGTCCGGCTATCTCGTGCCTCAGGCCCAGCGCCGCGCGAGAGACCGCGCGGAATTCGACTCTCCGGAGTGGATGCGGGCGTCTCTCGATCGGTAGAGCGAGGAGCTTCGTCCATGTCCGAATCCGGCTCTCCTCCGAGCCCGCCGCCGCCGCCCGCAGCATCCAAGCCGATGCCGCGTCCGGCCGGTGCTGCCGTGCCGCGTCGACCGCGCCCGCCGAAGCAGCGGGGGACCGATCTCGAGCCGCCGCGCAAGCCGGCTCAGTTGCGTCGGCGCACGCTGTCCTGGCTCAGCCTGAGCGGCGTGCTGCTCGCCATGACCGGCTGTACGGTGAAGTTCTTCTTCCCGCGCGCGCTCTTCGAGCCGCCGACGACGTTCAAGGTCGGCTACCCGTCGGACTACTCGTTCGGCGTCGACTCGCGCTGGCAGTCGAAGTACCGCATCTGGGTCGTGCGCGACGCCGAGAAGATCTTCGTGATCTACGCCGTCTGCACGCATCTCGGCTGCACCCCGGACTGGGTGTCGTCGGCCAATAAGTTCAAGTGCCCGTGCCACGGCTCGGGCTACGACTCGGCCGGTGTGAACTTCGAGGGCCCGGCGCCGCGTCCGATGGACCGCACCGCGATCACCCTCGGCGCCGACGGCCAGATCGAGGTCAACGTGCTGAAGCTCTTCCAGCACGACAGGTGGGACGACGAAGACTCGTTCCTCCCCGCCTAGCCGCCGCGCACACGTAGCGAATCCCACGGAGCGGAGAACCGATGGTTCCCAAGAACGAGCTCGATACTCCAGGCCTCGGAGAGGTCGTGGAGAAGGTGCAGGAGGCGAAGGACCTGCACCTGAAGTGGTTGAAAAACCCCTTCGAGACAGAGCTGTGGCGCTCGATCTTCCGGCACAAGGTGGACGACGCGCCGCGCAACCGCTCGCTGGCGGTGCTCTCGAACGTGTTTCTCCACCTGCACCCGGCCAAGGTCAACCGGGACGCCGTGCGCTACACGTTCACGTGGGGCATGGGCGGGATCACGTTCTACCTGTTCCTGGTCCTGACCTTCACCGGCGTGGCGCTGATGTTCTATTACCACCCGACGAAGGCCGACGCGTTCCGGGACATCCTCTATCTGAAGAACGACGTCCCGTTCGGCAACTTCATGCGGAACATGCACCGCTGGGCCGCGCACGCCATGATCATCACCGTCTGGACGCACCAGATGCGGGTGTTCATGACCGGCAGCTACAAGCCGCCGCGAGAGTTCAACTGGAACGTCGGCGTCATCCTGCTGCTGGTCACGATGCTGCTCTCGTTCACCGGCTACCTGCTGCCGGACGATCAGCTCGGCTTCTGGGCCGTCACGGTCGGCACGAACATGGCGCGCGCCACGCCGCTCATCGGCCATGAGGGCCCGCTGGGTCCGGAGATCGGCGCGACCGCCTTCAACGACATTCGGTTCGCGATGCTCGGCGGCTCGATCGTCGACGCGAATGCGCTCTTGCGCGCCTACATCTGGCACTGCGTCGCGCTGCCACTCGTCGCGGGCATCTTCATGATCGTGCACTTCTGGCGCATCCGTAAGGACGGCTCCATTAGTGGCCCGGCACCGGTGATGCTCGCCTCCGAGGTCAAGACCGCGAAGGGACGTCGCTGATGGACTTCCAACAGCTCTGGGAGATCACGACGCTCCCCGACAACATCCCGATCGTCCTGCTCGGGATCCTGACGCCGTTCTTCCTCTGGTACGGCTTCCGCGAGGCGGTCAAGAACGACCGCCTCATCGCGCAGCTCGAGGCCGACCCCGCGCTCGCGAAGACGCACCACAGGAAGCACCAGCCGTACCACCCGGCTTGGGACAAGACGGTCCACGTCTGGCCCTACCTCCTGCGGATCGAGTTCCTCGCCTGCCTGGCGGTGACGGCGTTCCTGATCCTCTGGGCCGTGTACTTCAACGCGCCCCTCGAGGAACCGGCCGACCCGACGCTCACGATGAACCCGGCGAAGGCGCCGTGGTACTTCCTCGGGCTCCAGGAGATGCTCGTCTACTTCGATCCGTGGATCGCGGGCGTCATCCTGCCGAACGTGATCGTGGTCGGGCTGATGGCCATCCCGTACATGGACACGAGCCCGCTCGGCAACGGCTACTACACGTGGAAGCAGCGCAAGTTCGCCATCGGCGGCTTCATGTTCGGCTACCTCGTGCTGTGGCTCGCCCTGGCGTTCCTCGGGACGTTCGTCCGCGGACCCGGCTGGATGATCTTCTGGCCCGGCGAGATCTGGGATCACCACCGAGTCGTGCACGAGGTGAACGTGCATCTGCACGAGCTGTTCGGTCTGACCGACACGTTGCAGATCGCCATCTTCGGCGGCGTAGCGACGATCGGCTTCCTGGCCGCAGCGGGCGGCGCGACCGACTTCGCGTTGCGCAAGTACAAGCCCGAGCTGTTCCGCAAGATGAACATCGTGCAGTACGTCCACATGGTGGGCTTCCTGGTCATCATGGCCGCGCTGCCCGTGAAGATGGTGCTGAAGCTCGCCTTCGGCATCAAGTACGTGTGGGTGACCCCCTGGTTCAACGTCTAGCTAACGCTGGTCGCCTGACCAGGCGACGGCGCCCGCCGTGGAGCGGGCGCGCGAAAGGGTGAGATGAGCGATAAGACCCCCACCTCCGACATCCCGCCGGATCCGATCTACGCCAAGTCATTGAGCGTACCGATCTTCCTGGCGAGCCTGGCCGTGCTGGTGTCGACCGCGATTGCGATCGTCGACGAGTTCCAGTGGCGCCGGCCGTACAAGGCGATCCAGCAGGAGTGGAAGACCGTCTACCCGAACTACCTCGAGGGGTTGGCCGGGGAGCGGCGCACACACGTCAACGACGTGCTGCTCGAGCTCGACGAGTACAAGGCCCTGACGAAGGCTCAGGGGCGGGCCAGCGACGACTCCAAGGCCGCGCGCGACGCCATCCAGCTCCAGATCTCGAACGTCGACTCCAAGCTGGCGGTGCTCCTCGAGGCCATCAAGAGCCCGCGCAGCGAGATCGCCGCCGAGAGCTACAAGGCCGAGCACGCGGCGCAGGTCGCGGGCATGGTCCCCGTCACGAAGGACGTTGCCGACGCGAAGGGCTACCTCGAGAAGATCGAGCGGATCAACGCGCGCAAGATGCGCCTCGAGTGGGACGAGAAGGACGGGCTCCTGGCGGATGCCACTGTGACCGGCCAGACCGAGGACACGACGGTCGGTGTGGCCATCGCGGCTCTCGTACCCCTGCAGGAGAAGAAGGCGTCGCTCCAGCGCGAGCTCGGCGGCGCGAACGGGCCCCTGTCGGCTGCGACTGCGCGCGTCAACGCGTGGAAGACGAAGAACCTCGGCAACATCGCGCTGTTGCTCGACAACCTCGACGACGAGGATCTGAGCGAGAAGATCGCCGCCAAGGTCTCCGAGGTCGGCGCTGCCGAGTACCTCGACCGCCACACGACCGCGCTCGAGGCCAAGAACCTGCAGGGCGAGATCGACCGTGTGAAGGACTGGAGCGTCGGCGACCTCGGCGTCTCGCAGATCCACATCCCGGACGCCCGCAACTGGGTCGATCGCTGCGAGACCTGCCACCTGAACACGCGGGCGCCGCTCGCGGTCAACGCGTCGGACATGGGCGGGAACAACCTGTTCGCCAGCCACCCGCGTCCCGACGAGCTGCTCGCGACGCACGACCCGAACGAGTTCGGCTGCTCGATGTGCCACAACGGCAACGGCGTGGCCGTCACGAGTGCCAAGGAGGCGCACGGCTACAACAAGTACTGGCTGATGCGGATGTTCCCGTCCCCCAACTACGAGACGGGCTGCAACCAGTGCCACGTAGGGGAACTGCACATCGAGAACGGTGAGCGGATCACCGCCGGCAAGGAGAACTTCCGGAAGTACGGCTGCTGGGGCTGCCACAAGATGGAGGGCTACGACCCCGAGCCCGCCGAGGCTCGCCTCGTCGCGAAGCAGATCGCCGATCTCGACGCCGAGATGCAGGCGAAGCAGACGCGCATCGGCAACCTGAAGGCCCTGCTTGACCCCGTCTTCGACGCGGACGAGGAGCGCTTCAGCGAGATGGAGCCCGAGAACAAGCGGCAGCGCAGCGCGCTCGCGATGGAGATCGCCGGGCTGCGCACGCAGAAGGCGGCGCTGCAGCGCATGTTCCACGACCTGAACAAGGAGCGGAAGCGCGTCGGGCCGAACCTGAAGGACGTGCGTTCCAAGGTGAAGCGCGGCTGGATCACGCAGTGGGTCCAGAACCCGAAGGGCTGGCGTCCGTCGACGAAGATGCCGGTGTTCCGCTGGCACGAGAAGGGCGAGGCTGAGGCCGTCGCCGCGTTCCTCTGGCAGTCGTCCACGGACACGACCGATCGTCGCGCCTACAACATCGAGACGATCGCGCCCGGAGACCCGACCGCGGGTGAGGCCATCTTCGACACCGTCGGCTGCCTCGCGTGCCACAGCATCGATCGTGGTGACGAGAACGTCGGCAACGACTTCGCGGCGAACCTCACCAACCTCGGCGAGAAGAACCACTACGACTACGTCGTGCGCTGGGTCGAGAACCCGCGCCAT
Source organism: Planctomycetota bacterium (assembly GCA_021776825.1). GTDB lineage: Bacteria > Planctomycetota > JAJSAM01 > JAJSAM01 > JAJVHW01 > JAJFFG01. Next base: position 49,123 of record JAJFFG010000001.1, read on the forward strand.
CGCATCGCTCCGTACTGCGCCGACTGCGCCACGGACATCACGCCAGCCGAGTTCGCCGCGGGTGCCGAGAAGGCCGCGTTCACCCGCGATCACACGAACTGCCCGAACTGCGGTCACGAACTGCAGTGGGACAACCCGACCGTCATGCCGAGCTTCCGCCTCTCGCGGAAGGAAGCGCGCGACGTCGCCACGTACCTGGTCAACCAGGGTGGCGGCACCGGCGTCGACATGAGCGATCCGGCTCCGTGGCTCGACGACAAGGCGCTGTTCGAGAAGGGCAAGCGCCTCGTGGCCTTCCACGGCTGCGCGGGCTGCCACGAGATCGCGGGACTCGAGGACGAGGGCCGCATCGGCACGGAGCTGTCCCAGTGGGGCAGCAAGCCGATGGAGCGTCTCGATTTCGGTCACTACACGAGCGACGCGAAGCGCGGTATCGAGCCGCTGCTCGACTTCGTCGCGCCGAAGGACGAGGCCGACGGCAACGACACGAAGCTCTTCACCGACAGCCAGAAGTACTACGCCGGCAAGTGGTACAACCACCGCGGCTTCATCCTGCACAAGCTCGCGAAGCCCGAGATCTTCGACGACGCGAAGAACCTCGATCGCCCCGCGCGGCTGCGCATGCCGCGCTTCGACCTCTCCGCACAGGAGATGATCGACATCGCGACGTTCGTGATGGGCTCCATCGAGACTCGCTTCCTGCCGGAGTCGATGAAGTACACACCGGACGCCGAGGGCGAGGCCATCCGCAAGGGCTGGTGGGTCGTCCGGAAGTACAACTGCGAGGGCTGCCACGAGATCCTTCCGGGCACGGTCCCCGCGATCCAGGAGCTGCCGCACTTCATCGACGGCCAGGAGAACGCGGCGGATCGTCCGCCGTACCTCGTGGCCACCGGCTTTCGCACGCAGCCCGGGTTCCTCGCGAGCTTCCTGAAGGATCCGTCGCTCGGCGGTGGGACCAAGGCGCCGAAGTCGCTGCGTCCGCACCTCTCGGTGCGCATGCCGACCTTCTCGTTCACCGACAGCGAGGCGAACGCGCTCGTGCAGTTCTTCGACGCGATGGCGAAGCAGCCGGCTGTCTACCAGCCCGAGCCCTTGGTGCCGCTCACCGCCAAGGAGGAGATCGTCGCCCAGGCGATCTTCAAGGGCGCGAACTGCACGCAGTGCCACGTCGTGACCGGACAGGCGGTCACCGAAGAGACCAAGGCGCCGAACCTCACGTACTCGGGCCAGCGCCTCCGTCCGGAGTGGATCGCTCGCTGGTTGCAGAACCCCGCCGAGCTCGAGCCGCCGACGGCCATGCCGGCACTCTTCCGCCTCGAGTGCGGGAAGTGCAAGACGTGGTACTCGACCGACGAGATGGCGAACCTCCCCGAGCCGGACACCTGCAGCAACTGCGGCGAGGGTCTGGGCAACGGGCGCTGGGTCTACCAGGACAAGGCGCTGAAGGCGGCGACGGACTACAAGGGCGATCACATCGACCTGATGGTCCGGTACCTGAGGGCGCTGGCCGATTAGCGTCACGTCGGCTGCGAAGCAGCCGCCGCGCCGCTAATCGTCCAGGTGTTTCTGGTCGGCTCCGCGGCTGCGTGACCTCGCTCGCGAGAGCGATCCCCTCGGTCGCAGCCTTGCGTGGCCTCGGCCGAGGATCGCGTCACGGATCTTGCGCTGACGCGCAACCTCCGCGCCCCGATCCTCGGCCGAGGATCGCGTCACGGATCTTGCGCTGACGCGCAACCTCCGCGCCCCGATCCTCGGCGGTTGTTGTCTGGTGTGTGCTCGGTCTCGTGACCCGTCACGCGAGAGCCATCGGCGCCGGTCGAGGACCTCCGCGCACACAATCCCCGCGTCACGCTGCTTGCGCCTGGGGCGCAACCAGCGCGCCCCGGGGTGAGGATCCGGACCATCTCGCGGGTGGCCTCGTCGACAGCGCCGTACGGGCGGATCTCCTGATCCGCCCCGCCCGCTGGGTGGCGCGCTCGATGCGGGTTCACCGGCGCTCCGCGCACGACCCTCGTCACGCCGACGGCTGACGGACGGGGTCGGTGGCCTCCCGACGAAGCGCGTGTGAGTTGCGACGGTCTTCGCCGGGCGCCGCGCGGTCCACCTGGCTCGTCCGCGGAGCGCCGGCGACAGGGCTCGCGCGTGCGGTCGCGCGTCGGCGGGGCGGACCAGGGGGTCCGCCCCTTCGGCGTCATCGTCACGGCGCGGATCGGCGACGGCGCGGATCGGTATCGGCGCGGATCGGCGACGGCGCGGATCGGTGTCGGGCGGCCCGAACGACTGTCCCCGGCCAGCTCCCTCGCGCGGATTCGCAACGCGGGGTTCCTCGGCGTCCGTTTGAATGGCGGCATGCGGGGACGGTGGAGCCGAGAGCGAGGGGCGCTGGGGCGGGGGGCGATGCTCCTCTTCCTCGTGGCGTCGTGCATCGTGGTCGTGCCGGGGCTGTTCTGGTGGGGGACGTGGTTCGGGAACCGGCTCGACGACGCGGAGCTGATGGAGCGGCTCGGCCCCGACTCGAAACCGCGAGCCGTGCAGCACGGGATCGAGGAGATCACGCGGCGCTTCGAAGAGGGCCGCCCTGGGATGGATCGCTGGGCAGGCGAGCTCGTTCGCGTGTCGGCGAGTGCCGACGTGCCTGTTCGCGTCGCCGCCGCGTGGGCGATGCAGTTCGACCCGTCGCGCGAGGGCTTCGTTACTCGACTGCGTGTCCTGCTCGACGACCCGGACCCACTCGTGCGCCGCAACGCAGCGACCTCGCTGGCTCGCTCCGGCGACCCCGCAGCGCTGCCCGTCCTGCGCGAGATGCTCTCCGACACGGTGGTCTTCTCTCCCGCGGCCGGCACGCTCGAGACGCTCCACCGAGCCGGACAGCCGGTGGCCGAGGGCCTGCTTCTGGCCATGATCGAGAGTGACGATGGCGTGGAGCACGAACTGCGCGCGTTGCTGCCTGGGCGCGTGCTCGCCGAACTGGCCGAGCGCGACGGCGTCGTCGCGAAGGGCGACGAGCTCCTGCGCGTCGGTCCGTCGCAGGAGCACATGCTGCACGCCGCAATGGGGCTGGCCCTCGCCGGTACGCCGGTCGATGTCGCGCTGCTCGAGCCTCTGGCCGACCCCCGGGCCGAGGTCGACGCCCGGCTTCGCGACGTGGCGGCGGCCGCGATCCGCTCGATCGAGTCTCGCTCCGAGGAGTGACGATGGTCACCGACGGCGCGCCGTCCGTCGTCCACCCTCACGCTCGCCGAATTCAGGACGTCAGCGCCGGACGCCGGAGTTTCTTGAATCCCCTGGACCCGTAGCGAAACTGGCTGACTTTCCCACCGCCCGCGGCCAGAATTCGCGGGCACGGCGACGCGTCCGGACGGGATGAAGAGTGGCGGGGCGCCCAAGGGGGCTCCCGCGACAGGAGGATTGAGATGAAGACGAGCATGAGCGTTCTCGTTGTCGGACTGGCGTTGCTGGCCCTGGCCTGCGGAGGCGACGACGAGACGGCCCCCGCGACAGACGGCGGTGACGCTGCCACGACCACGCCTGCGGGCGGCGACGGCGACGGCGACGGTGCCAAGTACGACGCCGCGGCCTCCACCGGCTCGCTCGGCGGCTCGGTGAAGTTCACGGGTGCCAAGCCTGCCGGTGAGATCTTCGGCATGACCAGCGACGCGTTCTGCGTCAGCGCTTGGGAGGGCAAGGAAGCCCAGAACGAGAAGTTCGTCCTCAACGCCAACGGCTCGGTCCCGAACGCGTTCGTCTGGGCGTTCAAGGGTCCCCACAAGGACCTGTCCGGCTATGAGACGCCGTCCGGCTTCGTCGTCGAGCAGCGGAACTGCTTCTACGTCCCGCACGTCTTCGGCGTGATGGTCGGCCAGTCGTTCACGGTCAAGAACAGTGACCAGACGATGCACAACGTCAACGTCAAGGCGAAGCGCAACGACCCGTTCAACAAGGGACAGGCCGCCGGAGACTCCGACACGGTCGTCTTCAAGAAGCGCGAGGCCAAGATCCCGTTCTCCTGCGACGTCCACTCGTGGATGAGCGCCACGGCCTTCTGCCTCGACCACCCGTTCTTCGCGACCTCGGACGCGACCGGCAAGTTCGAGATCAAGGGCCTGCCGGCCGGCAAGTACACGTTCAAGGCGTGGCACGAGCAGTTCGGTGAGTCGCAGTTCGAGGTCGAGGTCGGCGCCGGCGCCGCTTCGCAGGACGTCACGCTCGGTCAGTAGCCGAGTTACGCGCTCGCTCGCCGTCCGTCGCGATCTCGCGGCGGGCGGCGACTCCGGAGTCCACGAGAGGCGGAGGACCCACAGTTGACACCCTTGAATCGACGGCGCCTTGCCTCGCTGGCAGCGCTGGCCCTCCTGATGGGGATGCTCGGCGGCTGCGCGGGCGACCCGCTGGGTTGGCTCCCTGAGTCAGCCTCTCCCGAGGCCGACGAGGTCGATGAACTCATCTACCTCATCATCTACGTCACGGGCGTGGTGTTCCTGGCCGTCCAGGGCCTCCTCATCTGGTTCCTCTTCCGGCACCGTCGGAAGGAGGGTGTCGCTGCGAAGCACACCCACGGCAACCACACGATCGAGATGGTCTGGACCATCGCACCGGCGCTCGTCCTGGTGCTGCTCGCCGTCTACCAGGCCGATCTCTGGGTGCGCCTGAAGTCGAAGGTCCCCGAGGACGCCGCCAACGCGGTCAACGTCCGCATCTTCGCGAAGCAGTTCGAGTGGAACTTCCGCTACCCGGGTCCGGACGGTGAGTACGACACCGCCGACGACCTGGCGACGGTGGGCGTCCTCGTCATGCCGATCGATCGCCCGGTCCTCGCCGAACTGCGCGCGATGGACGTGCTCCACAGCTTCTACCTGCCGAACTTCCGGTTCAAGCAGGACGCGGTGCCCGGACTGAACCAAGAGATCTGGTTCCGGTCGAACAAGCTCTCCGCCGACCGCGACACCGTGAAGAACCGCGAGGGACAGGACGTCCAGCTCGACTACTGGGACATCGTCTGTGCGGAGCTCTGCGGCAACGCTCACACCACGATGGCCGGTCGCTGCTACGTCGTGAGCAACGCCGACTACGAGGCGTGGGTCGCCGGCGAGCCGACGTCGGTCAAACTCCCCGGCTACTCGAAGATCGGTGCCGAGGGCACCTCGATGGGCGATCTCTGGACGCGCTGGGCGTGGCAGGACGAGAACGCAGCCACTGGCAAGCCGCGGTGGATCAAGAACAAGGGCATGCCGTTCAGCGGTGTTGATGACCGCGGTGACGACGAACCGTCCGAGGACGGGGAGGACGACTTCTAGCCATGTCCCAGCCTGACGCACACGACGGCGACCACGGGCACGCTCACCACGAGCCCGGGTTCTTCGGCAAGTACATCTGGTCGACCGACCACAAGATGATCGGGAAGCAGTTCCTGATCACCACGCTGCTCTGGCTCTTCGTCGGCGGCGCGCTCGCGCTGATCGTCCGCTGGCAGCTCGCCTACCCCGGCAGCGGCGCGGAGGCCGCGCCCGAGATGCCGATCATCGGCAGCATCCTCGAGGCGATGTACGGCAAGGCGTCCATCACCGGCGACGTCTACAACATGGCCTTCACGATGCATGCCTCGGTGATGATCTTCCTGGTCATCATCCCGATGCTCGTCGGCGCGTTCGGGAACTTCTGTATCCCGCTGATGATTGGCGCGCGGGACATGGCGTTCCCGTTCCTGAACGCCGCGTCGTACTGGGTCATGTGGCCGGCGTTCGCGCTCTTCGGCGCGTCGTTCGTCATCGACGGTGTCGGCGGCGCCCCGGCGTCCGGCTGGACCGCGTACCCGCCGCTCAGCTACCTGGCCGGCGACGGTCAAACGCTCTGGTGCATGGGCGTCATCCTGGTCGGCAGCTCGTCGATCATGGGCGCCGTCAACTACATCACCACGATCGTGACCATGCGCGCGCCCGGCATGCGCTTCTTCCGCATGCCGCTGACCGTCTGGTCGATCTTCATCACCAGCATCCTGTCGCTGCTGGCGACGCCGGTGCTGACCTCGGCCATGATCATGCTGATCCTGGACCGCGAGTGGGGCGCGAGCTTCTTCATCCCGGCCGGCCTCTCGGCTGGCCTCGTGGCGGGCGACAACGCGTTCAACTTCGCGTCGGGCGGCGGCAACCCGATCCTCTACCAGCACCTGTTCTGGTTCTACAGCCACCCCGCTGTCTACATCATGATCCTGCCCTCGATGGGCATCGCGTCGGATGTGATGGCGACGTTCGCTCGCAAGCCGATCTTCGGCTATCGCCCGATGGTCTACTCCATCGCGGGCATCGCCGGACTGGGCTTCATCGTCTGGGGCCACCACATGTTCCAGAGCGGCATGAACCCCGCACTGGGCATGACGTTCATGCTCTCGACGATGATGATCGCGCTGCCGTCGGCCATCAAGACGTTCAACTGGCTGGCGACGCTCTGGCGCGGCTCGATCCGCTTCACCGTGCCGATGTGCTTCGCGCTTTCGTTCGTGAGCATGTTCGTCATCGGTGGACTGAGCGGCATCTTCATGGCCGCGACACCGGTGGATATCCACATCCACGACACGTACTTCATCGTGGCGCACATCCACTACGTGCTCTTCGGCGGAAGCCTGATGGGCGCGTTCGCGGGGATCTACTACTGGTTCCCGAAGATGTACGGCCGAGAGATGAACCGCACACTCGGCTACGTGCACTTCTGGCTGACGCTCATCGCGTTCAACATGACGTTCTTCCTGATGCACCTCGTCGGACTCGGCGGCATGCATCGGCGGACGCAGGACCCGTACGCGAAGTACGTCTACATCGACGGCATGCTGCCGATGAACAAGGCGATGACGCACGGCGCGATCCTGCTTGGCGTCACGCAGCTGATCCTGCTGTTCAACGTGCTCTGGAGCATGTGGCGCGGCAAGCCGGCCGAAGCAAACCCGTGGAAGGCGAACACTCTCGAGTGGACGGCGACCCCGGTGAAGCCGGGACACGGCAACTTCGGCGAGTTCCTGCCGACCGTCTATCGCGGGCCGTACGAGTACAGCTCGCCCGAGGTCGAAGAGGACTGGCTTCCGCAGAACAAGGATCTGAACGCCGCAACGAAGTAGCGCCGGGCATCCCCGCGCGCTGCAGCGCGTTCCGACTTCCACATGACGGAGACGCCTCCCGACACGTCCGGGCCGGCGCCCTCGCGAGGGCTACGCCGGTGGGCGCTCTTCTGCGTCGTCTGGTGCGTGCTGCTGCTCCTAGCGGGCGCGAACGTGCGGACGCAGCGCGGTGGTCTGACGATCCCGGACTGGCCGTGGATGTACGGCGACCTCGTCCCCGGTTGGGACAAGATCCGACAGATGCTCGGTCCGGACGCGCTGCGTGCGGAGTACCTGCACCGCAAGATCGCCGAGATCATGGGACTGCTGACGATCGTGCTGGCCGTGTGGGCCCAGATCCGCGAGCCGCGTGCGTGGGTCCGCAAACTGTGCTGGGGCGCGCTCGCACTCGTGATCGCCCAGGGCATCTTCGGCGGCCTGGGCGTGCTGACGATGCTCGGCCCGCCGTGGCCGCTGCTGCACTCGGTCTTCGCGCAGATCTACCTCTGTCTACTCGTCACCATCACGACCGTCATGGCGCCGTGGTGGCGGACGTTCGAGGAGCGCCCGCTCGACGCGACGTCGATCCCGATCATGCGCGGCTCGGCCGTCGGCGTGCTGGTCCTGCTCGTGCACCTGATGCTGGGCGCAGCCGCTCGTCACGGCTACCTCGCGCGTGAGGTCCACGCGATGTTCGCACTGGTCGTGACGATCGTCCTCGTGAAGGTCGTGCTCTCGTCGTGGGGTGATGCGCCGAAGGACCTGACTCTTCTTCGGCGACCCGGGCTGATCATCGGCGTCCTCGTCGGCGCCCAGATCGTCTTGGGCATGGCCTCCTACTTCGTCGCCTCCGAGCGGCGCGAGACGCAGCCGCTCGGTCTTGGCTCCATCGCAACGCTCAACCTCCATCTCGTCCTCGGCGCGCTGCTGCTGGCCACGACGCTCGTGCTGTTCCTCCGCGCGGTGCGCGTCTACGGCATCCCGACCGACGAGCGAGTCGCGGAGTCCGGCGTCACGCGGTGAACGCCCAGGACGTGCCCGCTCCCGTGCTGTCCACCGGCCTGCGACGCGTCGCCGATCTGTTCGCCCTGACGAAACCGAAGCTGAACGCCATGGCGGTGTTCGCTGTCGCCGTCGGGTGGTGGGCCGAGGCGGGCGCCCCGGCCACGCCCGGACCGTTGCTGTGGGCGATCGCCGGCGCGGGCGCCATCGCGTTCGGCGCCAGCGCCCTGAACCAGTACATCGAGCGCGACCGCGATGCGCAGATGGATCGCACGCGCGATCGACCACTCCCGGCCGGACGCGTGACGCCCCGAGATGCTCTCTGGTTCGGCACCGTGCTCAGCGTGGCCGGCCTGGCGATCCTCGCGCTGACCTCGACGCCCCTCGCGGCGGCGCTCGGCCTCGCGACGCTGGTGACGTACGTCTGCATCTACACACCGCTCAAGACACGTACGTCGCTCAACACGCTCGTCGGGACTCTGCCGGGGGCGCTGCCTCCGCTCATCGGCGCCGCCGCGGCCTCGGGCGCCCTGTCGTCGCGCGCGTGGTTCCTGTTCGCGTTGATCGGGATCTGGCAGCTGCCGCACTTCCTCGCCATCGCGTGGCTCTACCGCGTCGACTACGGCCGTGCCGGCTTCGCGATGCTGCCGGTCGTGACCAGCGAGAGCGCCGCGACGGCGCGGCAGGTCCTCCTGCAGGGGCTGCTCACCGTGATCGTTTCGCTGACCGCCGTCCCGTTCGGGCTCGCCGGCCGCACCTACTTCGTGGTCGCCCTGGTCGCCGGTGTTCTGCTGCTGGCCGCCGGGGCGCAATTCGCTGTGCGGCGTACGGACGTCTCGGCCCGCCTGCTCCTGCGCGCCTCGCTCGTGCACCTGCCGCTCGTCCTCGCCGCATTCGCGCTGGATCCGGCATGAGGTCGTCGCGCTCCGCGTTTTCGTGGGTGACGTGCTCCGGTTCGCGATCGTGAGCGGTTCGGACCGCCGAGGAGACCTCAGATGACCCGTTCCCCCCACATCGTGATCGCGCTCGCTTCCTGTCTCGTCGCTGGCTCCCTCGCGGCATGCTCCGACGAGACCGAGACCAGCGACGGTCCGCACATCGTCGAGCTGGTCGATCAGCCGGAGCACGAGGGCAGCGATCCGCCGCCGCTCGTCACGGCGAACCCGGACAGCAATCTGCTCGCGAAGCCGGTGGGGCAGCTCGACGAGTGGGACGCGGTCGAGCGTTCCGGCAGGGTGATGAGCACGGGCGACCTGCGCGGGCGGTTCTCGGTCGTGAGCTTCATCTTCACGAGCTGCAACTACCCGTGTCCGCCCATGTGCGACGCGATGAAACTGATCCAGAACGAGACGAAGGGTGCCGACGATCTCGTGCTCGCGTCGTTCACTGTCGACCCCGAGCGCGACACTCCCGAGGTGCTCTCGGAGTTCGCGGATGGGTACGGCGCCGACAAGGAGCGCTGGCTGTTCCTGCGTCTGTCGCTCGGGCACATCAAGGCGATCACGCGTGACGAGCTGCTCGTCGGGGACGGCGGCGATCCGATCATGCACAGCGCCAAACTGATCCTGCTCGACAAGCAGGGACGCGGGCGTGCGTACTACGAGCCGACCAGCGACGGCGCCTGGTTCAAGAAGCTCCAGAACGATCTCGAGACGCTGCGCGCAGAACCCAGCGACGGCTGACGTGCAGGACGCGCATGCGGCCCTGAACGCCGCGCTGAACCTCACGTCGGGTGTGCTCCTGGTGGCCGGCTGGCGTGCCGTGCGTGCGCGGAAGATCGGCCTCCACAAGCGCCTGATGCTCTCAGCGCTCGGCGTGTCCGTCGTCTTCCTCGTCTCGTACCTGACCCGCTTCGCGCTGAAGGGTGAGACCACGCGCTTCCCCGACGTCGGGACGTGGCGCAGCGTCTACCTGTGCGTCCTGCTCACGCACACGGTGCTCGCGGCGATCGTCCCGTTCCTCGCGCTCCGCACCGCCTGGCTCGGCTGGAAGGACCGCCTCGCGTCCCACCGTCGGCTGGCGCGTTGGACGCTGCCGATCTGGCTCTATGTCTCGGTCACCGGCGTCGTGATCTACGCGATGCTCTATCACTTGGCGCCCGCACTGACGGGCGCGTAACGTCCGGACGGATGAAACTCGCACGACTCGCCACTGCCGCCCCGCTCGCGCTGCTGCTGACGCTGCAGACGACGGCGTTCGCCTGACCGAACTGCGTCTCGGCGGTCGCCGGGAACAGTGAGGCGGGTGGCCCCGATCCCGCCACCGGATTCGCGTGGTCGATCATCTTCATGATCGTGTCCGTGCTCAGCCTGGCCGGCGGGCTCGTGTTCTTCATCGCGCGCACCGTGAAGCGCGCCGACGCGGCCGAGGCCGCGTCTGAAGCCGCCGCGCTCGACGCCGCCTGAGACGGCTACTTCGCGGCGATGGCTGCCATCAGTCCGATGGCGCCGAGCACCCCGACCAGGCCGACCAGGATCAAGACGACGATCAGTGCCTGGCTCGTGCCGACGTTCGTCCGATACGGGTCGATCTCCGACTGTCCGTCCATCGACCGGCGGTCGGCCGAGCGCTTCAGGCGGATGCGCTGATCGTCGAACTTCTCGACCATCTCCCAGCCCGCCTGCGACTCCTCGTCGAGGATCGCCTGCATCTTGGTGCGGTCGGCGAACACCCTCGTCGCCGACCGGATGATCTTGAACTCCCAGCCCTCGAGATCCTCGGGCCGATACCCCGTCATCGACTCTTCCTCCTCCGCCATCATCCGAGCGGCTGCTGCTGCCGCTGCTGAGGATGCCGCTGATGCTGCTACTACACCTGACATGATGCGGATTCCAACCGGGGGCCCCCCTCCGAGTTCGGGGAAACACCTCGAGTTCGGGGAAACACCCCGGAGTTCGGGGGAACACCTCGAGATCGAGGGATCATGCCGAGTTCAGCGAAGCGGGCCAGACCCGATCAGAAGTCGGCGGCGACGCTCACGAGGCGCCAGACCCCGTCGCGGCCGTAGCGCATCTTGGCGTCGAACGTGACCATCTGGCCGGGCTTCTCCTTGTCCGGTCCCTTGAACCGGATCTGCGCGACCTTGATCTGCTCGAGGGCCTCCATCGTGGCGGCACCGAGCGCGGCGTCGATGGACGCGGCGTCGGTCAGCGTGCTGATCCGTCCGACGGTGACGAGCTGCTGGAAGCAGTTCTTCTCGAACTTCGCCTTCTGGTCCGCCGGGAGCGAGTCGTACTCTCCCGCCCGCGCGTCACCGACCGTCATCATCCACTCGGCGACGTCGAGCTTGCCGCGCACGCTCGCGACCTCGCCGGTGGCGCCGGCGATGAGGATGTCCCTCAGTGCGCGCTTCGCGGCCGCGGGGTCGCCGCTGCCCCCACTCCCACCGCAGGCGGTGAGCATGAGCGAAGCGGCCAGTACGGCCAGAGTCCCCAACATCGCTGCGATCCGCATGGTCGTGTCTCCCGTCGTCCCCGCGGGAGAGCGTACGCCCCCCGCAGAGCCGGCGCACGCGTCCAGCGAACTCCGGTCCGACACGTGCCCCGAACCCGCCGCCTCAGCCCGATCGGACGTCGATGTCACGGGCAACGGCTTCGGCGACGATCGCGCGCGCCGCCGCCCAACCATGTGTCCCGAGAAGCCTGAGTCGGACGCGCTCGGCGCCGTCGATGATCTCGATCACCGGCTCCGCCCCGGCCGTGTCCAGCCCGGCCTCTCTCAGCCGCCGCGTCACGATGTCGACGCTGCGACCACCCGTACGGCCCGTTCCGGCGTAGACGCTCTCGGCTCCCCCGGTGACGAGATGGGCGACCCCCGCTCCGACGAGACCGCCGACGGAACCGGCCATCCGCATCGTGCGTTCCTTCCCGTGATGGACGCCCTGGATGACGACGCAGCCGATCGCACTCCAACGCACGTTGCGATCTCCGGCGAACGACGAGAGTTCGACTCCGGACTCGGTGACCGAGAGCGCGCCGAACACTGAGCGTGCGCGAAGGGTGGATGGCAGCGAGAGCACGAATGCGAGACCGCCAATCATGAAGCAGAACGCCGGTAGATGCGGATCAGAGGTCACAACGCCGTAGGTCAGGGTCACCACGACGAGGAGGTGGCAGATGATCAGCGAGGCGCGCTGTCCCATGGCGAACTTCGTGCTCGCTCTGAAGCGTGCCGGCAGGTCGGGGCGCCATGTGCCCTCCGGCGCCGTGGCACGGTCCTTCGCGTTCTGCTTCTGCTCGCGGTGCCAGCCCGCTGCCTCGGCCACGATCTCTCGTTGCATCGCCTGTGGCATGTCAAACGGGTACGCGGTCGTCAGGAACGGAACGACAATCTCCGAGTCGGAGTGCGCGCGGAGGGCCGCGATGCGAGAACGGTCCTCGCCGAGGGTCTGCGGCTCGCCGTGTCTAGCAGCAACCTGATAGTCGAACGGCGCCGCTCCGTCCTGGTCGAGTCGAAGCCGCATCTGCCGAATCGGCGCCGGCGAGTCGGTCGTCCTGTCGGTGATGACTCTCAGCGCGATCGGGTCGGCGCCGGCTGCACAGGCGACGACTCCGGCTCGAAGCCGCAGTGCCTCCAGCAGCAGTCTGGCGCCGACGGTGGTCAGCAGCAGCCCGAGTCCGGGCAGCGCGAGGTAGTCCATGGGCCCCTGCAGACCCTCGAACTTGATCGCGGTCACCACCAGCAGGCCCACTCCGGCGGCGAGCACGGAGCCGCGGATCCAGAGCCCCTCACGGAGTGTTCTGTGAAGCCGGAGTGACCCACGCATCTCACATTCCCCAGGGGTGAGCAAGGAGAGTACTGCGCTGAGGCCGAGAGCGTCCACGGCCGTGGCGCGCGCGACGACGTGCGCTCGCTGCTTCGGCTGACCGGACGGCGCCCGTCAGAACGGAAGCTCGAGGTTCTCGCCCGTCGCGCCGGCCTCCTTCGCGCGGAGGTACTCCTTGCCGGGCTCGCAGATCTCGGAGAAGTCGCACCAGCCGCAGAGGGGGTTCGGGGTGGCGTCGAAGTCCTCGGTCTTCCAGTCGGCGAGCATGCGGCCGCAGACGGTGAGGATCTCGTCCTTCTTGCGCGCGATCAGCGCGTCGTCGGGCTTGAAGCCGATCTCGAGCTCGTCGTTGAGATAGAGGAAGCTGCAGCGCGCGACGGTGCCGCGGAACTTGGTGCTGACGACCAGCGCGTAGGCAGTCAGCTGGAGGTCCTTCTCCGCGACCTTGGCCGGGTCCTTCTCCCAGGGCGGCTTGCCGGTCTTGTAGTCGATCACGATGAGCTCGCCCTCGGGCGTGCGGTCGATGCGGTCGATCTTGCCGCCGAGCGTGACGTCGTCGGTGAGCCGCAGTTCGTGGAACTGCTCCGTCGTGAGCGGGACGGTCGTCGTGTCCTGCGTCTGGAAGAAGCGGTACAGCATGTTCAGGCCCTTCTGGCCCCACGCCTTCTCGTTCTCCCGGTTGCCCTCGAAGGCCTCCTCGCGGACCTTCTTCTGCTTCCAGCCGTTGCGCTTGAAGATCCCGCGCCCGGCCCAGGCGTCGCGCAGCAGATTGTTGAGCGTCTCGAGCGTGCGATCGCTGGCGGGCACCTTCGAGAGGTCGAAGAACTTCTCCAGTGCGTCGTGGACGGCGTTGCCGAGCACGAGGTGCGGCGACGCCTTCGAGTACTGGCGCCGCAGGTCCGGGTCCCGCGAGTAGAAGTACTTGCGGGGGCAGTTCAGGTAGCTCTCGATCTGCGTTGGATAGAACTTCACGCGACGATCGTACCGCGATGGACTGCGGTGCGGCGCGCCTCTCGCGCGCCGGAATCCCGCCCTGTGCTGAATCTCGCCCGTGCTGAATCCCGCCCGGAGACTGTGATCGATGAGCGTCCCCCGCGTCCGCTTCGCTCCGAGCCCTACCGGCGACCTCCACGTCGGCGGTGTGCGCTCAGCCCTCTTCAACTGGCTCCACGCCCGCCACACGGGCGGCGTCTTCGTGCTGCGCGTCGAGGACACCGACCGCGCACGGTCGACCGACGAGGCCACGAACATCATCCTCGAGGGCATGGCCTGGATCGGGATGGAGCCGGACGAGGGACCGTTCTTCCAGAGCCGCCGCGGTGACCTCTACCGGGCGCGCGTGCAGGAACTGCTCGCCGCCGGCGGTGCGTATCGCTGCTGGTGCACGAAGGAGACCATCGCCGAGAAGCGCACGGCCGCCGAGAAGACCGGCACGCTGTTCCGCTACGACCGCATCTGCCGTGGCCGCACCGAGGGGCCGTCGCCGGACGCTCCGTTCGTGCTCCGCGCGGCGCTCCCCGAGGAGGGCGAGGTCGTCATCGAGGACGTCGTCAAGGGCCGCGTGGTCATCCGCAATGACCACCTCGACGACTTCATCCTGGCGCGCGCGGACGGCTCGCCGGTCTACAACTTCACGGTCGTGGTCGACGACATCGACATGGGCATCACGCACGTGATCCGCGGCGACGACCACCTGAACAACACGCCGAAGCAGATGCACCTCTACCGGCTGCTCGGTGCGGAGCCGCCCGTGTTCGCGCACCTGCCGATGGTGCACGGCCCGGACGGCAAGAAGCTCGGCAAGCGACACGGCGCGGCCTCGATCCTGCAGTTCCGTGAGCTCGGGTTCCTGCCGGACGTGATGCGCGGGTTCCTCGCTCGTCTCGGCTGGAGCCACGGCGACCAGGAGGAGTTCACGACGGACGAACTGATCCAACTCTTCGACCTGACCGGCGTGCGCGGCAGCGCGGCGGTCTTTGACCACACGAAGCTCGAGTGGCTGAACGGTCGCCGCATCCGCGAGATGGCGCCGATGGAGCTGCTGGACCTGGCGCAGCCATTCCTGGAGCGGGCCGGCATCCCGACCGACGCCGCCTGGCTGCCGCGCGCCGTCGTGGCGGTGCAGGAGCGGGCGAAGACGCTGGTCGAGATCGCCGAGAAACTGACGATGTTCGTGGATCGCGGTCCGGTGACGTTCGACGAGAAGGCCCAGACCAAGTTCCTGACGGACGACTCGAAGCCGCGTCTGGCCGCGCTGGCCGACGCTCTGGCCGCCGTCGAGACGTTCACGGCGCCGGAGGTGGAGGCCGCGACCAGTCGCTTCCTCGAGGAGCGTGAGCTCAAGATGAAGCACATCGGGCAGCCGACGCGCGTTGCGCTGACCGGCGGCACGGTCTCTCCCTCCATCTACGACGTGATGGAGATCTTCGGCCGCGAGGTGACGCTCGACCGCTTGCGGTCGGCGGCGGGCGATTGAGCGCGCGCGAGCACGACGTCACCACGCTGCGGGGAGCGATCCGCGCAGCGCTGCCGCTCTTCGCGGGCCAGGCCGTCGTGTTCGGCGTGGCGTTCGCGCAGAAGCCGGCGCTGCTCATCGCTCTCGATCCGGCGGAGATCGGCGAGTACGGCCTCCTGAACGAGGCACTGCGCTGGGCGGTGGTGCTCGGTTCGGCGGGGCTCGGCGTCGGGCTGCTGCGCCTGGCTCCCGAACGCCCTGCTGAACGGCGCTCGCTCCTCGCCACGCTCGGCCTGGCCGTCGGTCTCACGTCCGTCGTCGCGACGACGCTGATCCTTGCGGTGCCCGCGCTGCGGACGCGGCTCCTCGGCACCGGCGACGCGCTGGACGCGTTTGCGATCTATGGATGGCGCATCCCGTGCATCTGTCTGCTGGCGCTCATCGTCACCTCGCTCCACGCCGAGGGGCGGCTCCGGTCCAAGGCGGCGCTGGATGCCCTGCATGTCGTGCTCGTGGCGATCGGCGCGGTGGTCGGAGCGTTCACGGCCGGGCTCCAAGGCTTGGTCGTCGGGAGCGTGCTGGCGTCGCTCGTCGCCGTCGTCGCCGCGTTCGTCGTCGGTCGTCCGCGCACGGGCGGTCCGTGGCGACCGCGGCCGGGCCTGCTGCGTCCCGCCTTCCAGATCGGTCGCATGCAGCTGGCCTACCAGCTCACCGAGATCGCGCGCCGTCTCGCCGTGCTCCGCATCGTCGCCGCGCGCTCGGACTCGCCGGACGTTGCCGGGCACTTCTACGCCGCGATGATGTTGACGCTGCCGCTGATCGCCGTGCCGGAGATGGTGGCGCAGGCCGTCTATCCGCGTCTGCTGGACGCCTCGGGCGAGACCGCCGACGTCGATCGCACGCACACACGCATCCTGCGGGGCACGCTGCTGGCCGGGGCTCCGCTGCTGCTGGCCTACGGCGCTCTGCTCGCGCTGCTGCTACCTCTCATCCGTGAGGGCCGCTACGCCGACGCCGTGATGCCGGCACTCGCGCTCCTGCCCGGTGTCGCCGCACACGGTCTGACGGCCCTGTCGGGGTACGTCGTGCTCGTTCGTCTGCGCCTCGCTGAGGCCGTCGGGATCGCCCTGATCGCGCTGCTCGTGGCGTCTGCCGCTGCCTGGTGGGCGCTGCCGCTGTGGGGTGCCACAGGGGCTGCCGGTGCGATGAGCCTGGCGCTCGTGGTGCGGGGCATCCTGCTGATCGCTCTGGCCCGGCGCGGGCGTCGACCGACCGCCACGTAGACTCGCGCGGATGTCATCGCCGCGCGTCAGCGCCCTGATCCTGTCGAGACAGCGGCCCGACCGCTTGCGTGGCTGCCTTCGCAGCCTCCTCGCGCAGGACTTCACGGATCGCGAGATCCTCGTCCTGGCGAATGGCTGTCCAGAGACTGCCGCGCTCGTCCGCGCCGAGTTTCCCGACGTCCGTCTCGTGGAGCTCGACGAGAACATCGGCTCGGCGCCCGGCCGCGACCGGATCGCTGGCGAGGCGACCGGGAAGTACTTCCTCTTCCTCGACGACGACGGTGAGCTGCGCTCGCCGGACATCCTCTCCCGCTGCGTTGCGGAGGCCGATGCGCGGCCGCGAGTCGGGCTGCTCAGCATGTCGCTCTTGAACGCAGATGACGACGAGCCGACCGGCTGGCGACTGAACGTCAAGGGGCTGTCGTACCCCTGCTTCCACGCGTCGTTTGCCGGTGGCGCGTGTCTCGTCCGCGCGACAGCGTTCCGCGAGGCAGGCGGGTACTGCACGCTCTTCTCCGGGCCGTCGGAGGAGTTCGACCTGACTGTGCGTCTCTACGGCACCGGGTGGGCGGTGCTCCATTTCCCGGACGTCGAGTTCCACCATTTCGTCGACAAGACCGACGAGCAATGGCGCGTGCTCGTCTCGCAGGGCTATTGCCATCTCCAACTCATCGTCTGGCGGCTCTACCCGGCGCCGTGGCACCTGACGGCGGCCGCGAAGGCGTTCGTGACGCAGCTCGGGATCGACGTGCTGCATCACGGTGGCCGACACCTGCTGAGCGAGATCCGTGGAGCCTGGGCCGGCGCACGTGTCGGGCGGCAGCACCGCGCGCCGATCTCCCGGGCTCAGTTGGCCTCGCTCTACGCAGCGAAGTACTACCGCATCAACGACTGGCCGACGCTCGAGCGCGCCCGCCGCGGTGTGCTCCTGCGTCTGCCGTTCCTCCGCATCCTGCGGAAGTTGCGCGCGGTCCCGAAACTGCCCCTGCCCCGCCGCGCTCGCTGAGCGTCAGTCGTCGGCGAGCGTCAGTCGCCGGTGACGTGGACGATCAGCTCGCGGCGGTGCGGCCGCGCGCGATGCTCGGCCAGGAACAGCCCCTGCCAGGTCCCGAGCCCGAGGCGCCCGTCGACCACGGGGATCGTCTCGGAGGTCTTCGTCACGGCGGCGCGCAGGTGCGACGGCATGTCGTCCGGCCCCTCGGCCGTATGCGTGTAGGCCGGGTCGCCTTCCGGGGCGAGACGCTCGAGCCAGCGCTCGAGATCGCGGCGTGCCGAGGGATCGGCGTTCTCCTGGATCACGAGCGAACACGACGTGTGACGGCAGAAGACCACAGCGAGCCCAGTCTCGAATCCGGCGCGGTCGACTGCCGATGCCACGGCGTCCGTGACCTCGTGGAGTCCACGTCCGGGAGTCCGTACCTCGATCCGCTCCTGATGCTGGCGCATGCCCTGATCCTCCGACCGTCCGCGTCTCGTAGGGCGTTTTCCTTGACGCCCTCCGCGGGGGGGACAGAATCCCCCGCTCGCGTGACGGTTCGCCGTCGCGTGCGCTGCGCACGGTGCCCCTATCGTCTAGCCCGGTCCAGGACGCGGCCCTCTCAAGGCCGAGACGGGGGTTCAAATCCCCCTAGGGGTACCACTTAGGTTCCCAAGCCCGTGCGCGCGGTAGTCTCGGCGGATGTCCGCCTTCGAGACGTTCCACGAGGCTGTTCGCACCTTTGCGCTCGGACGCATCGGCGCCGCCTCGCGGGTGATGGCGACCGTCGCCGGCGAGCACGAGCTCTACGCGCACTCGGCACGTTGGCTGGCTGAGCACGCGGAGGGTCGGCTCCCGGGGCCGTACGACGACGCGTCGGCGTTCGCTGCATATCGAACGGGAGTGCCGAGTGGTCGTCTGCGCGACGCGGGTTCGGCCGCGCTCGCGCGCCTGCTGATCGAACGACGGCCCGCCCGGATGCTCGATGTCGGAGCCGGCGATGGAGTCGTGCTGGCGCGTGCGTTCGCGGAGGGTGTGACGCCCGCGCAGCTCACCTTGGTCGAACCCTCCTCCGACCTGCTGCGTCGGGCGGCGACGGCGGTCTCGGACCGTGTCACCGCGGTGCGATTCAACGGGACGGTGCAGGGCTTCGCCGAGCGCGCACCGCCGCTGCCGCCGTGGGACCTCGTGCACGCCTCGCTCAGCCTGCAGAACCTCGACACCGAGGAGCGCGCGCGTGTGCTGCCGTTCCTCGCGTCGCGCGGGCTCTCGTTGCTCCTGGTCGAGTTCGACTGCCTGCGTCCCGATGGCGATGCCCTCGACGCCGATCGAATCCGCTGGACGCACGACCGCTATCTGATCGGCATGGACGAGCACACGGGATCACCCCTTGGTGCCGAACAGGAGGAGCGCGCGAAGCAGGGCTTCCTGATGCCGATGCTCTTCGGCGGCTTCCTGACCGGCCGTTCTGCGCCGAACTACGAGCAGCCGATCGCGGCGTGGATCGACGAACTCATGGCGGCCGGGTTCACCGACGTCACGGAGCGCGCGCGCGTTCCGCACTGGTGGTCCGACGGGGTGATCGTGCTGGCGTCACGCCCCGCCTGAGTCGTCGACGCGAACCCGACTCAGCACGTCCGGTTCTCCTGAGACAGGAGACGACCCCGCCAGGAGAGCAACGTGTCGAGCCAGGACCTGCCCCACGACCCCCGCGCGCTACCCGACCCCTCGGGAGCAGCCTCCGTCACCACCGACTCCGACGCGCGCACCTGGGCGGCGCTCTGCCACGCGTCCGGCATCCTCGCCCTCACGACCACGCTCGGATTCCTCGGCCCCCTCGTCGTCTGGCTGATCATGCGCTCCGACCACCGCTTCATCGACGAGGCGGGCAAGGAGGCCGTGAACTTCCAGCTCTCGATGCTGCTGATCACGATCGCGCTGGCCGTCCTGGCGTTCCTGACGTGCGGTCTGGGACTGCTGGTGACCGTGCCCCTGGGGCTCGTCATGCTCGGACTTCACATCGTGCTCCCCATCCTGGCTGCCGTCCGAGCGAGTGATGGCCGTCACTACCGCTATCCGCTGACGCTGCGCTTCCTGCGCTAACGGCTCGGTCAACCGCGCGCCAACCTCCGCGATCGACTACAAACAGGTCGTGGGGGCCTGCCGGTGAGGGCCCGGGGACTGCGGAGAGCACGTGTGACAGCCGTTCAGGATTCTGTCCGCACCGACGGTCCAGCACCCGTCCGTCTACGCCTCGAGGACATCGACAAGGCCAACATGGCCGGCGATGGCAACTACCTCTGGCGTCATTCGTTGCCGGGTGCCGAGATCGTTCTGAAGGTCTACTACGGGAACCGCAGCTCGCTGCTGTACGCGAAGAAGACGTTCGGGAACGTCGTCCTGACCGGACGCACCTCGCACATGCCGAAGGCGCGTTGTGCCGTCGAGGCCGACTGCGTTCGGACGTGGCAGAGTCACGGCTTCCGCTGCTTCGACATCTACCCGCAGGTCGATGTCGACGGACTCCCGCGCGAGGGCTACATGGCCTTCGAGTACGTGCCCGGCAAGCACTTCAAGGATCTGTTCATCGATCGTTCACTCCCGCTCGAAGAGCGTATGGCGATCTGGCGGCAGTTCATCCCCGAGTGGCACCGACGCCATCGCATCGCCGTCGACACCAGCGACAGCCGACTGATCCACGAGAACGGTGACGTGAAGCACGTGATGCTCTACGAGGGCGGGTTCGTCTACTTCGACTTCGAGATGATCTATCGGTCGAAGGACGTGCGCATGCTCGTCGGTCGCGAGATCTGCTCGTACATGCGCTCCGTGGGGCGCTTCTTCGGTCCGCGACTCTACGAGCGGATGCTCGACGATCTCGTGGCGCACTACCCCGACTCCTCGCTGCTCCTCAGCGCGTGGGACCAGGCGTACCGCCACAACAACCCCTTCATGCGCTTCGCTCGATGGCTCGATCGCATGAAGCCCTCGAACAAGAAGATCTACAGCAAGTACCGGGTGGCCGAGGACATCGCGTCCCGTCTCAGCAAGAGCTCGCTGACGACCGGATGAGCTCCTCGCAAACCGCTCAGCTGCACGCCGCGCTCTCGAAGAATCAGATCTGGCCGTTGCACGACAGCGACGTGCCGGTCCTGGTGAAGGTCTACTCCGCGCCGACTTGGTCGCCGTTCCAGTGGGCGCGCATCGTTCTCGAAGGGATCGGACGCCAGAAGACGAGTTCTCGCGCCGGCGCGCGGTGGAGGACAGAGCGTGACGTCCTTCGCGTCTGGAGCCAGGCCGGCTTCGACGTGCCCGCCGACCTGACCGAGCGGCATCCGGTGCATCCCGGACGGCCGTACGCCGTGCTGGAGCGAGTCCATGGCCGACTCCTCGGCATGCTGTTGTGCAGCGGCAAGATGGGTGAAGCCGATCGTCTGCAGGCAGTGGGTCGCTACGCGGCCGAGATGGGACGCCGTCATCGACTCGCGATCGAGCGCGGCGAACACCGCCTCGTGCACGAGCATCCCTCGCTCCAACACGTGATCGTGTCGGGGCCGCGTCTCGTGACCATCGACTTCGAGCAGGCGTTCCGCCCGGTTCGCGATGTCCGTGTGCTGGTGGCTCACGAGGTCGTCGCTGCCCTGCGCAGCCTCGGCAAGGGGGCCGATGCGGCGCGCTTCGCTACGGATCTCGCCGCCTTCGTCGAGGGGTACGGTTCGCGAGACGGCCTGGCGGCGTGCGCGCGCGAGTACCTGCGAAGCCCGAGCCCCCGTCGGCGTCTGCTCTGGGCGCTGGACCGGCGGCTGCGGCGCGATCGCAAGCGCGGTCTCGGCAAGTACCAGGTCGCGGCCCTGCTCGCCGACGCGGTCGCATGATCCGGATCCGTTGCCTGCCGGACGACGTGGACGCGACGCCTGCGGGGGAGACCACGCTCCTGGATGCTCTGCTCGCGGCGGGCGTTCCGTTGGCTCACGCCTGCGGCGGACACGCGCGCTGCACAACGTGCCGCGTCCGCGTCGAGGATGGCGCCGAGTGCCTCGGTCCGCGCACCGACGACGAGCGTGCCATGGCCGAGCGCCTGCGCTTCGACGACGCCACGCGTCTCGCGTGTCAGGCCACCTGTGGCGGCACGTCGGTTGTGCGGCGCCTCGTGCTCGACAAGCGCGATGAGCAGCTCGCGAGTCGGCTCGCGTCGGATCCGAGCCGCGGGTCGGTCGGGCGTGAGGAAGACTGCACCATCCTGTTCGCCGACGTCGCCAACTTCACGCCGCTGTCCGAGCGGTTGCCGCCGTACGACGTCATCCACCTGCTGAACCGTTACTTCCTGCAGGTCGGCGATGCGATCGAACGGTGTGGCGGCTACATCGACAACTACATGGGCGACGGGCTGATGGCCGTCTTCAAGGGCGACGGCTGTGCGCTCGCCGCGGTCCGCGCCGGACTGGCGATGCTCGAGGAGACGGCCGACGTCAGCGAGTACGCCGAGCCGCTCTATGGGGCGCCGTTCCGCATCCGCGTCGGCATCCATCACGGCACGGTGGTGATCGGCGACATGGGCGCGTGTCACAAGCGACGCGAGACGGTGATCGGTGACGTCGTCAACGTCGCCAGTCGCATCGAGGCGGCGAACAAGCCGGCGGGCACGCGACTGCTCGTGTCGGATGCGGTACTGGCACTCGTCCGCGACGACGTCGTGACCGGACGCATCGTCGACACGCCGCTCAAGGGCAAGACGGGCGCTCACACGCTGGTCGAGATCGTCCGCTTGGCGGACGCCGCAGCGTCCGCCTGACCGCTCACGCCGCGTACTCCGCATACAAGTCGGCGTACGCACCGCCTCGCTCCATCAGCTCGTCGTGCGTGCCTTCCTCGACGATCTGCCCGTCACCGACCACGAGGATGTGGTCCGCGTCGCGGATGGTCGACAGGCGATGCGCGATGACGAACGTCGTCTGACGATCCGCCAGACGACGCAAGGCGCGCAGGATGAGCGCTTCCGTTCGCGTGTCGACGGCGCTCGTCGCCTCGTCGAGCACGAGGATCGACGGACGGCCGAGCAGCGCGCGCACGAAGCACACGATCTGTCGCTCGCCTTCCGAGAGGTTGGCTCCGCGCTCACCGACGTCTGTGGCCAGGCCGTCGGGGAAGCGCGCCAGCACCTCCTCGCAACCGAGCTCCGTGAACGCCGCACGCGCGTCCGTTTCGTTCAAGTCCACGCGGACGAAGCGCAGGTTCTCGAGGACGGAGCCGGCGAACAGAAAGCTCTCCTGCAGCACGATGCCCATCTGCCGATTGAGCGATGCGACCCGCACGTCGCGGATGTCGTGTCCGTCCACGCGGACGACGCCCTCTTGGGCCTCGTAGAAGCGGGCGATCAGGTTCGTGATCGACGTCTTCCCGGCACCGGTCGGGCCGACGAGCGCCACGGTCTTGCCGGCCGAGACGCTGAACGAGACATCGTGCAACTGCCGACCGGCGTTCATCTCCGGGTCGTACGCGAACGACACGTTCTCGAACGCGACGTCACCGCGCAGTCGCCCGGGATCGATCGCGTCGGGGGCGTCCTGCACGTCGGGCTCCGTGTCGAGCAGGAGGAAGATGCGCTCCGCCGCGGCGCCCGCGACGAGCGACTCGTTGTAGAGCCCGCCCAGTCCCTCCACCGGTCCCAGCACGAACCCGAGCTGGAACATGAACTCCATGAGCGCGCCGACGCTGAGGTCGCCCGCGACGACGTCACGGCCGCCCACGACGAACGCGATGATCATCACCGCGTGGAAGGTCACGGAGAGCGACGGGATATAGGCACCTGAGATCCGCGCCCCCTGCAACACGGCGGCGCGGTACGCCACCTGCAGTTTCGTCAGCTTCTCGAGCTCGCGGCTCTCGGCGCAGAACGCCTTCACCACGCGCACGCCGGTGATCGACTCCGCCACGTGGGCGGAGATCGCCGAGTGCACCTCGCGCTGCCTCCGATACGGCGGGAAGCCGAGCTTCTTGAAGATCCGATTCGTAACCCACACGATCGGCATCGCGGCTACGAGCCAGATCCCGAGCTGCGGGTTCTCGTTCAGGATGAGCGTCAGTCCGAGCGCGATGCTGAAGACCAGACTGACGAGGACGATCGGTCCCCAGATCACGATGTTCTCGAGCGTGTCGACGTCGCGGTCGGCGCGCGCGATGATGCGCCCCTGCTTCGTGCGATCGAAGTAGCGCATGCTGAGCCGCTGAACGTGGTCGAACACGTCCTGTCGGATGTCGTGCAGCACCTCGACGCCCACACTCGTCGCGATGCCGAGCTCCCATCTCGTGAGCGCGACCCGCACGGCGATGTTCAGCACCATCCAGCCGCCGAAGACCGCCACACCGCGCAGGTCACCCTCCGTCAGGGGCCCGTCGATGGTCAGCCGCATCAGGCGCAGGTCAACCAGCATGCTGATGACCCACACCACCTCGAGCAAGAGCGCGATGCCGAGCTTGGTTCGGTGCCGACGCAGGTACTTCGCCATCCGACGCAGCGTCTGACGCCGCAACGGCACTCGTGCGAACTCCTCTTCCAGTTTCATCTCGTCCGACATGTCAGGCCTCCGCTCTGACGAGTGACTGGTGACGGGCGATCTCTCCGTAGAGCGCGCTCGCATCGAGCAGTTCCGCGTGCGTACCGATGGCCGACACACGACCGTCCTCGATCACCGCGATGCGGTCGCACCAGCGCACCGATGTCACCCGCTGGCTGATCACCAGCGCCGTGCGACCCACTGCCGCGGCACGGATGCCCTTGAAGAGGACCTTCTCCGTAACCGCGTCGACGGCGGCCGTGGCATCGTCGAACACGAGCACGCGCGGGTTCATGACGAGCGCGCGCGCGATCGTGAGACGCTGTCGCTGACCGCCCGAGAGACTCACGCCCCGTTCGCCGACCAACGTCTCGAAGCCGTCGGGCAGCGCGCTCACGAACTCGTGCGCTGCCGCCTGGCGCGCCGCCTCCTCGATCTCGTCGCGCGTCGCCTCCGGACGTCCGTACGCCAGGTTCTCGGCAACGGTCGCCGAGAACAGGAACGGCTCCTGGAACACGACGCCGAGCGTGCGCCGCAGCTCCGCGGGATCGAGCTCCCGCAGATCCACACCATCGAGCAGGATGCGCCCGCGATCCGGGTCGTAGTAACGCGGCAGGAGTTGCGCCAGCGTGCTCTTGCCGGCACCCGTCGGTCCGAGGATGCCGAGCGACGATCCGGCGGGCACGTGCAGGTCCAGGCCACGCAGGATGTCGACTTCCTTGCGGTGTCCGAACCACACTCCCTCGACGCGCAACTCTCCGCCGCCGGGCGGCAGCCGTCGCGGTTCCGCCGGGGCGGAGATCTCCTCCTCGTGATCGAGAACCTCGAACACACGGGACGCGCTGGCCACGGCCTCCTGACCGATGATCACCATGCGCGTGAGCATGCGCAGGCGACTCTTCATCAGGCTGACGTAGAACAGCACCGTCGCCACTTCGCCGACGGAGCCCGTGCCCGCGGCGATGCGCGAGACGCCGACCAGCAGGGCGAGCGGCGTGCCGAGGTTGTAGATGCTGCCGATCGCGGGCATGAGTCCCGTCCAGTAGCGCGCGAGCCGGCGCCAGCCGCCGGTGAAGACCGTCAGTCGCTCACCGAACTTGCGCGTCTCCTCGGGCGCGCGACCGAAGGCTCGTACGACGCGCGCCCCGGCGACGTTCTCCTGCAATACCGTCGTGACGACGTCGTAGTCGTCGCTGACCACGCGGTCCTTCTGTGCGATGCGCACGCCGACGCGCGCCGTGATGCTCCCGGCGGTGGCGACCACGACGAGGATCACGAGCCCGTAGCTCCAGTGCGTCTGGAAACTCATCGCCACGATTCCGATGGCGACCAGGCACAGCTCGGCGTAACCGAACGAGACCTCGCGGAAGAAGCGCTTGGCCTTCTCCATGTCGCGCAGGCTGCGCGCGATCGTCTTGCCGCTGCGATTGGCGTCGTGGTACCGGAAGTGCAACCGCGCGACCTTCTGGAAGAGGTCACTCCTGAAGCGGTTCTCGAGCTCCTGACCCAGGCTCTGCGTGGTGTACGCCGCAACGAACGACGCCACGTTGCGCGCCACGAGCGTTGCGGCCAGTAGCCACAGCACCTGCACGAACTCCGGCGGTAACACGCCACCGGTGCCGAACGCCGGCACGAGTGCATCGAGGGCCCGGCCCATGAGCTTCGGGGCGACGACCTCGAGCGCCGTGCGCACGACGAGCACGAGGAACACCAGGCTGGCCCAACCGCGCAGCGGACGGAACCGGCGCATCAGTCGCGCGAGCGTTGGGATCGAACCCACGGTGGGCGTGTCGGGAGGAGGTGATGGAGGCGTCATGGGAGCTGGTTCTCGTGAGGGGAGCGAGCGGAGGGCTCGGCCGGGGGACCCGTCGTGGGACTGCGGTCGGCAGCGCGCGAGGCGCTAGAGGGACCGCTGGTCCCGGATGAGGTCGTCGCACGTCGTGGTGACGTCTGCGCCGACATCCGGGTCGATCGCCGCGCCGACCATGCGATATGCCGAGCGACGAGACCACGCAATGGCGGTCCAGCAGCACGACGGTCGGTGGGCGATGGAGAACTTCATGACGCACCCAAGATTGGGAGTTCCGCGGAGTTTACGTCCCTCCCCGGCGCTGACAACCCCTGCGACGAGAAAGTGCGCGGGCGCCGCCCGCGCCACGCTCGATGGTCAGTCCGTCGGCACCGCGGACGACCTACGGAGCCGAGTTCGCTCGCGAACGGAGCGCGGCGTCGACGTCGGGGAACGCGCGGCTCGCAAGGTGCTTGGCCGCAGTCGTCGTGAACAGCGGCTCGCCGAGCCAGTCGTCGAGATGCGTCAGGACTTCGTCGGCGGAGGCGGGGCGGCGGCCGGAACCGAAGGCGCTCGTCATCTCGCGCATCGCGTCGTCGAGCGTGCGGCCGCGTTGGCGCAGCTCGACGTCGAGCAGCAGAGCGATCGCGGCTCCGCTCCAGTAGACGCGCTGGTAAGCGTGGCGCGCGTTCATCGCGTCGCTCTCCGCGCGCAGTGTCGCGCGGCCGGATTGGCGGCGTCCGCGGGCGAAGCCCTCGCCGAGCCGGCGCCACGCGTCGTTCGCCGAGATCATCCCGGCGCGCGCGCGCAGGATCTCCTGGTAGTACGTCGCGACGCCCTCCGTGAACCACGGGTCGCCGGACCGGACGCGCGGCATAGCGAGGTGCACCATCTCGTGGACTGCGATCCACTCGCCGGGGAGCGAGGCGTCGTCGGCCCCCGCGTCGATGTACAGGAGCAGCGTCGATCCGCCGCCGTGCATGGCGCTGCCGAACAGGACTGCATCCCCGGCGCCGAACGTGCGCGCGTTGGACGGACGCAGAATGACGAGCGCCTTCGTCGGAGGCATCGTGCCCCAGCCGCCGGCGACGGCGCGCGCGGCGTCTCCCAGCCATCGCTCGAGGCCCTCGCGTGTTGCGGTGATCGGGGCGAGCGTGACCACCTCGAAGTGGCAGCCGGCGGCGTCGAAGCGCCACGGTTCCTGCGTGTCGAGCACCATCCACCCGCGGGCGAGGAACGTGCTCGTCGGCACGACGTACGCGCCGTCGCGACGCTGGTTCCAGGCAGCGGAGACGTGCACGTCGTTCCGCGCATCCACGCGCACGGTGATGGCTCCGTCGTGGGGGAGAGCGCCGTCCGCGCGGACGAGCAGATCGTCCGGCGCGAGCACCACGGCCGCGCTCGCACCGCGGCGCACCCACCGGTCACGCGTGCTCAAGCGTTCCACGTCGACGCTGTACGTGATGCCGTTTGCGCCGCGGGGCAGCGCGATCACGCCCTGGTGAAGGTCGAGCGCTTGGCCGCCGGGAAGCGCGCGGATCTCCGACACTGCCGTCGGGTCGCGTGTCGCGCCGACGCGCAGTCGCGCCGGTCGCGTGCCGCCGAACGACACCGCGACATCCACGCGATCGAGTCGCGCTGTCGGCGTGATGACATGCGCGAGAGTGGTTCCACCGCCGGTGGTGGCTGGGGCTGCTGGCGTGGCTGCGCAGCCTGAGATGAGAAGAAGGCAGCCGGCGAGAAGCAGCAGCAGCGCAGCGACGCGCGTCACGCGGTGCCGGAGAGCCGGACGCGATTCGGGCGCTCGCCGTCGACGTCGAGGATGCCGGCGGCGCCGAGGATCCCGATGACGTACGAGCTGGCGCGCACGCGGTCGTTCTCGGAGTTGAGCATCATCTGGAGGCCCTCGTCCTTGACCGGCATCCAGTTGTCGCCACGTGCGTTGAAGTCGCCGAGGTACTTGACCGCGGCATCGAACGTGAACAGTCCGATGCGCACCTTTCCGCCGCGGCTGGTCCCGACGACGACGCCCTCCAGGTCGATCGACTTCATGACGAAGGGTTTGCCGGAGCGACGGTCGGGCGTGCGCAGGCGGGTGCCGGGGGGGATCTTCTCGAGAATGATGTCGTACGCGGTGTCCATCGGGACGAGTCTACGGCTGCGTCGCTTTCGATCGCGGACTGCTTGCCCGGCGGGGCGCGTCACGATCGAATCCGCTGCGGAGGACGAGACCCATGCCGATCGATGTCGGAAGCACCGCGCCCGCATTCACGCTGCCCAACCAGGACGATCGTCCGGTGACTCTGGACGGGCTCGCGGGGCGTTGGATCGTCCTGTACTTCTACCCCAAGGACGACACCCCGGGCTGAACGGTGGAAGGCTGTGAGTTCACAGCACTCCTGCCGGAACTGAATGCGTTGCGCGCGGTCGTGCTTGGCGTCAGCCCGGACTCGACCGAGTCGCATCGCGCGTTCCGCACGAAGCACTCGATCTTCGTGACGCTCCTCTCGGACTCCGAGAAGACGACCATGGCCGCGTACGGCGGCTTCGGCATGAAGAAGCAGTACGGGCGTGAGGTCGAGGGTGTGATCCGGAGCACCGTGATCATCGACCCGACGGGCGTCGTCGCGCACCGTTGGAAGCGGGTGCAGTCGAAGGGCCATGCCGAGAAGGTGCGGCAGAAGCTCGCGGAGCTCCAGAACGCGTAGTCACGTCCTGTCCCTCGTGCGGCTCGCTGCGCTGCTCGGTGTCCCGGCCGTGCCGGCGTTCGGCGCCGACGCGGGCTGGGGCAAGGACATCAACGCGGGGGCGGGCCCGGAGCTCGTCGAGAGCGTGCGCGCGGACCTCGTCGCGATCGTGAAGGCCTCCGAGGCGAAGCGCGTTCCGCTGATCGAAGCGTTCGCGGAGAGCCCGAAGGCGAGCGCGGCGATCGAGGCCGTCAAGCGGTTCCGGAACCCCGAACTGCGGGGTCTGTTCCTGGCGCTGTCCGCGAGCGAGGACTGGAAGCTCCGTCATCGTGCGCTCACTGCGCTCGATCAGTACCCGGGCGCGTTCTCCGAGACGCACAGCTACGGCTATCGCGGCGTTCCCGCGGGGTCGGCCGACTGATACGCGCCGGAGCACTACCTGCCCGTGTGGATCGCATTGGGTCGACCGCTCGTGGAGGGGCCGCGCGGTGCCGTGCCGGCACTCGCGAAGGCCGAGGCGCGCCTGGCCGACGGGAAGCACGGGGCCGCGTACGTCGAGGCCGGCAAGGTCGATCACCCCTCCGCCGCCACGCTACGCGCGCAGATCGAGCTGGCAGTCTCAGGCGCCGTCAAGCGCGCGGAGGCTCTGCGCGACCTCGGCTACCCGAAGCGCGCTCTCGACCTCCTGGTCCGCCATGCGGCGTCCTGCAAGGGCGTGCCCGGCGTCGACGCCGTGAACGAGGCGGCACGCGTGTGGAAGCGCGATCCCACGTTCAAGGCGGCCCTGAAGGGCGAGACGAGGATCGTGAAGGCCGAGGCCCAGGTGGCGAAGCTCGCCGGACGCTCCGGCACGGCCGCTGAGGCGGCAGCCGTGTGGGACGCGTTGCTGGCCAATCTCGGCGACTCCTGCCTCGCAGCTCGCCTCCAGGCGTTGCGCAAGGGCGCCGGCGTCCAGAACTAGCAGACTGTCGGAGGTGCGGCCTCGACGGGCCACGGAGGGGAGCGCGACAGCCTGCTAGCTAATGGCCGACGGCGTGGCGCGCGACGGCGAACGGCTGTGCGGCCGGACCGTCTGCGTCGGCCCGCGCCGAAGCGGGCGTTCTATCGAGCCACCTGTCGCGTCGGCGGTCTCTCGCGCGGCGACGCCGGAACTCCAACAGGCTGCTCATCAGAGCAGATCGCTGGGGAGCGACTCGAGCGCTACGAGCAGATCCTCGAGAGCGGACCGCACCGCGTCGATGGCGAGCCCGCCGTCGACGCTCGGGTCACCGTCGTCGCACGCGTGCTCCACCTCGCCCGCGACGCGGGCCAAGTGCACTGCACCGAACGACGCGCTCGACCCGCGCAGCGCGTGCGCGATCGCGGCGCACTCCTGCCAGTTGGCGGCGGCAGCTTCCGCGGCCAGCGCGGCGACGCGCTCGACAGCGCTCTTGCGGAACAGCTCGACGAGGTCGGTGACGTCGGAACTACCCGTCGGCCCGTCGAGCGCCCCCAGTGTGCGGAGCCGGGACCAGTCCATGATGGGATCGGAACTGGAGGGGGCGGATCGGTGGAATCGGGACGTACGCACTCAACCTCTCTGTCGGGTGATGCGCCCTCTGGACTTGAACGGATTCCGGACGGTCAGTCCGTGACGAGGCGGGCCTTCCAGCGCTCGTAACTCACGCCGGACTTCGTGCGCTGCGGTCGGACGAACTGCATCTCGAGCGCCTCGCCGGCCGGCGTCAGCTGGACGCCGACGAGCACGTCTTCGAGTGACCGCAACGCGCTCTCGTCCATGTGAGTGATCAGGTCACCTCGTTCGAAGCCGACGCGCGCGGCCGGGCTGTCCGCGCGCACCTTCTGCACGACCAGTCCCGCGCGCTCGCGGTAGCCGGTCTTCTCGGTGATGTCCGGCGTGACCTCGAGCAGAGTGAGACCCAGGCGCTCCCAGGCCAGCTTGTGCGTCGGCAGGGCATCGAAGGGGATGGACGTCTTCTTCGTGCCGTCCGCGCGACGCGTGTACAGCTCGTACGCGCCCGACTCGACGGCGTCGAGCACCTCGAACGTGAGCGTGACGAGGTCGCGCCGGGGCTTGCCGTCGGCATCGGTGACGAGCATCCCTCGTTCGAGCTCGAGCTTCGCCGCGGGGCTGACCGGGTAGACGGTCCCGATCTGGAGTCGTCCGCCGGGCCCCTCCTCGAACTCGACTCCGAGCCAGCGACCGGCGATGCGGCGCGGTCGCATCGCCTCGACGAGGAACTCGCGCACCGTCGCGACGGGGATCGCGAAGCTGATGCCGTCGTAGCCGCCCGACAGCGAGAAGATCGCGGAGTTCACGCCGATCAGCTCGCCGACGATGTTCAGGAGCGCGCCGCCGGAGTTGCCCTGGTTCACCGCCGCGTCCGTCTGGATCAGCCCTTCGAAGCTCTGATCGCGGATGCGCACGTCCCGCTTCAGCGCCGAGATCACGCCGGTGGTGACCGTCCGGCCCAGACCGAACGGACTGCCGAGGGCGATGACGGTCTCGCCGACCATCAGGTCGTCCGAACTGCCGAAGTCGGCCACGGGGTACGGGCCCGGTTCGGACATGCGCAGCAACGCGAGGTCGTGCTCGAGATCGACCGCGAGGAGCTCGGCGGGGATCTCTCGATCGTCGCCCATCCCCGTCAGCTTCACCGCGATCTGAGCCGCCTGGTTGATGACGTGGGCGTTCGTGATGACGTATCCGCGCGGGTGCACGATCACCCCGGAACCGAGCGCCCCGGGCCGCTCCTGGACGATGAAGTCCCACTCCCAGAAGCGCCTCACGCGCATGAGACGCGTCGTCCCGATCGAGACGACGGACGGTGCGCTGTGCTCGACGGCGGTGACCACCGGCGTGCGCCGCATCTCGCGTTTGCGTCGTTTCTCGTCGGCGCCGTCGTCGGCGCGGACAGGGGCCGCCGCCAGGCAGACGAGGCCCAGAGCCAGGCTCGTGAGGGCGGTGCGGTTGAGTGTGGTCATCGCAGGAATGAAATGCATGACGGAGCCCCTCAGGACCGGATCTGCTCGATTCTGACATCGTCCAGGAGCTCGCGGATATTGTCCGCCGAGGCCAGCTCGGTGCCGATGGTGGTCGCTGTCGCGGCGCCGGCGGCCGTGCCGGTGCGGAGCCCCTCGACGAGCGGCTGCCCGCGTGCCATGGCCAACGCCACACCCGCCACCATCGAGTCGCCCGAGCCCACCGTGCTCCGCAGCTCGATCTTCGGCGGGATCGCCCGGAAGACGCCCGCGCGCGTGGCGAGGATGCTCCCGCGCTCACCCATGGACAGCAGGACCGCCCGCGGACCGCGGTCGAGCAGCTCCAGCGCCCCATCGATCGCCTCGGACTCGTTCGCGAGCTCGCGGCCGAGGATCGATGCAGCCTCGCTCAGGTTGGGCTTGATCAGGTCGGGCTCCGCATCGAGTCCCTTCCGCAGCCACTCCTCGTCGGCGTCGAGGATCGTCTTCACGCCGCGCTCCTTGGCGAGGCGCAGCATGGCCAGGTGAAAGTCCGGCGGCATGCCCGGAAGGAGCGATCCGCACGAGATGAAGACGGTCGCGCCCTCGAGACGCCGCTTCACCATCGTCTCGATCCGAGCGAGGCCCTTGGGGCCGACCTTCGGGCCTCGATCCCAGACGCGCGTGCCCTCTCGCGTCGTTCGATCCTGAAGGATGACGTTCAGGCGCGTCTCGGCTCGCAGCCACACGAACTCGAACGCGACGCCCTCCTTGCGGAGCGACCGCTCGGCGATCTTGCCGATGTGCCCGCCGAGCACACCGAGAGCGATCGTGGCGCCGCCGAGCCTGTGGGCCACGCGGGAGAGGTTGATGCCCTTCCCCCCGGGGTCCAGATGCGAGTCCTTGGCCCGGTTGACGTCGCCGACGGCGAGGCGTTTGACCTCGAGCGTGAGGTCGAGCGCGGGGTTCGGCGTGAACGAGACGATCATGGACGGCCTTCCGAAACGGGTCTCCGCGCATCCTACGGGGTGGGGCCGGAGGCGCGGGCGGACCCTCCCTTCCGGCTGAACCACCGAACGTCACGACGGTTAGAGTCGTCCAACCGTCTGCCGCTGCCACTCCCTGGTGGCGCGCCCTGCGAAGCACTCCGATCTCGTGAGGACTCCCATGATCCGCAAACTGCTTCCGTCCCTCGTCGTTCTCGGCGCGCTCGTTGCCGCACCCGCCTGCACGAGCGAAGACTCCGTGTCGTCGACGCCGCCCGACACGGACATCGCGAGCGGCATGGAGGTCAGCGCCGAGGCCGAGGTCGTACCCGAGCCCGTCGTTGCGGAGATCCCGGCGCCGCCCCCGGCGCCGGAGATCGACGTGACGCCTGAGCCTCCGCCTGTCGTCGAGACTCCGGAGCCGCCGGCGACCTCGCCGACCGCAGTGCCGGACGCCGCGGTGCCAGACGTCGCAGGGGCGATCGCGCTGGGTGTCAAGGCCAAGAAGGGCGACGCCTTCCGCTTCAAGTCGACGTTCAAGACCGTCGTGTCGATGGGCGGCATGGTCATGAACGACGTCGACATGCAGTCGGTCGTTCGCATGGACGTCGAGGAGGTCGCCGAGAACGGCAATCTCACCGTCAAGGTCACCCACGAGCACATCAAGGGTGAGATGAAGAGCCCGATGATGGGCGATGCGTCGTTCGACTCGAACGAGGCACCGGACGAGTCCAACGCGATGGCGGCCCAGGTCACGCCGGCGTTCACGCTCTTCACGAAGGGCCCGATCCAGCTCACGCTCAAGCCGGACGGCGTACTCCTCGAACTCACGGGCGCCGCGGAGCTCTTCCAGGAGCACCTCGGCGACTCGCCGATGGCCGCCATGCTGGCCGCGCAGTACGCGAACGACATGCAGAAGGTGCAGTTCCAGGGCAGCTTCGTCCGCTACGCGCCCGAGGCGTTGCCCGTCGGCGGCACGTGGAAGATCGAGTCGACGGACGCCATGGGCCCGATGACGGTCACCACGATCATCGACAATGAGTTGACGTCGAACCAGGACGGTGAGGTCACCATCGTCACGACCTCGACAGCCTCCGACGAGACCATGGGCCTGTCGACGAAGACGACCTCCACCGCCACCGTCTCCGCGACGGATGGCATGCTCGTCAGCGCTACGAGCTCGACCAGCGGCGGCATGGCCTCGCAGGGCTTCGAGCAGACTATCGAGTCCTCGCTGACCCGGATCGGTCTGGACGAGGTGGTGGTCGCACCGAAGAAGCCGGAGGCGCCCGCCGAGGCCCCGAACGCCGACGCGCCCGCGCAGGACGTGGATGGGCCGGGCGTGGATGGTCCGGGTGAAACCCGCGACGGCGAGACGCGCGACGACGGCTGAACCAGCCGCGCACAACAGCGACTACGAGGGCGCTCCCGCACATGCGGGGGCGCCCGTTCGCGTGTCGGGTGGACGCGGGAGTCGGCGCGTCGATCATGAGGGAGCGCGTGATCTCGGAGTCCGCCCCCATGCGACTCGTCGCGGGCCACGTTCCGCATCGTGACTGACGAGAGTGCCGACCCGATCTCGCTCGGTGGGGGACGATTTCTGCAGGTGGATCGCGACTCCCGGGCCTACCTGAACATCCAGATCGACTCGGTGGATGCGCGTGACGGGATGTTCCTCCGCAAGGGCCAGTTCAGTCGCCAGCGAACACCCGAGCTCCGTAGCACGACGGACCGTTCGAGAGCGCGCGTGACGTTCTCTCCCGGACGTTCTCTCCCGGACGTTCGAGACCGACGCGGGAGCCCGCGCGCGTCTGCGACTCGATCGGCGCCTCGCCGAGTTGGACGTTCGCCTTCAGCGCGCCGAGCTGGGCACCCTGCCAACCGGTGCCCACGACCTGACCGTCACCCTGACCGTGGATGGGCTCGACCACGTGCTCCGCGCGATCGCATCCGGCACCGGCCGCGCGCTGCGTTACTGAGAGGCGGGCCGGGTCGGAGGCCGGAGCCCCGGAGTGTCACGGAAGCCTCCTCTGCGGCCTCGAGGCACCCATCCGCGCGGCGATGCCAGGCTCGTACTCGCCCCATTCTGTGATTCAACTCACAATCCCTGGGGGCAGCCTCGATAGCCTGTCGCCGCGACGTGGAGGCCCTCCACGTCCTCACGGGGGGGAGGCGCGGATGAGCGACGAGAACGAGGCGACCACAGAGCCTGCGGCCACCGGTCGGCGCTCGTTCCTGGGCACCGGCTTCATGCTGACGGGGATCATCGCCAGCCACACCGCGGCGTTGACCTTCGCTGCCCGCTACATCTACCCGGAGAGCCGCAAGACGACGCAGCGAGTATTCGTCGCCTTCAAAGAGGCCATCCCCCAGGGCGCGTCGTTCGCTTATCGCACCCCCAGGGGCGAGACGATCAACATCGCGCACACTTCGGCCGGCTACGTCGCGCTCTCCGACGTCTGCCCGCACCTGAAGTGCCGGGTCCACTGGGACCGCGTCGTCGGACAGTTCATCTGCCCGTGCCACGACGGACGGTTTGCGGCCGACGGCAGTCCGATCTCGGGTCCGCCGAAGGAGATGAACGCTCCCCTTCGACGCTTCGAGATCGTCGAGGACGGCAACCAGCTCTACCTCGAGGTGAGCGCGTGAGCACTCGTGGCCTGATGGGCTTCCTCCGCAGCCGCTTCCCGGTCGATCCGGAGAAGATCACGAGCAGCCTGAACGAGCCGGTCCCCAACCACATGAAGCGGTGGTGGTGGTGCCTCGGCGGAACGCCGGCCTACCTGTTCTGCGTCCAGGCGATCACCGGGATCCTGCTGACCTTCTACTACGTTCCGGAGCCGAGCGCGGCGTACGAGAGCGTCGCCCACATCACGTTCGAGGTGCCGTTCGGATGGTGGGTGCGCGGAATCCACAAGTGGGCTGCCAACTTCATGATCGTGGCGGTGGTTCTGCACGCGCTGCGCGTGTACTTCACCGGCGCCTATCGTAAGCCGCGCGAGTTCACGTGGGTCACCGGCGCGATCATCCTGCTGATCACAATGGTGTTCGGGTTCACCGGCTACTCGCTCGTGTACGAGCAGCTCTCGTACTGGGGCGCGACCGTGGCGGCCGAACTGACGACCGCTGCGCCGCTCATCGGAGAGCCGCTGGCGCAGATCATCCGCGGTGGCGATGAGGTCGGTGCGGGCACGCTGACGCGCTTCTTCGTGTTCCACATCGGCGTCTTGCCGACAGCGCTCGTCCTGCTGCTCGTCGTGCATCTCGGCCTCGTCCGCGCCCACGGCGTCACCGAACTGAAGTTCAAGGTCGACGCGAAGAAGAAGGTGCAGCACTTCAGCTTCTTCCCGGACCACCTGCTCACGGAGATCGGCATCGGTCTGGTGCTGATCACGGTGCTCTCGTGCTTCGCGGTGATCTTCCCCGCCGGCCTCGGCGAGGCCGCCGATCCGCTGACAACGCCTGAGCACATCAAGCCGGAGTGGTACTTCTTCTTCACGTTCCGCTGGCTCAAGCTCGCCGGGCTCGGCACCGCCGTTCTGTCGCTGGGCTTCGCCGGCTTCGTGTTCGTGTTCTGGCCGTTCTTCGATCGGCTCATCGAGCGCCTCACGCGCCGCAACCTCGCCGTGCCGATCGGCGTGCTCGCCGTCCTCGCTGTCCTCGCGCTGACCATCTGGGAAGCGCTCGCGCACTAGTCGACTCCTGTCGAACTCATTGGAGAGAGCATCGTGACCTTGGAAGCCAAGCGCGTCGTCGTCGGACTGCTGTCCTTCGCATTCCTCGCCTCACTGATCGTTGTGGCGTGGGTGGAGGGCCTGAAGACACGCGTCAACCCCGAGCCGGAGCCCGTGCTCACGGACGACAGTCGAGCGTGCTACTCGTGCCACGAGGACAAGACGCCTGCCGTCACCGCCCAGTGGAACGACAGCGTGCACGCCCGGAAGGGCGTCGGCTGCTACGAGTGCCATCAGGCGAAGAAGGGTGAGATCGACGCGTGGCAGCACGAGGGCAAGTGGATCTCCGCGCTCGTGACTCCTGATGACTGCGGCAAGTGCCACGCCGACATCACGGCGGAGTTCCAGGGCAGCCACCACGCCAAGGGCGGCCAGATCCTTGGCTCGCTGGACAATGTGCTCGGCGAGATCGTCGAGGGCACGCCGGCCGTGAACGCCGGCTGCAAGCAGTGCCACGGCTCCACGATCGCGTTCCAGAAGGACGCGTCCGGGGAGATCAAGCGCGACAAGGCCGGCAAGCCGCTGCTCGATCCCAACACATGGCCGAACTCGGGGATCGGACGCATCAACCCCGATGGCTCGCTCGGCACGTGCTCGGCGTGCCACTCTCGCCACAGTTTCTCGGTCGAGATGGCGCGGCGTCCCGATAGCTGCGGCAAGTGCCACATGGGCCCGGACCATCCGCAGAAGGAGATCTACGAGGAGAGCAAGCACGGCATCGCGTTCGTGACCGCAGATCAGCAGGGGAAGATGAACCTCACGGCCCGGCCATGGGTCGTCGGTGTGGACTACAACGCCGCGCCAACATGCGCCACGTGCCACATGAGCGCGACGCGCAACCAGCCGGCGACGCACGACCCTGGCAAGCGCATCTCGTGGACGCTGCGCCCGGTCATCTCGAAGAAGCAGGAGAACTGGGAGGAGAAGCGCGCCGCGATGCGTGACGTCTGCTCGGCGTGCCACACCCAGGACTGGGTTGACGGCCACTACCACCAGTACGACTCGGCGGTGAATCTCTACAACGACAAGTTCGGCGGCCCGGCTCAGCGCATCATGACGGCGTTGAAGGAGGCCGGCGCGCTCACGGCGACGCCCTTCGACGAAGAGATCGAGTGGACGTTCTTCTACCTCTGGCACCACGAGGGTCGGCGAGCGCGCATGGGCGCGTCGATGATGGCGCCCGACTACACGCAGTGGCACGGCTTCTTCGAGGTCGCCGAGCGCTTCTACATCGAGCTCATCCCGCAGGCGCGCGAGGCCGCGCACGGACATCCCGAGGCCGAGAAGGTCATCGACGAGGTCATGGCGATGGACGAACACAAGTGGAAGAACGGGCTCGATCCCGAGCAGGCGAAGAAGGTCCGCGAGTTCTACGAGAAGCGCTACGGCGTGGACGACGAGTGATGTTCGTCGCAGGGGTCGTCGTGCGCACGTTGCCGGGCGCCGCGCCCACCGTTCGCGCACAGTTGGAGAGCCTCCCGCAGGTGGAGGTTCACGCCGAGACGGACGACGGGTTCGCCGTTGTCCTCGAGGCGCCGACCGCGTCGGCGCAGGAGAAACTGCACGAACGCATCGCGGCGTGGCCCGACGTTGCGGCGGTGGTGCTGACGTTCCAGTCGGGGCAGGTTCTCGACGAGGCAGAATCTCGTGACAGTGCCGTATCTCGTGAGAGCACAGAGTCTCGTGACAGTGCAGGGGTGACCGGATGACGCAGCGGACGAACGGCACGAGCGCGACCCGTCGCGACGTGATGAAGGCCGCCGCGGCGGCAGCGGCAACGGCGGCTCTGACCGGCTGTGGCGCGCAAGCGGGGCCCGGCGGAGGCACGGACTCTCTGACGCTTGACGAGGGCGTCACTTGGGGCAAGGCGCCGTGTCGGTTCTGCGGCACCGGTTGCGGGACGCGCGTGGCCGTGAAGGACGAGAAGGTCGTCGCCGTCACGGGCGATCCGCAGTGCGGCGTCAACAAGGGCCTGCTGTGCGCGAAGGGCTACCACCTTCCCGCGGTGCTCTACGGCAAGGACCGCCTCACCTACCCGATGCTGCGCGAGGGCTCCTCGTACAAGCGCATCGAGTGGGGCGAAGCGCTCGATCTCATCGCCGAGAAACTACAGACATCCATCGACGCGGAAGGACCGCGCACGGTGGCGTTCTACGGATCGGGCCAGTGGACGATCCAAGAGGGCTACGCCGTCAACAAGTGGTTCAAGGGCGGCCTGAAGTCGAACAACGTCGAAGCCAACGCGCGCCTCTGCATGGCGAGTGCCGTCACGGGGTTCATGACCACGTTCGGCATGGACGAGCCGATGGGCTGCTACGACGACATCGAGAACACCGACGTCGTCGTGCTCTGGGGCAACAACATGTCCGAGATGCACCCCGTGCTGTTCAGCCGGGTGCTCGCGCGCCGCGAGAAGGCCGCGCACGTGAAGATCGTCGACATGACGACGCGCCGCACACCGACGTCGGCGTTCGCGGATCACGTCCTGATGATGAAGCCGCAGGGTGATCTTGCGATCGCGAACGGCATCGCGCGTTGGTTGATCAAGAACGACAAGGTGGACCAGGAGTTCGTGCGCGAGCACTGCGTCTTCCAGGCCGGCAAGACCGACATCGGCTACGGCACCGAGGACCACTTCGCGTTCGCCGACGAGCCGCGCAAGCTGACGTTCGACGAGTACGCCGCGTACGTCGACGAGTACACGCCGGAGCGCGTCGAGGAGCTGTCGGGAATCCAGCCCACGGATCTCGTGATGCTGGCCGAGATGTTCGGCACGCCGCAGAAGCGCATCACGAGCTTCTGGTGCATGGGCATGAACCAGCACGTACGCGGCACGTGGATCAACAACCTCGTCTACTCCGTGCATCTCCTCACCGGGAAGATCGGCGTGCCGGGCTCGACGCCGTTCTCGCTGACCGGGCAGCCGAGCGCGTGCGGCACCGTCCGCGAGGTCGGCACGCTGGCGCATGGCCTTCCCGGTGGACGCGTCGTGAAGAAGGAAGCGCATCGCAAGGACGCCGAGCGCATCTGGGGATTGCCGGACGGCACGATCGACCCGAAGCCGGGCTACCACACGGTGGAGATGTTCCGGGCGCTCGACCGGGGCGACATCAAGGTCATGTGGGTTCAGGTCACGAACCCGTTCCAGACGATGCCCAACCTGAAGCGCTTCCGGGACGGCAAGAAGGCGAAGCCGGACGACACGTTCCTCATCGTTTCGGACGTCTACCCGACTCCCACGACGGAGTTGGCTGACCTGATCCTCCCGTCGTCGCTGTGGGTCGAGAAGGAGGGCTGCTTCGGCAACTCCGAGCGACGCACACAGCAGTGGGACCAACTCGCAAAGCCGCCCGGCGAGGCCAAGCCCGATGTCTGGCAGGTCGTCGAGGTTGCGCGCCGCATGGGCTTCGAGAACCTGTTCCCCGAGACGGAGACGCTCGAGCGAGATCTCTACACCGAGTACCGCGAGTTCACGGTCGGCAAGGGCAAGGACGTCGCCGAGTACGACGCGCTGCGCGCTGTCCCGGGTCTGCGTTGGCCGGTCGTCGACGGTCGCGAGACCGCGTGGCGCTACGTGCCGCAGTACGACCCGTATGCCGAGAAGGGCAAGCGGATCGACTTCTACGGGCAGAAGACCAACGGCCACCGGGCGGTGATCTGGTTCCGGCCGTGGGAGCCGGCAGCAGAGGTGCCGGACGCCGCCTACCCGTTCTGGCTTTGCACCGGCCGTGTGCTCGAACACTGGCACTCGGGTTCGATGACGCGACGTGTGAAGGAACTCCATCAGGCGGTGCCCGAGACGTACGTCGAGCTGCACCCCGAGGACGCGAGCGCGGCGGGCATCACCGACGGAGCCATGGTCAGGCTGACGAGCCGTCGCGGCAGCATCACGCTGAAGGCCGCGATCGACGCGCGTGCGGCTGTCCAGCGCGGCCAGGTGTTCGTCCCGTTCTTCGACGAGAACGTCCCGATCAACGACCTGACGTTGGACGCCTTCTGTCCGATCTCGAAGGAGCCGGACTACAAGAAGTGCGCGATCAAGGTGGAGAAGGCGTGATGCGTTCGCATCTCGTGTTCGTCCTGCTCGCCGGTGTGGCGCTGACCGCGTGCTCGGCCGCCACTGCGCCATCGACGCAGCGCGGAGAGCCGGTGCTGCTTCGCGCGCATCGGTCGTACGACGGCGCGCCGCCCGTCATCCCGCACCTCGTGGGAGACCTCGGTCGCGGCGATTGCCTCAACTGCCATCTCAAGGGTGACTCGTCCGACGACGGACAGTTCGCGCCGAAGACTCCGCACCCCGAACTCACGAACTGCCGTCAGTGCCACGTCGAGCGGACGACCGAGGCCGAGTTCGTCGCCAGCGACTTCAAGGGTGGCGTCTATGCGACGGGGACGCGTCAGCACGCGGAGAGCCCGTGGCGCATCCCGCATCCGCTCACGATGCGCGAGCGGTGCAGCGTGTGTCACACCGGTGAGAACGTGCCGGAGTCGGTGCGCACCACCCACCCAGAACGAACCAACTGCGTGCAGTGCCACCTGCCCGCGCACGACGGCTGGCCCGGCCCCCGGCCGGGCGTCCAGCGCGCCGTCGAGCCCCGCTAGGCGCGTGACCGCAGTCACGGCACGTCGTCGCGTATCGCGCGAGACTGCGATCGCATCGCGGCACGAGTGGCCGGTCCTCCCGCGGTGACGAGGGTGATCGCCGGCCACGTCGGAGAGTCGACATGACGGCGCCACGCCAGAACGAACCCGGGCTCTTGATCGGACGCATCCTCCTCGGGCTGCTGTTCGTGATCATCGCGGCCTACAAGCTGAAGGACATGGGCGGGCTCATCGAGTGGATGACGTCGCAAGAGATGCCGGCGCCGACCGCACTCGCCTGGGGCACGGTGAGCATCGAGATCCTCGGCGGACTGTGCCTGATCCTCGGTGTGAAGGTGCGCGTGGCGGCGCTGGTGCTCGCGGTGTATCTCGTGCCGACCACGTTCATCATCCACTTCGATCTCGAGAACGCCGGCCAGATGACCCACGTGTACAAGAACCTCGGCGTTATCGGCGGGCTGATCGCGCTGTGGGCCAGCGGTGGCGGGAACCGCTTCCGACTCCTCGCCTGAGGAGTTCAGTCCGTCGCGGCTTCGGGCTCCGGCTCTTCGGACGGCGGCGTGGTCTCGCGACGCAGCAGCGGGATCGTGACGATCAGCGCGGGCCTCCGGGTGATGCGACGGCGTGATGGTACGGGGCTTGCGATCCCTCCGTCGGAGGTGAACCCCCATGCGCTCACATGAGTTCGTCACGGTCGTGGACCGTTCGTTCGACCTGCTGTCTCGGATGCGTCTCGTGCTCGGCGCGTTGCTCGTCCTCGCCGGCGTCCTGATCGCGGTGTTCCCGCAGATCCTGGTGTTTCTGCTGGCCTCGATCGTCATCTCGACCGGGCTCGGCGTGATGGCGTCCGGGTGGCGCGCGCGGGGTCGCGTCCGCGGCCCGCGCGTGATCGATGTGCAGGTGACGCGTTGATGGTGCCCGGTAGATCGATGCTGGGTTGACGGCGCGGGGTTGACGGCGCGGGGTTGACGACGCGTGCGACGCGTGCGCGACGTCGTGCGCGACGCGTGCGCGACGCCGCCGCAGTGCAATGCGACGCCCTTCCCCGCGCGTCAGGACGGCACGCCCTTCGCGACCCTCCGTGTGAGAGGAGGGCCGTCATGGACCCGAACAAACTGACCCGCAAGTCCCAGGAAGCGCTGCAGGCCGCGCAGTCGAGCGTCGTGCGTTTCCAGCATGTCGAGATCGATGGCGAGCACCTGCTGCTCGCGCTGCTCGAACAAGAGGAGGGCGTCGTTCCGCGTTTGCTCCGCAAGGCCGACGTCGCGGTCGATGCGCTCACCGAGTCGCTCGTGCGTGAGCTCTCCTCACGCCCCAGTGTGTCGGGTCCCGGCGCCGAGCCCGGTCGCGTCTACGTGACGCAGCGACTCAATCGCGTGCTCGTGGCGGCGGAGGACGAAGCTCAGCGGCTGAAGGACGACTACGTCTCCGTCGAGCATCTGTTCCTCGCCCTCGTGGCAGAAGAACGCCAGTCGGTCGGTGGCCGGCTGCTCGCAGACTTCAAGGTCACCCGCGAGCGCGCCCTCGAGACGCTGAAGGCGGTGCGCGGCAGTCAGCGCGTGCGGTCGGCCGATCCCGAGGCGACGTACGAGGCGCTCGAGAAGTACGGGCGCGATCTCGTGCAGATGGCGCGTGAGGGCAAGATGGACCCCGTCATCGGCCGGGACGCCGAGATCCGGCGGGCGATCCGCATTCTCTCCCGCAAGACGAAGAATAACCCCGTGCTCATCGGCGAGCCGGGCGTCGGCAAGACGGCCATCGTCGAGGGGCTCGCGCAGCGCATCGTGCGCGGCGACGTCCCGGAGGGTCTGAAGGACAAGATCGTCTTCGCGCTCGACATGGGTTCGCTCGTGGCCGGCGCCAAGTACCGCGGCGAATACGAGGAGCGGTTGAAGGCCGTGCTCGCCGAGGTGAAGGCGGCCGAGGGCGGCATCCTGCTGTTCATCGACGAACTGCACACGATCGTCGGCGCCGGCAAGACCGAGGGCGCGATGGACGCGGGCAACATGCTGAAGCCGATGCTCGCGCGCGGCGAACTGCACTGCATCGGCGCCACGACCCTCGACGAGTACCGCAAGTACGTGGAGAAGGACGCTGCCCTCGAGCGGCGCTTCCAGCCCGTGCTCGTCGAGCAGCCGACCGTCGAGGACACGATCTCGATCCTGCGCGGCATCAAGGAGCGCTTCGAGGTCCACCACGGCGTACGCATCCAAGACGGCGCGCTCGTCGCGGCCTCCACGCTCTCGAACCGCTACATCTCCGATCGCTTCCTGCCCGACAAGGCCATCGACCTGATGGACGAGGCATGCGCGATGATCCGCACCGAGATCGACTCGCTGCCGGCCGAACTCGACGAGGCCACGCGGCGCGTGATGCAGCTCGAGATCGAGGAGGCTGCGCTCTCGAAGGAGTCCGACGATGCAAG
Source organism: Planctomycetota bacterium (assembly GCA_021776825.1). Classification (GTDB taxonomy): domain Bacteria; phylum Planctomycetota; class JAJSAM01; order JAJSAM01; family JAJVHW01; genus JAJFFG01. The sequence continues at coordinate 92,429 of JAJFFG010000001.1, forward strand.
CAAGCGGCGTCTCGAGGTACTCCGCAAGGAGCTGCAGGACCTGCGCGGTCAGGCCGACACGATGCGCGCGCAGTGGGAGTCGGAGAAGGCGTCGATCGGAGACCTGCAGGGTCTGCGTCAATCGATCGAGCTGACGCGGCACGAGATCGAGAAGGCGGAGCGCGAGTACGACCTGAACCGTCTTGCCGAGCTGAAGCACGGGACACTCCCGGCACTCGAGACGCAGCTGCACGAGCAGGAGGCCCAGATCGAAACGGGCGACGGCGACCGGCTCCTGCGTGAGGAGGTCACCGACGCCGAGATCGCCGAGATCGTGTCGCGTTGGACGGGCATCCCGCTGACGCGTCTGCTCGAGGGCGAACGCGAGAAACTGCTGCGTCTCGACGAGGTGTTGCACCGGCGCGTGATCGGTCAGGACGAAGCCGTGCAGGCCGTCGCCGATGCGGTCATCCGCGCGCGCGCCGGCATCAAGGACCCGAGCCGCCCGATCGGGTCGTTCATCTTCCTGGGGCCCACCGGTGTCGGGAAGACGGAGCTGGGTAAGGCGCTCGCGGCGTCGCTCTTCGACAGCGAGGACAACATCGTCCGCATCGACATGTCGGAGTACATGGAGAAGCACGCCGTCAGCCGCCTGATCGGCGCGCCTCCGGGGTACGTCGGCTACGAGGAAGGCGGTCAGTTGACCGAGGCCGTGCGGCGCAAGCCCTACGCCGTGATCCTCTTCGACGAGATCGAGAAGGCGCACCACGACGCGTTCAACGTGCTGCTGCAGATCCTCGACGACGGGCGTGTGACGGACAGCCACGGGCGCACCGTCGACTTCAAGAACACGGTCATCATCATGACGTCGAACATCGGTGGCCAGCGCCTGCTCGAAGGCGTCACGAGCGATGGCGACATCATGCCATCCGCACGTGAGGCGGTGTTCCGCGAACTGCGCGCGCACTTCCGACCCGAGTTCCTGAACCGCGTCGACGAGACGGTGCTCTTCAGCCCGCTCACGCTGTCGGAGATCGAGCAGATCGTGGACCTGCTCATGGTCGACCTGCGGAAGCGACTGGCCGATCGGCGCATCACGGTCGAGCTGACCGAAGCGGCTCGAGCGCACGTCGCGCGCGAAGGGTTTGACCCGGTCTACGGAGCGCGGCCGCTCAAGCGCTACCTGCAGCGCGAGCTCGAGACTCGGCTCGGTCGAGCGCTCGTCGCGGGCGATGTCGAGGACGGCGACTCGGTGACCGTGGACGTCCACGAGGGGCTGCTGACGATGCGCCACGAGAAGGCCGTGCGGGAGGACGAGCCGGTGGCGGTGTGATCGTCGTCAACCCAGCGCGATCAGCGCAGTGTGATCAACGCGGCGCGATCCACTGGAGTGGGTCGAGTCGTCGCGCCTCGGTCATGAGGCGCTCGCGTTCAGCGGGGTCGTCGACCCGTCGCGCTGCGCTGACGAGGAGCGCCGAGCGCAGCTCGATACCGAGGTCTTCCGAGACGTCGGCGACGGAGGGAAGTGCGGCCAGCACCTCTGCGGTCACGTGTCGCGCGGCTTCGACCGTCAGCCCGTCGAGCAGTCGCGCTGCCGGCTCGGACTCGCCGCGACGGGCGAGCTCGGCGGCCAGGGCCACTTGCGTGGCGTCGCGCAGGCGCACGAGGACGTCGGCGTCCGTCGTGAGAGCCAGGTCCGCGGCGGCGCCGACATCGCTCCGAGCGAGACGCGTGAGCTCGACGAAGCGCCTCGAGCCCGCGGAGGAGGCCGGCTCGGCGTCTTCGTCGGCGCCCAGGATCGCCTGGATCTCGGCGAGCATGTCGGGGTCGGGGTTCTCACCGATCAGCGGGGCCAGGATGTCGAGCGAAGCACGCGCGGCGGTCGGCTGGCCGGCGACCGTGTAGACCCGCCCGTACGTGAGCGTGAGATCCCAGGTCGCCATGGCGTCGCCCGATCCCTCGATGGCGGCGAGCAACGAGTCGAGTGCCGCCATGCCATCGCCAGTGGCGAGTTGCGCGCGAGCCAGCATCCCGCCCAACTCGACGATGCGCTCCGGCGCCGTCTGAACCTCGCGAGAGAGATGCTCGATGGCTGCCGACCACTCGCCGCGCTGGTAGGTGATCCACCCTGCTCCGCGGCGCAGCCACGGGTCGTCGGGGTGCGTGGCGATCAGGCGCTCGTAGATGGCGAGTCCCTCGTCGTGCGGCAGGATGCGCGCGTAGAGGTACCCGTGGAACGGCGAGTCGGCATTCGCCTCGAAGCGAGTGCGGTACTCGCTCAGCAGAGCGTCCTCGGCGCCCTCCCCCAGGAGGATCTCCTGACGGATGCGGTGCGCGTCGATCACGTCCGGGGCGACGCGGACGAGGTCGTCCGCGAGACGCAGCGACAGCTCCGAGTCACCGGCGGCCTGTGTGTAGCGCCACGCGAGGAAGAACGGCTCGATGTCGTCCGGGGTCGTGAGTGCTGCCCGGCACGCGAGTTCCGCGGCGCGTTGCAGCTCACCCGTTCCGTAGAGAGCCTGCACCGCGACGCGCCAACCGCCGGAGTCGAGTCGCGCCACGCTGCGGACCACGACGTCCTTGCCGCGGGGCATGTCGATCTGGTCGGGCGACGCCTCGAAGACGAGGTCGACGTCGTCGACGACGATCCACGGAACGCCGGCCTTCGTGCGGATCCAGCCGTTCTCCTCGGCCACCCTCTCGGGGACCCCGCTCGCTGTGTACGGCACGCCCTCGAGCACGATGGGAGCGGCCCCGAGCACGTTGCAGACAATCAGGTCGGCGCCGCCGTCGACCTCGACGGTGCGCTCGTCAAGCACCGTGCCGTTCATTGTTGTGACGCCGAGTGCGTACGTGCCCTCGGCGACCTCCACTGCGATCCGTTCACCGGGTCGGATGGTCTGTTCGTGTTCGCCGATCGCGATGTGCACGGGCACGTCGAGGCCATTCACGAGTTGCACATCGGCGTGGCCCTGCGACCACCAGAGCGCTCCGACGATCAGGAGCGCGAGCACGGCGCAGAGCACTCCGACGGCGGCGCGCCAGATGCGGTGCACGCCGCTGAGCGGCACCTTGGCGTGGAAGGTCCAGCCCCCGCTCCCCCCGTCGCTAACCAGGTACGACCCGAGCGGAACGACCGGCACGAAGACGGCGGTCAGATAGCGCGTTGCGATGTACGTCCCGTCGTCGCCGCGATCGGCCTTGCCGTAGAGGCGTGTGCCGACGCCGTTCAGCGTCGAGAGGCCGGGCGGCTTCGTCGCTTCGGCGAACAGACGTCGCTCGTCGAGAGCCTCGTCGATCCTGCGACTCTCGGCCGGTGTTGTGCCCTTCCGCTTCTTCAGGAGCGCAGCGTGGATCGCCTTCGGACTGCCCGTGGCAATGGCGTGCGCGACGCCGCGGTCCTGCACGAGGACGCTGCCGTCCGGGCCGAGCAGCTCGGCCCACATCGCCGCATCGGTCGGATCGTACGCATCGTCGACAGCATCGAGGTCGTCGTCGGTCACCGCACCCCCCTCTCGTCAGGCTCACGGTAGGGACTGACGGGGACGCTCCCGCGACGATCATCCGTCGATCGCAGCGATCGTGGCGCGCGCGGCGCGCCGGACTCGCCAGTCGGGGTCGCGTTCGAGACGACGCACATCTCGGAGAGCCGACACTGCGGCGGCGCCCCGTCGCGCGAGCGCCTCGGCGGCGAGTCGGCGCGTTTCCTCGGAGGAATGTCGCAGCAGCGGAGTCCACACGGTGAGTGCCTGTTCGTCGTTGATGCCGATGGCCTCCAGCGCCCTCGCGATGTCGTCGAACCACCGCTCGTTGCGCTCTTCGTGGAGCGCGGCCATCAGATCCGGAACGGCGTCTGCCGCCGGCGGACCGATCCGCTCGAACGACTGCGCGACGGACAGCATCACGTACCCGCGCGAGTCGTTGTCGTCGCCGACGAGCATCTCCCGCAATTCCGGTAGGAACACCGCGCCGCCCGCGCCCATCATCCCGGGGAACTCGTAGCGCCACGAGTAGAGGAAGTCGCCGCGCTTCGCGGCGAGCGCGTCGAACACAGCGCGCGCGGGTTCGACGTCGCCGGCGATGGCGTGGATGGCGATCGCCGCGAGAACCTGCAGATTCAGCGAGGCATCCGGCCCGAGATCACGAAGTGCGGGCAACGCGGCCTCGGCGGCGGGGCCCATCCCGATCAGTGCCCGGGCGGCGCTCTGACGCACGCTGTCATGCCGGTCGCGCGCGAGGTCCGGGAGGATCTTCGGGAGGAGCGGTGTGGCGTCCGGGCCGATGCGGTAGAGCATGTCGAGCACTGGAATGCGCACCGACGTGTGACCGTCGAGCGCGGTGCCGATCTCGGACAGGACGGGACGGATGTCAGCTTGAACCTCCTTCAACGAGTTCGCGGCGCGCTCACCCCAATCGCCATTCGCGGTGGCCATCTCCGCCAAGAATCGGATTGCCGAATCGTCCTGCCGACCGGCGCTTGCGAGCGATCCGAGCCACTCGGAGTAGTCGTCGTGGTCCTCCGGCATCGCCCGCATCCGCTCCAGCAGAATCGGCACCGCCGCGGCGGCGCCTTCGTGCATGTCGTCGAGCGTCGCGAGCGCGCCCTCGCGGACGTCCTCGTCCTCGTCGTCGAGCAGCGCGACGACGGCACCGGTTGCCGTTGCGGACCCCTCCTCGTACTCACGTACCGCGGAGAGTGCGCGCAGACGGACGAACGCGTCGCCGGAGTTCAGCGCAACCGTGGCGAACCGCAGAGCAGTCGACGGATCGAGGAGCGCAAGACCGTGGAGCCCAGTGTTCTGCACTCCCCGCTCCGCGGTCTCGAACGCGAGTCGGTTCAGCTCTGCCCAACCCGCCTCTCCGAGCGCGGCGAACGCGGCGCCGAACCTCCCGCCGCCGCCGAACTGTGTCATCGCCACCTGCAGTGCAGGGATCGCCCGCTCGGCCCCCGGACCCATCGCACCGATCACGTCGACCGCTTCGCTACGCAGGTCGGGGTCCGCGTCAGTATCGCCGACGATCGAGAGCACGGCGTCGAGGGCTGGCAGTGCGTGCGGACCGAGCTGCCTGAGGATGCTCAACAGACCCGAGCGCTGGCGGCCATCGAGCTCGGGCGAGGCAAGCGCCCTCGCGATGGCGTCCACTGCATCGGCGCCGACGAGATCGAGCATCTCCTGAGGGAACTGATACGGGTCGGGCTCGCCCGGAACATGCTGGGCGACGGACCGCCACGTCGTGAGCGCCGCGTCCGGTGGGGGCGTCACGCGCCGACGCGGAGCGGCCTGCTCGTCGACGACCGGGGTGTGGTCCGTCGCCTCGGTAGCTCCGACTCTTGGCGGGCTCGACGGGGTCGGGGTCTCCCCACATCCCGTGAGGAGCACGATCACGATCAGGGCGACGGCAGCACGCACGCCGCCAGGGTAGCGCGGCGGGTCAGTCCTGCAGGATCGGTGCGTACCGGTAGTACGTCTCGAGCGTCATCGCGCCCATCGCCGTTGTGTACAGCTTCGAGAAGAACGCGTCTTGGCTCCACGCGGGGAACGCGCCGCGCGAGCACCCCTCGGTCTCCTGGAGCACGGGCAGGATCTGCTTCACGCGGCGATTCCACTCGCGGAAGAACGTACCGCCCATCTGATGCATGCTCAGAGTGCCGTAGTAGAGGAAGTACATCGGGTACTCCTGCTGCATGCTGTTCTTGTTCCACTTGCCGCCGTCCGGCTCGACCGGCATGTAGTCGACCAACAGCTTGTTCGCGCTGCCGATGCAGAACGGATGCGAGCGGCGGAAGCCGAGCAGGATGCGGCTCATCAGACCGAGCGCGGTGGTCGCCTGATCGGCCGCCGCCTTCGGGTCCTGGTAGCCCGTCTCCGCGTAGTACTTCTTCCCGAAGCCGACGTCGAACTCGTAGTTCGGATCGATGTCACGGAGGAAGTCTTCGCGGTGCCCCAGCGGGAACACCTGGTAGCGCCGCAGCACGAGCTCCGAGCCTTCGTAGATCGAACGGCGGACGCGCGCACCGGACTTCTCCGCGGACTTGGCGCCGAACAGCACCCAGCTGACGACCGACGAGTCGTTCGCGTTGTCCACCACGCGATAGCGCCAGCCGGCCTTGTCGGCCTGGATCGCCGTCAGGAAGTCGACGCCGCGCTGGATGAAGGGCACGAACGTGGGGTCCTTCGTCGCGGCGTGTGCCTCGCCGTAGGCCTGCAACGCGAGCGGCCGGTTGTAGCCGCCGATCAGATCGTTGTGCGCGTAGTCGCCGATGGGCATCTGGCGCGACAGGATGTACTCGACGGCGCGCGCCAGCACCGAGCGGTAACGACCCTTGATGGGCGAGCAGCCGGCACCGAAGAACGCGTTCGAGCAGAGCGACGACATGCCGACCGGGTCCATCTGCACGCGCGCACCGGACGAGATCGGGCACTTGTGTTTGCGGCCCTCTTCGCAGCGGTCGAGGAACGTCTGCTGGTCAAACGCGCCACCAAGACGCTGATGTCGCGCGAGATAGTCGAGCGCGCGCTGCAGCGTCTGCTCGGTCTTCGGCGTGACGCTCGGACCCGTGTTCGTCTCGAGGAACTCCTTGCGCCACTTCTCGCGCTCGATGGCCGCCTGCTCCCGCTCGAAGAACTTCTCGTTCTTCTCGATCCACTCGCGCCACACCGCGGGATCGTTGCCGAAGAAGTGCCCGGTCTGCATCTCCAGACCGAACTCGAACCACAGCTCCTCGCGGCCGCCGTCCTTGTGATGTTCGAGCATCTCGAGCGCGAGCTCGAATCCGTTCATGTTGCGGCGCATGCCGAGGATCTCGGCCGCGCGTCCGGCCTTCCTGCCACGCGCCGTGCGGATCTTCGCTTCGACCGCGCGCATGCTCTCGGGGTCCGCGATGCGCCAGAAGGCGTCTTGAGCGACGCGTCGCAGAACGTCGTTCTTCTCCGACCAGATCACGTTCTGCAGCCCAGCGAGTCCGCCCTTGGCGCGCAGGTCGCCGGCGAGCTCGTACACGTACATGCGCTTGGTGCTGTCCTTCTGTCCCATGCGCTTGTCGAGGTACGGGATGAGGTGCTCGTCCGCGCAACGCCCAAGCGCACTGAAGCAGGCCACGCGCACCCATTGGCTTGCGTCGCCGAGCATCGAGCCGAGGAGCGCCTCCTGCGCCTTCGGGTCGTGCGTGCCGAGCTTTCCGAGCGCCGCCGCGGCGGCGATCTTGCTCTCCGCGTTGCCGCCCTTCACGAGGGACGTGAGCGCTCCGACGTGGTCCTCGCGCGCGGAGGCGACGAGTGCCTTGCCCTTGCCGATGCGGTTGCCCGACGCCAGACGCTTCAGGACGTTCGGGAAGATGCGACGGTCCTCGATCCGGCCGAGCGCGATGGCCGCGAAGCCCGCCGTGCCGCCATCGGTCATGTCGAGTTTGCCGAGCAGGGGCATGGTCGCCCGGTCGTCACCGACGCGTCCAAGTGCCACGCAGGCGACGTTGCGCAGATCCTCGTCCTTCGAGGCGAGCGCGTCGAGCGCGCTCTGGACGACCTCCGGAGCGCGGTGCCAGCCGAGCGCCTCGATGGCGGTGGCTCGGACGAGCACGTTGCGGCTCCGCAGCGAGCGGTCGTCGGCCAGCAGTTCCACGGCGCGCGGAGCCGGGAGCTCGGCCAGCATCTCGTGCACGAGGGCGAGCTGCACTCCTGACGGTGCGTTCTTGTCGCCGAGGCGCTGCTCGAGGATGTCGAGAGCGCCCTCGGGATCGATCTGCGCGAGCGCGTAGCCCGCGTGCTGCGCGACGTGGCGTTCGATGCGTCCCAGCACGACCTCGATCGTCCCGGCCGTGGCGACCTTCGACGGGATCTCGGCGAGATGCGACAGCCCGGCCACGACGTCGGCGATGTCCGCGTTGCGGATCAGCTTGAGAGCATCTTCCGCAGCGCGATCGGCCATCTCCTGGTCGTGCGCCAGCTCCTCCGGCGTCTTCTTCTTCGCCGGTGCTTCGGCCGCCGGGTCGCCGGCGTCTCCGTCCTGGCCCCCTCCGTCTTGGGCCCGCGCGGCCGGGCCGACGAGGAGTGCGGCGACGAACGCGAGGGTGAGCACTGGGTGACGACGCATGTGAGGTCGAGGGTACGGGCGGTGGTCCATCGGTTGCTCGGACGGTTCCCGACCCCGGCTGCGTTCCCTCAAGACAGGTTTCCTACAGGCACGTTCCGTGGCCCCGGGCTCGCGACCCGCGCTACGCTACGGCGCGAGGAGGGCCAGGCATGCGGTCGTACCGACAGGAGCTGTGGTTCCACGTCCCGGAGCGGATGGGGTTCGTGAACATCTCGCGCGAGGTGGAGCAGGCCTTGGCCACGAGTGGCGTCCAGGAGGGTCTCTGCCTCGTCAACGCGATGCACATCACGGCAAGCGTGTTCATCAACGACGACGAGCCGGGGCTGCACGCGGACTACAAGCGATGGCTGGAAGCGCTCGCTCCCTTCGATGCCTCTCCCGAGAGGTACCACCACAATCGAACGGGAGAGGACAACGGCGACGCGCATCACAAGCGCCAGGTGATGGGGCGCGAGGTTGTCGTGGCGATCACCGAGGGCCAGTTGGACTTCGGGCCGTGGGAACAGATCTTCTACGGCGAGTTCGATGGGCGGCGTCGCAAGCGCGTCCTAGTGAAGATCATCGGCGCGTAGACGACGTCAGCTCGGCCGAGACGGCTGCGAGGGCGCGTTGCGCGGCGCTAATCCCCTAGATGAACGCCCGGTGAACGGAGCGTTCATCTAGGATCGGACAGCGATGAGCGCCGACGCCTCTGCACGTCCGGCAGCGCGCGCCCTTGCGCCCGGCCGGTCACCCTCCGTCACCGGACCACACACGTTGTCGCGGGGCGGTCGCACGGTGGAACTCCACGTGTGCCCCGATGCGCCGTTCGTCGATGCGTCGGCGACGCCGCTCGAGGCGTTCGACGCCGTCTGGGCGCAGCTCCCGGACAGCGACCGGACCAATCGCATCCGCGTGCTGCCACAGCGGGCCGCATTCCTGAAGGGCGAGCGGCGGAGTGTCTCGTGGGGATTGCGGCACGCGTTCAGCCGTCGCGGCATCGCCCGTGAGGCCGCTGCGTTGGAAGCCCTCGGCGCCGCGGGCGTTCCGGCCCCGCGCGTGTTCATGTGGGGTGTCGAACGGCGCCTCGGCATCCCGCGCCGTACCGTGCTGGTCATCGAACTCATCGAGGGCGGTGTCGATCTCTCGACTCTCCTGCGCGGTGAGGTCGGTGAGATCCCGCGCGGCGACCTGCTGCGCGAACTCCTCGTCGCCGTCGGACGAGTCGTCGGGCGCATGCACGCCGCCGGCATTCACCATCGCGACCTGTCGGCGCGCAACCTCGTGGTCCGTCCCGAGACGAACGAGGTCTTCGTGATCGACTGCCCGCGCGCAGAACGCGCTGGCCTGGCGCCGCGGACGGCGTTCCTGCGCCGATCCGATCTCACCCGGCTGGCCCGTACCGTGCTGCGACGCGACGTCGCCGATGGTGACGTGCACGCCATGCTCGACGCGGCGGGCGACGACCGTCCCGCCGAGACGATCCGTCACGCACGGGCATGCCTCGGCCGCGGCGAGGCATTTCGCACGCGCGTCTGGAACGTCCTCGGCATCTGATCGGTCCGCTAGCTGGGTTACGCCCCGCGCGCGTCGCGCTGAATCGAGGAGGGCCGTGACCCGCAGGTCACGGCCCTCTTGATGTGCGCGGAGAGAACGCTTAGTCCACCGAGTAGATGACGCCCTTCGGCTGCTTCAACTTGAACGAGTAGCTCAGGTCGCCGCGCACGCCGGGCTGCGGGGTGAGGCGAACCTGATAGGTCCCGGACTGATCGAACGTGCCCGAGATCGTCAGCGCGGCCCCCTTCTCGGTGACCGTCAGGTCGCCGACGGGAACGAGCGTGCCGTCCGGCTTGAAGATGAACTGCAGGCGCACGCCGAACTCCTTGCTTGCCTTCGTCTTCAACGTGAACTGCGCGCCGGCGAGAACGCCGACGTCCAGGATCACGGTGTCGCCGGCGCCGAGGTCGAGGATCTTGGCCTTGCCCTTCTTCTGAGGCGCGACCTTGAGCGTGCCGACCAACTGGGTGGCGTCACCGGCTGCGGCCGAGAGAGCCACGAAGTAGCGGCCCGAGGCCGTCAACGGGATCTTGCTCAGTGTGGCCTTGCCCTTGCCGCTCTTGATCTTCCCACCCACGACGGGTGCGCCGTCGGGGCCGAGCACGAGCGCGCCGAGCAGTCGCTTGGGCTGCTTCTTGCCGGTCTTGACCTTCAGCGTGGCGACGCTGCCCGCGACCGCGTCGAAGAAGAAGCCGGCCTGCGCATCGCCAGCGGCGACGTCGACGACCGTCTTCTTCGCGGGGATCGGTACGCAGACCACGACGGTCGTCGCACCGGAGTCGGAGGACTGCGCCAGGTCGGTTGCTTCGATCGTGAGCTGGCTACCTCCGGGAGCCGTTGGCGTGCCCGTCAACCGGAAGTCCGGTGTGATGAGCTGCAGGCCCGCCGGGATCGTCCCGTCGATGTTCGTGACGGTCACCGGGCTGGTGCCGCCGCTCCGCCCGAGACCGATGTCGGTCACCTTGCCGAGGGCGACGCCCGTGAACTCCGGCGGATTCAGAGTGAAGGGGCGGTTGACGAGGATCGTCTGCGAGATGTTCGCGATGTTCACCGGGATGGCGCTGTCTTCGACGCTGATCGTGAACGCGGCCGGACCAATGTCGATCGGCGCGCCGATGAGTCGCCGGTTCACGGCGTCGAGCGTGAGGCCCGGCGGTAGGACCGACGGGGCACGGACGACCATCTGGAACGGCGCGATGCCGCCGTCGATGGTGAAGTTCTGCGTGAGTCCGCGGTTCACGGTCCACTCGGGGAGCGGATCGCCGTCCGCGCGCAGACGCGAGTAGACCTGGAGGTCGTACGGGTCAACGCGGTCACCGCTGTTGTGCCTGATCTGGATCCGAATGCGGGCCGGTCCGACCGTGCCAGTGATGGCCTGGATCGGACCCGTGTCGCCGGAGGGAGTGCCCGTGGCGAGGACCGCTCCTGCGGTCGAGAGCACGCGCAGCGTGACGTCGGCGTCGATGGAGCCGCGGTTGTACGTCATCTCGACGAACACCGCGTCGGTGAGCGTCGGCACGAAGACCTCGTACCAGTCCTCGTTGAAGCGGTTGAGCGTGAGACCGGTCAGCCTCTGGCCGACCAGCCCGAGGTCCTGTGCCTCGGCGTCCGTGTCGTTCGGCTCGCCGTCGTCGTCACCAAGAAGACCGTGGCGGATGAAGTTGCGCACCAGACCGATGCTGTCGCGCCCCTGCGTATCCCACTCATCGACGAAGCCCGAGGCTCGCGGCGCGACCGTGAGCGCATCGATGACCTGGAACACGTGATCGTCGGAAGCGGGGAGCGTGCCGTCGATGACGTCGTGCGCCTCCGTGCCGGAGGCGTCGAGGAGATCGAAGAGGGCGGCTGCCACCCATGCCGCAGTGTCTTCGTTCGGGGTGGTCAGGAGGCCGGGCGTCTCGAGGTTCAGCTCGTTGGCGGTCGTGTCGCTTGTGCCGTCGAAGACCGACGTCTCGCCGGTCACGAGTGCGTGCAGGAAGGCGCCGAAACCGTCCGAGAACGCGGCGTCCGCGTCGGACGTGGCTGTGATGTCGTTCTGGAACGTGCCACCGACCTGACTCGCCGAATGGAGCAGGACATGTCGCGCGTAGATGCGTGCGATCACCGCCGGATCGGCGCCGTCGGGGTTGGTGGCGCCGGGGCTCGCAAGGCGCACGAACGCGGGGTCGTCCTCGGTCGCGAGGATGTACGCGGTCGGAAGCGCGCTCGCGGTGTCGTACACGACGTCGATCTGAGGGATCGGGTCGGCCGAGATGCCGGTGACGTACTGGTGGATCTCGTTGATCCCACGAGCCATCTGTAGCGGGAGGCGCTTGGCGCCGCTTGCGTCGCTCGTGTCGTCGAACGTGAAGGTCCCGACGTCCTTGTTGGCCCCGAAGCTCACGTTCGAGGCGAACGTCGAGCCGAAGACCGCGTTACCGACGTCGTCGGTCACGCGAGCGGCGTTCGTCTGCGCGGCGACGCGCAGTTCGCCGTTGATCGCGCCGGCCAGCGCGACGCCGTTGATCTCGAACGAGCCATCCGCTGCCGTGCTCGCGAACGCTGACACAGCGCCCGCTCCGAAGAGCTCGACGCGCATGCCACCGAGTGGGACGCCCGCGTTCGTGCCGCCGGCGATGCCCGTTGCATCGGTGACGAGCTCATCGATGAACAGCTGACCCTCGAACTTCGTGAGCACCGGGTCGAACTGGTAGTCGTTCGGCGGTACGGCGCTGATGTTCGTGCTGTTGTTCGGGGTGACGAACCGTGAGTCGTTCGCGCCGTTGGGCGCGACGATGCCGATCGAGCACCCGATGTTCGTCCAGGTGTTCGTCGCGCTGTACGCGATGATGATGCGGTTCGTCGTCTCGTGCAGCTGGATCTGCCAGTTGGTGCTGCCGCTGTTCGAGAAGCGCGGCACATTCTTCCACGAGACATGGAAGATGCGATTCGGCTTCAGGCCCGTGGTGAACGTCAGGACCTGGCCGTTGTTGTTGGACGGGTTGAGATCGTCCCAGCAGCCCGCCACGAGCCCGTCGTAGTTCACGTTTGTCTGGGCGGGCGGCCAGCCCTGATTCGTCAGGCTCGAGTTGTTCGGAGTCCCGCTCGGACTGATCTGGATGTAGCCGTTGCTCGAGACCGTGATCTCGTTCGCCACGGTGCCGTAGTAGGCGAACTCGAACGGCAGGTCCTCTTGGATGATCTGATCGTCGCCCAGCGAGAGGTCGACGGCCGTCGTTGGTGGCTCCGTGAACTTGTTGTTCACGTCGGACAATGTGTAGTCCTGCGCCAGCGCCGGTGTGGCCACGACAGCCACGACCATGAGCGCCAGCGCCGCAATGATGTTGCGGTGCGATCGCATGGATTCCCCCTGTGTGTCTACGCGAGGCGCTCGAGGGGGACGTACGGAGACGGGCCCTTCAACGCCCCCGCGCGACGAGGGGAAGGTAGCAGCAGCCTCCCCCGGATTCACGCGTCGAAAACGGTTCTCGGCGCCGGGCCGGCGGCTGCTGGCGCCGCGTGCGGGGCTGACCTCGCCCCGGCCGGGGAACGAGTGAGTTGGGCGGTCCCAGGCTCGGCAGACTCAACCTTTGAGCCCAACCGACCTCCGTCCCGGAGACCACCCACACCCGTATGGGCGTGCGGCCGCCGACCTTTGGCCCCTCTCAGAAATCGACCCCCCTTGCGGGTCGCTCTGCGTGGGGTACGTTGAAGGTGTCCGGCGTCCTCCTTGCCGCACGGTCGATAACTCACAAGCCGCGGGTCCCTGGACCCTAACGTCGCATCAAGGGCCGGTGCTGAGCTCGGAGGACGCCGGCTACTTTGTTTTTCCGCGGCATGATTCTCCGCGGCATGATTCTGCGCGGCACGTTCTTCCGCGTCACGTGGCAGCGCGCCGCTTCGAGCCCGCGCGAGCGATCAGCACCGAGTTCGACGCGCGGTCCGCGATGCGCCCGGCCTTGCTCCCGGACGCCGCCCTCCGTATGTCCACTCCCGGCCCGGCGACACGCCGCCGAGGCGGGAGTGGACATACTCGCCGGACCCGCGATGTAGAAGGCCGTCGCGAACGCCAGCACCGCGTCCGGTCCCGCCTTCCCGGTGATGAACCCCGGCAGCACGAAGATGCGGGCGCCGATCATCGTACCGATCCCGATCCACAGCGTCTCGGCGAGCCCGAGGCTTTGCGCCAGTTCGACCTCGATCTCCCCCTCGACCGCGTCCGGTCGAACTGCGGGACTCTCCTGGTCGGCAGCGTCGACCGTGCTCACGCCGCGCCGCGGGCGCCTCCCGACCGGTCGCGGTAGCGGGATTTGAGAATCTGTGGCGGGTGTTTCTCGTCGCCGTCGTTTGCGCTGATGGCACCCGGTATGGGATGACCGTGTTCAGAACACCGCATGAACGGGGGATCAACGTGACCTGCACCGACTTCGACACCTCGAACGACCTGACCGAACTGCTCAACTCGCTGTCGACCTCCGGTCCGGAGGCGCACGACGAGCTGTTTCGGGCGGTCTACTACGAGTTGCGTCGTCGGGCCGACGGGAAGATGCGCCGTCAGCCGCGCGATCACACGTTGACTCCGACCGCTCTCGTTCACGACGTCTACGCGAAGCTCTTCCGCCCCGAGGACGTGCGCTGGAAGAACCGACGGCACTTCTTCGCCGTGGCGGCGCTCGCGATGCGGAGCATCCTCGTCGATCACGCTCGGAAGCGTCGGCGGAAGCTCGAGGGGTTGGGCCGCGAGCGCGCAGGACTCGACGACCTGATCGACGTGTTCCAGCAGCGATTCGGAACGCCGCACTCCGACATCATCGATCTCCACACGGCGCTGGAGGAACTCAAGGAGATCGACTGCCTAGCCTATGAGGTCGTCAATGCGCGCGTGTTCCTGTTCATGTCGATGAAGGAGATCGCCGAGGAGTTGGGCACGCCGCTGCGCACCGTCGAGCGCGCGTGGGCGTTCGCCCGGGCCTGGTTGCTCGACCGACTGTCGTGAGCGACGCGGAACGGCGGGCGTATCAGGTCTTCAAGGAGTGTCTCGACCTCCCTGATGATGCACGCGATGCCTACATCGACGCTGCCTGCGCGGGGCAGCCGGAGTCGCGTGAGATCGCACATCGGCTGCTGCGCATCCATCGGGCGAACGCGGACGACGACCTCGATGACGACTCTGCCGCCGCCACGTCGGCGTTCTCACGGGCGTTCGGAGAGCTCGAGGGCGCGGACGAGCCGCCGGAGGCGCTCCCGGATCTCTCCGGGGCGATCGTGGGAGACCAGTTCCGCCTCGACACCGTGATCGGTCGAGGAGCAGTCGGCGTCGTCTACCGCGCCGTTGAGGAGGGCACGCGCCGGACTGTCGCGGTCAAGGTCGTGCACGGAGGACTCGCTTCGCGCAGCGAGTGGTTCGCGCGCGAGATCCGCGCGCTGCTCCTGCTCGATGTCCCCGGCGTCGTCCGTCTCCTCGACTACGGCGACTTCCGCGGACGCCCCTATCTCGTCACCGAACTCGTCGACGGGCAGCGCTTCCCGGGCGAACGCCCACCGGTCGACTGGGCGCGGCTCGAGGCGCCGGTCTGCTCGCTGCTGGAGATCCTGGCCCGAGTTCATCGACTCGGGATCGCTCACGGCGATCTCAAGCCCGGCAACGTGCTCGTCACTGCGGATGGCGGGGTGATGGTGCTCGATCTCGGGATCGCCGGCGGACCCGCGATGTCGGCGACGGACTCCGAGGACGCGATCTGGCCGGGCACGCCGCCGTACATGGCGCCCGAGCAGTTGCACGCGGGCGCCGGGCCGCCCACCGAACGCACGGATCTGTACAGCGTGGGAGCCATGATTCACAAGGCGCTGACCGGGCAGGTTCCGCACGCGTCCGCCTCGCAAACAGAGATGGCCCGACGTCGTCGCTCCGAGTCGGTCGACGTCACAGACCTGGAAGTTCCGGAGCACGTCCGCGCGGTGATCGCTGCGCTCTTGGCGCGCGCGCCCGACGATCGGCCCGACGGCGCCGCCGCGGCCCTCGCAGCGCTGCGACGCGAACAGTCGCCGTTCGACGAGCTCAGCGGTCTCGACTACCCGTGGATCGTCACCAGCGTCGAGCGCGTGCTGGCGGCGGCCAGCGACGGGCAGGCTCTGGACCTTCACGGGCCACCGGGATCCGGCAAGCGCCGTGTCCTTCGGCGCGCCGCGGCGGATCTGAGCGCGATGGGCGTACGCGTGTATCGCGTGTGTGCCGGTAGCACACCGGGGAGCAGCCTCGTCGCCGCACTCACGGGTCGGCTGGCCCGCGATCGAGGTGGGGCGACGCGGAGCACCGAGTCGCTCGCACCGCATCTGCGCCTGGCGCTGGAGAGCGGCGACGTCGTCCTCGTCGACGACTGGGATCACGTCGACCCCCTCAGCCGCGACGTGCTCGACGACGTTCGCTCTTCCGGCTGCGTGGTCCGGGCGGGCGCGTGGCTCGGCCCCGATGCCGTGGCCGTGGGACCGGGGACCGAGGCGCAGCTCCGTGAACTGTTCGCGGGGCCGGATCGCCTCGTTCACCTCCGCGAGGATGGCGCGAGTCTCCTGATGGATCGGAGCGGCGGAGTCGCTGCCCGCGTCGGCGGTGAGCTCCGGGAGTGGATGCGCGCCCGTTTCGCGCGCATCGTGGACGGGCGCGTGGTCGTGGATCGGGACGCGCTCGAACGGATCGACCGCACGCCGTGCGCTGTCGGTCGCGCCGCATCGCCGTGCCGCATCGGCGACTTCGACGAGCGATCCCGCGACGTCTTGCGAACGGTTGTCGCCGCCGATCGATTCGTGGAGATCGACGTCGTCGCTCGCGTCTCGGGCATCTCCGTCGAGGAGGCGACTGCGACGATCGCGTCGCTGGTCGAATGCGGAGCCGCAGCCGTTCGCGAGCGGGATGGCGCGGTGGCCGTGACCGGCGCGGCGCCGGCGCCGTCGTGGTCCCCCGACGAGCGGCGCGCTCGACATCGTGCGCTCGCGATGGCGCTGCCACCGGGAAGCCCAGGTCGCACGCGCCAACTCCTCGCCGGTGGGCTTCTCGATCAGGTCCCGGACGATGCCGCCGCACGTGGCCAGTCGCTTCTCGCGGAGGGCCGCGTCACCCGCGGGCTCGCACGCACGAGGTCCGTGCTCGGGATGCTGCGGCGCATGGGCGCGGTGGGGGATGCCTCGCTGCCGATTGCCCGCGTGCTGGTCGTGCTGGCGATGGTCGGCGGGAGCCGCGACGGTCTGCGAGCGGCGCTGCACGAACTCGACTGGATCGAGTCCGACGCCTCCGAGCTTCGCGACCTGAAGTTCATCGCCCACGCAGCGTTGCTGGCCATGACCGGCCTCCAACGACGAGCGCTCGCCGTCGCCGACGCGCAGGGGCCGGTGGAGGACATCGACCTCGAGCTGCGTCGCAATACCGCACGTCGTCGGGCGGCGGCGCGTCTCCCGGAGGATCTCGCGCGTCCCGTGCTCGACGATCTCCAGGAGTGGGCGGCGACGCGCACGGAGCGCAGAGTGCAGCTCGAGGCTCTCGACTGGCTCGGCTGGCAGCGCTATGGCGAGGGTCGATTCCGCGAGGCTGCCGAACTCTTCGGCCAGATCGCGGAGCGCTCGGCGACGGAGTGTGGCCGGGGAAACGCCCTGGCGGGCGCGGCAAGCGCGCTCCTCGAGGCGCACGACTTCGACGCCGCTGTGCGCGCCGCCGAGCAGGCCGTCGCGATTGGGCGAGACGCGCGATTCGTTGGCCTGGAGGCGCGCGCGGAGCGCTCGCGACGCTCCGCCCTCTACCGCTCCGCGCAGACCACTTCTCCCGACCGCGAACTCGTCGAGGCACTTCAGCATGTCCGTATCCCGAACGTCACCGGGATGGCGCTGCTCACCGAGGCAGCGCTCGCGTGGCGATCCGACGATCGCTCGCTCGCGCGCGACGTGGCGCAGGCCGCGGCTGTGTCGTTCGCCGACAACGGGCAACGCGCAGGCGAGATCCTCGCGCTCGCGTTGCAGGCCGCTGTCGATGGCGACGTCGCGCAGTCGGAGATCACCGACGCGATCAACGAGATCGTCACGTGTCCGTTGCCCGGAATCGTCGTCCAAGCGATCGGACTATTCGCGCTTCGATCGCCCGCTGCCGCACAGTCGCGGCGCACCGAGTTCCTCGCCGCCGTCTCGACGATCCCGGAGCCGCATCGCGCGGCACGCCGCGAGGTGATCTCTGTCGCCGAGGCCGTCGAATTCGTCGCACTTCGAGGCTGAGAGCGACTTTCTTCGACTTTCTTGTCGGTGGATTCGCACAGATGTCGTGATCCCTGGCAAGACGGGAGTCGCTCCGATCGACGCGACCGCAGACGCGGTGCTCGAGTCGGGAATGCGGGCCGTCGAGACCGCACCCACCGTCCGCGGTGGGCCCAGCACGGGAGATCCACTGTGACCCGCATCGCTACTCTCGCCGGCACCTTCATCGCCGGCATGCTTCTCGCCTTCGCTCTCGCCTCGACCGTCGAGGGGAGCGCTGGCGTTTCCGCCGATGGCTCCTTGGAGACGCAGTCTCCATCCACGACGCAGCCGGAACTCGATGACGGCAGCTTCTCTTGGGAGAGCGCCTACGCCGTCGAGCCGGTGGCGTTCGTCTGGGTGCGCGAGGACGCCAACGGCGATCTCGTCGAGACCTGGGCGTTGTTCCGTCCGGAGACGATCGAGGGCTGGCACTTCCCCGGCGTGAACCACACGTCGGTCGACCTCACGGTCGGCTTCGAGGGCAGCCTCGTTCACGACGACCTGCAGGACTTCCTCCAGTGGGCCGAAGACCAGTACCCCGCGTCGATGAACGTCGACAAGGACCTGGACTTCGAGGTCCACATTCACACGGTGACGGTCCTCTAGGCCCGCCCCTCATCCGCCGCCGCGCTCGTCGTCTCACGCCGTGCGCGGCGGCACCCTCGCCCTCTCTTCGCGCTCCGTCCGCTCCTCTCGCCTGCTCCGTCCGCCGATCCGCTCCGCACGACCATGTCTCCCATCCCCCCCTACACCGCCC
>JAJFFG010000002.1 GCA_021776825.1 Planctomycetota bacterium
GCGCCCGTGGAGGACGGCCTCCTAGCTCATAGGGCGCGTTCGGACGCCTGCGGAGGCCGGATCAGGCCCGCGCGGCGGCGAGTTTCAGCAGGTTGTGCGCGGTGCAGAGCAGCGACCACTCCGCCCGGACGTTCTCCATCCCTCGCAGCAGGAAGCGGCGAAAGCCACTGCACTCCTTGATGTGGCCAAAGACCGGCTCGACCACCTGCTTGCGGAGTCGGTAGCCGCTCACACCTTGAGATTCGGCACGGAGGCCGACGACCTTCAGTCCCTATCTAGGAGACTGTCCGGTCGAGGATGCTCGCAGGCCAGCGGGTTACTCGGACAGGCTCCTAGCCCGGATCGTTCGCGCGACGCCCTCGTGAGCGATCCGGGCTAGACGTCCGCGCGGGCGGGCTCAGTCCAGCATCACGCTGAAGCGAGTGCGTACCCAGACCGCTTCGCCCGCCGCGCCCCGCAGGCAGGTGAGCACCGCACCGGAGCGCTCGACCGGCTCCGAGCCCGCTGGTGGACGATCCAGGTCCATCTCGAACCAGCGCGTGCCGAATGCGCCCTCTGACGCTCCGGACACCGATACGGGCACGCTCCAGCCTTCGAGCTGAACGGCACAGACGACGGCGGCGTCGTCGACGCGCACGTCGACCGACCGCGCATGCACACCGATGTAGAGCCGCGTGCGGGGTCGTCCCTCGGAGTCGGGCACGAACACCGTCTCGACCTCGAAGCGGTCGGCGGCGTCGTCTTCGACGGCTGCGGCGTCCGGCACTCCCTGCGGACGCTCGGCGGCGACCGACGACGGCGCCCCCCGGGCGAGTCGCTCCGAAGTGCTCAGGCCGGCACGCAGCGGAGCGGGCTCGACGCCACGATCTCGCAGCGCCTCCCGCGCCTCGTCGATCCAGGGATAGAACGGGTAGGGCTTGTCGAGCGCCGGGCCGTACTGCTGGATGCGACGCCGCCAGATGTACTGACGTGGGTTCAGCGCGAGGGCGGCCTGCCAGCCCGCGACGGCCTGGGCGAAGTCGCCGCGTCGAGCGCGGCCGGAATCGTGGCGCATGCGCCGCGCGACACCGAGGCGAAACTGCGCCTGGGCATCTTCGGCGTGCGCCGCAGCGAACGACGTGAGCGTTTCGTTGGCGCCGTCGAGCGCCGCGTCGCCGCCCCAGAGCAGGTCGGAGAGCGCGGTCCAGTACGGACGGTCAGCCGCACTCTTCGGGAGTCCGGTGAGTTGGAGCAGTCCGTCGTCGCTCGTCGCGGGCGGTGCGGCGGCATCGGCAGGCGGCTCGAACGCGACGTCGAGGAACTCCGCTTCGATGGTCTTCAGGCTCGGGCGCCTCGACCGGACGACGCCGTGCTCGTCGATCAGCGTCAGGTTCGGGACGGCCGCAGCACCGGTGATGTTCAGCGGGTCCCAGAGGATCGGCCAGTCGAAGCCCTGCCACTGCGCGAACAGGCGCGTGCGATCGGGATGCTGCTCCTGCACGAGGCCGACGACGGTGAGTCGACCCTCGTCACGCCAGGTCTTGGTCGCGCGATGCCACACGGGCACCTTGTGGCGGCAGCCCGCTCACCACGATGCGAACTCGATCAGCAGGACCTTCTGTCCGCGCAGATCGGAGAGGCGCAGGCTGCCCTCGCCGTTCAAGTTCGGCAGTCGCACGTCGGGATGGACCTCCCCCACCGCGGCACGTCGGAAGTCGAGATCCCCCTCGGCCGCGACGCTGGGCAGCGCGAGCGCGAGAACGGTCAGGAGAGCGGCGACGCGACGCATGGACGCACGGTAGACGAACCCCGCGCGCGGTCGGTTCGCCCGATTCGCCAATCTCGCCAATCGGCCCATGTACGAGCAGCACGGGTACGATCTCCGCCGTGCGGACCCTCCAACTCCTACCGCTGCTGCTCGCCCTGCTGCTAACCCATGCGGCCTGCGCTCCAGATCCGCCCGCGCCGGCCACGCCGGCCTGGCCGACCACGACCGCGCAGCAGCCCGGCGTCGCACTCGACGGCCTCGTGACGAGCGGGGTCGACGAGGGCTGCGGCGACTGCCACCCCGACGTGGTGGAGGCCTACACGTCGAGCGGCATGCAGCACTCGCTGACGCTCCCGACCGGGGACGGCTCACCGGAGGCGGCGGCCGTCGGCACGTGGATCGTGCACGAGCCCACGGGCACCCGCGGACGCCTCGAGCTCGCCGACGGTCGCTATGTCCAGCGACTGGTCTACGACGATCCGACCGGCGTGCGGCGGGCGGATCACGTGTTCCCCGTCGAGCTCATCATGGGCAGCGGCCACGCCGCGCGGAGTCACCTGCTGGTGCGCGACGGCGTGATGTTCCAGCTCCCACTCACCTGGTACGCGCAGCTCGATGGGTTCGATCTGTCGCCGGGTCCTGGCTTCCGCGATGGCGCGCTGCGTTTCGTGCCACAGCTCTGCATCGGCTGCCACACCGGTACCGTGACGCCGAAGGACCCGAACGCCGAGCGTGGGTACCAGGGGGAGATCTCCCTCGGCATCGCGTGCGCTCGCTGCCACGGCGACGGGACGGAACACTCGCTCGACGGCGACGCCCGCTCGATCGTGAGTCCGGCGCGGTTGCCCGTCGAGCGACAGGCAGAGCTCTGCTTCCAGTGCCATCTCAGCGGCGCGACCGAGCTCTTGCTGCCGGGTAAGACGCTCAGCGATTACGTGCCGGGCCAACCGCTCGGAGCCGTCATCGCCCTGCTCTCGCCGGCGGGCGATGGGGCGGACGGAACGTCGATCGCCGGCCACGCGGCCCGGCTCCAGCAGTCACGCTGCTTCGCGGAGAGCGAAGGACTCACCTGCACGACGTGCCACAACCCGCACGAGGGACACGGCGACGCCGCGACGGCAGCGCGCACCGCCCGCGGCTGCGGAGTCTGCCACGGACCCGAGGCGTGCGCGGAACCCGAGCATGGACGGGGAGACCGCTCGTGCTCGTCGTGCCACATGCCGAGCGTGCCGTCGCAGGACATCGTGCACACGCGCACGACCGACCACCGCATCCAGCGGCGCCCCCCTGAGTCGACCGCAGTCGCGGGCGGCAAGGCGGACCTCTCGTTGCGCGAGGACGCACTCGCCGACCGACCGCTCGTCAACCTGCTCGACCCCGATGACCAGCAGCCCGGCGCCCGACTCGCCAAGGCCGAGGGCTACCTGATGGGCGCTGAGCTCGGGCGCTCGCCGAACGGTGCACCGGCGAACGGATACCTGGCTCGCGCCGCACGCATCATCGACTCCGAGCTGGAGGCCCGCCCCGACGACGCGCGCGCGTTGCTCCTGCGCATTCGACTGCTCCGCGTCCTGGGCCGCCCGGCTCAGTCGCTCGAGATCGCGGAAGCGTTGCTCACTGCCAATCCGACGCTCGTGGCCGCGCGGGTGGAGGCTGGGCTCGCGGAGGCCGGTCGCGGCAACGTCGAGGCCGCCGAGGCGCATCTTCGTGCGGCGTGGGCGCGACTGCCCTACGCGACGCATGTCCCTCTCGCGTTGAGCGACCTCTTGTCTCGTGCTCAGCGCCCGCGGGAGGCACTGGAGGTCATGGACACCGCCCAGGAGCGACTCGGTCCGTTCCTCGAGCTCTCGCAACGCGCGGTGGTCGCGGCCCTCGACGCGCGCGAGTTCGAACGCGCGCTCCGATACCAGTGGGACGTGCTCCTGTTCCGGCCACGAGAGCCGATGGAGCTCGCGAAAGCGGCAGCCATCGCCCAGCGCGTCGGTCTGCCGGCCGACGTAGTGCAGAGCCTGACCGACGCCGCCGAGCGGCGCTAGCCCGACCTTCTCACCACGTCGCCACGCCTGACACGTCGCGGGGACCACGATCTCTGCGTTGACACAGCTCGTTGGGGGGATCAGCCCCTGACCACGCAGCGTCCGCCTTGATCTCGCGGCCCCCGCTCGGTCAGGACACTCTGTCATCGGCCCGACACGAG
>JAJFFG010000011.1 GCA_021776825.1 Planctomycetota bacterium
CCCGTCCTGAGCGAGGACAGATCGTCGAGATCAAGGCGCGCCGACGACTGCGACGCGTTCCCGTCTCGGAGGAGGCGCAACGCGGAGATCGGGGAGCTGGACCGGTCAGGTGTGTGAGTCGTCATGAATAGTCCGGGCTAGGGCAGGCGCCGCGTGCGACTCGAGAGCGTCGCTGCAGAACTGGCACGGAGTCGACGACGCGGCAATCGGGCGGGCTTCGACGCGCTCTGAAATCAGTTCGCGAGCACCTCGATCACGACGCGCGTGCCCTTGCGCTTGTGCTCCCCAACCGCAAGGTCGGAGCGCTCGACCAGGATGTAGGCGCGACCGCTGGAGGTGATCCGCTCGAGGTCCGCGCCACCGACGTAGCCGCCGAGGTAGATGTGCGCGCCGTCGTACAGCTTCATCGTGCCCGTGAACCCGCCGAGGACCGTGACGTCGGCGTAGCTCTGGCTCTCGTAGTCGCCGGAGAGCCGGCCCTCGATGAGCGTCGCGGCGTACGAGTCGGTGCGAATCTTGCCGGTCATGTCCCCCTTCACGACGAGCGTCGCGTAGCTCTCCGTGAGGATGTCTCCCGCCATCCCTCCCATGCACAGCACGGAGCCGTAGCTCGTCAAGGTCACCTTGCCATCTGGTCCCACCCCGTCGTCGAGGAGCAACGTGTGGTTGGTCGTCGCCGCGATGGGCTCGTCGAGCGGCATCGTGAAGAGCCACGCGGCACGGTCCACGCTGCCATTGAAGACCGAAGTATCCTCACCGACCTCCCGGTACTGCGTCGCGTCGGTCTCGACCCAGCCCGCCGGTTCCTTCCAGACGCGCTCGTCGGGAAAACGCTGGGGGCGCTCCGGGTCGGGTGGCCGAGTGGGGCCGCTCGGGCCCGTCACGCCGTCCAGACCGTACTCGAGGATGCTGGATCGGAAGGTCCGGAGGACGTCGTGGACACGGCGCTGGTGCTCCGGCGCGAGCGGCTTCGTAGCAGGGCGTCCGTCGTCATCGCCGAGTTCCGCAACGGCGCGGGGCGTGACCCGCACCCGTTCTCGCGGCGTCGCATCCCCGCTGTCCTCGATCGACGAGCCCTCCACAGCCGCCGTCGGCGCCGAGCTCGCCGGAGCGGAGGCCGCGGTCTCCCGCTCGTCATCAGACGGCGTGATCTCAGCGGCATCACCCCCTCGGAACACGTCGCCGCCCAACACGCCGATCCCTGTCCCCGCTCCCAGTCCGACCGCGAACGCGAGCACGACTGCTCCGATCGACACCTTGCCCTTCACGGCGAGTCCTCCCCACGAGAGCCAGTGCATCTGATCGGCAACCACCCAGAGCGGCAGCCAGAGCGCGTGCAGCAGTACGGGCGACAGTCGACCCGCCAGCAGCCGCCGCGCTCTCTGCACGCGCGTCTTGACCGTCGAGACGGGCACACCCAGCAGCTCCGCCACCTGAGCGACCGGCAGTTCCTCGAGATGGTGCAAGACGACGGCATCGCGATAGCTGTCCGGAAGCCGGTGGACGGCGGCCCGCACGAGCCCGTCTCGCTCCTCGGCCACGAGTTCGGCCGCCGCCGCGCGCTGACGGCTCGGTCGAGACAGCTGCTCTGCCGCCGAGATGTGCCGCATCGCCACCGCCTTGCGGCGATACGCAATGCGAACCGTCGTCGTGATCAGCCACGCCACGACGTCGGACCCGTCCGACAGGTCCCCCTTCCGCAGTAGCGCGTGGTACGCGGCCTGCACCGAATCCTCCGCATCTTGAGCCTGCCCGATCCGCCGCGCCACCTTCAGCAGCCGCGGTCGCGTCCGCGCCACGAGAGCCTCCATGGCCCCCGCATCTCCGTGCGCCCCGAAGCGCCGCAGCAGATCGAGTTCAGTCTCCACACCCACATGGTGCGCGGACGGGGCGTCAGGACTCAACCTCCAGCAGAGTTCGCACGATGAGTTCGGGTAGTCGCGACGTCCCCGAGGATTGACTCGCTCAGTCGACGAGGCGACCACGCGCGGATCACGTGCATGTTCCCCCCAGTCCGACTCGGCCGCACGGGGCGACTCGCGCTCCTGTGGGAGGCGGGTACGCGCCGCAGGAGGCGGCCACGACGGCTCGGGACCGGGGGTAGGGCGCTGGCCGGTGCGAGCTGACTATGCGGACTAGCGGCGAGCCACCAGCATGTACCCGGTCGTCCAGCCTCGAAGCAGGTCGGACCGCCGTACACGCGGATTCTCGTCTCGCGCCGATAGCCACGGCAGCCGATGGAGCAGGAAGTTGCGGATAGCGAGAGGCATCCAGCGCGGCTTGGCTCCATAGAGAAGATCACGCAAGACGCATGCGATGACGGACCACGGACCGCCTTGCGACTGGACCCGCTCGACCGAGTCGAATGCCGCAAAGAGCTCCCGCAACCCGTTGGCGGTGTAGCGCTGGAAGTCGTTTGGGTCGCCGTGAACGCGGAACGCGAACGGCACGGTCACCACGACTCGCCCGCCAGGACGGAGCACGCGGTGCATCTCTGCCACGGTGGCGGCAGGCGCACGAAGGTGCTCGAGCGTCTCAGCGCAGAGCACAGTCTCGAACGACGCATCGGCGAACGGAAGCGAGTGGGCGTCCGCTATGACGTCCGGCTGTGCCTCCACATCGATGTTCGCCACCACGGTCCAACCGCTGCGCGCCGCTTCGAGATGCGTCGGCGAAAGCGCGACGGTGCGCGACCCCCCGAGGTCGAGGAGCGGGTGGCGAAGCACTTCGCCGACCTCATTCAGGTCGGCCAGGAAGTGAAGACGCCGGGCGCTCGGCTGTTTCTCGGTGCTCACTCGTCCCTCCACGTCCCGACCCGAGGGTATCGGGCGCGCGATCCGCGCGGAACGCTCGCTCGCGTCAGTCGGCGACGGACTTCGCGAGCAGCCACTCACGGAACAGCGCGAGCCCCGCGCGGAGATCGGTGTTGGGGACGTAGCCAAGCTCGTCGCCAGCCAGCGTCACGTCGGCGCAGGTGAGGGGAACGTCCCCGGGCTGATCCGGCATCCGATCGAGAGTCGCTTCGATGCCCCAGAGCGCCTCGAGAGCGGCGACCAACTCAGAGAGCGAGACCGTCTCGCTGTTCCCAAGGTTGTACACGCGGTAGCCGCGCCCCGCGCAGCGGTCCACCGCACGGACGATGCCGTCCACGATGTCAGCGACGAACGTGTGATCGCGTCGCATCGAGCCGTCTCCGTAGAACGGAAGCGCCTCCCCGTCGAGCATACGAGCAGAGAACTTGTGGATCGCCATGTCCGGCCGCTGCCGCGGCCCATAGGCGTTGAACAGGCGCAGGGAGGTGACGTCCATGCCATGCAACTCAGCGAAACACCGCCCGATCGACTCGGCGCACTGCTTCGACGACGCATAGGGCGAGCGAGCCGGCCCCAGGGCGTCCGTCTCACGAAACGGCGCGTCGCGGCGCGCGCCGTACACGGACGACGACGAGGCTTGCACGAACGAGGTGACCTCACGTTGTCGCGCAGCCTCCAGGAGCACCGCTGTGCCCCGCACGTTCACATCGACGTACAAGGCGGGAGATGCGATCGAGTTGCGCACGCCGGCGCGGGCGGCGAGATGGATCACCGCGTCGATCGAGTGCTCCGCGAGCAGGCTTGAGACCAGCTCGGCGTCACGAATGTCTCCCTCGACAAACGAGAAATTCGGCGAGCCTGAGAGGAGCCCGACGTTCTCGCGCTTGATCTGGGGGTCGTAGTAGGGGTCGAGATCGTCGAGCCCGACCACGCGCCGCCCTTCTCCGAGGAGGCGCTCCGCTGCATGCGAGCCGATGAACCCGGCTGCGCCGGTGAGAAGGATGTTCTGGGGTGCTGCGCTCAACGTTCTGCCTCGGAGTTCACGAAGCCAGGCACGGTATCTTGGCGGCGGCCCGCGGCCGACGGATCCCGGCGGGGAGCGCGCAGAGGACGTAACGGGCGCCTTGCACCACGGTCCGCGGCACGATCGACGCTCGCACGTGGGGTTGACGGCACGCCACGCACGTCCGGTGCGCTCGAAGGCGCCTCGGCCTCGCTACTCAGTCGCGGGCAGCTCCCAGACCTCGTACCGCAGGAGAAGGGTCGACCGAGTCTGCAGCAGCCGTCCCTGTTCGTCCGAGATCCGCGCGCGTGCACGCTCGACGTTCTGCTCGAATGCGTCGACGCTCACGAACGGGGCTTCGGCGGCCGGAGTCGGCTCCGCGAGGACGACCAGGCGTCGCCGTGACTCGTCGACCGACGGAGCCCAGTGACTCTCGACGTCGAACCAGCGATCCAACCGCTTGGTTCCGGCGGGCACCTTGTCGATGCGCACCGCCTTCACGTCGAGCGCCTCGAAGCGTTCATCCGGTGCGCCGAGGAGGAACATCGTCTTGATCGCCCCCTCTGAGAGTTGATCCCACGCGCCGACGACGAGGACGTTCGAGGGCGTCGAGAGGTCGCCGAGCAACTGGACGTGGGTCGATGACTCCGCGGATCCCGTCTCCACGACGCTCCGAGCCAGGTCGGGAAGGGCACGCGCCCGCCAACCCGCCTCCGCCAGTCCCATCGCGACAAGCCCGATCACCGCCAGCTGGCCGACGCGCCCGAGCCGTTCGCGCGCGAGCCGGGCCAGGTCCGCGAGACCGACGGCTCCGAGCACGAAGAAGGCGCCGACCACGGGTACGAGAAACCGGTCGACACCGAACGTCCGGTACGAGAGCGTCAGCGTGACAGTCGTCCACACCACGATCCCGAGCAGCACCGTGCGCTCGATGCGCCCCCCACGGATGGTGGCGACGATGCCGCCAAGCATCGCCGCGCAGCCGAGCACGATGCCGGGCGAGAGCGAGTCGACCAACGCTCGCACGTAGAACGCGACGAGCTCCAGCTGAACGTGGGGAATCGCGAAGGGATCCCGTTCCGCCTCGACAATCACGGCGCCCGGCGCGTCGGCCAGAAGGCCGAGGACACTCGCTCGTGACCGCGGGATCGCCAGCCAGACTGCGATCGCCAGCAGGGGCGGCGCCCACGTGAGCCAGCTGCTCGGGGCGAGGAGCTGTCGAAGCGCTCGACGATGGCGAACGAGTTCGGCCAGCGCGAGCGGTGCGCACACGTAGGCTCCGTACGGGTACTTCACGAAGAGCAGGGCAACCCCCGCGGCGCCGACCGAGAGTCCGGATCGCACAGTCGGCGCGGCATCGTGCCTCAGGTAGAGGCCGATCGTGAGCAGAGTCAGGAACGTCCCCGGGAGCTCGAGCATGCACACGACGGAGTTGCCAAACGTCTCCGGCGCCAGCGCGAGGAACACGGCTGGGAGCAGTCCCCACGCGAGATGATCGCCGGGGCGCAGACGCGTCACGATCCGTGCGGACAGGTAGGCCGAAGCGCCGAGCAACACGGCCGACGAGGCACGCGCGATCCAGAGGCTGGGGCTGCCGATCAGGAACAGCACAGAAAGGAACCAGCCGTGGAGGAACGGGTACCTGCCGGTCGAGAGCGTGTGTCGAGCGAGGGCGGCGGGATCGAGTGCGGTGATGTCGCGGTGGTACTTCAGACCGAGCAGAACGTGGTGCGACTCGTCGCTGTCTGGGGGCGATACGCCATCGACGTGGAGGAGCGCCCAGCCGGCCACGAGAACGCCAGCCGCAAGCGCGACCAGTCGACAGGCACGGACAGACGGACTGCGGGGCTGGCTCATGTGGCTCCCGGGGGCGACGTCGCCGTGTCTACTCCCATGCTCCGTGGCGGGCACGCAATCCCGCTGACCACAATGCGATCAACGGCCGCACCTCTCTACGCCTCGCCGCTCGCCACCGCGACGCGGATCACTCGCTCGATCCGCCCGACGGCTGCGTCGAGTCCGAAGCGCTCCTCTACCTGACTGCGACCGGCCGCGATGATCGCCTGACGCCAGCTCTCGTCGTCGGAGAGCGATCGCACGGCCGCGGCCAGCGCGCTCGCGTCCCCCGTCTCGAACAGCAGCCCGGTCACTCCGTGCTCGATCGCCTGAGGGGTGCCGCCGGTCGGTGTTGCAATCACGGGCACCCCGCATGCCATCGCCTCCAGCGGGAGCCTCGAGAATGGCTCGTCCCAGACCGTGGGGAACAGGAGCGCGTCGTGCCGGTGGAACACCTCTGGTAGTGCCTCGCGCGGCACGGTATCCGCGAACGTGACGCGCTCGCCCAACGGTGCGGCCTGTGCACGCAGTTGAGTCTCGTAGTCCGGGTCGTCAGGGATACCCACGATGGTGAGCGTGACGTCGTCGTCGAGGTGATCGAGCGCGCTCACCGCGGTGTGCACACCCTTCACGGACTTCAGCCGCCCGATGTACAGAAGCTGCCGCAGCGGTCGCGCGTTCCGAGCGAACGGGAACGACGGGAGGTCGATACCGGAATGGCAGACCTGCGCGCGTTGGTCACCGAGTCCACCGGAGTCGTGCAACTGCTCGACGAGATGCGGAGCCGTCGCGTAGACCGCCGACGCCCCCAAGCCGGGGAACGACGTTCGGAGCGAGCCACCGGGCACCGCGTTCAGAACCGTCCGGATCACGCCCTGGGCCAGGCGGCGCAATCGACTCCTCGAGGCGCGCTCCCAGATGCGGAACCAGTTCCCATGCGTCACGGAGATGTCCAGAAGCCACTCGTTCGAGACGTCGAGCACGAGTCGGGCACCGGATCTGCGCAGAACGTTCCAGAGTGCGGAGCTCAGACCGTAGAAGTTGCCGATGAGGATCGCCTGCGGCCGCTCGGCATCGAGAACGCGTCGCAATCGGCGAGCGTCGCCCCAGGTGACCCGGGTCAGTCGCGCGATGCCGCGCCACCCGTGCACCTCGTCGACGAGCGTCAGGATGCGGTGGACGTTGCCCTTGTCGGTGCGTGGTCCGTCCACGTCGAAGGTCGACGTGACCACGGACACCTGGTGCCCTCGCTCCCGGAGGCCGTTCGCCAAGTCCATGAAGCGGAGCTCGTAGCCGCCAAGATGGTGAGGAGGGAACCGCTGGATCAGGAGCATCACGCGCATGGTCACCTCAGCGGGAGTCGAAGCCGGGCTTGCGACCGGGCTGCGAACGGGTTCGCCCCGACCTCCGCCTCTCCCCTCCCCCCCGCAATCTCCCGAAGCGGGACCGAGTATGTCCGTGGTCGCGCGCTTCGTCCACGTACGCAGGCTCGACGACCGCGACTCGCGAAGTGCGTTGCTTCTTCGACGCCCCCGAGTGCGGGACCATAATCCGCGCTCGACCCAGGCGAACCCGATTGGCCGCGAGATCCTGCGCGGCGTGGGGCAGAGGGCACCTTGAACCGAACAGGCATCGCTGCCCGGACATATGACGCGACGCTCGGCGTGATGCTGGACCTCGTTCGCAAGCTCGTGGACTGCCGCGAGCTTCTGTACAGCCTGACGATCAAAGAGATCAAGGTCCGGTACAAGCAGTCCCTCCTCGGGATCGCGTGGGCCGTGTTCATGCCGGTCTCGATGATGCTGATCTTCACGTTCGTGTTCCGGCGGATCGCGAAGGTCGAACTCGAGCCACTGCCGGGCACCGGCCTCCCGCCATCGTACGCAGTGTTCAGTTACGTCGGGCTCCTGCCCTGGAACCTGTTCTCGCAGAGCCTCACCGGCGCTGTGAACACGCTGGTCACGAACCGTGGGCTCGTGGCGAAGGTCTACTTCCCGCGCGAGGTCTTCCCGCTCTCGAAGATCTTCGCGTCGTTCGTCGACTTCCTCGTCGCCTCCCTGGTGCTGGTCGCGCTGATGGTCTGGTACCACGTGCCCGTCCAGACCACGATCCTGTGGGTGCCGATTCTGCTCGGGATCCAGCTCTCGTTCATGCTCGGCTGCGGCCTGATGCTCAGCATGGCCAATCTCTTCTATCGGGACGTTCAGTACATCTTCCAGGTGGCGATCCAGCTCTGGATGTTCGCGACGTCCGTGGCGTACCCGCTCCCCGCCGAGGCTGCCGGTCCGATCGCCGGTCCCATCCTCAGGCTGAACCCGATGACGCCGATCATCGACGGGTATCGCGACGCCATTCTCTACGGCCGCATGCCAGACCTCGCGGCCTCCTGGGGAGCCTGGATCGTCGTCGGGCTCGTCCTGTGGATCGGCGTGCTCGCGTTTGACCGCTCGCAGTACCTCTTCGCGGAGCGGATGTGATGTCGATCCCCGTCCGCTTCGACAACGTCTCCAAGAGCTTCAAGACCGGTGAGTCGGCGACCGCGCTCCGAGACCTCATTCCGAGTCTCGTGCGCCGCCTACGTGGCGCCGACCCGGACGCCCGGAAGCTCTTCTGGGCGCTGCGGGACGTGTCGTTCGAGGTGGCCGAGGGCGAGGTGCTCGGCTTCGTCGGTCGCAATGGTGCCGGCAAGTCGACGACGCTCAAGCTCGTCGCTGGCATCCTGCGTCAGAACAAGGGCACCGTCGAGGTCAACGGCTCGCTCTCCGCTCTGATCGAGGTGGGCGCCGGGTTCCACCCCGACCTGACCGGGCGCGAGAACATCTTCATGAACGGGGCGGTGCTCGGGCTGTCGCGACGCGACATCCGCGCGAGGTTCGACGACATCGTGGCGTTCGCTGAGCTCGAGGAGTTCATCGACACTCCCGTCAAGCGCTACTCATCGGGCATGTACATGCGGCTCGGCTTCGCTGTCGCGGTCCATGTCGATCCCGCGATCCTGCTCATCGACGAGGTGCTCGCGGTCGGTGACTTGGCGTTCCGGCGAAAGTGCCTCGAGCGCGTGAAGCTGCTGCGTGCTGCTGGCAAGACCATCCTGTTCGTCTCGCACAAGATGAACGACGTTCGCGCAATCTGCGATCGCGTGATGTACGTGAAGGATGGCCTCATCCACCGCGAGGGCACGGCCCTTGACGTCACGCGGGAGTTCGAGGCGGACATGAAGCGGCGCAGCGCGCTCGAGATCACCGGTGCCCCGCTGAGTCAGCGAACCGACAACGCGGCCGTCCGCGTCATGCACGTGGAGGCCCGCGACAGCAGCGGCGCTCCGGTCACGGAACTGCACTCGGGCCAGAGCCTGATCATCCACGCCGCGATCGAGTCGGACATCGAGTTGCTCGATCCGATCCTGTCGGTCGCACTCCTGCGTTCGGACAACCTCCGCGCCTGCTGCGCGACGACTCGCGTACTGGGTCCGCGCATCCCACGCGTCCGCGGCGCGTGCACGTTCGAGGTGGAGTTCGACGACCTCGATCTCATGGACGACTTCTACGCCATCGAGACGATCGTCTGGAACGCCGAGATGAACGTCCCGCTTGCGCAGCACCTGAATCCAACCATCCGGTTTATCGACGAACGACCTCCCGTGAATCGGCCCGGCGTGTTCCATCCCGCGGCACGCTTCGGCGCGATCGAGCACGGACCCGATCTGGAGAGCTAGACGAACATGGCCAACGTCCCTGGCGCGAGCGACGACCCGAAGGTGATCGTCGTCATGCCCGCCTACAACGCCGAGCTGACCGTCGAGAAGACGCTCCGCGACATCCCGGAAGGCAGCGTCGACGAGATCATCCTCGTGGACGACTGCAGCACCGACGGCACCGTCGCAGTGGCGCGATCACTCGGCATCACCGTGATCGAGCGCGAGGTGAACGGCGGCTACGGTGCCAACCAGAAGGTGTGCTACGACGAAGCGCTCGCCCGCGGCGCGGACATCGTCGTCATGGTGCACCCCGACTATCAGTACGACAGTCGCCTCGTGCCCTTCTTCACCGGCTTCGTCTGGCGCGGCATCTGCGACGTGATGCTGGGCGCACGCATTCGCACACGCGCGGAGACGCTCGAGGGCGGCATGCCGCTCTACAAGTACGTCGCCAACCGCTTCTTGACGTTCGTCGAGAACGTCGCGCTCGGCCAGAACCTCGGCGACTTCCACTCGGGCTTTCGCGTCTACCACCGCAAGGTGCTCGAGCGCCTCCCGTACCACGACAACTCCGATGACTTCGTGTTCGACTCCCAGTTCCTCGCCCAGTCTGCGTACTTCGGCTTCAAGATCGGTGACGCTCCGGTCCCGGTGCGCTACTTCAAGGAAGCGTCGTCGATCAACTTCACGCGCTCGTCGGAGTACGGCTTGCGAACGCTGTGGACGCTCGTTCGCTACTGGCTCGCACGACTCGGCGTGTTTCGAGGATCGCTGTTCGTGCCAAGAGACTGACGCGATGCAGACCTCGAACGCAGTCTGCACGATGGCCGCGCGGATGCCTGACTGGCGCGTGTTCCTCGAAGCCCTCTCGCATGCGGACGGTGTCGGTCGCGTCGCAGTGTTCGTCCTGAACACAGCCGGGTCAGCGTATGCAAGCGTCGCGGCGGAGTGTGCCGACTGGCTACAACTCCGCTCGCTGAACGCTACTGGAGCGAGACTCTCGCCCGAGCGGGACGACGCAGGGCCAGCTCGACGTGAGTTACGGGCGTGAGCGCGCGGAGAGTCCTCTGCGTTCTCTACTACTTCCCGCCGAGCGGTGGACCCGGCGTGATGCGCGGATTGAAGTTCGTCAAGTACCTGCGTGAGTTCGGATGGGAGCCGACGGTTCTCACCGTCGACGCGGAGACGTTCTCGAACCCGGGCGAGTACACGCCCGATCCGACGCTGCTCGCCGAGGTCCCGACGGGTGTCGAGGTCATCCGAGTGGGATCCGCAGAACCGCTTCGACTGAAGCGCGCCCTGGTGCGTCTCAAGCTGATGCGCCTCGCCCAGATGGTGTTCTATCCGTGGCTGTGGGAGCGACAGGTCGCCTGGGTGGCGCCCGCCATCGAAGCCGCGCTCGCGGCGTCGTCAACGAGCCGATTCGACGCGATCTACACATGCTCGGGTCCTTACTGCTCGAACTGGATCGGCCGCGCCGTGCGCCAGCGCACGGGAACACCATGGATCGCCGATCATCGCGATCCCTGGACCAGCGCGTGGGCGCTTCACTGGCCCTCGCGGGTCCATCATCGATGGACTCGGCGATGGGAGTCGCGACTCCTGACCGAAGCCGACGCGTTCGTTGCGAACACGCCGGGTCAGCGGTTCGAAGCGCTGAGCTCGTTCCCGGGACTCGATGCGGAGCGCGTCGTTGCGATCACCAACGGCTACGACCAATCAGACTTCGCCGCCCCCGTCGGACCACGCGGCGACTCGCTGTTCCGCATCGTGCACACAGGTTCGTTCGACGCGCCGACTGGCGTGACCGTCGCCGGCCACCCGATCCGCCGCTGGCTTCGCGACCACCTCGAGTATCGCAATCGCGAGTACGACCGCACCTCCCATGGTCCCGTCACCCTGTTCGACGCGCTGACGCTCATACGCGATCGCTCGCCCGAGACGTACGCGAGGCTGCAGGTCGATCTCGTCGGGACTCGCTCATCGCGCTGGGCGCCGGATGTCGAGGCACGCAGCCTCGGGTCGAGCGTCACCCTCCACCCGCACGAACCACACGCCGACGCCGTGGCACGGATGCGTCAGGCCGACGTGCTGTTCCTTCCGTCGACGAGCCGCACCGACGGAGGTCGCGTCTCCCGCGTCTCCCAGAAGCTCTATGAGTACCTGCGAGCGGGACCGCCGATCATCGCGGTCACTGGCGCCGGTGACGCCGCGGACATCGTGTCGAAGACCGGTGCCGGGATCGTGGTGCCGCAGCGAGACCCTGCCGCTCTCGCAGCCGCGATCGTCGGGCTGATGGATGGATCGACAACAGTCGGTCCTCGCGTGGAGCAGGCGGTGGCCTCGTACGATCGACGCGAGCTCACGAAGCGACTGGCGACGGTCCTCGATCGGGCGGTCGCGGGGCACGCCGTCGACGCCGCCGGCGGTGACGTTTAGCGAAGGTTGTAGAGGACGAAACGCCGGGTCTCGTGCGCCACCGGAAATCGCAGAGCGGGATCCTCCCGTTCAGCGAGGAGATGCGTTGCCCCGCTTGCCTCGGCCAACGTCGCGAACCCCTCGGTGTCCGCTGTCTTGTAGAGAGACACGACGGCGCGGTACTCCCGCAGCCACTCGGTTCCCCTCGCCCCGAGGAACGTCGCCGCGAACCCACCATCCTTGCGGGAGACCACGATGGAGCGCCTGGCGTAGAGGCGAAAGTGCGAGTAGTCCTCCGGCGGAACGATCACTCGCGCGTCGCTCGGAAGCTCGTCACGAGTCCAGCGGCAGAGCGCGAGGTAGTCGAGCCGATCCGCGGCCGAGCGCCCCGTCAGTTCTCCGGAGCGCGGCCGATCCGGCGAAAGGGCCGCCGGTGGGGGCGCCCGACCGAGGAGCGCGCGAGCACCACGGCGGAGCCACGGCGTCCAGACCACCGCGGAGAGTGAGACCGCGACCAGCATCGCGACGGCGACGACATGGCGCGCGCGACGTGAGACCACCGCGACCTCGACAGCCCCGGCCATCGCGACGAGTCCGATGAGCCAGGACATGCGAACGAATCGCCCGAGCTGGAGCTGGCTCAGGGATGGGAACACCATGCCGACGCGCTCGCCGACGACTCCGACGAACCCGCAGACGACCAGCGCGATTCCAAGTCGCCGACGGCCATCGGTCGACCGCCAGAGCAACAGCGCGACGATGCCGATCCCCAACGCGGGCGCCCAGGCCTCGACGGACGCAGCGAGCGGCGGCAAGTTCATGCCCGGAACTCGCAGGTCCATGACGGCGGCGTCGGGACGCCCGCTGCGCGGGTACTGCATGTACCGCAGGACGAAGGGTGCCGCCCCCACCAGAAAGCCGGTCGTCAAGGACGCAGCACGACGCAGGCGCTGCCCCACATCGTCCGGTGGACACAACGCCAGCAGTCCGAGAAGCAGTCCGATGTGCACGCCGTTCAGCGGGTGGATGTTGGTCGCCACCCCGAGAACGAGGCCGATCGCCAGCATGACCCGAGGACGCCGCGCTGGCTCCGACCACACGGCGCACAAGAGCCACGGCAAGAGCGCGTGCAGGACGTCGCGAGGCAATGCCGAGCCCGGTCCCACGGCTGCCGTCCAGAACAGCGGGATCGCCGAGAGCAGGACCAATGCAGTTCCGGCGATCGGACCGCGTCCGAGCGCCCGCAGAAGACGCCACGCTCCGAGGATGAACACACCACCGGTCACCACGGAGATCCACCAGGACGCCCGAACGGGGCTCTCCAGAGCGGCGATCAAGGGGCCGCAGAGTGCCGAATAGGCGGGGGCGAACACCTGCTCAGCGAGCTGCAACCAGCTGTCCGCCCGGTACGTGCCCGGTAGAACGCTGTCGATCGCCAGGGGATAGAGCAGGACTTCGTCGGCCAGCGAGTGGAGCAGATCATCCGAGGACGGCCAGGCGACGAGCCATCTCGACACCGCGACGACGGCTGCAATCGCGATACAGCCTGCGCGAAGGGGCGGCCGCTCGGCGGCCACGGAAGGGTCTAGGTCCCCGGGAGAGTCGGTCCCCGTCACGGCCGGCTCCGGCTCGGCGAACCCCGCGGCGCCCGGGTGTCCCTCGCGAACGCGCGGGACAGGGGAATGATCCCGTCTGCGCGCCCGACCTCCGGCACGGCCAACGGATCGCTCGTGTGGTGTCCAAGCCAGCTTCGCATGGCTCTCCGGCGTTGTCGCTCTCGCCCTCGCAGGCTCGCGCGCCGATGGTAGGACCGTGCCACGCACCGCGTGAGGAATCGCACCTAGCGTTCGGGCGAGGGGCACCGCCGCGCGACCGAGCCACGCGCGGGAGTGCGAGTCGTCGGAGGGCGCCGCCCAATCCCCTCTGGAGCCGAGCCCCCTTCACGCGGGACACTTCCGGTGTGAGCGAGCCCCCCCCGCCTGACGACGCCAACGTCCCGCCGACGCCCTCTCCCGCCGAGGACCCAACGATCGGGTGGTACAGCGTGATGGCTCGGCTGACGGAGGCGGGTGCGCACGCTGGTGCGGGCGACGGCGACGGAGCGGGCGACGGGGAGTTCGTTCCGGCGGAGCAGAAGTACGCACTCGGTGTGACGCTCGGCGTGGGCGGCATGGGCCACGTGATCCAGGCCCACGACAAGGACCTCCGACGCGAGGTCGCGATGAAGATCATGCGCAAGGAGATCGCCGAGCGCGAGGGCCAGCGCATGCGGTTCGTCGCGGAGGCTCAGGCAACGAGCCAGCTCGACCATCCGGGCATCCCGCCGGTGCACGACGTCGGGATCACGCCGGAGGGCCGCCTCTACTTCACGATGAAGCTGCTGAAGGGCCGCACGCTGGCCCAGGTGCTGCAGATGCTGCGCGTCGGTGACCAGGCAACGCTACGCGAGTACACGCTCCACCGGCTCGTGACCGTGCTGGAGCGCGTATCGGAGGCCGTCCACTTCGCGCACGAGAAGGGCGTGATCCACCGCGACATCAAACCGGACAACATCATGCTCGGCGCGTTCGGTGAGGTGCACCTCATGGACTGGGGCCTGGCCAAACTGCTTGGCCAGGAGGAGCTCCCGGACGTCGATGCCGACGACATCCCCGACACGCAGGAGATCTCGCTCCGGACGCGGCACGGGATGGTGAAGGGCACAGTGCCCTACATGAGCCCCGAGCAGGCGTCGGGCCTCGCCCACCTCGATCGCCGCAGCGACGTCTACACGCTCGGCTGCCTGCTCTACGAGATGCTCACGCTCCATCCGGCGTTCGAGGGCAACAAGACCGCCGTCCTGGCGCGCGTGACGCTCGGGGACTTCGAGCCGGTCCAGGAGCGCAACCTCGACCGCGCCGTTCCGAAGCCGCTGTCCGCGATCTGCCGCCGAGCGATGTTCCTCGACCGTGCCTCTCGGCAGCGAACGGCGCGCGAGTTCGCGAAGGAACTGCGCGCCTGGCTCGACGGCAGCGCCGACAAGCGTCGCCGGGGCCGCGAGGCCGAGAAGCTCGCCGCCGAGGGGCTGCGCGTCGCCGGGCGCCACCGTGAGATCCGCAAGGAGCTCACGGCGGCACGACGGCGCGCGATCCTCGAGCGCAAGAAGGTCAGCGAGTGGCAGGCTCTCGAGGAGAAGCAGTCGCTGTTCGAGGCTGAGCGACGCGTGCGCGACCTCGAGACGCAGATCGCGCTGATCTTTGCGGACACGATCAGTCTGCTCGACGCCGCCATCGTGATGCAGCCCGGGCACGTGGAGGCGTGCGCCACTCTCGCGGAGCTCTGGCGCGAGCGCCTCGAGGAGGCCGAGCGGATCAGCAACGCGCCGATCGCCGCGTTTGCGCTCGAAATGGTCAGGCGACACGACGACGGCCGCCTCGCCGCGTACGTGCGCGGCGACGCACAGCTCGTCCTGCGCACCGAGCCGAGCCGAGCGGAAGTCGAGCTGTACCGCTACATCGACCGCGACGGACTGTTCGAGCCCGACAAGGTGCGAGATCTCGGGGTGACGCCGATCGGTCCCGTCTCGCTGCCGATGGGTTCGTACCTGTGCGTGCTGCGGAAAGACGGCTTCGTCGAGGCGCGCTACCCCGTGCATCTCACGCGAGACGCCACGTGGGAGGGGCTGGTGCGGCTCCGCACGGAGCGCGACCTCGACGGCGAGTTCGTCTTCGTCCCGGACGCTCCGATGATCTGCGACGACGGACGCGCGACGCACGTGGAGCGAGTGGGCGACTTCGCGATCCGCCGGTTCCCGGTCACCTTCCGCGAGTACGCCGAATTCCTCGACGCCACCGACAAGTCGCACGGCGAGGCCGACGCGCGCACACGCTCGCCGACCGACGACGCGCAGGGTGCACTGATGGAGCGCGGCGAGCGGGGTGCGTGGCGTCCCGTCCCCCCCAGCGGCGTCGACGCCCGCTGGATCGACAGATGCCACGCGCGCTTCGGCGAGGACTGGCAGTGGCAACTCCCGGTCGTCGGAGTCTCCTACGACGATGCCGCCGCGTTCTGCGCGTGGAAGAGTTTCCGCACGCGACAGAGTTGGCGGCTGCCGACGGCGCTCGAACGTGAGAAGGCCTCGCGCGGCGTGGACGGCCGCAGCTTCCCGTGGGGCAACCTGCGCGACGCAACGCTGACGCTCTGCGATCGCTCGCACGACGGCCTCTCGCACCCCGAGCCGGTGGGCTCGTTCGAGACCGACGTCTCCGTCTATGGCATCCGCGACGTAGCCGGCTCGACCATCGATGTGACCGAGACGCCAGACCCCTACCAGCCCTCACTCCGTGTGGCGAAGGGCGGAGCGTGGACCTCCCTGCCTGCGCACCTCGGCTGCGCGCGTCAGTTCTTCGTGAGCGTCAAGTCGCGCCGCGGAAACATGGGCTTCCGCTGCGCTCGGAACCTCTGAGGCCGGCGATGGGCGAGTTGCGCGTCTGCCCCCACTGCGGCGAGGACTTCCCGGACGGCCGCGCGGCGTGTCCACACTGCGGCAGCGACGCCGAGACCGGGTGGAGCGAGGACGGGATCACCGGCTACTCGACGTCGCTCCCGGACGAGTTCACGGACGACGACTACGACGACGTGCTGCGCGGGATGGGCGAGCTGCCGCCGAAGCAGCGCTTCCCGACGTGGATGGTCGTCGTGGCGATCGTCACGGCGATCGCGTTCCTGTTGCTGGTCGTGTGACGCTCACGCCCAGCGACGAATCCGGGCGGCGCCGGGCTCCGGGATGATGCAATGGCCAGCGTGAACGCCGCTCTCGCCCAGTTCGCCCCACGCCTCGCCGATGTCGAGGCCAACCTCGCGCTCCACGTCGAGTGGACGCAGCGGGCAGCGGACGACGGCGCGGAGCTCGTGGTCTTCCCCGAACTCTCCGTGACGGGCTACCTGCTCATGGAGGCCGTCCCCGAGGTGGCGTTTGCTCTGGACTCACCCGAGATGGAGCGGCTGCGCGAGATCTCGAAGACAGCCGCGATCGTCGTCGGCTTCGCCGAGGAGGCTCCGGGTGGGCGCTTCTTCAACTCGGCCGCGCTGCTCGACGGTGGCGAGCTCCTGCACGTGCACCGCAAGGTGTTCCTGCCGACGCACGGCTTCTTCGACGAGACCCGCCACTTCGCCCCGGGTGAGCGCATCCGGGCTGTGGACACGCGCTTCGGCCGCGTCGGGCTCCTCGTCTGCCGCGACTTCTGGCACCTCGGTCCGGCGTACGTGCTGGCCGCGCAGGACGTCGACCTGATGTGCGTGCTCTCGGCGAGCCCGGGCCGCGGCGTCGAGGGCGGCGGTTCCGGTGAGGATCGGGGCCGCTTCGACAGCGCCGCCAGCGTGTCGCTCCTGGGCGACGTCTACGCCCGCTCGTTCGGCTGCCACGTGCTCCACACGAACCGCGTCGGCGTCGAGGACGGCGTCACGTTCGTCGGGGCGTCCGAGGCGTTCGGGCCAGACGGCGACCTTCTCGTGCGGGCTCCGGATCTCGACGAGCACCTCGCCGTCGTCGAGGTCGACACGGGAGCGCGCCGCGCCGCGCGGCTGCGCATGCCCTTCCTCAGCGAAGAGCGACCACACCTGATCCTGAGGGAGCTCCGGCGTGTCCTCGCCGATCGTTCCGCCGCTCGATACTGAGCTCGCCACGCGCGTGCTCGTCGGGTTCCTGCGACAGGAGGCCGAGCGGGCCGGGTTCGGGCGCTTCGTGCTCGGCCTCTCCGGCGGCATCGACTCGGCGGTGTCCGCGATGCTCGCGGCACGCGCGTTCGGACCGGAGAACCTGATCGCACTGGCGATGC
Source organism: Planctomycetota bacterium (assembly GCA_021776825.1). GTDB lineage: Bacteria > Planctomycetota > JAJSAM01 > JAJSAM01 > JAJVHW01 > JAJFFG01. The sequence continues at coordinate 17,584 of JAJFFG010000011.1, forward strand.
CCTGGCGCGGCAGCCACCCGGACAGTCTCGCGCATGCCCGGCTCGTCGCCGAAGCGGGAGGGTTCCCGCTCGAGGTCGTCGACCTGACGGCCGCCGCTGACGGCCTCCTCGGCGTCCTGCCCGAGCCCGACGCCCACCGGACCGGCAACGTCCTGGCGCGCCTGCGCATGGTGACGCTCTTCGATCGCAGCCTGGCCGATCGCGCTCTGGTCGTCGGCACGAGCAACAAGACCGAGGTGCTGCTCGGCTACTCGACGATGTACGGCGACGCAGCCTCGGCGCTGAACCCGTTGGGCGACCTCTACAAGTGCCAGGTGCGTGACCTCGCGCGGCATCTCGACGTCCCGTCGATCGTCGTCGACAAGGCGCCGTCGGCAGACCTCTGGGAAGGCCAGACCGACGAGGGCGAACTCGGATTCACCTACGACGAGGCCGACGCCGTCCTGCACCGGCTCGTCGAGCTGCGCGAGCGGCCGGAGGACGCCGCGGCAGCCGGCCTCGACGAGGACCTCGTGCGTCGCATCCACCGCCGTGTCGTCCGCTTCCAGTTCAAGCGATCGGGGCCGATCGTCGGGAAGCTCTCTCAGCGGACCGTCGGGTGGGAGTTCCGCTATCCGCGCGACTGGGGCACGTAGCGTGGGGCGCATGAACTCACGCCGTCGGTTCCGGTTCCCCTCAGGACTTCGCGCATGACGCCTTCAGGACTCCGCGCATGACAACCGACACGCTCCTCCGTTCCGCCCGTGCTCTCCTCGCCACGGTCCTGGTCCTCACCGGTGCCGTGCTCGCGTTGGCGCCGAGCGCTGACGCGCAGGAGGACCCGCGCATCGAAGTGCTCCACCTCGAGGGTCAGTTGACGTCGGCTCTCGCGAGCTACGTCGAACGCGCCGTGGTCAACGCGGTTGACGACGGCACGGAGCTGATCATCCTCCGCCTCGACACGCCCGGCGGCCGGATCGACCTGAGCAACGAGATCGTGAACTCAATCCAGTCCTCGGACGTCCCCGTCGTCGTCTGGGTCGGCCCCAAGGGCGCGATGGCGGGCTCCGCCGGCACGTTCATCACGCTCGCAGGCCATGTTGCCGCGATGTCGCCGGGCACGACGATCGGCGCCGCGAGCCCGGTCGATGGAACCGGCGGCGATCTCGACTCCGTGATGAAGGCGAAGACCGAGGAGATGCTGCTCGCACAGGTCCGCATTCTCACGAAGCGCCGCGGCGGCCAGGCCGTGGCGTGGGCCGAGTCGGCCGTGACGAGCTCCAAGGCTGCCACCGCGTTCGAGGCCAAGGACCTGGGCGTCGTCGACCTGATCGTCACGGACCTCGACGACCTCTTGAACGAGCTCGACGGCCGACCGGTGCTGGTCGATGGCGAGCCGCACATCCTGCAAACGAGTCAGCTCGACGTCCTCGACCGGCCGATGGACATCGCCGAGCGCGGACTGCACATCCTGACCAACCCGAGCCTGGCGTTCATCCTGCTCGTGCTCGGTCTCGGGGGGATCGTCTACGAGTTCGCGAACCCGGGCATCGGGCTCAGCGGCGTCGTCGGACTGCTCTGCCTCGCGATGGCCGTCTACGCGTTCGACATCCTGCCAGTGGACTGGCTGGGGGTGGCGCTCATCGTTGCGGCATTCGGGATGTTCGTCGTCGACATCAAGGTCGGCACCGGCGGTCTGCTGGGTATCGCCGGCGTCGTCACGATGGTCCTGGGCGGGACGATGCTCTTCAGCTCACCGGAGGTGGCCGTGTCAGGCGTGGTGCTGTGGACAACTGCCATCGTCGTGGGTGGGTTCTTCGTCTTCGCGGGGCGCGCCATGCTGCGCGCGCATCAGGCGAAGGTGACGACGGGCGCCGAGGGGCTCGTGAACGCGGTCGGACGTGCGAAGACCGAGCTCGCCCCTGACGGCCTCGTGGCCATCGAGGGCGAGACCTGGCGCGCGACAGCGGAGAGTGGCGCGATCTCCGCGGGCGAATCCGTGCAGGTATCGGCCGTGGAGAACCTGAGACTGCGAGTCCGTCCGGCCGACACGGCCGTGGATACGGACACGAACGAGTAGGAGAGTCCGATGGGCACAGTCTTGACCGTCATCTTCGTCGCAGGCGCCTTCGGCCTGATGCTGCTGATCCAGGCCGTCAAGGTCGTGCAGGAGTACGAGCGAGGCGTGATCTTCCGCCTCGGTCGGCTCGTCGGGGCCAAGGGTCCCGGCCTGTTCATGATCGTGCCGTTCCTCGACCGCATGGTGAAGGTCGACCTGCGTGTCGTGACGCTCGACGTCCCCTCGCAGGAGGCGATCACGCGCGACAACGTCACCGTCAAGGTGAACGCGGTCGTCTACTTCCGCGTGCTGGATCCGAGCGCGGCGATCGTGAAGGTCGAGAACTTCAAGCGCGCGACGTGGCTGATCTCGCAGACCACGCTGCGCAGCGTGCTCGGCCAGTCCGAGCTCGACGAGCTGCTCTCCAACCGGGATCAGATCAACGCGGAGCTCTGCCGGATCATCGACGAGGAGACCGAGCCGTGGGGCATCAAGGTCTCGATGGTCGAGGTCAAGGACGTCGAGCTGCCGCCGACGATGCAGCGCGCCATGGCGAAGCAGGCCGAGGCCGAGCGCGAGAAGCGCGCCAAGTTGATCCACGCCGCCGGTGAGTTGGACGCGTCGGTCAAGCTGACCCAGGCGGCGACGATGCTCGCGAGCGAGCCGACGGCAATCCAGCTCCGCTATCTGCAGACGCTGACCGAGATCGGCGTCGAGCACAACTCGACGATCATCTTCCCGGTGCCGATCGACATCTTCGCAGGGCTGCTCTCCCATATGGGCTCGCCGACCGAACGAACGCGGTCGACCGCGCCGCCTCCGTCGCACCTGCCGGACAGCGACGACCCGCTCGCGCTGCCCGACGAGCGCACTGCATAGCGGGCTGCCTAGCGGACCGAACGCCGGCCACCGGCGACGGTTCCAACCGGGGACGCGCGCGGGGAGCCACGATCTCGGTACTCTCTCGGCCGCCCGTCCGGGAGGTCGTTCATGCAGTGTGTTCCAGTCCGGGTCCGCGCCCTCGCCGCGGCAGCGCTTCTCGCGATCGCGTCGTTCGCGACGGCCGGATCGTCTCTGCCGGGGTTCCCAGCAGACGGCGTCGCTGTCTCCGACGTCGACGACACGTTCGACGGCCTGCGCACCTACCTGCGCGGACACAAGAGTCAGGCGGGCGCGACGTACCACGCCTGCTTCGTGAAGTTCTCGGACCCGCGCAATCGGAGCGGTCGCCAGCACTCCGGATCGGCCGTGAAGTTCGTGGATACGCTGTTCGCGAAGTGGAAGCCGCAGCTCGATCCCTCGAACCACGTCATCATCCTTGTCTCCACCGAGAACCGCGGGATCGCGATCCACCCCGGCTCCCGCTGGACCGGCCTCGGCTTCGAGCAGCGCGCCATGACACGGGTGATCGACAACTCCCCCTTCGCGCAGTACGCGCGATCCGGCGACCTCGCCGCCGGGGTTGAGCGGCTGATCGGTGCCATCGATCTGCACCTCGGGCTCCTGCTGCAGCAGCAGGTAGAGCGCGGGAAGCGGATCGTCGAGTCGGTCGGGACGGTACGCGGCCAGATCGATGGGCTACGTCAGACGCTGCGGGGCCAGCCGTTCGATACGGGGCGCGCGCAGGAGCCCCTCGAGCGCGCGGCTACCTTGGTCGCGGCGGCCGACGAGGCGCTGCGGTCCGACGACGTCGAGCGCGCCTCCGATCTCGTCCAGGTGGCGAGCGCAGCGGTCAACGAGGCTCAGCGAGCTCACACACGGGCGGCCACGCGACACGCGCAGCTCGAGCGGCTACGTGCCGCGGCACCCCGGGAGATGCGTGACGCTCGCGCTGAGTTCGACGAGTTGGGGGCGCGCATCGCCGGTGCGTCGTACGCACCACAGCGGTTCAGGAACACGCACCAAGAGATCGGCGAGACGCTCGCCGAAGGAGATCGTGGACTCGAGCAGAACGATCCCGTGCTGGCGGTGGCGCGCGCACGCAGCGCATCGAAGTGGATCTCGCAGCTGAGCCAGTCGCTGGACCGCGAAGCGGCCTCGCACCACTTCAAGACCCGCACCGCACCTGCCATCGCCGCCGCCATCGCCGGGTTCATCGCGCTGATCGTGCTGCTGATCCTGCGACTGACGCGCAGCGCGCGACGACGCTCGGCCGAGTCGATCGTCCGCCGCTGGCATCGCACCCTCGACAAGGCGTCGTCTCGGGTCCTCGCCCTGCGCAACGAACATCCCACGCTCTTCGGCACCGGGCAACTCGAACAACGCTACGTCGGAGAGACCGCCACCGCGCTGCACGACGTGGGCGAAATCGCGGATGACTACCTACTCTCGTACGCCGCGGCCGATACGCAACTCGCACGCGCCGAGGCGCAGATCGCGGAGGGCGGCGCGCTCGCCTGGGCGGCCTACGACCGCGCGATCGCGATGCTCGAGAAGGACGCCGTCGAGATTCGGCGGGAGCACGTGGGCGGGGAGTCGCTGCTGCTCGCCGAGACGCGTCCAGTGACGCGCAAGGCCGATGAGCTCATCGAGTTCGTCGAGGAGGCGTACGCCGAGGTGTTCGCGCGCGTATCCGGACTCCAGGGTCGTATCCGCGCGACGCCGGAGCAGATGAGCAAGGCGCTGGAGGAGATCACCGCGATGGAGCCGGGGCTGGCAGTCCTGGACGGACGCGGGGTCGACGTCACGGTGTACCGCAGCGCTCTCGCCAAGTTGGTAACCCGCCACGGCGAGCTGGCCGGTACGGCGCATCGCGACCCACTGGGCGTCTGCGAGCCCGTGGTCGAGCTGCTCACCGCTGCCGAGACTCTGGCCCAGCGCACCGGCCGCGTCGCCGCCGCGCGCAACCTGCTCGACGAGGCGATCGACCGCGTGTTGCTCGACACGTTGGAGCGCATCCGCACGTTGCGCCTGACTGACGGTGCGAAGATCGCGGAGCCCGGCTTCGAGCCGGAGGCGATGGCTGCGGCGGCCGAGGAGCTCGCCGCGACGGCGATGGCCGAGGCGGCGGACGGGTCCGACGAGGACGCCCTGCGACGCGCCGGCGACGCCGAGTCGACCGTGCGCGAGATCGGCCGGCTCGTGGCCGCGACGCTGGCCTCGCGCGAGAAGACCCCGGGCGTACTCGACGAACGCGAGGTGAACCAGCGCAACCTGCGGACCCGCCTTCCAGAACGACGCCTTCGGATCGACGGACTCCGCGAGTCGCACGACGACGACGCGCTGCAACCCGCCCTCGACAACGCCGAGGAGGCCGAGGAGGCGCTCGACTTCGTCACGCGCTGCATCGCGGAAGCACGCACGGCGCTCGGACGGACGGAGCAGCGCTACCTGGCAGCGGCCGAACTGGCGCGGCGGGCCGGTGTGGTTGTCGCCGATGTCGACGAGCTGTACGACGAGATCGAGTCGAAGTCCGACGAGCTGGACGCCGCGCGCGCCGCCGCCGAGTCGGCACTCGCCACGGCCGGCGCGACGCTCGACGGGATCGCCGAGGCTCTCGCAACCGAGGAGCGGTTCCCGTCGAAGGAGACGCTCGAGGCGGCGACGGAACTCGCCTCACGTCGCGTCGAGCTGACCGAGCTCTGCAACGCCGATCGTCCGCACTGGCCACGCTGCCGCGACGCGACCGCGCTGCTCCGGCGTCTCGCCGACGAGACGCGCGACCGGGCGCGTGACGAGCGAGCGGCCTACCGACGCGCCGAAGCGCTCCGCGAGTCGGTCCTCGACGATCTGGCTGAGGTCCGCCATCTCCTCGACGTCTCGGAAGACGACCGGCCTCGGGCGAATGCGCGCTGCGCCGACGCCACGCCGCTCGCGGAGCAGGTCCGCAATCTGCGGCATCAGAAGCACCCCGACTGGGCCGACGTCGAAGCGAGGCTGAATGAGATTGCGACGATCACGGCTGAAGCCAAGGATCTCGCACGAGCCGATCTGCAGGCCGCCGCGGCCGCGCGCAAAGCGATCGCCAAGGCCGACGACGCCATCGACGGCGCCGACAAGCCGTACGGCTACGGCATCCGCGCTCGACTGAACCCCGCGAAGAAGGCGCTTCGGCGTGCCCGGAAGGAGTTGGGCAGCCAGGACTACGAGCGCTCACTGCGCCAGGCGCAGAAGGCCGAGGACGGGGCCGCCGAGGCACGCCGCGCGGCGACGGGCAAGGCGCGGCGACGCGCTGCCGCGGAGGCCGCGGAGATGGCCGTGACGCTGCTCGCCACCGTGGCGGCCAGTGGCTTCCGGGCCGCGTCCCGGCGCTCGCGATCGTCCTCCCGACGCTCGTCGAGCTCGTCGAGCTCATCGTTTGGGTCGTTCGGCTCCTCCTTCGGCTCGTCCATCGGCTCCTCCCGTTCGTCGTTTGGAGGCGGCAGCAGCGGAGGTTCGTCGTTCGGCAGCAGCAGCGGGGGATCGAGCTTTGGGAGTTCGAGCGGCGGCTCCAGCTGGTAGCGCGAGCGCCGAGTGCAAGGGCGCTATGCTCGACGCCCATGTCGTGGCGCGCTGCACTGTCGCTGGGTCTGGTGGCCGGAATCGTCGCCAGTGCGGCGAACGAAGTCGCTCTCGCCGACGACGATCCGCGACTCTCGGCCACTCGCGCGGTTCACGCGTCACGCCACATCGACGACGTGGTGGACAGCCCGCGCATCGACGTCGACGCGCGCGGTGAGGTGATCGTGGTCTATCGCACTGCGGCGTACTCCCAAGCGCGAGGGCCCGAGGTCATCGTGCGTCGCCTACCCGCCGCGCGAAAGCGGCGCCGCGCCGTGATCGCGCTGAGCAACGCGCAGGAGCCAGAGCAGCTCGACTGGCGTGCGTTCTGGGGAGACGACCATCGACTCCTCGATGCCGCCGTCGACGACGAGGGCACCACGTACGTCGTCTGGCGGAACCGTCTGACGCGCATCGCTCGCGACGGGACTCGCGCCCCCGAGCTGACCCTGGACACGTTCGATACGCGCCTCGCGACGCGGGCCGGGGTGTTGCACGTGGTCGGCGAGGTGGATACGGGTCGCCACACGAACCTCTCGTGGCGCACGGTGGACGCCGACTGGCAGTTGTCGGCCGAACACGCTCAGTTCTTCGGTCTGCGCCCGTTCGACAGCGAGTTCTCCCCCCAGTACTTCCCACGCCCCCTCGGCGCGGTGTTCGTGCACTCGCCAGCGGTGCACCTGGGCCCAGACGACTCGGTTCGCGTCACGTGGCTTCAGACCGTCATCGACCACGACTACTCCGCCGGAGTCGGGACGCAGTTCCTCGTCGATCTGCGATCGGACGGGACTCGCGGCAAGGTGCAGTACGTCGCGGCCCCGGTCCCCTCTGTCGACCACTTGGCGCAGGTGGAGTCCGCAGCAACGGCGGACGGAAGCGTCCATGCTGCGCGTCACACGTGCGTGGGGGGCTCCTGCTACGTGACGTACGCCCGGATCGGCCCTGCGGGCGAGAGCCGGGGGCAGCGCGTCGCGGTATCCATGGATGACTGGATCGGCGTAGGAGCCGATGGGCGCGACCGCGCGTCGTACGGATTCGCGTGGAGAGAGGATCGGCCGGGCTTTTCGTCGCTCCGGCCGGACAACGCGGGTCTGTACGTGGTCCGCGTATCCCCGGTGAGCGAGGACCGCGAGATCATCCGCGTTGCCGACGCCCCCGACGTCGAGGCGGAGATGGGAGTCGGACTCGACGGGGCCGTCCTCTTCGCGTGGGTCCGGCCGAGCGCAGACGGAAAGCCGGACGCGATCGTCCTCGACGGGATGAACGCGGAGACGGAGCTGTATCGAGAGGCTGCCATCCGCGCCGGGCACGACGTCGCTGACGTGATCGTCCGGCGGCTCCCGAGTCGCGGCAAACCACGCTTCGTCGTCGCCTGGACAGCACGCCGACGTGCGAACGGCCCGCGGGGCGTGTTCGTCTCGCGCATCCGAGCCCAGCGTTGAGCCCACGCGTTGCCGCCTCCACAGGCGTGACGTACGCTTCGAAGAGATGCGCACCGCTACCAGTCGGCTCCTCGCGCTGACCGCGCTCCTCGCGACGTCCGCCACCGCTCTAGCGGGCACGATCCTCGTCCCGCTCCAGGAGCCGACGGTGGCCGATGCGTTGGAGATGACGCGGCCGGGCGACACGGTCGTCGTCGTAGCGAACGCGCCGGGAGGCGGACGCGCACGCGCCGCGAACGGCGTCCGCATCGTCGGCACCCCTGGGTCGGTCGTTCGCGGCGACCTGCACGTCGTCGGTCGGCGCGTGCGGCTGCATCGGCTGCAGTTCCGGGACGGACACCTGCGGGTCACGGGGCCGCACGCCCTCATCCGCCACTGCACGATGGACGGAGTCGACGCGCGCGGGATCTCGATCCGCGGTCGACGCGCTCGGGTGATCGGTGGCGAGGTACACGTCTCGCGGCCGGTCAGCGCGGTCGAGATCGACGGTGACCATGGGGTCGTTCGCGACGTTCGCATTCGGATGGGGCGCCATCTCGTAGGACCGCGCTTCGGCACTCCTGGGACCACCGGCATCAATGTCCGCGGTCGACGAACCCGTCTCCGGGACAACCTCGTCTCCGGCGCGGAGTCGGCGGTGGTGGTCGCAGGCGACCTCGCGCGCATCGAGGGCGACACGGTCTTTAGCGCAACAACCGGCATGCGAGTCACTGGCGACCGGGTGATCGTCAACGGGACCTCGGTGAACGTGGAGCGCTCGGGCATCGTCGTCGGCGGTCTCGCGCCTCGCGTCACGGCCAACCGCGCGACGGCGCAGGACCACGGCGGCGGTGCCGGCCCGGGCTTCGTGATCCGCTCGAGCGGCGCGGCAGCGGTGGTCACGAACAACTCGGTGAGCGGCCTGTCGGCAGGGTTCGACCTCGAGCTCTCAGGCGCTGACATCCGCGAGCTCTCGCACACCGCGTACGACGACGGTGGGTTCGCCCCGAGTTTCCGCGTCACCGGAGACGACAACACGATCGAGAGCCTGAGCAGCAACGTCACGTACTCCGGCGCGCTGGAGCTCAACGGATCCGGCAACCTACTCTCGCGCCTCATCGCGTTCGGCGGATCCCTCTCCTTCATCCCGGGCATTCGCGTGATCGGCGACGCGAACGTGATCCATGACGTGTCGCTCTCGGGCCGGAGCCAATTCGGCGTGTCGTTCTACGGCAACGGCAACGTCCTCTCCGAGAGCGATGTCGAGGTGAACATTGGCATCGGCGTGCGCATCGCCGGAGACCAGAACATCGTCCGCGACACCGCCGCCCGCTGTCTTCGCGGCACTGGCAGCGCCGCCTTGTTCGTCGCGAACGGCAACGGCAACGTCGTCGAACGATCCACGGTCACATCCCGCGACGAGGACGTCGTCGGACTCCACAACGCCGCCTCCGCAACCGTAGTTCGCGACTGCACGATCCGATCGGGCGGCGACTTCGATGGTGCCCCCCAGGGCGAGCACGTCCGCAACGACGGCGACTTCGCTGAGTTTGAAGGCAACGTCGTCGGGCCGGCGGAGTGAGCGCTCGATGCGTGACGCCGCGGCGAGCGGAGCGCGCCGCCGACGCGATCGCGTCGCGCTGCGGACTCGGCGTACCCGGTGCACGCGTCGTACGCTTCACGAAGATGACCAAGTTCGCTCTCACGGCCCTCCCGGCGCTCATCGGGGTAGTCGCCCTCTTCGGGACGACGGCGGTGGCTCCAGCCCAGGACAAGGCCATCGTCGTCGCGACGTTCCCGCGTGAAACCCGAACGCGGCTGCGCTCGACCGTCGCCGAGGACCCGCGTCACCTGCTGCGCGTGCTCGACGACGGCGGTGTGTTCGTGCTCGTGGAGCGCGAGGACGGCGTGCTCGTGCTGCATCAAGGGACGCGCAAGCGCCCGCGCACCACACTGCTCACCGCGCCTGAGCACGAAGGCGAGGCCGCTCGGCTCTCGACACTGGACGTGGTTGAAGGCGCGGCGGTCGCAACGTGGATCGTCGAGCGGTCGTCGACCACATACGTCTGGGTCGATCGTGTGCGACGCCAGGAGGGTGTGCTGCACCAGACGCGCCAATCCGTGTTGGTCGCCGGGCCGACCTCGCTCGCGGAAGCCCACCCACTCCTGGACCTCGTCGTCGAGGCGAGCTCGCACGCGGTCGTTTCGGTCGGGAGTGTGAGGAGCGCCACGCGCTACGACGGGCCAAGTTCCCCCACGTACGACAGCGGGTACCTTCTGGCGCAGCGGGCCTCGATCGGGGCGGGCACTGTGTCGACCGAGTTCACGCCACCCGTCAAGCTCTTCGGACCGCGGGGCGAACGCATCGGCGTCTTCGGCAGCATCGAGCACTTCCACGCAGTGCAGGTCGAGCCGCGAACTCCGTCCGCGTGGATCGGGGCGCGGCTCTTTCGCGGGGACTCTCCACACGAATCCGGCGTCGGACTGGCGTGGGTCGGCCAGCTCACGCCGGCGGGCGACGTCGGTCACAACGGCACGGTGTCCGGCTCGTCCCTATACCCCGACAGCCGGGTGTGGCTCGACATCCAGCCGCTTCGCGATGACGACGCTGTGGGCTTCGCGGCGATCGTCGAGACCGGGTTCGGCATCTTCGGCGGCGACGCGCTGACAGGGCGCGTTCCGCAGCTGCCGACCACCAGCGCTGAACCGCTCCGACTGCGGGACCTGACGCCGGCGCCCCCCGACAGACTGGCGGTCGCCCATGACGAGTTCGGCAACCACGCGGCCGCCTGGCGCCCGTCGCAGCTCCTCAGCAGCCGGGTCTGGTTCCCCCTCGCCGGTCGCGTTGTCGCCCGTCTCCACCTCGCCGACGGTCGGCTTCGGCACGCGCGAAACGTCCTGCCGAGGTCGACGCGCGGGCGCCCCGCGATTGCGGCTGTGAAGAACCACCGCGAGCGCTTCATCGTCGCCTCTGCCCGCGGTGCGCGCGACGTCGGTCCCGTGACGTCCATCGTGCTCCGTGGTGTCGACCTCCGCGGCCGCCTGAGGAGGCGTCAATCGGTCGCCGCACTCGGAGGCGAGGTTCTCGCCCTCGCCGAGTGCCATGGCGATGACGCGGACGGTCGGGTCTGGATGCTCTGGTCGGCCCTCGACGATCGCCGTCGTCGCACGCTGCGCCTGTCGCGCCTCCTCCGTCCCCCACCGGTGAGCCGCGTGCGAGCGCGCAAGATCGAGGACTTGTTCGGACTCGATGGTCGCTGACGATCTCCCGCTGGCGGCAAGCCACGTCCCGGAGGGGTCATATGACTCCGCCGGGCGGCAGGGCGCCGATCGGCATCGACCGCTGACGCCGGGAGGGCCACCGATGATGCGCACACTCCTCGCGTTGATGCTGGTCGCCTGCGCGGCCGGTGACGCCGTGGCACAGACCATCCTGGTGCCCCTGCACGAGCCTACCGTGGCCGATGCTGTGAGGATGGCCCGGCCTGGCGACACGATCGTCGTCGCAGCCGACGCCGCGGGCGGCGGTCGCGCGCATGCACCCGCCGGGCTCCGCATCATCGGCACGAAGGGCGCGCGCATCGATGGAGTGCTCCATCTCCGCGGGTCGCGCCTCCGCCTTCGCAACCTGCAGTTCCGCGACGCGCGAGTGCGCATCCGGGGCAAGCGGCCCGATGTCCGACGGTGCACGTTCGGAGGAGAGGAGTCACTCGGTGTGAGCATCGACGGCATCGATGCTCGCGTCGTCAACTGCTCGTTCCGCACAACGGGACTCGAGCTGCGTGGCCTCCGCGTTCGCGTGACGAACTGCTCGTTCCGCGTGGAGGAAGAGGACGCGCTCGTCGTATCGGGAACGCGTGCGCGCGTCCGCCGGAACCGCATCGAGATGTCCAACCCGAGCTTCGCCTTCCACTTCGGCCCGCCGCAGTGGACTCGGGCCATGGTGGTCTTCGGAGACGAGACGACGGTGGATCGCAACCAGGTTCTGGGCGCGGAGTCGATGGGGTCGATCTACGGCGACGACGTGCGCGTGACGCGCAACGTCTCGGAGTACGGTGCGCGGGCGCTGAGGGTGCACGGGGATCGAGTGTTCGTGGACGGCAACGATCTGCGACAGCGCGCCAACGGCATCGACGTGCTCGGCGCGTTGCCGGTGGTCACGAACAACCACGTGACCAGCGACGATGTCGCCAGGTCAGCGTTCGGGGTGGGCATCCGTGTGCACTCCGACGCCGCGGGCGGACGTGTGGCCCACAACTACGTGAGCGAACTCACCGACGGCTTCGACCTCCGACTCCACGATGCGGAGATCAGCTCGCTCGGCCACTACGCGAACGGGGAGAACGGCGACCGCCCCAGTTTCCTGATCGAGGGCGACGACAATCGGATCGACAGTCTGCAAAGCGCCACCACGTACTCCGCGGTGCTCTGGCTGACGGGCTCACGCAACGAGGTCGACACCGTGACGGCGGCCGCCGGCACACAGGGGTATCCGCCCGGCATTCGCGTCATCGGCGATGCCAACGTGATCCGCTCGGCGCGCCTGTTCGATTGGCGGGGCTACGGGGTCTCGTTGCGCGGCGACGACAACACGCTCTCCGAGAGCAGCATCCAGGTGAACGCAGGAGCCGGCATGATCGTCGCTGGCGACCGCAATCGAGTCCAGGGTGTCACTGTGACTTCCTCGTACGGATACTCGGCGACGCCAACGGGAGGACTGATCGTCGAACGCGGCGACGGCAACGTCGTGGACGATTGTGGGATCAGAGTGTGGTTCGGCGACGGCATCGCCCTGCACAACGCGGGAACGCGCACGGTCGTCCGCAACTGTACGATCCGCGCGAGCGACGAGGGCGGCGAGCACGTCCGTGACGACGGCGAGTTCGCCGTCTTCGAGAACAACATCGTCGGGCGGCCGGACTGAGCATGTCACGGCCACACCGGCTGATCTCGCGCTGGATCGCGGCGCGTTCCGCCGTCGCCGCTGTCGTTCTGGTCTGCGCTGCGCTCCCGATTCGAGCCGACGAAGGTGTCGTCGTCGAGCGGCACCGGCGGGAGCTCCGGACCGAGCCTCGACGCCGTGTTCCGCGTCTCATCGATCGCACGATCGTGCGCAGCCGACCGGGGGGCGGTGCCATCGCGCTCGCCGCCCATGCGGACGGCGTGGACGTCCTCGCAGTCGGTGCGCACGGATCGGCGCGAACACTGCGGCTCCGCGCACCAGTCCACGACGGCGAGCCCGCGTGTCTGTCGACGCTCGACGTCCAGGACGGGATCGCGGCGGCCGTGTGGGTCGCGGAGGCCGGTGAGACGGTCCACCTCTGGATCGATCGCGTGCAGCGCGACGGCCCCGTGCTCGTTTCGGAGCGCGAACGCCTCCGCGCGACCGAACGCGATCTCGGATCGGACCTCAGCGCCCCGTCCCAGCAACGCTACTTCGCCGAAGCCAGTTCGCACACACTCGTGTCCGTGGTCGAGGTCGGCCCGGTGCGTCGTCGCGATCGAGGACTCAACGAGTACGACAACGGCTACCTGCGGGTGCAGCGAGTCACACTCGATGCCGGCGCCGGGGACGTTGTCTTCTCGCCAGTGATGTCGGTGTTTCCGCCATCGGGAGAGCAGTACCCGGGCATCGAACGACTCGAGGACTTCTACATCGTCGGTGTCGAGCCCCGCGGCGCATCCGCGTGGGTCTTCGGCAGCCAGTCGCTCCGTTCAACTCCGAACTTCTCCACGGGCTCCGAGTCGCGGCAGTGGCTCGTTCGCGTGGATTCCGACGGCAGCATCGGGCACTCCGGTCCGATCTCTCCGCCGAACCGCAGTGGCAGCCGCTACGCCGGCCTGGAGGTCAGACTCACACCGAACCGGGAGGGAGTGCTGATCACCGGCGCCGTGGACTACTCCGGTTCCGTTGGCGGGTTTCTCGTGCCGCTGGCGGGCCGTGTGCCGGGCCTGCTCGAACTCGATCGTGAGTCGGTGCTGTTCGGTCAGCGCCACCCCTCGACGACGGCCGGCGAGATCCGAGCCGCACCCGCTGGCGAGGGCGACATCGCTGTCGCGTTCCGCGCGGTGGACGCGCCCCTGTTCCGGCGGCGCTCGGGTCGCGGCGTCGTTCAGATCCGGACGGAGGACGCCGAGGTCCGAACGCGCGTGGTCTTCCCGCGGTCGATCGTCGGTACTCCCGTGATCACAGCCGTCACGAACGGTCGCGAACGGTTCGTGGTCGCCGCGGCGCGCGGGCGTCATCGCGGAGCAGGCACAGTCGACGCGATCCTCGTGCGCGGCGTCGACCATCGCGGGCGGGCGCGTCGCCGCCAGACGATCTCGGCGCGGTTCGGCCGCGTCCACGAGCTCGCCGCCTGCGACAAGTCCGACACCGACGGCCGGGCGTGGATGCTCTGGTCCGCCGTCGGCGACGACGGCCGCCGCACGCTGCGCCTCTCGCGGCTCCTGCGTCCGCGCGCCCCTGCTCACGTCCGACCCCGCGAGGTGAGAGCACTGTTCGAGCGGAACGACCGATGATCCACCCGATGCGACGGTTCACGTTGGTTGGAGCGCTCCTCGTGATGCTCGGCACGACGGCCACCGCTGACACGATCTTCGTGCCCCTGCAGCAACCCACCGTCGCCGACGCGGTGGCCGGCGCCGGACCCGGGGACACCATCGTCGTCGTCGCGTCGGCGCCGGGCGGCGGGCGCGCCACGGCGCGTCCGGGCATCCGCATCGTCGGCGCGCCAGAGGCGTACGTACGCGGTTCGCTCGAGCTCACGGGCCACGGCCTCCGCATCCACAGAGTCTCGTTCCGCAACGCGGATGTCCGCCTCACCGGAGACCGCGCACTCGTGCGTCGCTGCCGCTTCGACGGAGAGCGAGGCACGGGCGTGCGGATCCGCGGGCGCCGCGCCACCGTCTCGGGGTCGCGCTTCCAGCAGCGACGCGCGACTGCGATCTCGATCCAGGGGCCGAGCGCGCGCGTCGTCAGGAACTCGATCGACATGCGACGCCTCGGTCGCCGCAGCATCCGTCTCCCTGCCCAGGCCTCGGGCGGGATCGAGGTGGACGGTGATCGCGCACGAGTGCGCGGCAACCGGCTGGTGGCGATCGAGAGGACGCTCGTGCTCCGGGGCGACGATGCCCGCGTCCTCCGCAACATGACGGAAGCGAGCATCGATGGGTTCCTCGTCCGTGGCGCGCGTGCGCTCATCGACGACAACCTCCTTCACCAAGACGGGTTCGGCATCGACGTCCTCGGAGATACGCCGGTCGTCACGAACAACGACGTGCGGAACTTCGGTCTCTTCGGCTTCGGCGGCGGTCCCGGCATCCGGGTGCACTCGGACTCCCCCGGCGGACAGGTCAGGCGCAACACCGTCCAGCAGCACCAACGCGGATTCGACCTGCGCCTGTGCGGCGCCGAGATCGGGTCGATCTATCACGGTGAGGTCGACACGTTCAGCCTCGAACCAAGCGTACTCCTCGTCGGTGATGACAATCGACTGGATGGGATGTCCAGCCAGACCACCTACGCGCGAACGCTCCGGGTGGTGGGCTCGCGAAACGAGATCATCGGGGTCTTCGCGACGTCAGGGTCGAACCTCCGTACCCCCGCGATCCTCGTCGAAGGAGATCACAACACTCTGCGCGACCTGGACGTCGGCGCCCGCGGCGGCGGTGGAGTCGCGGTGACCGGCGACGACAACGAGGTGAACGGGGGAAGCGTCGAGGTGTGGTTCGGTACATGCGTGCAGATCTCAGGTCACCGCAATCGAGTGGCCAGCATCGCGGCGAGACTGCGCAACTACCTCGGCGCTCCTTCGGCGGCGATCGTGATCGCGAGTGGCACCGGAAACATCGTGACCGAGTGTGAGGCCCGCGCGGAGGATCATCGCGACAGCGGCCTGTCGAACGCCGCAACCGCCACGGTCGTGCGTGGCTGCACACTGCTCTCCGGCGTCAACTCTCCCGACGACGCCCCGGAAGGACAGTCCGTCCGCAACAGCGGCGACTTCGCGGTGTTCGAGGACAACGTGCTCACGGTGGTCGAGTGAGGGCGACGCGCTTGCTCCGCTGGCTCCTCCCTCTCGCGGTCCTCGCTGCGTCAGCCGGCGAGGCGGTTGCCGAGACGATCCTCGTCCCGCTGCAGCAGCCGACGGTGGCGGACGCCGTGCGGATCGCGGGACCGGGTGACACCGTCGTCGTGGTCGCGGACGCACGGCTCGGTGGTAGCTGCACGTCGGCGCCTGGGGTGCGCATCGTGGGATCGAAGGGTGCGGTCCTCACTGGGGCGCTGCACGTTCGTGGCACGCGCATCGGGCTGCACCGGCTGCGTGTCCGCGACGGCGTGGTCCGCGTGACGGGAAGCCGGACGCTCGTGCGGCGTTGCGTGTTCGAGGGCGACCGGTCCGAAGGGCTGCGCGTCTCAGGCCGTCACGCGCGCGTCGTCGACTGTGAGATGTACTCGCCGCGGAGCACCTCCGTCACGATCCTCGGTAACCGCGCGGTGGTTCGGTCCAGTCGCTTCTTCACCGTTCGTTCGCCACGGCGGAACACAACCGGCTTCGTCCCGGTGGGGACGAGGGGCATCGTGCTCCAGGGAGAACGCTGTCGCGTTCGGAGGAACCACTTCCGGTCGATCCAGAGCGCGATCGAGGTGAACGGGGACGACGCGCGTGTGCGCGGGAACACAATGTTCGGCGGCGGCCGCACCGTCACCGTCCGCGGCGATCGCGCCGTTGTCGAGGACACCTACGCATTCGTCGAGCGAGTCGGGATCGACGTCGAAGGAGACCTCCCGACGGTGCGCGGCAACCGGATCGAGTCCGACTTCCAGATGTCGCTGCGATCGGGAGGCTACCTGGCGAGCGGCCCCGCGATCCGCATCCGTAGCGACACGCCGGGGGGGACGATCAGCGGACTCGTCTCCTATGACGTGGCCGTGGGGCTCGACCTCCAGATCTCTGGTGCGGAGATCCGCGCGATCTCGCACTCCGGCCCCGGGGATGTCAACACCGGGACGGCGCGAATCCGCATCGCAGGCGACGGCAACGTCATCTCGGGCGTGTGGTGCTTCAGCCAACGCTCCCCCGGCATCGAGCTCACGGGGTCGCGGAACGTGGTCACCGGTCTGGACGTGAGCGTGCAGAACGGCACTGGGCTGCGCGTGCAAGGCAACGAGAACACGCTCGACTCGATCACGGTGTATGGCAACGGTACGGTGCCCCAGGGCGTTGCGCTGTTGGGGAACGACAACCGGCTCTCTGACGCTTCACTCGACCTCTCCGGCGGAACCGGGCTACTCGTCGACGGCGACGCGAACGTCATCGCCCGCGCGCAAGCTCGGGGAAGCCCGGGCTGGAGAAACGAGCCGACGCCCGGCCTGCATGTTCGCGCCGGCGTGGGCAACGTGGTCGAGGAGTCGACGCTGATCGGGTCGTACGGCGGCGCGTCGCCGTCACTCCTGAATGCCGGCAGCGCGACCGTCGTGCGGCGCTGCAGCCTCCTCATCGACGCACCCGGACTGCACGTGATCAACGACGGCGACTTCGCGGTCTTCGAGGACAACGTGGTCGGCGCGGCGCCGGACTGATCGTCAGCGCGCGGGCAGTTTGCGGAGCAGCGCCTCCGCCAGCTTCTTGCCCGCGACCGGGCCACCGTGGCGGCGGTCGGTGCCTTCGGTCGGGCGGATGGCGAGGTCCGCGACCTCGGCGAGGAAGAGGGTCTCGTCGGGCTGGCCCTTGCGGGCGGCGATGAGGGCGCACCAGCCGGAGACGACGACGCCGCCGTCGGCGGCGCGCTGGCTCTTTGTGACGCCGGAGCGGAGTAGGAATGGGCCGCGCTCGCGGACGACGTCGGGACCGGCGGCGTCGACGTAGACCGGATCGAGCGGGCTGTAGCGTCGCTCGAGCAGGCCCGCGTAGAGCCCCTCACGGAACCCAGTTCGGAGCGAGAGCGAGACGCTGCCGTCCGGCGCCGTAATCGCGACCTCCACGACGTGCCAGTCGGCGAGATGCGGGTTCTGGGAGATGTCGACGGCGGCGACGGTCGCGGTCGGCGAACGCGCGGCGCGCGGCGGACGCTTCGACGTGCGCGCGTTCGCGCAGCCAGCAAGGAGGACGATGCTCAGGAGACCAGCGCTCAGGAGACCCGCGCTCAGGAGACCCGCGACCGCACGGCGGCTCACGGCTTCGGCGCTACCGTCACCCACCACGTCTCGCGTTCCTCCAGAAGGTGGCGCTCGTCCTTCAGGACCCACTTGGTCGGGTCCTTCACGCGCGCGCTGACCTTGTAGCGGCCGGGAGGCAGCTCCCCCACTCGGAACTCGTGGCGGATCGGGTCGCCGCGCTTGGTCTTCACGCGCTTCCCGAGTTTGGAGAGGTCGCCGATCGGCTCCTCCTCGTACGCGTCACGGTCCTCGGAGTGTCGAGAGCCGCGGTTGAAGCGCCGCACACGGCGACCGAAGAACGTGCCCGTCGTCAGGCCATCCTCCTCGCCGTCGCCCGGTCCCGGCGCATCCGACTCAATCAGCTCGACGAACCACTCGACGGCGAGCTCGTGCGAGCGCGGCATCATCGGCAACACGCTGATCACGTTCGGGTCACCTTCGAGCACCTTCAGTTCGAGCTCCGGTGCGGGGCTCGACGTGTCGATCGGACTGACGTAGCGGTATATCGCGAGCACCGACGCCTCGCGGCAGACGGGACAGAAGCCGGTCGCGCCCGCGGCGTTCATCGCGCACGTCGCAGCCGGTCGCCAGACGCCCTTCTTGAAGGTCGCACCGCCCTCGAAGACCCCGACCTTCTTCTTGCCGGCGTAGCGCTTGGGCGCGTCGAGCCAGTGCTGCCAGGGGATGTCCTCCTGGTCACTCGTGGCGTTGGCTGCGCGGATCGCGCGCCACGGCGGGTTCGGGTTGTTCGCGTACTCGTCCAGCAGCCCGACGAACGCGTGGCCGAACTCGTGCACGGTGATCGACTTGTCGGGCCGGCCGACGTTGGCGATGCCGCCGCCACCCATGCCGAGCCGCCCCCATTGCGCGAAGGCGATGACGAGCCCGTCGTCGCCGACTCCCTGCATCTCCTTCTCAGCGACGCCGAGCCACTTGTAGACCAGCGTGCGGTCGGCCATGACCTGGCCACCGGGGCCGGCGGCCTTGCAGTCGAGGGCGGTCGAGTAGTCGTACTTCTTCTTCTTCGCCCGGTTCTTGTTCTTCTCGTCGATCTTCAGCTTCTGCTCGTCGGTGATCTTCGGATCGACCTTCTCGTCCTCCGAGACGAGGCGCACGAAGTAGTAGTTGAAGTAGTCCTTGTAGGCCTCGAACGACGCCTCGCTCCAGAGCACCTTCAAGCACTCGTACGCCCACTCCTCCTGCTTCTTCTGGCTGGCACCCACGTACGTGAACCCATCGCCCATCACCGCGACGTCGATCCGCCGCGACGGCGGCCCGCTCTCGTGGATGCGGGTCACACCGGCAAAGTGGTTCTCGTCCGAGCGAAGTCGCGCGTCCTCGAGATGCACCGACTGCGGGTACTTCTTGATGAGCTTCTGAAACGCCTTCTGTGCCGAGCGGAAGCGGCGCTTGCGCTGCAGCGCCAGGGCCTTCAGGTAGTCCGGTGTGGACTCGTCGGTCGACGCCACTGGCTCCTCGTCGGAGCCGTCCGGCAGGAAGTCCTGCGCGCTGAGCGGTGACGCCACGAGCAGGCCCGCCACGAGGGCAGCAGCAGCCAGGACGGGGATCGAGCGCATCGAGGAGAGCATAGCGGTAGGGCTACGACGGCCCTACGACGGGGTGGGTTCCGGGGTTGTCGTCGGGCAGTGAGCGCCCTCGACCGATGGCCGTCCGCGTTCCGCGGGTCGTTCGCAGAGCGCCGTCGGACCCGCTTCGCGCGAGCCACCCCAGCGGGCGGGGCGGATCAGGAGATCCGCCCGTACGAAGCCGCTACGAACCGGCCCACTTCACCGCCGGCCCACATCACCGCCGGCCCACATCACCTCCGCCAGAGCGCGACGTTGCCGTCCTTCTCGGCCACCACCGAGAACGAGCCGCCGACGGCTCCGGCCTCGAAGACGCCACGGGCATCGGTGAAGCCCTGGGCCTTGATCGTCTTGCCGTCGCCGACCTTCACGTAGACCTCGCCAGCGGGTTGGCCGCTGCCGCGATCGGTGACGTACACGCGCACGCGACCGTCCGTCGTCTGCACGTGGACCTCGAGATCGCTGACGAGCACGACGCTCGACGACTCCAGACCGTCCCCGCGCGCCACGACGAGGTAGACGCCCTTCTCGGAGCGTGGCAGCGACACCTCCTCGTCAGACCAGCGGTAGTCCTCCGAGCCGCGCCGCGCAACGCTCCACTCGTCGACCGGGCGCACGCCTGAGAGGTCGATGCGGTTGACCTGCGACAGGTCCGGGCGCAACGCGTAGAGGATCATGAAGTCGACGGCGTAGACCTCGAGGCGCACCTCGGCGACGTTGCGGCGCTTCAGGTGCAGGGTGGGCGTCGTGCCAACGGGGGCGGTCTCGACCTCGCGCAGTTCCAGGCCCTTGCGGGTCAGGAAGTCGAGGGCGTCGCGCGCGTCCGGATACAGCTTGGCCACCTTGCGATAGAGGTCGACAGCCGTCGACAGCTCACCGCGCAGGTGCGCGACCTTGGCCGTCAGGTGGATCGCCTGCGATCGGAACGGGGACGCCGCTCGCTTCCGGGGATCGGCATTGGTCGGGAACCCGTCCGTCAGCAGCGGTCGTGCCGCCGCGAGGGCGCGGTCGTGATCACCGGCCTGGAAGTGGCCGGTCGCCACCAGGAACGTGACGTCGTCGAGATGCGGGCTGTCCGTGTGTCGACCGAGGAAGAGCGTGCCCTCCTCGACCGCGTCCTCGGCGAGCCCCATCTGGAGCAGCGTGCGCACGGTCTGGTGCCCCGCCTCGTGAGCGAGCAACGAACCGGCGTGGTGCGCCTGGAAGTCGCGGAGCTGTCGCACCGTTTCGGTCAGCATCAACGGTCCGGCACCGCCTGGAGCGTCGGCGGGACGCGCGTGCATCGACGCCGTGCGACGGGCGAGCGCGAACTCGTGCGCCTCGCCCCAGGGTGCATCGGGAACACGGCGTAGCGCGCTGAGGATCAGCAGGCGCGCGCGCCACGGATCGCCGACGGAGACAAACGCCTCGGCGGCTTCGAGATCACGCGAGAAGTGATCCCGCACGAGATCGCGCAGGATGGTCAGCGCGCGCTCGTGCTCGCCCATCGTGCGATACGCGGAGGCGAGGGCCTGACGGTCCTCGAGACTCTGCGCCGCGCGCCGCGGGTTGCGGTCCACGAGTTCCTCGTGCGCTTTCACGATCAGGTCGGCGTCGTCGAGTTCGCGCCCGACGCGGAACAGCCGAACCCACGCCTCCTCGAGGATCGGGCCGAGAAGTTCGTGGTCGTCCATCAGCGAGCGCAGGCCGTCGCGGGCGGACGTCCAGTCCTCCGCGGCGAACGCGCGCAGGGCCAGGCCCCAACGCTCGTCCGGAGTGATCTCCTCGGCGGATGGCGCGCGACCGGCGGCGCCGGGCTCGCGCTCGACGGTCAGCGTGTTCTCGCGGGACCAGCCGTGGATCTCGGGCTCGTACATGGCGCGCGCCATCGCGGGCAGCGCCGTGTACTCCCCGGGGTGGACGGCCTGGAGCACGTACGAGAGCGTCGTCGAGCCATGCAACTTCGACAGGAAGAACACCTGACGATCGTCACGGCGCTCCTCGCGGTCGTAGGAGCCGGCGGCGCTCTGGCCGACAACCTCGAACCCTGCCGGGAGCGCGTCCTCGACGAGTACGCGTTCAATCGGCAGACGGGAGCTGACGCGCAGGGTGACGCGCACCTTGTCACCGGTACCGGCCGCTGAGAGCGGTCGACCGTGCCAGTCCTTCGGGCGCTTGTCGGGGATGACGACGGTCCAACCGGGCACGATGCGGGCCACGGCCTCCTGTCCGGGCAGGGGCGGTGCCACCCACTCGGTGTAGTCGCGCTCGACCGTGACCAGCGTGCCGCCGGCCTCGATCGTCTTGCCCTCCTCGGGGGGCTCGACCGCCGACATCAGCGCCGACCAGTGCACCTGGCCGCCGCCCTCGCGGCGCAGCACGATGCGGTTCTTGCCGAGCTGCAGACGGTCGGCAGGGACGGTGATCGTGATGGGTGCATCGACGGCATTCGACCCGCGGTCGCCGAACACGACGACCTGCGGCTCCTCGCTGTCGTTCACGAACACCGACACGTTCCCGGTGGCGCGTTCCACACCGCGCAGACGCGCGTGCTCGGCGAGAGCCTCGATCGCGACGGCGGTGTCGCGCGTCGAGCGCCACGCCGGGCCGCGACGTGAGCGACCGAGCCAGGCCGCCGCGTCATCGACAAGGGGGTTCGACGGATCGGTGGCGATCAGGGCGAGCAGGGCGTACGCAGTGGGCTCGGCATCCGGCGACACAGGCCACACCGGTCGACGCGCAGAGCGACGCGACGATGCCCCACGGGACTCCCAGTGAGCGTCGCCGCCCTCGCGCACGAAGATCTTCTCCAGTCGGTTCACCAGTTCGAGCGCTGGTCCCGGACGCTTCGTGCGATGCATCGTCAGCGCGAGCAGCGCGGCGGTGCGCGCGTCCAGGCCGTCGCGCTTGCGATACAGCGCGTTCAGCTGCGCGGCGTCGGCCGCGTTCGCGTGCGACAACGCGTAGAGCAGGAACGCGCGGTTCGCGTCGCTGCCCTGCGCGAGCAGTGTCTTCGCCGCATTCACGGCCTGATCGCGGTTGCGGCGCGACACCTTGAAGCCGGCGCGTTCGGCGCGCAGCATCCCCAGCAGCGCATACGCGGTCATCTCCGCGTCGCGGCCCTGCGCGCGTTCGCCGCCACCGGGGCGTCGAGCACCGAACCAGCCGAATGATCCGTCCGGGTTCTGGAGCGCGTAGAGCGAGGCCAGTCCACGCCGCACGCTCTCGTCGAGACGATCGCGTTTGCGGAACGCCGGCGAGTCGAGTTTCTCGAGCGCGCGACGCGCGGCCAGCGCGGGCAGGAAGCGGTTGACCGTTTGCTCGACACAGCCATACGGGTAGCTGGACGTGTAGGCCAGCGACTCGAGGAGTGAGACGTCCACGGACGGCGACAGCGTCACGACGAGTGCGGCGGTTCCGTCGGCGATGCGCTCGGGCAGCGTCAGTTCGGCGAACGCCTCTTCGACGAGCACCCCGCTGGCGCCGTCGAGACGTCGCAAGCCGTACGGCAAGACCGGGAGCGGCACCACCGCCGCGTCACTCTCGATGGGCGTCAGGGCCTCGGCACGGACGCGTCCCGGGCCCGCGGTCGAGGCGTTCAGCGCGGCGTCGAACGAGAGCACGGCTCCCGGGGGCAGATCGGTCTCGTGCTTCTGATCGCCGGAGATGGGATCGCCCTCGGCCGAGATCCGAAGTTCGAGGCGCGTCGCCTCCGCGAGGTCGGAGTGCACGGTCCCGGTCGCCGTCGTCGCGTCACCGTCGACGAGGAAGCGCGGCGCGTCGACACGCACGAGCACGTCCTTGCGCACGGCAAAGCGCGTGCGCCCCTCACCGACGAGCGGTCCGCGCGTGGCGCCGCGTGCTGTCACGCGCCACTCCGTGAGGTTGTCCGGCATCTCGACGCGCACGGTCGCGCGACCATCGGGACCGGTGACCACACGCGGTGAGCTGTACGCCGTGTCCTCGAAGCGCTGACGCAGTTCGGGCGGCGCCATCGCCTGGGCGTTCTGCAGCTTCAACACGGCGCCCGCGAGTGACGCATCGGCAGCGTAGTTCTTCAGCGACGACGATCGGCGATACGCGATGTGCTTGCTCGAGCTCGACAGCACCGCGAGCGCATCCCGCGCGTCGTCGCCCTTCTTCTTGTCCTGGGCGCGGCCGCCGCCGCCCGCACGCAGGTTGCGGCGTCCGCCCTTGCGACCGCCGAAGGCGCCGCCGGCTCCACCACCGATGCCGATCACTCCGTTCGTGCCCGGGCCCTCGAACGGCGCGTCGGCGCTGCCACCTCCGGTCGTCGGCCCATTGGACGTGCGAGCGCGAGGACGCCTCGGCTTCGCCGCTGCGGCCGGCGCGCGATCGGCGCGCATCTCACGGTCCTTCTCGAGGACGTCCTGCCGTTCCATGAGGTCCATCAGACCCCGCGCCTCGAAGTTGCCGGGGGCGATGGCGAGGGCCTTCCGGAGTTCCTCGCGCGCCGCCGCCGCCTGCCCCTGCTCGAGCAGCTTGCGGCCACGCAGCACGTGTTCCTCCATCTCCTTGAACTTCTCGCGGCCGAGCCGCCGCATCTGCTCGAAGAGGAGGTCCTTGTTCGTCGGTCGCGTCACGGTCGGCAACACGGGTCCTGCGGACGATGCGGTCCGCACGGCGTGCGTCCGACGCTGGTCGTAGAAGAATGGCTTGATCTGCGGCGTCGTGTCGGGCGCGAGCTGATAGAGCGCCGTGTCCACGATGTCCACGCCCACTGCGGCCTCGACGGGATTGCCGCTCTGGTCGGTGGTGCGAATCTCGATCTCGACCGACTCACCCGGACGCATCTCGCCAGGCGTCGCGCTCACAGCGACATCCAGGTACTGGAACACGGCGACCTCGTCACCGTCCTCGTAGAGCGCGCCCTCCTTCGCGACAGCCATGCGCAGGAACACGTTCGGAGCGTGCTCGGCGCGTAACGGCAGCTCGATGGTGGTCGAGCGCTCGTGCGCGATGAACACTCGATGCTCCAGCACGCGATCGCCCTCGTACGTGATGAGTACCGCCGCCGGCGCGACGGGCACATTGACGAGCACCTTCGCGACGTCGCCCTCACGGTAGAACTCGCGATCAGCAACCAGCCGGGCCTGCTTCTCGAGATCCTCGGCGTCGCCGCTGACGGTGACGGGCGCTTGCCCGACCGCCGGCTGGTCGCGCGCATCCCGCGCGGTGAAGCGCGCCACGTACTCGCCACCCTTCGGTGCCTTCAGGTCGGCGACGGCTCGACCGGCGGCATCGGTCTCGACGGCGACGGTCGCGACCTCATCCTCGGTCCAGTGCTGGTCAACGCGACGGCGTCGAACGAGCTGCGCCTGACCGGCGATGCTCAGCGGCACGTGCAGCGCATCGACGGTGGTGACCTCGAGGCGCACGCGCTCGCCCGGGCGGTAGACCTTCTTCTCGGTGCGGCAGATCACGTAGACGCCGGAACGCGTCACGGGGATCTGCGCGTACGCCGTGATCCAGCGACGGCTCGGGTCCTGCGCCTCGATCATGAGCGAGTAGGTGCGATCCTCCTCGACGGCGTCGGTCGGGAACGCGATCTCCAGCTTGCCCTCGCGGTCGGTCGTACCGTCGCCACGCGCATGCACGCTGGCTCCGGCCGCTTCACGGCGACGCCGCTCCGCGTCGCGCTTCGGATCCCGGAAGAACCACGCGAAGGCCTCGTGTCGCGAGGCGTCGAACGCGTACGGACCGCGGAAGACCGTCCAACGCACCGGCACCGCTGAGGCGACTCCACCAACCGCGAAGCGTAGCGAGGCCGTGGCCTTCACCTGATCGCCGGCGAGGTACGTGCGCTGCTCGGTCTCGAGCTCGGCGAGCATGTCGGGCTTGCGATACGCGAGCACGTCGAACGTGCGCGTGAACGTCCGGCCGTCGAGCGTGGTCGAGACGGTGTACGTGCCGAGCGCGGGATCGTCGGCCAGCGCGAGGTCGGCGGCGACGACGCCGTAGTCGTCCGTTCGCAGCGTCTCGTCGAACAGCGACGCGCCGCGTGGATCGGTGACCGTGACCCGGACCTTCAGCTTCGTCTCGGTGACGTAGTGACCGTCGTGCACGCGGCGCACGATCGCGCGCAGATGCACGTCCTGACCGGCGCGGTACAACGGCCGGTCGGTCTGCAGGAACACCTTCGTCGCGTATCCGAACGCCTGTGCGCCCGCCGCACCGGCATCGGCGTACGCAAAGTGACCCTCGCGTGAGCCCTTCGCGGTGACGATCGCCCGCAGGCGCGTCAGTTTCTTGTCGTCGACGCGCCAGACACCGTCGGCGCCCGTCACGCCGCGCAAGTCGGACCCGAGGATCTCAACAGCGGCGCCGCCGACCGGCTCCGACGTGCGCTCGTCGAACGCGAACACGAGCCCCCCGCCGGGCGCCGCCTTCGCGATGACGGTGACGTCCGAGACGATGGCGAGAAGCGTCGCCGTGAGCTCGTCGTCGGCCGCCGTGACGATGTACGCGCCGGGCCGCGAGAACGGCAGCGGCAGGTCGCGCTCCAGCAGCCGATAACGCTCGTAGTCAGCCGGCTCCCAATCCCACTCGTGATCGGGCTTCACGACGTCCACGTCGACCTTCTCGACTCCAGCGAGTCCGCCGCGCCTGCGCACGTACTCCGCCGCGTCGAGGTGGTACGCCTTCATGCGTAGACGGGAGACGTTGCGCAGCGTGACCTTCGCGGTCGGCGACTCGTCGGTCCGAAACGCTCGGCTGACCGAGACGTTCAGGGTGCGCCCCTTCATCTGGGTCAGGACCCCGCGAGCGATCCGTGCTGACTGCGAGCTCGGCCAGCGCTTGACGACCTCCTCGTATGCAGCGAGGGCCTTCTCGAGGTCCGCGAGCGGCCCCTCGTAGGCGCGGGCGATGCTCAGGACGCAGACGGCGGCGTGCGCGTCCTGCGGGTACTTCGACGCGCCGAGGCGCCACGCGGTCACGGCGGCCTCGTGCTGCTCGCGCTTCGATGCCACGTCGCCGAGGCGTCGCTGCGCCTGACCGGCGAGACCGTGCGCGGGGAAGCCTGCCAGGAATGCCGTGTACGCGGCGGTCGCGTCGTCCCAGCGCTCGTCCTTCAGCGCGTCCTCGCCCTTGCGAAACGACGCGGCGGCGATGCTCTCGCGCGCGGATGCCCACAGGGCGTGGTCCGGCCAGCGGGCCAGGATCACGCGCCAGGCGGCGACGGCGGCGTCGTACTCCTGGATCCCCAGCAGCGCGCGGGCGGCGCGGTCCTGAGCCGGCGGCGCGCGCTCGTCGTCCGGGTAACGGGTGACGAGATCCTCGAACGCGGCCGCGGCCTCGCGGAGGAGACCACCGGCCTCGAACGCGCTCCCGATCTGCAGCGCGACCGCTGGCGCGGCATCGTGTCGCGGGTGAAGACGCAGGAAGGTCTGCCACGCGTCGACGGCGCGCCGGACCGCCTCGGCCTCGGCCGGGCGCTGGGCCTTCCACCAGGTCTCGCCGATGCTGATCAAGGCCAGCGGCGCGAGCTCGGAGTCGCCGAATCGGTCGCGAAGCTCCGTGAACGCAGTCCGCGCGCCCGGGGCGTCGTTCTGCGCGACACGAGCACGACCGAGCGCGAACAGGGCGTCGTCTGCGAACTCGCCTGCTTCCCCACGCAACAGCGCTTCGAGCTCCCGGCTCGCGGCCGCCGGATCGCTGGACTCCAGCGCAGAGAGACCGATGCGATACGCGATCTCGACTGCCTCGTCCTCGACGGCGTGTTCGGCGCGCGAGCGCTCGTAGAAGCGCCGCGCCGTCGACCAGTCGGGCGTCTGCCGCGTGCGGCCGTAGTCGTCCGTCGTCGTCGCGCCTTCGAACGCCGCGTCGGCGATCTCGCGATAGAGCCCGGCGATCTCGGCCGCGTGCAGCTCCGATGCGGCCCACTCGACGCGCGCCGCATAGACATCGGCGGCCCGAACCCAGTCACGCTGGGCGGCGCCGGCCGAGGCCACGATGAACAGCGCGTTGACGTGCCAGGGCGACTCGGCGCGGTCGACCACGGGCGCGACGGCGGCTGCGGCCTCGTCCGGACGGCCCAGAACGAGCCGGGTGCGCCCGAGCAGGAGTCGCGCCTCATCGGCGGTGTCCGGCCCCGGAGCGGCGGCCAGGAGAGCCTGAGCGAGCTGCTCGACGGCGGGCAGATCTCGATCCGCCGCCGCGGTGCGGAGCGCATCGACACGCTGAGCGAGGTCGGCCGCCTCCTGCGCGTGGAGCAGTCCGGCGGTGCCGGCCACGAGGGCGGTGGTGACTGCGGCGAGAGCGACGAATCGACGAGCGGTGAGCAGCATGGTGAGGTCTCCCGCGGTTTCGACGCGAACGGGGACCGGTCGTTCCTCCCCGTGTGTCGTTGCCATCTTCACCCGGAGGGGGTTCATTTGTCCCACCGTGACCCCGCGTGATCTCCCCCGCCTCACTTCGCAACTCCCCGGGACAACCGGAGTCACGCGCCGCGAGCTCGAGGACTTCCGCGTCGAGGAGATCTCGACCTACGAACCGTGCGGCAGCGGTGACCACCTCTACCTGACGATCGAGAAGCGCGGAATCTCGACGCCGGAGGCGGTCCGCCGGGTGGCACGGGCTCTGGGAGTCGCGCGTCGCAGCGTCGGGTACGCCGGGCTCAAGGACGCGCGCGCCGTGACGATCCAGACGCTTTCGGTCGAGCATGTGCCGCACGAGAAGGCGGCCGAGGCGCTCGGCGGGGTCGCGGACGTCCGGCTCCGCGCCGCGGTGCGTCACGGGAACAAGCTGCGCCTCGGGCATCTGCGCGGCAATCGCTTCGCGATCCGGATCCGAGACACGCCGCCGGACGCTGCACACTTCGCGCGCGCCGTGCTCGACGCCCTCGCTCGCGACGGTTGTCCCCACTTCTTCGGACCGCAACGCTTCGGACGCCACGACGACAACGACATCGTCGGCCGCCACCTCGTGTTGCGAGAGAATGAGGCGGCGCTGCGTCGCATCGTCGTCGGCGCCGATGCTGCCGGGGGAGACGGGCCGCGCAGCGCGGCTGCGGCAGCACTCGACGAGGGGCGTCCGGACGTGGCTCTGGCGGCGCTGCCAGCGGTGGCCCGGACCGAGCGCCGTCTGCTCGGCGACCTGGCTCGCGGACGGACGGCGGAGCAGGCGCTGCGCGGCCTGGCGCGGCGCCTGCTGCGTCTCTACGGCTCGGCGTACCAGAGCCGACTGTTCAATCAGATCGTGGCGGATCGCTTCCCCGACCTCGGACGGCTCGAGGCGGGCGACCTCGCCTTCCTGCACGATCGCGGAGCGGTCTTTGCCGTCGACGACCCCGCGCTCGAACAGGCTCGAGCCGATGCGTTCGAGATCTCGCCGTCAGGCCCGTTGTTCGGGACGCGGACCACGCTCGCGGGCGCCGCCGTCGGCGAGCGCGAGCACGCGATCCTCGCGGCAGAGGGCCTCGGCCCCGACGACTTCCGATCCCCCCTGCTCGGCGAGCTACGCGGCGAGCGGCGGCCGTTGCGGATCCCGGTGACGGACGTATCGGTCGAGGAGGAAGCGAGCGGCGACGGCGACCGGTCGATCGTGCTCCGATTCACTCTCCCGCGGGGCGCGTTCGCGACGGCTGTCCTGCACGAAGTCCTTCGCTAGCCCGGCTCGTGACTACCCGTAGCGGGGGCCGCGCCAGTCCCAGGCGCCGAGCTCGCGCTGGACGTCGAGGTGATCCAGGCCCTCGAGGTGCGACAGATCGAGATCGGGCGGGCGCTGTCCGAACCCGCGGAGAGCCCGCAGAGCGGCGACGTGACAGCCGACCCCCGAGACCACCGGCTCCGACGCGACGTGCGCGAGTTCGGGTCCGGCCGCCTCGAGACCGAGTCGCTCCGCGAGATGGACGGCGCCGAGGAGGAGTCCGTCGCGGTCGTCATCGCACGCGAGTTCCCCGAGGACCGCGGCGGCCGCTTCCTGCTCGGGAGCCAGCCTCGAGATGGCATCCAGAGCGACATCGCCGGCCGTGGCGCGCGAGCGGCTGTCGCCGAGAAGCGCGCGCGCTCCGGGCAGCGCCCGCCGGTCGCCGAGACGAGCCAGGGCCTCGACGGCCGTGCGACGCACGATGACCTCGGTGTCATCCGAGAGAGCCGTGAGTCGATCCATGGCTCGGGAGTTCCCCCCGCCCGCGACGTCGTAGAGCGCGATCGCGGCGCCGTTGCGAAGCGCCCACGAGGAGTGCGTCGCACAGTCCTCGAGCACGGCCAGACCGGCGTCGCCGGCCCGCGTCCAGGATCGAGCGAGCAGCATCTCGCGCTGCGCTCCTGGCGACGCGTCGTCATCAGAGAGGACACGCGCGGCGGCATCGACGTCGACGAGAGCGCGCGGCAGTTCGTGGCCCCCGCCGACGTCCTCGCCGTCGCCGCGCTCGGGGCGCGGTCGCGCGGCATCCCGACGCGCCCCTTCGAGCACCCACGAAGCCGGGGCGGCCCAACGCTCGAGGCGTCGCCGCGCGGAGCCTTCGGCACCCTCTAGGCCAAACGCGACGCGACGCACGACGGTCGCGAGGGCGACGTCAACCGTGCCGGGGTCGTCGCCAACGCCGCGCGAGTCGGCCAGCGCGAGGAGCACCGAGACACAGGGAAAGTCCTCGAGTGCGTCGCAGGCAGCCCGGCGCACGCACGGTTCGTGGTCACCGAGGAGTCGCAACACGTCGAAGAGCACCGGGAGCGGCTCGTCGAAGAGCGCAGCGCGGCAAGCGGCCTCGCGAACGATCGGGTCGACGTCGCGCAGGGCGCGCTGGACGGCGTCGACGAGCGAGCTGGTCCGAACCAGCGACACCACGGCCTCGGCCGCAGAGCGGCGGACGAGCGTGTCCGGGTCGCGCATCGCGGCGGCGAGGCGACCGCCGTCCGGGGCGTCGAGGAAGGCCACACCGTGCGCCCGGACGAGCGGGTCGGCATCGTGCAGCCACGCCTGCACGCTCTCGCGCGCGGGTTCGTCGCGCGGAACGCACTGGAGGACCTCGAGCGACGCCGCGCGGACGATCGTCGGCCGAGCCTCGTCGAGCAGCGCGGCTTCGAGCGGCGCGACGCAGCGCGGGTCCTCGAGTGCCGTCAGCGTGGCGCAAAGCTCGTCGAGCGCTGACGCACCGAGCGGCTCGTAGAACAGGGCCTCGAGCAGCGCGAACGTGGCGCGCCGATCTCCGGTCTCGCGAACCTCCCGGAGGCGCGAGGACCAGGTCTCGTCGAAGCGGGGGCTCGGTAGTTCGAACGTCATCTGCCAGCGGCTAGGCAGCCGCGTGCGGAACTGTAGTAGACGGGTCCCCCGAGCGAACCGTGACCGCGTCGAGGACTCGTCTCGACCGACGCCGTCCCCGGGGGGTGCTACCGTTCCGCACCATGGAAGCGCGAGTTCTGGCAGTCCTCAACCAGAAGGGCGGCGTCGGCAAGACGACGTCCTGTGTCAACCTTGCAGCGGCGCTCGCGCGGCGCGGCCAGCGAGTCCTTCTCGTGGACATGGACCCTCAGGCGAACCTGACGGTGCACATGGGCCTCGAGCCGCATCGGATCCAGCGCACGACGTACTCCATGCTGCTCGGAGAGCACGGGCTCGGCGACGCCGTCCGGGAGTCGAACACGCCCGGTCTGTTCGTCGTGCCGTCGACGCTGGCCCTCGCCAACGCGGAGATCCAGCTGGCCTCGACCGTCGGTCGCGAGCTCGTGCTGCGCGAGGCGCTCGAGGCGTGGATCGACCCGCCGGAGCGCGCCGCGCTTCCGTTCGGTGACGAGGGCCGGGACCCGCCCGTCGACTTCGTGATCATCGACTGCCCGCCGTCGCTCGGCACCTTGACGATGAATGCGCTCTGCGCCGCCGATGAGGTCGTGCTGCCGATCCAGACCGAGTTCTTCGCCCTCCAGGGTGTGGCCGGGATCCTCGAGTCCGTGAAGGCCGTACAGCGGCTCAATCGCGGACTGCGTCTCTCGATGGTCGTGCCGTGCATGGTCGACAAGCGCACGACCCTCGCCCGAGACGTCCTCGACGAGATCCGCGCGTACTTCACCGATCGCGTCACGCGCACCGAGATCCGCAAGAACGTCAAGCTCGCCGAGGCCCCGAGCCACGGCATGACGATCTTCGAGTACGCGCCCTCCTGCAACGGCGCGCGGGACTACGAGAACCTCGCGATCGAGGTGCTCGGAGAGCCGCTGCCGGCCGAGCAAGGGCCGTGGTGGGAACAGGACGCCGGCGAGGCGAACGCGGACACGGAAGACATCGACGCGGATTCGGATGCCGACGAGGACGGCTCGGCCGACGTCAACATCGATGTCGACGGCGACGTCCATGATGCGCCGAACGCGCTGGATCCGGCGGAGGCGTCGACCGATGAAGCCGCTCCGACACCCGCTGAGCCGGCACCGTTGGATCCGGCACCGTTGGATCCGGTACCGTTGGATCCGGTACAGGCGGAGCGAGACGAGATCGAACCGCCGACATCCGCGTGGGACGGTGGTCGCGATCGCGCGGTCGCGAGTGCGCCGGTAGTGAACGACGATGCCGAGCACCCGATGCCGTCGCCGCCGACGAGCGTCGAGCCCAGGCTCGGCGATGCCGCACCGGAGGCACTGGCTCCGGCTCCGGCACTGGCTCCGGCTCCGGCACTGGCTCCGGCTCCGGCACTGGGGACGACCCCGCACGACGACGAAGTCGCCAGCGTGAGTCGTCCCGCTGCTGGCCCGGCTCAACCCAGTTCGAATCAGCCCAGTCCGGGCCAGCTCAGTCCGGGCCAGCTCAGTCCGGGCCAGCTCAGTCCGGGCCAGCCCAGTCCGGGCCAGCTCAGTCCGGGCCAGCCCAGTGCGAGTCAGCCCAGTCCGAGTCCGGCCCAGCCCGCTGCGAGTCCATCCGGCGCGATTCCTTCCGCTGGGAGCCCAGCTGCACCCGAGCAGCCCATGCCGCCCCCCGCGGCAGGATCCCCGAACGCGGCGCCGGCCTCCGCCGCGTGGCACGTTGAGCCCCCACCGCGCCCGCCCGGGTTCGCGGCACGGGCCGGCTTCTCGCTCCGTCGCGTCTGGCGCTTCGCGCGAGGCTGAGTTCCCGCCTGGGTCGCCGCCGAGTCGGAGGACGGGACGGGCGCGCACCCGGCGAGCCCGATCTGGTGTCCGGCATCGCTGTGTCGTCGACCGGAGCGCTCAGGATGGGTCGGCTCATGTGCCGATGAGAGTGCGTCGCTTCCGTCCGGGAAGTTCCGGATCGGACGCGAGGGAGACTCCGTTCCGTGGCCACGCTCGAGATCGTCGTCACCAAAGGCCCATCACGAGGCGTCGTGATTCCGCTCGACGGAACGCGTGCCATCACGATTGGCCGCTCGCCCGAGAACGTCCTGATCCTGAAGGACACGAAAGTCAGCTCGCGCCACGCGCAGATCGACATGACCAAGCAGGGCGCGGTCCTCACCGATCTGGGCTCGAAGAACGGGACGTTCGTCAGCGGTCAGTCGATCGTCGGCTCGTTCACGCTCCGGCCGGGAATGGACGTCCTGGTCGGCAACAGCGTCATCGAACTGCGCATGGTCGCCCAAGAGGGTGGGGTGAGCATCGGGGGCTTCCCCGGCGCACGGCATCAGATCCGCGCGAAGATCGACACGGTCCGCGACCTGGTCATGCAACACCCGCGCGATGGCGCGGGCGGTCGCAACATGACGAAGGCGCAGCGCAATCTCGCCGTGCTCCACGAGGTCGGTGCCCTGCTCTCGTCGGAGCGTGACGAGGACAGCTTCCTCCAGCGCCTGATGGAACTCATCTTCGCGATGCTCCCGGCCGACCGCGGCGCCCTGCTCGTCATCGACGACAGTGGTCAGCCGCAGGCGCGCGTGACGCGCGTCAACGACCAGGCGAGTACGCAGGAGATCAACGTCTCGCGCACCATCCTCTCGAAGGTCGTCGAGGGCGGGATGTCGATCCTGACCGCCGATGCCGGCTCCGACGCCCGCCTGGCCGCCGGCCAGAGCATCATCGCGCAGAACATCCGCTCGGCGATGTGCGTGCCGATCCGCGGCAAGCAGCGAACGCTCGGCGCGATCTACGTCGACACGGTTCTCTCGATCGGTGTCTTCGGCAAGGACGACCTGCACGTGCTCACGACCGTCGGCATCGTCGCCGGCACGGCGCTCGAGAACATCGAGCTGTACCGGACGAGCCTGCAGCAGGCTCGCATGGCCGCGATCGGCCAGGTGATCGCCGGCCTCGGACACGACATCCGCAACATGCTCACCGCTCTGCGCGGCGGCATGTACCTGCTCGACGAACAGCTGCGCGACCACCCGGACGCGGACCTGCGCGCCGGCTGGGATGTGGTGCGGCATGGGCAGGACTCGATCGCCCACCTCGTCCAGGACATGGTGAACTACTCGAAGCCCCGCGAGCCCGAGTGGGCACGCGCAGACCTCAACCAGGTCGTCCTCTCGGCAGTCTCCTTCGCCCGTGAGCAGGCTCGTGAGAAGGGCATCCAGATCACCGAGCTCGTCGACCCGACGATCGGGCTGTTCCACTTCGATCTGAAGTCGATCGAGCGCTGCCTGATGAACGTCCTCTCGAACGCGATCGACGCCGCGCCCGCCGACACCGGCATCGTCAGCGTCGCCACGCAGCCCGAGGCGAACGGCGACAGTGTGCGGATCGTCGTGCAGGACAACGGCGACGGCATCGCCATCGAGGATCAGTCGCGCGTCTTCGACCTCTTGTTCTCGACGAAGGGCTCCCGTGGGACGGGCTTCGGCCTCGCCATCACGCGAAAGCTCGTCGAGGAACACGGCGGCGAGGTGCTCCTCGACTCACAGCCAGGCAACGGCGCGCGCTTCACGATCGTGCTCCCGCTGTGCGAAGAGTCGCCCGTCCCCGTCAACGCGTAGGCGACGTCCCCAAGGCCTGCGTCACGCTCGCCAGCGTCCGCTCCGCGATCGCTCGAGTCGAGACGTCCGCACCCGCCAGCCAACCGTCCTCGCTCGCCGAGTGACGCCCCGGGGGATCGGCGCGATCCGCCAAGAGCGCAGCAGCGAGGGCCAGCGCGGGCGGCAGCAGATCGAGCCCCGTGTCGCCCCGACCGTGCGTCGCGGCACTGTGTTCAGCGGAATCGTGCGTCGCCTCTCCGAGGGCACGCCGCAAGTCGCCGGCGGCTCCCTCGAGGGCCTCGACGACCACCGGAGCGCCGGTCTCGACGAGCCACCCGGGGTCGAGTCCGACCGCAAGCTCGCCGAGCGCCGCGTTCAGCCGCTCGGCTGACGCCGCCCAGAAGCCCCCGCAGTCGTGCGTGCTCACCCCGGCACTCTAGCCCGCATCGTTCACGAGGACGCCACGCCTGGCGGTCCCGAGCACGCGATCTCCCGCCCCGGCGCCGCTTTCCAATCGCATCTAGAGGGTGCATGCGCGTCTCCGGAACGAGATCTCACGCACTCGGAGCCGCCAGGA
>JAJFFG010000101.1 GCA_021776825.1 Planctomycetota bacterium
GCGCGCCTTGATCTCGACGATCTGTCCTTGCTCAGGGTGAGCCTCTCGGCGCGAGCAGTGGCCCCCGCATCCAGGCCGCTCCTCGACTCCCGGACGACGGTCGTCACGGAGTGTGCGAGCCTCATGAATAGGCCGGGCTAGGGCTCCCGCGAGCTCTCGAACCACTTGATGAGCTTCTTGCGGTCCGCCTTGGACATCGTCACCGGTCGCCGTGGCATGTCCTTCGCCCGGAGGCGATTCACGACGCTGGTCCCGCGCCCGACGGCAGTCTCGTACCTCTCCGGCCACTTGTGGCAGGACACACAGGTCTCCTGGAGGATCTCGCCGATGCCGTCCTTGGCGAACGAGAGACCGGGCGGACCGTGGCGCACGTCGACCTTGCGGAGGACGGGCTTCGGGACCTTGCGCGACACCACGAGTCGGAATGCGCCCGATCCGGCCGATGCACCGACGACAACCATGTGCGTGCCGATCTCAGCCGAAGGCGTCGACGAGAACGAGACCTTGTTCTTCGTCGCCACGCGCTCGGGAACGACCACGGCCTCGCTCGGAGAGGTCATCGCGAGGGTTGGCACCAACGTCGAGCCCTTCGCGGAGCGGACGCTCGCGCGGACGGTCGCACCGGCCGGCACGTCGAACGGGAAGCTCCCGGCGTCCGTGCCCTCGAAGGTGACCTTCTTCGCCCACTTCGGCTTCAGCTTGAGCGTGTACTTGCCACCGGACGTGTTCGTCGCGCTGACGCGCACCTCGTAGCGACCGGAGAGCGGAACTGCGAGACCCTTGGCGCGACCGCGGACGAGCGTGACCGTGAACGGGGAACCGTCCGGATCGGTCACGGCGAGCCCGACCGCGAACCCGGCCTTCAGAGTCACGTCGAGCGTGGAGCCGGCCACGAGATCAACGCCGAACGTGTCGGCCTCGCCGCGGTCGGGCGAGATGTCACCGAGGACCGTGCCACCGGCTCCGAGCTCCTCGAACGCCTCGGCACCTTGGGCCGGGGAGATCGCGAGAGCCAAGGCTCCAGCGGCGGCGACGATCAGCAGTCCGACACAGCGACGTGACACATTGGGCTCCGGGGTGAGGCGTCCCGGCTCGTAGGTGAGCGATCGCGATCGCGCGACTACCTACCAACCTCTCAGCCTCACGGGGCCGGACGTTACACGGAACCCATCGTAGTCGGAGCCGACAAGGGCACCCGTGCGGCCGGACCTGGGCGCGGCGATCGGAACGGGACGTCCCCGCGGCGAACCACGGAGCCTCGCCTCCGTTCCTGACATGTGTACGCCAGTCGCGACTGGAGAGTGGAGGCCCCGACGTGGACGAACGAGGCGCGAGCGCCCGGCAGCCGACCTGGCGGCACGGTGTGCGGACCGTCGCCGTCGCGACGGTCGGGCTCTCGCTCGTCGCGGGATGTG
Organism: Planctomycetota bacterium; assembly: GCA_021776825.1. GTDB lineage: Bacteria > Planctomycetota > JAJSAM01 > JAJSAM01 > JAJVHW01 > JAJFFG01. The sequence continues at coordinate 1,416 of JAJFFG010000101.1, forward strand.
ACGCGCCGACGGCGCCGCCTCCCGTGCCCGGGGCACCTGCGGCGCCAGCCGCGACTCCGGTCGCTCCGGACCAGCCGACACCGGCGCCGCGACCGGAGCCGGCAAAGCGCAACATCGACGACGCAGTGAACGCGTCGCTCGACTGGCTCGTCACGATGCAGAACGCCGATGGCTCGTGGGGCGCAGATGGCGACGTCGCGGCGACGGGTCTCGCTCTCGTAGCGTTCATCGACGGCGGTGAAGTCCCGAGTTCGCACGGTCATGGCCCGCACGTGAAGCGCGGCGTCGACTACCTGATCTCGGTGCAGGCAGAGGACGGCTCGATCTCGTCGCACGAGCGTCCGGACCACGTCCTGCGGCACGCCGCCGCAGCCCTCGCGCTGGCCGAGGCCTGGGGCATGGGTGGCCGACGGCGCCTGCGACCTCCCGCACAGAGCGCCGTCACCTACGCGGCGCAGCTCGAGCCGACCAACGCGCGCGAGGCGTTCCTGCTGGCAGTTGTCGCGAAGTCCGGAGCGATGTCGGAGTTCGACTCTCCAGAGCCACCCGCACCGCCGCCGCCAGAGGCCGGTGACGACCTGATGGCAAGCGTGACCGCGCTCGTCGCTCGGATCTACGCGCGGACCGATCGGACGGCGGCAGATGACGCTGCGATCGATCGCCACACCGCCGAATGGGCATCGCTCTGCGACGACACGGCGGACCCGTGGACCCAGTGGGCCGGATCGATCGTGATCTTCGGTGACAGCTACGAGCAGCTGCAGGCCTGGAGATTAGTCACCTACCCCCGGCTTCTCGCGAGCCAGGTGAGAGACGGGGCGGCGACCGGCTCCTGGCCGACAGCCGACGGAGTCGGAACGTCCACTCCTGATGTCGCCACCACCGCGCTCCGCTGCCTGGTTGGCTGCACCGCGTATCGACACAACGCCTTCTCGCGCGGCTGGGGTCGCTGAGCTCGAGCGCGAGCAGTCCGATCTACTCCGGCTTTCGCAGAACGAGGTCCGCCATCATCGGCGTGAGGATCCGACGTCCCCCTACGCGCGTCTGCTCGGCCCAGAACGCGGCGAAGTCATCCGCATCGGACTGCGACAGCAGCCCGCCCTCGACGAGTCGCGGCGCATAGCTCGCATAGAACTCGCTGATCCAGCGCCACTCGAGCGACCCCACGCCGCCGATCCGCTCAACCGGTTCGAACGACTCGACGACCAGCCTGGCGGCGGTCGCGTACTCCGGGAGCTGCGCGCCGACGTCGATGTCCCCGCCCCCGAGCTCCCAGCTCCGCATGCAGGCCGCGACGACCGCGTCATGCCGCGCATCCCGAGGGAGCAGTCGCATCGACGCCCAGTGGATGTAGTCCTGCACGATGAGCGCACCGCCGGCCCGGAGGCTCTCTGCGATCGTCGCGACGGCGGCCGCCGGGTCGGGAAGCCAGCAGAACAGCCAACGCGCATACGCCGCATCGATCGAGCCCGGCGGCAGCGCCAGCGACTCGACGCCCCCGATCGAGCACTCGATGTGCGCGATGCCGCGCTCCGTGCACACGCGCTCGAGGTGGGCGAGAAAGCGCGCACTCAGGTCGCGGGCGATCACGCGTCCCGCCGGCCCAACCGTCTCCGCGAGTTCCAGCGTCGTGTACCCCGGTCCGCAACCGAGGTCGACGACCGTGGCGCCCGTGCGGAGTCCGGCGCGCGCCAGGATCGCGTGCATCGGCCCGGCCCAGGCGTGGTGCTGGAACTGAAGACGCCGCAGCTCGGCGTCGTCGGTTCCGAGGATGTACTCGAGCTCGTCGGTCATGCTGGGCTCGGTCATGCTGGGCTCCGTCATGCTGGGCAGGGTAGCGCGCAGACGCGGTCGCATCCCGCGCGGTCGCATGGCTGAGGCTTCGGTACACTTCCGGCTACGGAGGATCGGCATGGACGGGCGACGCGCGCGGACTCTACTGACACTGGCACTCGTGCTTCTCGTCGCCGGCTGCTCGAGCTCGCCGAGCGCGACCAAGTCCGAGTTCCACTGGAACACGGGCACGTACCTCGCTCCCCCGGACGTCGTGGCGTCACAGCCGGGCGCACCCATCACCATCATGTCGTGCGGCGACGACCCACTCATCGTCTACGCCTACAGCGGACGCTGGGTCGCCGACTGCAGTGGCTTCGAGCTCATGGCCGTCAACAACCCGAACGTCGCGATGGCCGGAGACATCGCCTCGCTCTACGCCCGCACGCAGGTCTCTTGTGAGCACGGCTGCGAGAAGTCGATGCGCTACGTCTGGGCCGGCTGGGACTGCCGCAACTCCCCGAGCGACGGCCCCCCGGGCCGTCCGTGGAGCGACTCGGCCGCGGTCGAGCTCGAGGTGCGCTGTACGACGGCGCGCGAGCCCGTCATCGAGGGCATCGACTTCGCCGACCCGCCGCCGATGGAAGACCCGTTCCCCGCCGAGGATCCACTCCTGTTCGAGGACCCACTGCCCGACGTCCCGGAGCCCCCACCGAAGCCCGCGCCGAAGCGTCGACCAGGCCCAGCCGGCGACGACCTCTAGCGGATCGCGCGGCCGGACCTACGGGATCAGGAGTCCCGGGCCGTACAGCGAAGTGGGGCCTGGCGGAAGTCCGCCCGCCCTCAGGGGCCAAGTGAGCGCGGCCTCCCTGTCGACGCGGAAGCGGTGCGCGAACGCGACCGGTAGCGTCTTCCAGTACGTCGCCGGCCAGGTCTCCACGTTCGGTGCTGTCTCCTCCGCGAGGACGACTCCCTCGGCCGCCTTCCACACCGCGACCATCCGATCCCGAGCTTCGCGTCCTCCGGCGAGGAGGTGAACGTCGGCGCGAGTCCCGTCGTCGTGATCCACGTCGACCTCCTCCGTCGAGTAGAACCACGCCCAATCGACGTCACGGGCGCGCTCCCACCTCGCTGCGCCAGCCTCCGTCAGGAACGTGTGCGATCGCCACGCACGAGGCTCTTCGAGGATCGCGTTCGGGTCCCGCAGAGCGAACAATCCCGTGCGGACGTCGTGCTCGATCCCGAACGCCGGCTCGAAGTCCACGAGCCCGTCGTGAGCCAACTCGCTGAGCAGTGCCCATCGTTCGTGCGGGTCCAACGACAGCGGCGGTGCCCCCGCCGCGAAGGGCGCCATCCCGGGCACGTCGTGCCCGAAGACCCAAATCTCCACCTCCGGCTTCGAGAACGCCAGCGTATCCAGCACGCTGAGGCGCAGCTCGTCGTGCGGGGGCGGAGCGCCAGCCATCCACCGAGGGTACGCGGCGCATCACTCCATCGCTCACGGCGGGACACCGACGAGCGCGGTGGCGCTCGTCCAAGGGCGTGGGCCACGGCGAGGGGGTCCCTTCGGGCGGGACGGCATCGCCAGCGGCTGGCGCGCGGTATGCTCAGAGACTCGGCGCTCGTCCCGGCGCCGAGGGAGGGACCCATGCGACGCCTGCTGGTCGGAGCCACGCTCGTCCTGATCGCGACGGCCACGAGCGCACGCACGCAGGGGCACACGACCCCGGGAGCGATCGAGCGCGTCACGAAGTCGCTCACCGAGTCGGACCCGCTGGCCGAGGGCAGCACGTCGGACCTGCTGACTCCCGACCGCGATACCGACATGGCGATCGGCCGGGTCTCCATCGACGACTCCGCCCCGACCGTCGCGAGGGACCGGGCCCTGCGTCTGCAGATCGCATTCAATCGTGTGGCCCGCATCCGGGAAGCCGCGTCCGTCAATCCGCGCGGTGTCGTCTGGTGGCTCTCTCTCGACGAGCTGGACCGCGAACTCCCCCGCGGACCGCGCGAGACGCTGCTCGCTCGCGCTCTGCCGGACGCAGCCGAACGCAAGGCCCGACTCGAGAAGCTGGCCGCGGCCCGCGAGGTCGCCGAGCGCTTCTGCCGCGAGTGGAACGAGCTGGAACGCAACGCCGACCAGACCAAGAAGTACGCCGACCTGCGGGCGGAGCTCGAACGCGCGGGCAACGCCGCGATCCCGTACCTGGCGACGCTCCTCGCCGTCCCTCCGCAGGCCACCTTCACGAACATCCACGAAGAGCGCGGACTCACCGCGCGTCAGCAGGTGCGGGCGCTCTTCGCGCTCGGTTTCTTGGATGCGAAGGGCTGCTCGTTGTTCGCCCTGTTCCATGTCCGCGGTCCGAGCTTCACGCAGAGCGCCACGGCCCGCAGCGTGCTCGCGCAGCTCACCGACATCGAGCTTCCGATAGGCGGCGAGGAGGCAGCGCAGCTCGCGGTGATCGACAAGCTGTGGAGCTCACCACGCTGGGGCGCGTCCTACGAACGCGACCACCTCGTCCGTCACACGCTGCGTTGGGCCCGCGACGGCATCGAGAGCGGCGACGCCAAGCGCGAGTACTGGGCGCAGTACGGACCGAGTCAGCTGCAATACATCGTCGGCGATGTCGAGTTCGACTCCGAGGCGCCGCTCGAGACCCGCAAGGCCCAGCTCGTCGCGCTCGACCAGAAGGCGATGCGCCACTGCCCGGTCTGCGTGCGGTAGTCGAGCGCAGGGGCAGCGAGACCGCCCCTCCGGCGCGACTCCCCGTCCCAGGGTCAATCGCGTCGAGCCTTGCGCTGGCGCGAGATCACGAGGATGCGGTCGTCGAAACGCACCGACGCATCGTCGCCGACGGGATTGACCTCCGTCTTCGTGCCCTCGGCGGTGACGCGGGAGATTCCGATGGGGATGCGCTGGTCCATGCCCTCCGAGAACAGGGCCCCCGACCGGCTGACGACTTCGCAGAAGGGCATGGGAAAGTCCGCGGGGTGTCCGAACTCGGAAGCATCTCGCAGGTAGATCTCGTTCGAGTCCGAGTCCGTTCGGAGCAGCTCTCGGTAGACCTCGGCAACCGCCCCGACAGCGGCTTCGTGCGCGAGCAGCTCGACGCCGAACTCCTCGATGCAGATGACCTCGTCGGCGCCGGATGCCTTGACCTCCTCGATGTTGTGTCGGTGAACGACCTCCGCGACCAAGCGCAGCGTGCTCGGCCCGCCGTTCCTGCGCCATCGATCGACGGAGCGAACGGACTTGGTCACCCAGAAGTCCACGTCGCTCGTCCCGTCGCGCTTCGCCCATGCGACGTCGGCTAGCACGATGACGGACTTCGCCTCCGCGTACGCCGTCGGCTTGAACGCTTCTGCCACGCTCGCAAGGCCGTAGGACGACTGGGCGAACTCCGGGATCTGAGGCGCCGGATCTGGGCCAGACTTGTCTGGCGGCGGTCGATGCGTCAGCACGACGCACCGCTGATCCTGCTTGCTCAACTCACAGAGAACCGCGCAGAGACGGTTCGTCCACCCGACGACGAGGACGGTCTCGGACTCTTTGCTGCGCATGGACCACTCCTTGAGAGGTTCAGCGACCGTGACGGTCAGCCAGATGCTGGCGAGCGCGTAGCCGCCCTTGAGACCACCGATGAGCACAACCGAGTACGGAGAGAGCAGCTCGTACTGGAACTCACCGATCAGCAGATGTCGGAAGAGGTGCCACGTCGCGAACAGACCGCCGCGCACAGCGAGTTCGGACTCCGGGCGCAGCGTCTCGGTCTGGTACTCCGCCACCCAGATCAGCGTCCCGGCGGCGAAGTGCACGGCGAGAAACGTCAGAACCAGCAGCGCGGTTCGCCGACGACGCTCCCACGCGCGGTCCACCCACTCGCGCAGACGTGCCATCGGCGCGTCCGAAGGCAGGATGCGAAGGAGAGCGACGACCAGCGCCGGCAGCAGAAGGAGAATCAGCGGGACCTCGAGTCGCGTGAGTGCGCGCCAGAACGAACCGAGGCGCCAGATCCGCACCTCGGCATGTGACGCCACGGGGAGGCGATCCGTACGTCGTCGCCACACCGAAGCGCGATCGGGTGCGGGCTGATCCGGCCCCGCGGTGAGTGCGGGGGGAACGATCGACGTCTGCGTCAGGAGATGACCCGGGTCGATCTCCACGGCCCGTCGCGTGCCGCGCCCGTTCGAGGCACCGGCCACCAACTGGCCGTCGGCGATGCGAGCGCTGACGGGCTCGAGGTGGCTTTCATCGACACGGTGCTCGCCGGTCTCCAGATCGAGTAGCACGCGCTCGATCACGGCGATGACCGCGGCGGGGGTGTTGTGCGAGGCCACGAGAATCGCGTCCACGCCGACGGTCGATCGCGACTCGATGAGGTCGCGCGGGTAGTCCTCCACGGCGCGGCGTCGTTCGATGGCCACGGGGCGGAGGCGGAGCCATCCTTGCAGGGCCCGCTCGGCCGGCACGGACGAGTACGTCCGCCCGCCCAGCGCGTTCGTCACCATCTGCACGGATGTGTCGTCGAACAGGATCAGCTCGGCCGACGGGCGGATCTTGTCGCTCGCGAGCGCCTGCTGCGGCGAGACGCGCGACGACGGCGGGGAGACAGTCGTCCAGACGACTCCGCGGCCGACCGGACTGCTCGACGACATCGCGGGAACGTTGGCCGTGAGCAGCCGTGTCCCGAGCTGCAGCAGCTGCACGATGTTCTGTGCGGTGACTCGATGCCCGCTGCCTGGTGTCCCGCCGTACACCGCTGGCGCGATGTCCTCCTGCAGCGCAAACTCGCTCCCGAGCAGCTCGCGCACGGAACCGCGGGCGAGGCCGGGATGTGCGGCGGAGGCCGCTGCGCTCTCGCCGGAACTCGCGGGTGTCACGTCGAGCCCGTAGACGAAGAGCCACTCCTGGAACAGCCGGGCCACGGCACGCACGCTGGATCGCGGGTGCGCGTCCGGCAGGCTGGCATGTCCACCGTTGAGGTAGTGGTAGAGGACATCGGCCTGGGCAACGCCGATGCGCGCGACGGACGAGTCCTCCTGCGAGGAGGATTCGAGCGACAAGAGCGTGTCGATCGATCCCTGAACGGGCTCCAGGCGGACGCTCCAGTCCTCGCCCAGCTCGTCACGCAGCCGCTGTGAGAGGTACGCCGAGGTGAGACCGTACGGCGTCAGCTTCTTGTCGACGGACGACGCCGATCCGATGCAGAGCACCGAGACCTCCCGGACCTCGGGAGACCTGAGCTTCGATGACGCAACCAGGCCGCCGATCACGAGAGCCGTCGTGAGCGTGGCAAGGCGGATCAGTTGTTGCTGAGTCATGTTCCGTCGGGGGCGCCGTAGGGCCGGCACATCACTAGACACGGCTCCAGGGCGAGAGACCCGCCAGCCCGACTCTGGCGGATCAGGGGATCAGAGGTCGTATTCACCGACGGAGGTGTGCGCATGAGGAGCGCGGCGATGACGATCCTGGCGTGTCTGCTGCTCGGCGGGCTCGCTCCGACGATGGCAGAGGCGGAGACGGACTCGAGCACGCCGAAGCTGAGGCCGAAGCCGGAGCCGGACCTGACGCTGAACCTGGGCACGAAGCCGACGCCGAAGACGCCGCGGTACACCTACCGGATCGCTCATCCCGACACGCGTCGCATCGCGATCCCCTTCGCGGTCTCATCTCCAGCAGAAGAGTCCCGATCCGAGGGCGCTCCACCGGAGCCCCACGTGGTCTGGAGCGTTCTTGAGGCGAGCCAGGACAGCAGCAGTGTCGAGTTCACCGTCGCCCTCGCGAAGCAGCCGCAGTCCGCTGTGGTCGTCTCCTGGCCGCCGCCGAGGAGCGGCGCCGCACCCCCAGGCGTCTATGAGCTCTCGATCACTGTCGACGGGAAGCCGATCGGCGTGCAGATCGAGCTCGTCGCGCCGAGGCTCGTCGCCCCGACGAAGTTGAACTTCCGACGCGAGGCCACGGAGCTGGGCGACGACCCCCAGATCAGTCCGAACCAATTCCAGATCCACACACTCCCGAGCGTCAGCCAACTCGACGGACTGCTGCTCACGCCCGCGCCCGCCGCGAGCACCGAGACGACCAAGACCAGCGAGCTGTCCTTCTCGACTTCGCGGACACGCGTCCCGTCGACGAGTTCCTTCGTCGTGAAGGTCTCAGGAGGAGATTCGCTTCCCTTCGGCACGTCAACGGGAAGCGTCGTCCTCTCCGCGCACGGCCTGCACCCGGCCGTAGAGATCCCGTGGGAGATCCGGAACCGGCGTCACTGGATCTGGATCCCGCTTCTGACGATCGCATTCGTGATCATCGGCCACATCGTCCGGGAGATTCTGCCATCACGTACCCGTGAGCGAACGCTGCGGCGAGAACAGCGCCAGCTCATGAAGGTCGTCGAGACTCGGCTCGCGAAGAACGCGGACGCCGGCAACTCCGAGACTCCCGAGAGGGCCGAGCGCCGGGCCACCTGGAACCGACGAGTGAGCGCACACAAGACGTCGCTGGCCACCGCTGCGCTGTCGCGACGCCCCGAGGATCTCGATCGTCAACTGAGGGAGATGCGGGTCGCCGTCGTCAACGCCGACGTGTCCGAGACGAAAGACCTGAGCCTCGAGGCCGCGCACGCCAAGCTGGCGGCGGACGAGACTGCAACCGCGCCGGAGAGGGCGTGGCTCGAAGACTTCGAGATCATTCGTCTCGGCCTCACCGCGGTGATGGCCGGCGCGCTCGCGTTCGGCGCCTATGCGGACGAGTTCGACGGAACGTACAGCGAGCTGTCCTGGCTCTGCGGCACCGGGTTCTTCATGGACCTCTCGGTGGAGGGGCTGCGGACGATCTACGGGAAGCTCCGACCGATCGGCAGTGGCTGAGCACGCGCGCACGACCCCGTTCGTCACGCTCGACCAGAACGCGCAGCGTCACCGCGCGGCCTGCGCCCCGCCAGTACGCGGTCGTAACCCGTGTCGGTGACTCAACCGCGGTCAGTCCCCGGCTACGGCATCAGGAAGTCGGTCTTCCGGAACGAGTTGCCGTCAAACGTGTTCGCGCTCTCGAGCACGACGCTCTCGAGATCGAAGTCGCGACTTCCCGCGGCCTTGTTCTTCACGAGGTCGTTGCCGCTGGACGCCAGGTAGCTCCCGCTCCGTCCGGCACGCGTGATCTTGTTCCCCTCGAGCGTGTTCCCACCGTCGCCGCTGACGTCGATCCCGTGATCCGATGTCGACTTGATCTTGTTCTTCAGCACCGTGTGGCCAGCGCCGTTCAGCCGGATCCCGTCGTCGGATCCGGAGCGGACCGACGAGATCGAATTCCGCTCGATCGTGGCCCGCTGTGAAGCTCGCGCTGGATCGATCGCGATGCCGAGGCCAGTCAACCTCTTGATCGAATTCCTCTCGATCACGGCGTCGTCGCCGGAGACCTCGATCCCCACGGAGCTCACGCGCGTCATCTTGTTGCGCGCGATCCGGATACCGGTGGAGCCGACGACGTCTCGGTACGAGATCGCGCAGCCCCAGCTCACGCGGGTGAACTTGTTCTTCTCGATGACGATGCCCTGACTCTGGGTGTCCTCGATGCCCGAGTCTCCACAGTCGGCGAACGAGCACTTGGTGATCAGGACGTTGGCGCATCCGATGGTCTCGATCCCATCGTCGGAGGAGTTACGCACGACGAGCTTGGAGATCGACAACCCATCGACGTTCACGAAGGACATCACGTCCTCGCCGTCGTCGCGGTCGTCGCCGTCGATGATCACTCGGCCCTTGGCGGTGATGGTGATGTTGGAGCGATTGCTCATCGTCACGCGCTCGCGGTAGACGCCCCTGGTGATGACGATGACGTCGCCATCTTGAGCCGCTTCGAACGCGTCCAGCAGCGGAGTCCCGGCTCTGGGCCGGACCGTGATGGTCTCGGCAACCGCGAGACCGGAGAACAGAAGCAGCGCACCAATAGCAGACAACAAGACTCGACGCATCGAGGACCTCCCGTGACTCGGCGCGACCGCACCGCGTCACGATGGTACTGAGTTCCGAGATTCACGACACGCGTGGTCGCCGTCCATCACGGGGAGCCGCTGTCCGCGCAGACGGCTAACGCTCCTCCGGAGGCGACTGAGCATCGTCGGCGGTGACGAGGCCAAGTTCCTCGCGCAGGAGCCGCACGATCTCCGCGCGGGCGGCGGCGCTCTGGCGCTGGATCTCGTCCTGCCTCCAGCGTTCGGGAAATCCGTCGCGCGGGATCCAGAACGCCGGGTCGTCATCGATGCCGGCCGCCATCCCCTCGTCACGGGACTTGCCTAGCCTCGCGCGTCTCGCGGCGTCGGGGTGGATCACCTCGATGGGCCCGAGCACGAACTCGCCGTCCAACTCGCGCGTCTCGAGTGCGCGTCCACGAGTGGCGAACGCCACGTTCGCGATCACGGGGATCGTCTCCGCGACGGTGTTGCCGAGCGGGTCGACGAACTGCTGCGCAAGCACCTCGCACGAGACGCTCATCGCCGGCAGGTCGCGTGGTGGCGGGGACTTGAACGGCCATTCGCGCAGCAGGCGATGCTCGGGAAGCAGTTCCGCTACGACACTCTCGAGTGCCTGCCTCCAGACCGCGCCGGGGCTCTTGCCTGTCAGCTCGGGGGCACCCGTCACCTCAATCCGCACGGTCACCCCCGTGCGCCGCATCTCGTCCTCGATGCGCGCCAGGCGCACGTCGAGATCGGGGATCGTCAGCAGCGCCTCGTTCTGAGCGAGGAGACGAACGGTGGTGCGATCTACGAGTTGTCGCTCGATGTCCGGCCAGCCATCGATTGCGATGCGTACGGCATCCGCCGTCGACGCGCGCACGAGCGCGTCGATGTCGTCTGCGAGGGTTGGCTCTTCACGTTTCATCGCCGCGCTCATCTGCAGGAACATGCGCCAATCTCGGTCAAACCGAATGACGTTGCCGCCCTCGAGGGAGTCTGCCGTGAGACGCCACTGCTCCTCTAGCGGCACGAGGCGCCTCGACTCCCGCCATCGCTCGACGAACAGCGCGACACCCGCGGCGATCACGGCCACGATCAGGAGGGCGGTGAGCCGGCCCGTCCACGGCGACGCGTCGGATCGCCGCTCCGCGAGACGCAACCGCAGAGCCAGGGGCAGCAGGAGTCGGATCGACCCGAGCGTGACGCCGACGGCAGCAATCGCGATCACCCATCTGCTCCACGGCGAGGCACCGACGTCGCCGACGAGCAGCACGACTCCGAACGCCGCGGCCGCTCCGAGCGCCGGGGCCAGAACCACGGCCAGGCAGCCCCACAATCCGCAGGAGAGTACCGCCGCGATCGTGAGCACATCTCTCGGATCGAACGACCCGAACCCATCCTCGGGCGTCCACACCCGCGGCTCCTCCTCGCCGTCGCCCTCGCGCATCGGCGTGCCCCTCCATCCGATCCGAACTCGGCGGCGAACGCTTCGCGCAGCCCGCGCGCGGCGTCACCGCTTCAGCATACGCTGGAATCGATCGACTCCCGCCACGGGCGACCAGCCCAGTGGGGCCGACAATCGCGACCCCGCGCGTCGATGGACCCGTCGTCGCGGGATGTCCACCGATCGTCCAGACCGAGCGGTGGCGCGAGGCGACCCACCCGACCTCTGTCAGGTCGTCTCTCACGACCTCGGCTCCGCGGCATAGGATTGGCGCATGACGTGGCCGGAACAGATGGCGGAGCGCTACCGGGACTGGTCGTCCGCGATGACGGCGGATGTGCCGTTCTACGTCGCACTCGCGCAGCAGTCCGAGGGGCCGCTCGTGGAGCTCGCGGTCGGCAACGGCCGAGTGGCGATCCCCGTCGCCCGCGCAACGGGTCGGCCCGTCATCGGGATCGATCTCTCACCGTGCATGCTCGCGCAGGCCCGGGTGGCGGCAGACGAGGCCGGGGTCATGCTCGACCTCCGCGCGGGCGACATGAGCGACCTCTCGATCGAGGAGCCGGCGGGCCCCATCTACTGTCCGTACCGCGCGCTCCTGCACGTGCCGACCTGGGCCGATCGGCGCCGCCTGTTCGAGCGCGTGGCCGCTTCGCTCCGCCCGGCGGGCGTTTCGCATGGAACGTGTTCGCGTTCGATCACAACGTCGCCGCGCGTGACGACGGACGGCGCCAGGAGCTGCCAGCCCCGTTCACGACCAGCTACGACATCGCTGAGAACCGCGTCGACATCCAGCTCGAGGGCGGCGGGATCAGCAGGCTGTGGTGGGCGACGAAGAACGAGTGGCTCGGCCTGATCGACGTCGCCGGCCTGGAGCTCGAGGCGCTCTACGGCGACTTCGACCACACGCCGCTCTCGTCCGCGAGCCGCGAGTACGTGTTCGTCACGGTGCGGCGGTAGCGCGATCGCCCACTCGGTGTGACGGTGCGCCTGTCGACCGTCCGAATCACACCGCGCTTCCGAAACAGCAGCGCGAAACAAGACTCGATGGCGACGCGGCCGTTGCCGTGGTTGCGAGGCTTCGATCGGGACGAGCCGTCGTCACGTCGCTTGGAGTGGATGCGCTCGGCGCCGTCGTGCCATCACCACAACCGCTTGCGCCGCTGACGTGCTGTGCCGCATGCGTCTCAACGTATCGTCGCGTCCAGTGACTCGGCCTCGTGCGCCGCCTGCTCATCTCGATCCTCGACGCGCCGACCATCAAGGGAAAGGGCGAATCTCCAGGTTCCCGTCGTCGTCGACGTAGTACGCCTGCTTCCCATCCGCCGAGAACCCGTGCGGCGCTCCGGACTTGGGATGTGGGAGCTTTCGGACGCGTCGGCCGTTTCCCAACGAGAACATGTGAACGGCGTCCTCGGCGATATAGAGGGCGACCGTCGCCTCGGGAGCGTGCGCCCACCGACCGACCGGGATCACCGTCGTCGCGCGGAACTTCCGCTTGCCAGTCCTGAGATCCCATGCCGCAACGGCGGTGGCCTTGTCCATGCCCTCGCGCGAGGTCAGACAGGCCGTCATGACCATGCCCTTGGCGCGATAGACCCGCATCGCCTGGACGCCGTCCTCGAGAGGGAGCTTGCGGGCGAGCTTCGTGCGCTCCTTGCCGTACGCGTCCACCTCATCGAACGCTCTCAGCGTCCACTTCGGCTTGACGACCTTGCCCTCCTCCTCGGAGGCAGACTGAATATCGAGGACACGGATGGCATCGGACGACCGCACGACCGCGAGCTTGCCGCCCGGAAGGTAGGTGACATCGAGCCCGTCGCCCTCCTCGCGGTTCACTGCGCCAGGACGCCAGACGTCGTGCGTCGTGTCGAGGACCTGCACGCCAACGTCCCACATGCCTGCGCAGAGAAAGCGGCCGTCGTCGCTGAGGCTCAGGCCGAGCATCGGACGGATCGTCTTGTGATCCTTGCTGCCGTGCATCGCAGTGCGCTTGCCGGTCTCAAGATCCCAGGCTCGCATCGATCCGGCACGCGACCCGGAGAACAGCACGGGCTTGGTCGGATGGAACGCAACAAACGTGACCGGTCGCGCGTGCCCGGTCAGCACGCGCTCCGGAGCGCCGCCCGTGGCCGGCCAGATCTCGACCGTCCCGTCAACGGTTCCTGCGGCGATCTGCTTCCCATCCGGCGAGACCACCCACGGCCATCTCGCGCTCGTCGTCTCGCGCACCTGCATGTACTCGATTTCGGCCTGGATCCGTTCCTGCCACGCCGTCGAGCCCGCCTTCATCTTCTTGAGCTGCGCGAGGCGCTCGGCGAGTTCCTTCTTCAGTTCCTCCACCGATTTGTCGTCGTCGGCAGCGCTACCGATGTGGGGCGCGGCGACGACGAGGGCAAACACGAGCGCAGCCGTTCCGGCAGCGCGCAGGAGACGAGAAACTCCACGCATCGATCACCTCCGGCGCAATCGCGCCGCGGCGACGCGCCGGGACGCCCCCCGCGTGCCGCCGCGGACACGTGATGAGTCTGCCACGCCAGCGGGCAACGATCCATCCCGCCGTGCACGGCGGGCCTACCCACGAGGCACACGGACTCGCCGAGACGGGTCGAGCCGCAATCGAACGCCCGGCGGCCTCGCGCGTTGAGGGGATGCAGATACCCTTCGGGGAGCGGCTGTCATCGGCGCGCGAGGACCGGCCAGGGAGGCTACGTCACGGTGAATCACGCGGAGTCCGGTCGTTCGGTCGTGATCCTGCTGATCGGTGGCTTGCTGCTGACCGTGACAGGGGTCGTCCTGGGCTGGACGCTCGGGTCCGAGCACGCCGAGGAAGGCGGGCGCGACTCCATCTCGGTGGACGGAGCGAGGGAGCGAACGGTGGAGGCTGCGGAGACAACCGGGGCCCGCGAGTCCGCGACGGAACGCAGCGAGCGCACGCGTGACGTCCCGACGGAGCGGGAGCGGCGTCGCATGAGGTCACGGCCCACGCCGGAGCCCGCATCGCCGGACGACCCGGACGCGGTCCTCGCGGAGATGGAGCCGGTCGTCGCGTCGTGGAAACGTCAGCTCGACGACCTGGTGGTCGAGCGCGGCGAGACGCGTCATCTACCTGCTGGCGAGGTCACCGTCAGCGGCAACCTCCGCATCGAGGGCGAGATCGACGCCAGCCGCACGACGCTCGTCCTCGACGGTGCGGACCAGACGCTCGACGGCAAGCTCCTCGCCAAGCGCATCATCGTCCGCAACGGCTTCAAGCGGCTGCGTGGCACGTTCGGCACGATGGATCGTGCGGTGGCCGCGCCGGGCCAGGCCGGGCTCTACGTCGAGGCAGGCACGACGCTGCAGATCGAGAGCGGTGGGCGCTGGACGACACCTGGTCCCTACGGTTTCCAGATCGCGGGCACACTCCTGATCGACGGCGGCGAGTTCCACTGCACGTTCACGAACGGTGACGGCACGGAACGCGGGGAGGACTCGTGGCTGTCCGGCAGTCGGCTCGAGATTCGGACCGGCAAGTTCGTGGCCGACGGCGACGCCGACTTCCGCGGGGCGTCGATCGTGATCCACTCCGGCGAGCTGCTCATCAACGACGACCTCTGGCACACCGGAGACTCGCTGCTCATGTACGGCGGCCTGCTCCGCAACTCACGCGGCGGCGGGAAGTTCACACTGTCCGGCAACGTGAACATGTCCGGCGGCAAGATGGTCGTCGGGCACAGCGCGCGCCGCGGCCTGAGCATCTATCCCGGCGCGCTCGTCAACTGCACGGGCGGCACCGTCATCATCGACGGCCGACGCGCGCTCACTGGCGACGGCGGCATCCACCTCGCCCGCGGCGCGACGTTCTTCGACCTGCAGATCAACACGTCGACCCGCATCCATCCCGACTCCGCCACGGATGCCTACCTCGCCGTCTCGGGCGAGCTCCGCATCGGCAAGGACGAACAGCTGATCGCCAACGGACGCCGCGTGATCACGAGCTTCGTGCCGACGGACGACAGCGGCGAGTTGGTGCGGTAGCAGGTCGCGACGATGCCTCGCATCTCGGACCAGGAGTTCAACGCCGTCAGCGCGCTCGATGGCCCGGCGCGCTACCGTCACTTCGTCAAGCGAGTGGCGGACTGGGAGCAGGTCTGGTCGATCCGTGACTCGACAGGTTGGGTGGTCTCTAATCGCGCGGCGGCGCGCCAGTTCGTTCCGGTGTGGCCGCACGCGCGTTACGCGCAGGCGTGCACGATCGGCGCGTGGCAGAACGCACGGGCGGCACCGATCCCCCTCTCCGAGTGGATGGACGAGTGGCTCCCGCGCATGACAGCTCGCCGTCAGCGCGTTGCTGTGTTCGCGCTGCCCTCCGATCACTCGGTCTCCGTCGAGCCGAGCCGGCACCTCGCCGACCTCGAGAGTCTTCTCTCCGAGTGGTACGGCGACGGCTGAGCGCACATCGTCCAACCCGCGTGAGATCAGCGGCTACTCCGGGGGATCGTCGATCGCGAGCGGCTTCAGGAGCTTCGCGGCGGAGTCGGGGCCTGCGTGGAGCTCTGCACCCGCGGGGAGACCGAGCGCCTTGTGATCGACCAGTTTCACGGACCCGTCGTCGAAGAGGATCACCGCACCTTCGGCGTGGTTCAGGCACGCCATCACCGATTCGGATTCCATCCCCTCCGGGTTGATCGGGAAGCGGCTGAAGTCGCGCACCGCGTACGACACGAGCGACCGCGCGGGAGACTTCGGTGTGAGCTCGCGATAGCGCTTCGCGAGCTCTGCGTCCGCGCCCGTGAAGAGGTGCGAGTCGTCAGGGCAACGGAGAACGGCCTCCTGGCCGGCGCGGATGATCTTGCGGTGGAGGTACGAGACCAGGAGAGCCGGGCCGCTGAACTTTGGAGGTCCCGGGTACTCGATCATCTCGGTGATCAAGATGCCGCCGAGCTGGCGGAGGTTGCTTGCACACTGCACGCGTCCGCTCTTCGTACGGATGCCCTTCGCCATAGCTTCGAGTTCCGCGGACTCCAGCTGTACGCACTGCAGATCAGCGTGGCTCGCACCGGGACCGATCTGGATCGGCCCCTTCGAGCGAGCGCTGAGTTCAATGCGCGTGCGGAATTGAATGTCCAGATCGTCCGTCAGCACGAACGCGCCGTCGTTGTGATGGGGGCACACGACGAGCACCTGAGGCGTCTTCGCGGCAGCGTCGTACGGATGTGTCGCGAAGTTGCGGATGGCGTACGAACAGACGCCGCGCAGACGCTTCTCGGGCTCGCGCGTGCCGGCGAGCGGATCGGCGCCACACGCCAGACGCTCGTCATCGATGCGGATCTCACGCTCCATCAACTGACCGAGGAGCCACGCGGTGCCGCCGGCATCGGTCGGGGCCTTCTCCCGCACCGCCGAGCGCACGGCTTCGCCGATGCGCATCAGGTTGCCGCGACAGTGCGCGCGCACGTCGGCGTCGTCCTTCCGCTCTCCGGCGACGACGTCGATCGGAGCGATCGCCAGCGCCGCGACCAGGCCTGCGGCGCACACCGCGAGGACCCATCGCATCGAGTTGTTCATGACGACGAGTATAGGCACCCCTCAGGGCCGCGACCCGCAGGGTCATCCGGTCCCGCCTCCGGACTCTCGGCCCGCCGAGCGCCGCACACGAGCGTGGCGGCGGGGCGAAGGATCACGGACGGTGCGGCCCAGATCATCGCACTCGGTACTCTCTGGGCGACGGCGACTCGTCGGCGCGTTCCGCGCTGGATCCAGCGGTCGCAACCGGGAGGAACCGATGGTCACGATCGGCATGAACTACGGCGTTCTCGAGGGCAAGGACGAGATCTTCACCAACGCGGTGGCGGGCGTGATCGAAGGGATGCAGAGCATGGATGGCCACACCGACACGCGGCTGTTCCGCGACGTACAGAAGCCGCGCGAGTACTTGATCGTGTCGGACTGGAGCTCGGAGGAAGCCTTCAACGCATTCCTCGGCTCGGAGACGTTCGGCAAGATCAAGAACTGGGGCAAGGAACAGATCCTCGCCGGCCGACCGTCGCACACGATGTACCAGCGCTAGCCCGGACTATTCATGAGGCTCGCGCACTCCGTGACAACTGTCGTCCGGGAGTACAGGAGCAGCCTGGATGCGGGGGCCACGGCACGCGCAGAGAGGCCCGTCCTGAGCGAGGACAGATCGTCGAGGTCAAGGCGCGC
>JAJFFG010000102.1 GCA_021776825.1 Planctomycetota bacterium
GCGCGCCTTGATCTCGACGATCTGTCCTTGCTCAGGGTGAGCCTCTCGGCGCGAGCAGTGGCCCCCGCATCCAGGCCGCTCCTCGACTCCCGGACGACGGTCGTCACGGAGTGTGCGAGCCTCATGAATAGGCCGGGCTAGACGGTCGAACTGATCCCGCGTCAGCGGTGCTTGCAGCGCGGGCTCTGCCGGCGCTGAACGGCGATCGGGACCTACGACCTACGAGTCGGGCGGTTCGTCGGAGCCGGACTTGGCGATCTTCGCCTTGACCGTGTTCCGCGCGACGCCGAGGACACGCGCCGCTTCGGAGAGATTGCCGTCGACCGCCTGGACCACTCGCGCGACGTAGCGACACGAGACCTCCTCCAGCGTCGGCATGGAACTTGGGCGAGAGAGCTCTCCCTGTTCCCGGACGAAGTGCGCTGATTGGATCTCAGCGGCGAGGTTCTCGGTGTCGATGAGGTCGCCATCGCACAGGATGACGGCGCGCTCGATGGCGTTGCGAAGCTCGCGCACGTTCCCGGGCCAGTGCCAAGCCATCAACGCGCTCTCGGCGGCGGAGGAGAGGGTCGGCGGTCGCTTGCGGAGCTTCCGAGCTGCCCTCTCGATGAAGGCGCGCGCGAGCAGCCCGACATCCGTGCCGCGCGTGCGCAACGGCGGGACGTCGATCTGAAAACCGTTCAGGCGGTAGTAGAGGTCCTCGCGGAACAGGCCCGCCTCGACGCGTGCCCGAACGTCACGGTGGGTCGCGGCGACGACTCGGACGTCCGTACGGATCTCGCGCTTCCCACCTCCCACGCGCCGGAACGGCTGCCCCTCGACGACGCGTAGCAACTTGGCCTGGACCTCGGGTCGCATCTCCGAGACCTCATCGAGGAACAGCGTCCCGCGATCCGCCAGTTCGAACAGCCCGGCGCGCGCCTGGCGCGCGTCGGTGAAGGCACCCTTGTCGTGTCCGAACAGCTCGCTCTCCATCAGGTGCTCGGACACGGCGCTGCAGTTCAGCTTCACGAGGGGCTGGTCGCGGCGCTCCGACTCCGCGTGAAGCGCATCCACCACGAGTTCCTTGCCGGTTCCGGTCTCGCCGAGCACGAGCACCGCCGTGTCGCTCATGGCGACGCGTGCGATCTGCTCTCGCATTCGCGTCATCGGCGCACTCGCGCCGAGCATCACGCTCTCATCGCGGTAGACCAGACGCTCGCGTTCGAGACGATGCACGGCGCGACGCAGCTCGCGAGCCTCGAGGGCGCGCTCGATGCTCAGATGAAGTTCCTGCAGATCGAACGGCTTCGACACGAAGTCGTGCGCGCCCTCACGCATGGCCTGCACAGCCACGCGCACGTCGGCGAACGCCGTCATGACGAGCACGACCGTCTCGCCGTCCAACTCCTTGGCGATGGGCAGCAGCGCCAGTCCCGACCCGTCGCCAAGGCGCACGTCGAGGAGCAGCGCGTCGATCTTGTGCGCCCCCAGGAGTTCGCGTCCGGCGGCGACGGTGGCGGCAGTGAGGACGTGGTGACCCCGCCGCTCCAGCGACGTCTGCAGCGACGATCGCAGCCCGCCGTCGTCCTCGACGATGAGAGTCGTGAGCGTCAAGACTCGCTCTCCCCGCGGTGTTGGGCGGTCGAACGCGCGTCGCCCGTCCCCTGATCCGGTCTCGATACGCCGGGGAGGGTCACACTTACGGTCGTCCCTTCGTCCGCGGCGCTCGTCAGCTCGATCGTGCCCCCGTGGCCGTTGACGATCTGCCGGCAGATCGAGAGTCCGAGCCCGGTGCCGTCTGCCTTCGTCGTGAAGAACTGGTTCCAGATCTGGTCGCGGATCGCCGCCGGCACGCCGTGACCGTGGTCGGTCACGCTGAGGCTGACGCCTTCCGCCGAGTCGTTCGCCAGACTGACGACGACATCGCTTCCGTCCTCGGACGCCTCCGCAGCGTTGAGCACGAGGTTCACGAGCACCTGCCGCAGATAGTTGGGGTCGGCGCGGACGTTCGGTACGCCGGGAGCGACATCGACCCGCAGATCGATGTTGCGCCGCCCGAGCTCGGGACGCAGGAGTCGGACCGTGTCGCCGACGAGATCGGGCAGCGCTACGTCGGTGAAGGAGAGCTGGCTGAGTCGCGTGTAGCGCGACACGGAACGCAGGAAGGCAGAGAGACGATCGACCTCGAACACGATCTCGTTGCCAAGGGCACGACACTCGCTGCAGGCCTCCGGCTCCTCCTGAGCGACCTGGATACGCGTCTTCATCGCGGCAAGCGGGTTTCCGATCTCGTGCATGACGCCGGCCGTCATCTGCCCGAGAGAGGCGAGTTTCTCCGCTCTCGCGAGACCCCGCTGCGTCGCACGAAGATCCTCGGTGCGCCGATCCACCTCGGTCTGCAGGCGCTCGTTCCACTCGCGGAGACGGTCCTGCGCGGCGCGCACCTCGTCCGCCATCGAGTTGAAGTCGGACGCGAGCGCCTCGATCTCGTCGCCCGTCGCGATGGAGAGACGCCGCGAGGGGTCGCCGGCCGCAATGCGCTGCGTCGCGCGGCGCAATGCCGCGATGGGTCGCGACAGGTAGTGCCCTACGAAGACCCCCGCGGCGACGGATACGGCCACCACAAGAAGTACGACAGCCGAGAGCAGGATCGTGAGGTCGCGTACGAGCGCCTCCATCGGCGCCCTGGGTCGCGAGATCACGAGCGTCCACGCGAACGGATCGTCCGCCGTGACCCCGGGCACGGGCATGGGCACGAGGAACGACTCCTCCGTCTCGATGATGGCTGTCCGCGCCGCCGGGTGAAGAAGACGTTTCGCGTCGTCCGCGGCGAAGTCGTCCGAGACGGTTCGACCGGAGCCGACGCGGAAGCGACGCGCGCCATCAGCGGACGTACCGGCGTACCCGATGTAGGCCCCTGTTCCGTCGAGGAGCCACGCCTCTGCGCCGGTCGGAAGGGGCTGCAGCATGGAGAGAACGTGCGTGGGGCAGACATGCACCGTCAAGCCGGCGTCCGCACTCGCCTCCGGTCCCGGGATCGGCGCCGCGAAACGTAGAACGGGCTGCGGTCCCATGGTCCGATCCCCGTGCACTCCCTCTGCCGTCCCAGTCGAGATCGTCACACCGGGTCGCAGATCGCGAGGTCGAGCGTCGGCCGGCCGCTCTCCGTTGCCCGAGTCCGTGGACCGGATGGGAACGCCGGGCGGGTCGTCCAGACGGAACAGCTCGACGCCCGAGTCGGCGCGGCACTCCACCTGGCAGTACGAATTTCGCGCGCGGAAGAACGCCCCGATCTCGCCGAGCGCATCGAGGCTCGCGGAAGTGGGGCCACCTGAGGAGGCGAGAGCCTCGTCCACGAACCGCCTCGTTGCGCTGGCGCCGCTGATGTACTGGACGTCGAGTCGCGCTGAACGCAGGAACTCGCCCACAGCGCTGGCCCGCGAGACTGCGTCGAACTCCATGGCCTGGACGGCGTTCTCGCGCATGAGGTCGCGCGTTCGGGAGATCGTGAATGCGCCGACCAACGTCGTCGGCACGACCGCCAGCACAACCATCGGGACGACGATCTTCGTCCGGATGCTGACCCCCTGCAGGGAGCGCAGCCAGCGTTGACGCGCGCCGGACCATAGACCCTCGCGCGAGCCGGCCCCGTCGGTGTCGCGGGGGGCCGAGAGTCGACCATCGCGCTGCGACATCGGCGGACCTCTCCTTTCGCCGCGGGTTCGCCCCACGTCGGCGTCGCCGAGCGTACTCGGTTCCGCTGCCGCGACGCGACTGCGATGCGACGAGACGGCGCTATCGAGACTCGCCCCAGTCGTTCAGAAGCTGACCGTCGTCGCAACCCTGGTCGCGGGCACGGCTTACGGCGACGCGACCATCCGCCGCGCGTGAGTTGCACCAGCATTGACCAGCTCCCACCCGAACGGCACCGCCGCCTCGCCGCACTCCGCACGCGCGGTCGATCACCATAACTGCGGTCTGGATAGTTGGTTACGGAGCTGGATCAAGCCTGCCGACGCAGTCGGCACACCGCTTGCAACTGATCGTCGACGCACCCGCGATTGCCGGGAGCCCGACAGACCGTCGGTCTCCTCGCGACCGCGAATTCTCAGGGAGGCACACCATGAAATTCCGACTCTCACTCGCAGTATCACTTGCCTGCGGGCTCGCCGCCGCGCTGACCGTTGCCACGTCGACGACGTTCGCCGAGGACGCGTTGGCGCCCCCGGCCGTCGGGAGCGTCACGGGCAAAGTCCTGTTCGACGGCGGCAAGGCCCCGAAGGGCATCGAGATCAAGGACACGATCGTATTCCTGGAGGGCAAGAGCCTCGAGCCCGCCAAGCGCGCGAAGCGCGACCCCGCCAAGGGTGAGGCGGATGCCGTGATGGACCAGGTCGACATCACGTACGACCCGCACGTCCTGCCCGTGCTGGCCGGCGACGTGGTGGAGTTCCGCAACAGCGACCAGATCCTGCACAACGTCCACGGGACGCCCCGGCGGCACGACGAGTTCAACCGAGCGACCTCGGCGAACACGTCGTTCCGATTGCAGCTGACGAAGCCCGAGATCTTCCACATCGGCTGCGACATCCACTCGCAGATGAGCGCCTGGGTCCTCGTGCTTCGCACACCGTTCCACGCGCGTGCTGGCAAGCGCGGAACCTACGCCATCAAAGACATCCCGCCGGGCACGTACAAGCTCGTCGCCTGGCACGAGAAGTACGGGAAGCGCGAGATCTCGAAGGAGCTCGTCATCGAAGCGGGCAAGGCTGCCAGCGTCCAGATCGACCTCCAGAAGTAGTTCCAACGGACCCACGAGGACTGCCATGCGTTCGTCACTCCATCTCTCACAGGCCGTCGGACTGTGCGTCGTTGCGCTGTGCGCCGTCACGACGCGCGCTGTCGCCGACGATCCCGATCCCGATCCCGACAAGGCGATCTCCATCGACGACGTCGATGAGGACGATCGTGATCACCTGTTCCTGCGACTCGGCAAGAGCCGGGACTACCTCGGTACGGAACGCCACCGCATCATCGATCAGATCGAGGCGGCGATCCCCTCGCTCTACGAACCGATTCGTCCGTTCCACGGGTACACGCTGCCGCCTGGCGCGTGGCGCGTCGGACTGCGTACGACGTTCGGACACAACCCGAGCGACTACGGCACGGACGACTTCTACTCGAAGTTCTTCGAGGATGTGGACGTCGACTTCGTTCGTACGGAACTCGACATCTTCCACGGGTTCGAGCTCGGCGGGATCCGCGATCTCACGGCCCGGCTGACGATCCCCCACAAGACCACGCGGCTCGAGGGCGATGGGCATCCGTTCCGAATCGACAGTCTTGTGACGTCGATGGACGGCACCAGCGACGGGCTCGGTGACATCAAGTTCACGCTGAAGAAGAAGTGGGTGGACCAGGCCAACGGTCCTCTCACGTTCGCGACGATGCTCGGGGTGATCTTTCCAACGGCACAGGACGACGAACAGCTCAGCTCGGCTCAGACGCTGTTCGTCAACGGCACGCCGATGGCCGTCTCCAATCGCGTCCCCGGGAACCCGGCGCTCGACATCTTCAGCCGCAAGGCCGGCGACCAGTTGTTCCCCCGCATCGCCCAGCCCGGCAACGGCAGTTGGGGCGTGCGTCTCGGCTTCGGTGCGACGCGCCAGTTCGAGCGGAGCGCGTTGCACGCAGGACTCGTGTTCGACAGCCTGAGCGACAACGACGGGATCACGCCCGGCGACGAGCTGCGCTACGGCGTCTCCTACGTCATTCCACCGTTCGCGAGCGACCACATCACGCTCGACCTCTCGGTGTTCGGGCGGTGGAAGGGCGACGAGGAGTTCCCGGGCCTCATCATGCACCCCGTGCGTGATCCGGCCACGGGCGGACCGATCATCGATCCGGCCACGGGAATGCCACAGCCGTTCACCACGGCGCGGCCCGACTTCAAGCACGGCAACGTGCTCTTCGCCAGCCCGGCCCTGGTGTACACGCCATCGCCCGGTGTGCGTCTGTTCGTGGCCCCCGCGTTCCGCATCGCGGAACCGCGGCGAGGACCGTCGCCAGAGTGGCTGGTCACGGTCGGCGCGACCTTCACCTTCTAGAGATTGGGGGAAATCGTCATGTCGTTCGAAGTGACTCTTCGCCAGAGGCGGCCGGCGTTCCTCGCCGTCCTGATGCTGACGTCTTGCGTCGGCCTCTCGTACCAGGATCGAGGTGACGGCTCCGTGCAGCCGGCGCCGCTCGAGGGCGCGGCACCACCGACCTACGAGAAGTACGCATCGCCGCTCGAGTCCCGCGTGACCGACTCACGGTTCACGACGCTCGACGCGATGTATCTCGCCAACGAGATGAACCAGGGCGGCTTCCCGTTCTTCGAGAGCGCCGTCGCTCAGGGGCTGATCGCCTCGGATCCGGAGTTCCTCTACGCGACCACGGTCGAGTCGTACTGGTACTCGCGCTACAACATGTCGGCCCTCGTAACGGAGAGTCGGCTCGGCGTGCATGCGGTCTACGGCCCGTACGTCACCGAACACGCTCTGCGCAACGGTCGCGCGAGTGTGAACCGCGATCGAGGAGAGTACGCGCGCTCGAACAAGGCGGCGCTCGTGCAGGATCTGATCCCGACGTATCTGGCGCGCACCGGGTTCCCGCGACGCTTCGAAGACGCCTCGCCGACCATGCTGCACTTCGCCTCCGGAGATCCGCACTTCGTGCGGCCGCTCGACAAGGGAGTGGCGTTCGAGAGCACAGAGAACGAGATCCGCGATGCAGACCTTCGACAGCTCTACGGCGAGGACATGCCGGCGCGTGAGAGCGGGATGGACCTCGGCGGAAACGACATGTGGACGTCACGCGTCAACTACCGCGAGAACTTCCTCTCGATGCGCTGGGACCACGACGGGATGGAGCACGAGGTCGACCTCGGTGCCGAGGGCCAGGCGTTGATGAAGATGGTGCTGTGGATGGAGTACTTCTTCCGCGGCAGCCACCATCGAGGGCAGTTCCTCGGCAACGACCCCGAGGAGGGCTTCCGCGCCTGCATGCTCAATCTGATGGCGGTGAACAAGATGCTCATGCTGAAGGGCGCGATGCTGTCCGACGGCGAGAGCCTGAGCGGAGTCGATCCACGCGAGTTCGTGGCGGGTGCGCACTACTTCCCGCATCGCATTGGTGTCCGCATGCGCTCGGTTGGCGATCTCCCCGCTCGTCCGGAGGAACTGTTCGTCGCGGACGCCACGAGCCAGCTCTTCGATCAGGCATCGCTGCTCTGGGCGCTGTCGGAGTACTACCACTTTGCGGACCCGGCGTTCGCGAGCAACTGGAACAACGTCTTCGGTGAGAACCCGCCGTACGACGGCTCCGTCATGGAGCAGAAGTACATCGTCCTCGCTCAAGGCCTCGCGAACATGACACTCGAGAACATCCAGGCGATGCACCGTCGACAGGATGGCCATCTCGACTCGGCATGGAGTCCTGGCGGACGCGTCTCCGACAGCGTGACCACCCGCGACCTCGGCATGACTCTTGTCGCGCTGGCGAACTTCGCCCGCCACCTTCACGTCGATCCGGAGCGCGTCGCCGGTGCCACGGACCTGCTCCGTCGAGAGGCGGACTTCCTCGTAGACGTGCTTCAGGGAGACGACGGCTCCGTCGCCGCCCGGTACGACTTCGCGACCGGCCAGACGCAGGAGCGCGGCACGCTGCTCGCTCAGGGGTTCGCGATCCGCGGGCTGATGGAGGCGCACAAGGTTGTCGGCGACGCCCGCTACATGGAAGCGGCGAAGCGAGCCTACGACTACATGAATCGTGACCTGTGGGACGACTCGACGGGTGTCTACCGCTCGTCTCCCGGTGCTCAGGTCTCGGTCTACACTCCGATGAACCTCGGCGCCGCGCTCGGCGCGATGCGCGAGATGATCCTTGCCACGAACGACGCCTCCGAGCTCGAACGCTACAAGCGCTTCTGGGTGCAGGGCGTCAATCGCAGCGGCATTCAGCAGGCAGAGTACGAGGAGACCGGGGAGCGAGACTTCTTCGCTCCCGACGGTGACCGTGACGGCATCCCCAGGATGGAGTACGGGCCCGGACGCTACGGAGTTGCTCCCGTCTACGCCTCCCGCGTGGAGATCGCAACGCCCTCGAGATCCGAAGCCGCGGGTACACGCTGAACGCACCTCCCTATCGCGCGAAGCAGTGCACCACGGCCGACGCACCGGCCCCGACACCGGGGCCGGTTGCGTCACATCGCACCTGTGCATCGTGAGCCGGGACGACCGTGCCACACGACGATGGCGATCGACACACTCTCCAACAACACCGGACTGCGCGCGCGCCGGAGGCGCGTGTCGTGCTGCGTGAGCATGCTCCTCTGCGCTGTGGGGATCGGGGCTTGCGCCTCGCCGACCACCGGGGGTCCGCAAGCTGCCGCGATCGTCCTCGCGCGAACCGTTCAGGTCGACGTCGCGTCGGGGGCGAGTCCCCACGAGCTCGCCGCAATTCCGGCTCTCGACGTCCCGCGTGGCAGTCCTCGAGAAGATCCAGACGACGACTGGGGCGCCGAGGATGACGACGGCTCCGCGCTGTTCGCGACCTACCAGGAGCTCGTCGTCTCCGTGGGACACGTCTCCGGCGATCGGACACGACGCAACGGCGTGCGGCTCTCGTCTCGCGCCCCGGGCAGCTACGTCGGGCTCGACCTTCTCGGTACATTCGCGCGCACGGCCGGAGTGAACCGGGAGGTCCTTCCGGACTGGCTCCCGCTGGACGCGATGGATCTGCACCCGCGGGTGCTGTTCGGACCCACGACGCGCGACGGCTCGTTCGACGATCTGGACTTCGCACCACAGGACTTCTGGCTTCGCTTCAACCCGTTGGGTATCGATCGGCTCGGCCTGCGTGTTGGGCAGTTCGTGATCCCGTACGGCGACAATCCGACGCTCGCACCGCGCCAGCGCGCCTTGCTCCCCGTTGAAGCCAAGGACCTCGGCCTGAAGTGGGACTGGGGAGTTGGCGTCAAGGGGCCCTTCCAGGAGTTCGACTGGGAGGTCGCGGCGACGCTCGGAACCGGCGAGTCGTGGCACTCGCCGCGCCCACTCTCGGGGTCCGACCGCCGCACGGGACTCATCACCGCACGCATCGGTGCGCCGACGTATCGCGATCTGCAGTACGGCCTCTCGGTTCTCTACGGGGACCTCCCCGTGATTCGCGGCGCGGAGCTCCTCCAGCCGGAACCGATCTCGCGACGACGGATCGGGCTGAACGCGCGTCTCAAGCAGGGGACGTACGTCAGCCTCGGCGGACAGCTGACGTTCGGGGACGACGGCGTCCGCACGGACGCCGGAGCGACGCGCGACGTCGTCGGGTACCGCGCGTGGCTCGACTGGGTCGATCCGGCTGTGCCCGACATTCGTGCGACGCTTCAGCTCGACTCCGTCGGACGCGAACGCCGCGGGCGCGACGCCGACGATACGGCTGTGGCTCTCGAACTCGCCTACTCGATGAGCACCGCCGTCACGCTCAAGCTCACGATCGAGCACCAGCTCGATGCGTCCATGGGAGACGAACTCGATGTCATCCTCTTCACTCTCGTCTTCTTCGAGAACTAGCCCGTCCCCGTCGCGCGCTCAGGGAGCGTCACGGTGCCGACGTCCGCAGCTGCTCCTCCGGTCGCTCGTGATCTGCGCCGCGTTCGGCAGCCTGCCGCGCGCTGCCCAGGCGGACGACCCTCCGCAGTTCACGGATGTCGCGGGGGAGAGCGGGCTGCGGTTCCGGCACGAGTTCGGTGCGAAGCGCGTCGAGAACCTGCTGCAGACGACGGGAGCGGGTTGCGCGTTTCTCGACTACGACAACGACGGTTGGCTCGACGCCTTCATGGTGAACGGAACAACGCTCGACGAGAGCGGCGCGCCTGTGGCTGCCGGGGCGAAGAGACACGGGCTGTTCCACAACGACGGAGACGGCACCTTCTCGCGCGTCACGCAGACCGCGGGACTCGGGGAGTCGACCTACGGGCAGGGCTGCGCCTGCGCGGACTACGACGGGGATGGCTGGACGGACATCTACGTGACGAACTACGGGCCGAACCGTCTGTACCGCAATCGAGGTGACGGGACGTTCGAGGATGTCTCTGCCAAGGCCGGTGTGGCGGATCCGCGTTGGAGCACCGGCGCGGTGTTCTTCGACCACGACGGCGACGGAGACCTCGATCTGTTCGTGGCGAACTACGTGCGCTATCGAGTCGGATCGAAGTCCGTCCACGCGTCGGCGCTCTCGAAACGCAGTGGCTACATCCGCTTCCCCGGGCCCCGCGACTACGAAGCCGACGGCGACGTTCTCTATCGCAACAACGGCGACGGGACGTTCGCGGACGTTACGGTCGACGCCGGCGTAACCGCCCGCGGCAAGGGTCTCGGCGTGATCGCGTCGGACCTGGACTCGGACGGCGACCAGGATCTGTTCGTCGCGAACGACGCGAGTCCGAACTTCCTGTACCGCAACGACGGCGGCCACTTCGTCGAGGTCGCCGTGCGCGCGGGAGTCGCGTTCGACACAGAAGGCCGCGACACGGCTGCGATGGGCGTGGACGTCGCCGACGTGGACTCGGACGGCAAGCCCGACATCTTCGTCACCAACATGATCGGTGAGTTCAACAACCTGTACCGCAACGCCGGACGGCTCTCGTTCGAAGACGTGACGCGCCGCACCGGTCTGTCGGACGACAACTACCGCTACGTCGGCTGGGGGACGCGCCTCGTGGACTTCGACAACGATGGCCTGCTGGACTGCTTCGTGGCGAACGGGCACTTTGTCGACGACGTCCAGGCACGCTCACAGAGCGTCACGTACGGGCAGCGCAACATGCTGTTCCTCGGCACGGAGCAAGGGACGTTTCGGAACGTAACGGGCGACTGCGGTGAGCACGTCCAGCGCAAGCGTGTCGGGCGCGGCGCGGCCGTGGGCGACTACGACCGCGACGGCGATCTCGACATCCTGCTCCTGAACTCGGGGGGGCGTTGCGAGCTCCTTCGCAACGACCTGCCGCAGAACGACCGCTGGTGCCAGGTCCGCCTGCGTGGGAAGTCCCCGAACACCCAGGCGCTGGGTGCGGTAGTGACGATCACGTTCGGGAAGCGGAGCCGGCGGACGGAGGTACGTGCCGCGGGCTCCTACCTGAGCAGCAGCGATCCCACGGTGCATGTCGGTCTCGCGCGCGGACCGGCCAAGGGGACCGCCACGGTCGCTTGGCCGTCGGGCAAGCGCTCGAGACACGCCGTGACCGCGGGGTCCGTTGTGGTGATCGAGGAGCCCGAGTAGACGCAGCGGCGCGGCGTCAGTCGAGCCGTTCGACGATCCGATCCGCCACGCGGAACGAGTTCGCGTAGATGGTCCACGTGTAGGGCACGCTGCCGCCGGTCGGCATGAAGCTCCCATCCGTCACGTAGAGGTTCTCGACGTCGTGCGCGCGGCAGTCGCGATCCAGCACGGACGTGCGTGGGTCGTCTCCGAAGCGACAGGTCCCGGCGAGCAGGTTGGTCGAAGGACCCGCCGACGGTCGGGTACGAATCCGCTCGGCGCCCATCGCGCGCAGCACCTCGGCCCCACGCTCTGTGAGGAACTCGACCACGCGCTTGTTGCGGGGATGCCGACCGACCCGGACTCGGGCGACGGGAAGTCCCCAGTGGTCTCGAACGTCGGGGTCGAGCGTGACGTGGCAGTCGTCGTGCGGCATCCAGTCGGCGAACACCTCGAAACGTACGTGCTGCTCCTCGCGGAAGTGGCGGACGAGGCGCCGCTTGAGCGGCCAACCCCACAGAGGCCCGTTCTTCGCCGACGTCTGCGCGATCGCACGTGAGATCGGGTCGGGATGCAGGAGCAGGAAGTCGAGGGTTCCGCCTTTCATGCGAGCGGACCCGTTCTCGGGAGCGAACGAGTACCAGTCCTGCAGGGCGCGGTTGAGGAACGGGAACGGCGACCGCAACTCCTCGACCTCGGAGGTCGAGAACTTCTCGAACGGGAGGTGCCCGATACCGAACCCGGCCGCGGAGAACAGGAGGTTCTTGCCGACGAGCCCGTGCCGGTTGGCCAGTCCCCGTGGATGCGCCGGACCCGTGGACATGAGCAGGAGCCGTGCGGTCTCGATGGCCTGACAGGCGACCACGAAGACCTTCGCGGTGACGCGGCGACGGCGTCGCTCTCGGTCGAAGTACTCGACCGCGACGGCGCGACCGCGAGCGTCGCTCACGATCCCGGCGGCCATCGACTCCGCACGGACTTCGCAGTTGCCGGTGGCCACGGCGCGCGACAGCAGTGCCGCGCGAGAACTTCCCTTCGCGCCGCTCGAGCATCCATACCCAGCACAGATGCCCGTGTACTCGCATCCGCGACGACCGTCCACAGGGTGCGGCAGGATTGCACGCGGTACCGGGATCGGGTCGAGGCCCCGCTCGACGCAGGTGCGATCGAACCACTGGGCGAGCGGGTGCTCCACCAGCGGCGGATACGGGAAGTCGGCACTGGAGCGACGATCCGCCAAGCCATGCTGGACCGCTCGACCGGACACGCCGACCACGCGCTCCACGCGGTCGTAGAACGGCTCGAGATCGTCATAGGAGATCGGCCAGTCGGCGACGTTCGCGCCATCGACCGGTCCGAACTCCGAGAGCAGTCGGAAGTCCTGCGGCTTCAGTCGGTGGAAGAACCCGCTCATCAGGTTGGAGGCGCCGCCGACCAGACTCCCGTTCCAGAAGTCCCAGCCGGCCTCGGGTGTGGGCCGAGCGCTCCACCCACCCGAGCCGTTGCGGTCTTCGACCACCTGCGGCTCGAGGTGCAGGTCGGGCGTGTAGCTGTCGTGGCGGTCGCGACCGAGCTCGTCCTTGAAGAAGTCCTCGCGGCGCAGCCAGCGCCCCTTCTCGATCACGACGACCGAGCGGCCAGCGGCCGCCACGGTCGCGGCCACGGGCCCGCCGCCGGCTCCGCTCCCGATGACACAGACGTCGAACTCGGGCATCACCCACCCCGCCCTTGCTCAGCGCGCGGCGGTCGCGGGTAGCGGCCGACGATGCCCAGCCAGGTCCAACCGACCTGCCCGGTGTTGACGCCGTAGACGGGATCTCCGAGCAGGGCCTCGAGTGTGTGGCGTAGCACGACTGCGGTCCAGTCACCGTCTGTCTCGTCGTGCAGTTCGTGCAGGAGTTCCGCCTGCGTGGCCTCGGCGAGAGCGGAGAAGCGCGTCACACCGCGACCCTCTGCCAACTCGTTCAAGCGCACGCTGCCGCGGCGGACGAGATCCCGAGCTTCCGAACCAATCAGGAACAACATGGCACCGTCGAGATAGCCAATCGCGTTCACGTCCCGGGCACCCGGCGAGTCTGGTGCGCTCGGCAGGAGTCGGTCCTGCGCCGCAGCGATCGTCTCCCACTCCGCGGTGGTGAGACGTGCTCCCATCTCGTCGAGTTCCGCCATGCGCCAGCCGTCCTGCCGCGCGGCTCCGCAGCGCGCGAGCGCCCCCGCGACGAGGCCCGCAGCCGCTATTCGAACGAGGAACTCACGTCGGCTCAGCCGATATCCCCATCCGCCACGGCTTGCTGTCTTCGGCAGTTCCGTCGTCATGTCAACGGCTCCTATGGCACCTCGTCGACAGAGCGAACACTCGGCGCTCTGCGCGTGTTTCGCGGGCGGGGCCAGCGGAACTCACCGATGCTACCTTGAGGAACTGGCGCGACGCGCCGGGGTCCCGAGATGGGATGAGCAGGCTGGTCCCCCGGGCGCCGAGCGTCGTCAGCCTGATCGCTCGAGCCAAGCGCCCACCCGTCTCCTCGGAGTCGATGACAGCGCGGCGCACAACTCGGCGGTCGGCGGTCACTCGAGCAGGCTTCCACGCCGCTTCTCGATGCTCACGGTCAGTTGAATCTCCCGCCCGTGACGCAGCTTTCCGTCGTGCGTCTTGACCATGATCTTGTCCGCGCCGTCGACGACGTGTGCGGCGGTGAGAACGTGTCGTCGCGGCGAGACGAGCACCCCGCTGCCGAGAGAGCGCGCAGTCGCCGTTCCGGATGACGTGACCCTCCGCCGCTTGGTGAGGATCGTGACGACCGTGGGCAGAGCGCGTCGGTAGAGTTCGACGGCTTGCGCCTCGGCCGGCGTGAGATCGTCCGGGACGATGCGCTGCTTCGGCGCGGCGTGCTCGGGCGACGGCGTTCGCTCTGCGTGATCGTGTCCGTCGTGATCCTGTGCGAGGAGCGGAGTTGCGGCCGCCCCAATGCTCAGCACGAACGAGATCACGGCGACAGCGACTCCGACCCTGGTTGCGGAAGGCATAGCGGCAGTACTCCTCGGCTGCCCCGGCCGCTTCGTCCGCGGGGGCCGCTCGGTCCCCGCACCGCGGTCGCGATCCCACGCCTGCGGCGGGACAGTTCGGTGAGCCAAACCACCGACGCTGCCTGGATAGTCCTCTCGAGCAGGGCCGGTGCCCTTCGTCTTCCCGCCAGGATCGGGCCGGCAGAGATCCCGACGAACGTGCCCTCGGTGCGCGTCGCGCGGCGCGCGAGCAGCCCGCGAGCGGCGGAGCCGCGCGGACTTTAGCGATCGTCCGACGACTTCTCCGGCCGGTGTGACCTACGTCACGCCGGATGGAGGGGAATGCCGAGAAGACGGGCCAATCGCGGCAAGGAGATGGACGGCCACGGACTAACTCGGCAGCGCCGTCGGTTCGCCAGTGACGACTCGGAATGACCTGAGACCTATCGCAGGGAGGACGACCGATGACACGTCGAGGGACCTACTATCGAGGGGGGTTGAGCGCCGCGCTAGCGCTGTTCACCCTCATTGCGCCGACAACCGCGCCGGCGCAGGAAGTGGCGAAGGGGAAGGTGGACCTCGACGAGGCAACCGGCCGTGACGTCCGTTACAACACCCAGGACGCCATGTATCTGGCGAACGAGGAGTGGCTCCTCTACGCGTGCGAGCTGCCCGCCGGCCAGACGGACATCGGGTCGGACTTCAACAACGACTCGTACTGGTACTCCCGGTACAACCTGGGCAACCTGCTCTTCCGCTCGGGAATGGGGATCCACATGGTCCACAATCCCCTGTTCAAGAAGCACGCGGTCGAGGACAAGAAGCCCGACGGCACGGCGATGTTCCCGACGCCGAAGGACTTTATGAAGTTCAAGATTCGGCAGTTCTGCGCCCGCACGGGCGTGCCTTGCCGGTTCGACGCCGGGAACATGGAGAACCCCAAGGCGTTCCCGCCGAAGGGTGCCTTCCCCATCTTCCTGGAGTTCGCGTCCGGATCGCCGCGCTTCACGCAGCCTCCGGTCCCCGGCGACTTCACGACGCTGCGCTGGGACCCGGCATCGATGGACAGGACGATCATGCTCGGCGCCGTCGGCCAGACGCTGCTCAAGCAGGTCCTGTGGGCCGAGGACTTCTTCGCGTACCACCGCAAGGGCCCGAACGGTGAGCAGTGGTTCGGCAACGACAAGGAGTACGGCAACGGCTTCCGCGGCGCCGCGCTGACCGCGCAGTGCATCACGAAGATGTTCACGCTCAAATCCGCGCTGGTCTACGACCCCAAGACCGGCAAGTTCGGCGGGATCGACCCGGCGACCTACGACCCCATGCAGGGGCTCCGCTACCACCCGCACGCGATTCGCGCCAACCTCGCGATGAAGCCCGGCATGCCGCCGATGCCCACCAAGTGGGAAGTCGTCGACCGGAGCAGCCATCTCGCGGACCAGGCGTCGCTCTTGTGGGGCGCGTCGGAGTTCTACTTCTACTCCGATCCCACCGTGAAGGACTCGTTCGACGGCGTGTTCGGCGACCAGGGCGACCACAAGACCAAGGGAGCCATGTTCCCGGCGGTGCCTCACAAGCTGTCCAAGGGACTGTCGGTGGTGGCGTTCAAGAACATGATGGCGCTGCACTTCGACAAGGCGAATGGCACGTTCCACGGCGTGGCCGAGCCCGGCAAGAAGAGCGGGACGATCGCCACGGCCGATGCCGGTGTGGCGCTGGCAGCGCTTGCCAACGCGCAGAAGCGCCTGCACGACGGGCCACCGCCGCTGCTCGCGGGCATCAAGATGGCCATTGCGGCGCAGGGCAGCTTCCTCCGGGACAAGCTCCAGGGCGCCGACGGCGGTTTCCATGCCAGCTACGTCATCGGAAAGGGACCGAGCGGGGGAAAGAAGCAGCTCCTGAGCCAGGGTCTGGGCATCCGTGGTCTGCTGGCGGCGTACTCCGCCACCGGGGACGCGAGCTTCAAGTCCGCGGCCGAGAAGGGCTACGCGTACATGAACAACACGCTCTGGCACCACGGGGCGGGAACCTATCGCTCCGAGGTCGGGGCCAAGGTCTCGTCCTACACTCCGCGGAGCGTCGGAGCGACGCTTGGCGCGCTGCGTGAACTCGCGCTGCTACGCAGTGGCGACGAGCGCAAGAGCGTCGTGAAGCGGATCGACGCGTTCTTCGCCGCGACCCAGACCCAGCGGCGGCAACAGCTGGCCGAGATCGACCCGACCGGGGAGCCGATCCCCGCGATGGCCGAGATGATGAAGATGAAGGCCCAGTTGAAGGCTGTGATGGCCAAGGACCCTGCGCGCGGGAAGGCCATGATGATGAAGATGGCCGACGTGGATGGTGACGGAGTGCCCAAGCCCGGTATGGCCGGTGGCGACTTCGGTTTCGCGCCGGTCCCGGCTGCGCTGATCAAGGTGGATACTCCCTGACCTACTGAGACGACCACCGTCTGCTCGCGAGGGACTCGTGACGCACCCCGCCCCCCGAGACACAACCCGGGAGGGGAGGCCAGCGATCCCTCGCACGAGCAGCAGACCGCTCACGAGACGTGTGCAGACGAGGGGCAGGCGCCGTTCACGCGGCGCCTGCCGGCATCGACTCGCTCTCTCGGACCCGGCGCCCACACGTGCGCACGTTGTCCTGTCGCGTCCCCACCCTCACCCGGAGGTGCCAGTTGAAGAACACCTCCGCACCGATCTCTTCTCCTCGCAGTGGCGCGACCGGGGCGAGGAGTGCATCGTCGCGGTCTCGACTCCGCCGCGGGCTGCTCGGGCTCCTCGGACTTCTCGGACTCGTCGCGCTCGCTGGGACGCCCGCTCATCCCGCCGCCGCCGATGAGCAGGACGTCGGAGGATTCCGGCCCTACCAGGAGGCGTTCGCCGAGGTCCTCGACGAGCTCGGAACCAGCGGCGCGCCGGCTGGTCCCGTGTGGCTCGAACCGCAGGGGTTCGCGCGCAAGGAGGGCTGTACCAGCTGCCACCTGGGGATCGGCGACAATCGCTTCCTCTACGCCCGGCAGCCCTACCGGCGACACACGGGGCACCACCTCGAGGACCACTCCGCCGAGCGGTTCGGCTGCACCGTGTGCCACGGCGGGGTCGCCGACGCTCTCGACTTCGCGTCCGCCGGACATGCCGCGCGGAGCGACGCGCGCCGTCGCGAGAGTTGGGAACGACAGTTGTCCTGGCGGCCGCCTGGCGAAGACGGCATGGTGCCGCTCGCGGCAATCACGGGGCGCTGCACCCTGTGTCATCCTGCGAACGACCTGCCCGCGGGCGGAGAGCCGTATGGCGTATCCCGCTCGCTGGTTGCGCAGAAACGGTGCGCGGCCTGCCACCGCTTTCGCGACGAGCCCGTCACGGCTGTGCGGCGCGCCGAGACGCTCGACGACATCGGTTCGAAGGTCGGGGCTGGGTGGCTCACGGCGTTCCTCGAAGACCCACACGCCGTTCGTCCCGGCACGGCGATGCCGGCATATCGTTACAGTGCGGAGGAGGTCAGCGTGCTCGCCGAGCACCTCCTGTCGCTCGGCGTCGGGGAGGCAACCGGGGCCGGCCAGGACCCCGCCGTGGATGCCGGTGCCGTCGAACGCGGCCGCGCCGCGATCGTCGAGCGGAAGTGCCGCACCTGCCACGACCTCCCGGGTATCGAGGACGAAGGATTCGTCCGCCAACGGAAGATCGGTCCCTCGTTGGCCCGCGTCGGCGAGAAGCTCCGTCCGGCGTGGATTCGCGCGTGGCTCGCCGACCCCCATGCCGTGCGGCCCGGCAACGGCATGCCGCGCTTCCGACTGACCGCACCGGAGATCGCCGACCTCACCGCCTACCTCTCGTCCTTGAGGCAGCCGGGAGCCGCACCTCCCGCGGTCGCAGCCGCGGCGACCACCGCTGGTGGCAACCCTGCCGCGGCTGCGGCCAAGTATCGTTGCACGGCTTGCCACGCTATCCGCGGACTCGACAGCGCGCCGCCCGCCCGCATCGACTCGCGAACCGTCGGGCCTGCCATCTTCGCCCGGCTCGCGCAACGCGATCTCGAGGGAGGGAACCTCGAAGGGCCAGGCCGCCTGTTCCACCAGGACGCGGCCGCACCGCGGCTGTTCGCGGACGGCGAGGACGCGACCCCGTTGCTCACGTTCCTCGCCGGCCAGGCAGACGTGCCGATCCCCGACGCTCTGCGGAGGCCGCAGTCGGCGAAGTCGCAGGGATTCGATGGTTCAGTGGCGGCGGGCGGACTCGTGCAGGAGTTGCGCTGCCTTTCCTGTCACACGATCCGCGGCAGCGGCGGGGACACGGGACCCGACCTGACGTTCGCGGGAAGCAGGCTGCAGCGTGACTGGCTCGTAGGATTCCTCCAGCGACCCGACGCAATCCGTCCGATGAACAGGGCGCGCATGCCGAACCTCGGCCTGACCGAGCGAGAGGCGGAGACGCTGGCGGACTGGATCGTGTCGGACCTGAGGTCCCCAGACGTCGAGGCGGGCGAACCTGACCTGGAGTCGGCGTTCGCGTTCGTGGGTGCGGCGAAGGTGAAGACCCCCTACGGCTGCATCACGTGCCACACGATCGGGGATCACGGCGGCCGCGTGGGTCCCGAGCTCACGCATGTCGGGAGCCGACTGACGACGAAGTGGATCTTCCACTGGATCAAGGATCCCAAGCGCTGGATCCACGACGTCCGCATGCCGAATTTTGAGATGGACGAAGAGGACCTCGCCGCCATCACGAAGTATCTGAGTGAGCAGCGATGACGGGGACGCCGCACCTGCGACCGGGCCTGTTCCTCGTGGCCGTGGTGCTGACGCTCGTCGTCGGCTGCGGCAATGACGGCGGTCCCAGTCCCCAGGAGAGCGCCCAGAAGGGGAGAGAGATCTTCGACGGCACGGGGAACTGCACCCTCTGCCACACGGTGGACGGCGGCGGAGCGGACGGCGGCGGAGTGGACCGCCGCGGACCGGACCTGTCCAAGATCGGCGGCCTCGCCGCCGGCCGAGCCGAGCTGT
Source organism: Planctomycetota bacterium (assembly GCA_021776825.1). Lineage (GTDB taxonomy): Bacteria > Planctomycetota > JAJSAM01 > JAJSAM01 > JAJVHW01 > JAJFFG01. The sequence goes on from JAJFFG010000102.1 coordinate 19,283, forward strand.
TCGGGTTGAGCGGCGCGCACGCCGGCTCGCGGTATCTCACCCGGTCGATCATCCGTCCGAGCGACGACGTTGTCGAGGGCCACAACCCCATGCCCGAGAGCTGGCTCCCGTCGGGCCTCAGCGACGACGACATCCGCGACCTGGTGGTCTACCTGCAGACGCTCGGCGGCGAACCGGATCCGACGACGATCGCCGTACCGCGGGCATGGACGGCCGCCAAGCGGCAGGACTACGGCCGGGAGCTCGAGCTCTTCGCGTTCGGCGATCCCCAGAAGGGCCAGGCGTTGTTCGCGGACCCGAAGGGCACCGCCGGTTGCATCAAGTGCCACGCGATCGACGGCGTGGGGGAGGACGTCTGCCCCGACCTGTCTTCGGTGCGGCGCGTGCAGCGGCCGGGCTACCTGCTTCAGTCCATTCTCGATTCCAGCGCGTTCATCGTGCACGGCTACCAGCAGCTCATGATCTGGGACGATGCCGGTCTTCTCCACATGGGCCTGCCCACGGCCGAGGACGAGGACACCATCACGTTGGTGATCGATGATGACGGCAACACCGATGTCGTCAAGCGGGAGAGCATCGACGAGCAGCGTCCGTCCGACGTCTCGCGGATGCCGGGGAACTTCGGTGAACTTCTCACAGCCGAGCAGGTGATGGACTTGGTCGCGTACCTGCTCCGGCACGACGAACTGGCCGCGAGTGACGGATCCGGAGTGACGGCGGCGGTGGGACCGGGAGCCGTCGAGACGGATCCCGCGGCCGGCCCGTCCTTCCACGTCTTCGACGCGGTGGCCAAGGACCGCGAACTCTACCGTATGGCGTTGGAGCACGGAGACCCGGTCGGCGGCCGCCGGCTCTACGCGCACTACTGCGTCATGTGCCACGGCGAAACCGGCACAGGCGACGGGTGGAACGCCGTGAACCTGGAGACGAAGCCCGCCAACCACACGGACGATCGGCGCCTGTCGAAGACGGAGGACCGTCTCCTCCACGGCGTCGTGGCGCGCGGCGGGATGAACACGGGTCGGTCCTTCCTGATGCCGCCGTGGGGCGGCACGTTTACCGATCGCGAACTCTGGGACCTCGTCGCCTACATCCGCACCCTGCACGCCGACGTGAAGTGACCGGTGACGCTGCGGCGAACATGCGCCGTCCGCAGCGGCGTGCGATGCGGACTAAGGCTTGAACGTGAACACGATGTCGCTGTCCTCACCGTCGGCGACGGTCACCGTTTGCTTGAGGGTGCCGTGGGTCTCCTGCCAAGCGGAGATCGTGTACTCGCCAGGTGGCAACATCCCGAGATCGAACGTGCCGCCGTCGCCCGTCACGGCGAAGAAGGGGTGGTCCACGACGCCGACATAGGCAGACATCCACGAGTGGATGTCGCACTTCAACTTCACCATCACCTCGGGTTTCGTGAACGACTTCGTCGTCGCGTCACCGTTCGGAGGCTGCGCGAGATTGAACACCTGGTTCCGGCGGGGCAAGGAGTGGATGTTGTGCGTCGTCGGGTCGCTGTTGCGAATCGTGAACGGCTGGCCCACGCGCACGCCTTGCACGTGCGGGGCGTACATGCAGCCCTTCTGATCGATGAGCGCGGGCGTGTCCGGTTCCGGGAAGCTCCATCCCTCGAGCCCACGGCGAATCCAGACGAACACATCGCGGATCGTTCCGTCCGCATTGAGCGCCACGGGCTGCGCACGCACCTCGCCCGGGTGCGCAGCCGCGCACGCGTCATCGCTGTTCATGCTGATCACCGGCCCCTGCTCGGGGTCTCCGTCGAACCGCACGACGCCCCGGATCGTCGCCGTCCCTGCCGCGGCATCCCACGGCGTGGTCTTGCCGGCGCTGTCCGCGCTGCCGGTCGCTGACGGCGGCGAGCTCGGGCGCGTTGGGGGCTGCGCCGGCGCGGGCGCAGATCCGTCTCCGCACCCGAGCGGCAGGGTCAGCAGGAGACTCCAGGCGAGGACGTGAGGGAGACTTCTCATCTTGGACCTTTCGTACGGGCCGGGAGTTCTGCCCGGCGCGATCGAACATCGACTGAGACTCGGTGGGTCAAGTGCCGTAACCAACGGCGTCCCGCAGGCCTTCCGCGCGGCGTCGACGAAGAAGCCGCCTCGCTGTGCTGGAGTGCTGCGTCCGTGATCAGGCTCCCACCGTCGCAGGGGCGGGTCGGTGAGCCATCGCGGGAAGTCGGAGGATCCGGCGCTCAGAACTGCGCGGCGGAGGCGCCGTCCCAGAGTCGGTTCCAGCCCTCCGGTGCGGTGCCCGCCCGGAGCGCGTTCCGTTCGAGCTCCGGGTAGATCTCCGCGTAGCTCCGGACGTCTCCCTCGCCGACGCGTCTGAAGATGTGTCGACGCCCGATCGCAGTCGGATCGTCGAGGCCGGCAGCGGCGAGAAGCGTGTAGACGCTCTCGACGGTGCGGGCGTGGAAGTTCGCCACGCGGTCCGCCTTCGTGCCGGGGTCGAGTCCCCGGGCAAGTGCGGGGTTCTGGGTGGCAACCCCGACCGGGCACAGATCCGTGTTGCACTTGAGCGCTTGGATGCAGCCGACGGCGAACATCATGCCACGGGCGGAGTTGCAGACGTCGGCGCCGAGCGCGAGTCGCGACACGACGTGGAACCCGGTCAGGATCTTGCCCGCAACGATGATCCGGATGCGCTCGCGTAGCCCGGACCCCACAAGAGCGTCGTCGACGAATGACAGACCGACCGCGAGCGGCGCTCCGACGGAGTTCGAGAACTCCAGGGGCGCGGCGCCGGTGCCGCCCTCTCCGCCATCCACTGTGATGAAGTCCGGTGTGATGCCCGTCTCGACCATCGCCTTGCAGACGGAGAGGAACTCGCGCCGCGAGCCGACACAGAGCTTGAAGCCCACCGGCTTGCCGCCTGAGAGTCGCCGCAGCTCGGCGATGAACTGCACCATCTCGAGCGGGCTGGAGAAGGCGCTGTGCGCGGGCGGCGAGATGATGTCCTGCCCGAGCGGGACGCCGCGGAGCGCGGCGATCTCCGGCGTCACCTTCCGCGCCGGCAGGATACCGCCGTGGCCCGGCTTGGCCCCTTGCGACAGCTTGATCTCGATCATCTTGACGGTCTCGCCGCGCGCCGTCTGCGCGAAGCGCTCCGGGCAGAACTCTCCGGCCAGCGTGCGACACCCGAAGTACCCAGTACCGATCTGCCAGACGAGATCGCCGCCGTGCTCGAGGTGGTATTCGCTGAGCCCGCCTTCGCCCGTGTTGTGCGAGAACCCGCCGAGCTTCGCGCCTCGATTGAGCGCGCGGATCGCGTTCGCGCTGAGCGAGCCGAAGCTCATCGCCGAGACGTTCAGGATGGAGGAGGCGTACGGTCGCGTCGCGCCGCTCCCGCCGATGAGGACGCGCGTCTCTCGATTCGTCGGCGCGCGTGCGGAGAGCGAGTGGCTCAGCCACTCGTAGCCGATCGCGGCGACGTCGCGCCGTGTCCCGAACGGAAGTGTATCGAGCTCGTTCTTGGCCCGCTGGTAGACGACCGCGCGCTTCTCGCGACTGATCGGGTTCTCCTCCGACTCGGACTCCACGAAGTACTGGTAGAGCTCGGGACGCAGGCTCTCCAGAAGGTAGCGCAGGTGCCCGATGACCGGGAAGTTGCGCTGGATCGCGTGCTCGCGCTGCGTGATGTCGCGCACGCCGACCACGAGGAACGGCACCGCCACGAGCAGACCCAGCAGCGCCCACGGGCTGAGAAACGCCAGTCCGGTCGTCAGGGCGAGAAGTCCTGCAGCAACGATGCCGAAGACGCTTCGCGACCATCGCTCGATCACGGCGGGGACCCGCGCCGCGTGCCCTCCTGACGTCCGACCGTGGGCCTTCACGTCGCAAGCCTGCCTGGCGCACACCACGGGCCAGCGTCCCCGCTAACGGTCACCGCGGGTTCCGACAGCGCGAGGCTCGCCCACGATCCGAAGTCGACGCCGAGTGTCGCGTTCGTCATCCTCGTCCTCTCTCAGCGGTCGCCACCCGCGCACCTCACCGCACTTGGTCCAGAACGGGCCGCCTGAGCATCCGCCGGGGAACTGTCGTGTGCTTCGGCGTGCTAACAACGGGCTGCCGACAACCCTTCCCGCGCCTTGCCCCGAGCTGTCCAATGCTCGACCCCGACAGATCGAGGCGGGAACACACGCGCGATGGCGCGTGTTCCCCAGCGAGAGCCATCACCATCGGTGGCCGCCGGGAGGACTCACATGTCACGCGCTGCCGTCGTCGCCGTCACACTGATCGGATCGCTGACGCTCGGGTCGTTCGTCGGCTCCGGAGCAGCCGACGGCCAGGAGCGCCGCCGCTCCGTGCTACTCGGCGTCGTGGCCGTAGAGCACGTCAAGAAGGCCGACACGACCGTCGTGATCGCCGATGTCCTGCCGGACACGGCCGCAGCGGCCGCGCGGCTGCGCGCCGGCGACGAGTTGCTCGAGATCGCGGGAGAGAAGATCTCGAAGGCGGACGATGTCACGCGGGCGCTGATCGCGGCCGAGCCCGGGAGCGCACTCGAGATCGTCGTTCGCCGTGACGGGAAGAAGACGACGATCGAGGCGAAGCCCACGGATCGGGCGAAGTTCACAGGAGACTCTCTGCGGCCCCGTCGGCGCGGCGAGACCGGCTTCGAAGCACCGGATTGGCACGTCTATGCATGGGACAACGTAACCGAGGGAGAGACGGCGCCGACGCGCGCGACCACGGCCGGGAAGGTCGTGGCGTTTCACTGCTTCCAGAGTTGGTGACCAGGCTGCAAGACACGGGGGTTCCCCGTGCACAAGGCGCTCGAGGATCACTACGCCGAAGATGACGACGTCGTCCTGTTCCACGTGCAGACGGTGTTCGAAGGCGCCAGCTCGAACACTCCGGAGCGAGGGCCACGTGAGGCGAAGTCGCACGGCATCACGGCGCCGGTGGGATACGACGCCCGCGTCGACGGCTCGCGGGTGAGCGAGATCATGCACCGTTACGGCACCGGCGGCACGCCGTGGACGATCGTGATCGACAAGAAGGGCATCGTCCGCTTCAGCGGTTTCACAGCCGAGCGCGCCGAGACGCTCATCACGCTGATCGACAAGCTTCGCGAAGAGTAGTCCGGCACGCTGGGAGTCACGAACGAGGTCGCATCACCCTCTGAATGAGGGCGCCCGTGGGCAGCGGGATCAGCCAGGCTGCCACCGAGACCAGAATCCGCCGCCCGTCGCCCGTCAGGTGATCCAGTGACTCTGTGTCGATGAGCAGGATCGCCACCGACGCCATGTCCACGATGCCGTGGTAGTCGTTCTCGCTGCGGTGAATGCGATCCAGGGCGCCGGTTTGCTCACACCGCAGGCTGCCGCGCGCGTGGCGCCGCCGGTCGACTTCCGTCGTACACACGAGTTTGGGAACGGGCGCTGGTGCACCGTTCTCGATCGCCACCATGGTCACGTAGCAGCTGTTCGTGTGGCGGGCCTCACCGCCGCGGACGTCTTGTGCCTCGACGCGGACTCCGATCTCCATCGACGTTCGACCGACGTAGTTCACGCTGGCCCGCATCGTCAGCAGATCCCCGACCCGCACCGGGACCTTGAACGTGACGCGATCCACGGAAACGGTGACGCAGTAGCTCTGGGAGTACCGGAAGCGACGCGATCCGGTCTTCGTCATCGACTCCGCGCTGAGCGACGTCGTCAGCTGATCCGAGACGTCACAACGTACGCGAGCGCGCCGAGAGCGGCTGCGAGCGGGAGGGTCGTCACCCATGCCGCCAGGATCGTGGTCACCGTCCGCCAGCGGACCGAGGCGGTCGAGAGACCGATCCCGAATAGGCCACCGGTGGTCACGTGCGTCGTCGAGACGGGCATTCCGAAGCGCGATGCGACGAGTACGAGCAACGCGGTCGTCCCGTTGGCGACGAACCCCTGACCCGCGCTGAGCGGCGTGATCTTGTGCGACATCGTCTCGGCGACCTTGCGCGCGCCGAGCAGGCCGCCCACCGCCATCGCGGAGCCGATCACGACGAGCCCCGTCTCGGCGCTGAGGAGTCTCGCGGCGACCAGGAGGGCGAAGATCTTCGGTGCGTCGTTCAGTCCACGTGCAAAGGACACCGCGCCCGCCGACAGGAAGTGCAGTGCGTCGAGCACGGACTGTGCGGAGACGCCGACCACGCGGTTGCCGTAGCGTTCGGCGCACGCGTGCGTCGAGTCGAACGCAGTCGTCATCGCCACGTTGGCGACGGCTGCGACGGCCGGGTACCGGCTGCCGGTCGGCGGAGGGCCGGTGACCGAGTGTGCCCGAGCGATGGGGCGCAACTCCGTCCCCACACATGCGCAGGTCTCGCTCTCGACGCCGAACGCGCGGCGCGCCCTGCGCGCTGCCGGATACACGACTGCGGCCATCGCCGCTGCGGCCACCGGGCTGACGAGGAGTGGCAGCACGATGCTCTTGCCAAGCACGGATACGTCCATCGTGGATCCCGCAGCCACCCACCCTGCGCCGAGGAGCCCGCCGGTGAGCGCGTGCGTCGTCGAGACCGGGAGCCCGAAGCGCGTCGCCGCAAGCAGCGTGAGCGCGGCCCCGAGGGCGACGGCGGTCACGAACGCCGGACTCGCCGCAACGACGTCGGGGACGAGCCCCTTCCCGGAGAAGACCTCGACCAGCCTGCCTGCCAACGCGACGGCGAGGAGCGATCCAGCGAGCGTGGTCGCCGTAGCCCAGGCGAGCGCCCGGCCATACGTCGTGGTCCCCGAGCCGTAGAGCGTCGCGACACCTTTGAAGTTGTCGTTGCTGCCGTTGGTGCAGGCGAGCGCCACCACGGCGAGGAGGGCAAGGAGACTCATGAGACCACCCGGTTCGAAGCCATCGTGCTGCGAACCGTCGAGGGGGCGCGACCCTTCCGGGAATCGCGGCACTCCGCTGTCCCCGTACACGGAAGTGCATCTCCTCGCTTCTCGCGGCGCACGGCGCACGGCGGGAACACAGTGCGTGCGTCCTGTGTTTCCCTGCATCGGAGCGGCCGAATGCGCCGTCGGAGGTAACCCAGATGAAGCTGCACGCGATCGTCGCTCTCCCACTAGTGGCCCTTTTCACGGTCGTCGCATGGCTGCCGTTGACACACGAGTCGGCGAGCGCGCAGGACGACGCGGTCAGTCCAACGGTGCGCTGGATCGACGGCTGGTCCGCGGGGCGCAAGGTCGCTCGCGAGCGCGGCAAGCCGATGCTCGTGTACGTCGGCCGTCACTCTCCGTACTGACCCCCGTGCGCAGCGCTGGAGAGCGGTCCGTTCTCCGACGAGAAGAGCCACGAGATCAGCGAGGGCTACGTGGCGGTCCGCCTTCTGGGCGGCGATGACGCGACGCCGGAGACGAAGGCGTTCATGACCAAGTATGCCGTACGCGGCTACCCCGCGCTGCTCGTCTTGAACGCCGACGGCCACGTGCTCTCGGACCGTGTTGGCCGGTCTGTGGACGCGATGCTCGCGTCGCTCGAAGGCGCGGCGGAGAGCGAGATCGAGTACCAAGAGGCGCTCGCCGGCGACGACGCGGCGTCGCGACTTCGACTCGCGAGCATCCTGGTCGATCGACGCATGCACGGCGAGGCAGAGCGCCTCTACGCGCACGAGCTCGCGACATCGCCGACGGTCGCGGCCCACAAGGGACAGCTCCGGAATCTCCGCGCTTCCCGCCGGGCGGACGACGAGCGCGCGCTGCTCGAGAAGATGGTCGCGCTGTACCCCGACGACGCGTCCGACCGCATCCGCTGGAGGATCCGACTCGGCACGATGCACGTGGACGCCGCGCGCGACGAGCGCGAGTACCGGACGGCGACCGAGAGCGCCGTCGTGAACCTCGAGAAGCTCCTCGCGAACGTGCTCGAGGACGAGGACTCCGAGGGCATCGCACGCGTGCGGGTCGCGCTCGGAAACGCGCACGCCAGTCTGAGCGAACCAGAGCGCGCCAACGTCGAGTTCGACCGCGTACTCAGCGACCACCCGAAGTCAAGCGCCGCTGCCGACGCGCTGTTCGGCAAGGCGGTCCTGCAATGGGACGACGCCGAGTTCGACGCGTGCAAGAAGCTGCTCCAGCGCATCGTGAAGGAGTACCCCGATAGCGAGGCCGCCAAACACGCCCCGAACGCCATCCACCGCTGCGACGACCAACTTGGGCTCAACCCACCGCATGAGCACTGAGCACCAGGCAGCGCGACTCGCGGGGCCGCGGCAGTCGGCGCTCGACGATCGCAGCTTGTCCGCCCCCCAGGGAGGGATCCCGCGCGTGACCAGCGTGCCGAGACAACGCGCAACTCCCGGCCGGGCGTCGACCACGCCGTTCCTGCTCGGGAACGGTCGTGAGAACCGCCAGGCGGCGGCGAAGACTGTCATTCCGTGCGACGGCAACCACCGCGCAGCGCGCGTCGCGAAGCACGATCGGCAGCACTGGACTCGGCTGCGCACGGCGATGCGGCGTGACTTCCCACTCTTGTGCCACCTGCTCGGAGCGGCGGAGTTCAACCGACTCGCGATCGGCTACTTACGGCACGACACGGTGCGTTCGACGTCGTTGCACAACCTCTCCGTCTCCCTGGAGGCATTCCTCGAGAGTGACGTCCGGTGGAACGCTCCGATCATCCGGGAGTGCGCACGCCTCGAACGCGCGCATGTCATCGCAGTCGACGCGGCGCACGCGCCGCCGACGGTGACCGTCGAGGAGCGTGATCCGGCGGAGTTGCTCGCACGGTCGTTCCGATTTCAGATCCACTGGCAGCTGTTCGAGGAGCATTGGAACCTGGTGCGCCTGCGAGGGTTGGTCGGCGACGACGCAGAGGTCGCACCCGAGATGGAGCCCACGCCGGAGCACGGCTACTGGGCCATCTACCGGATGGGGAAGAGGGTCGTGTCCGAGCGCCTCGCGCCGTTGCAGTTCGCACTGCTGAAGATGCTCGCCGAGGGACATGATCTCGGCACGGCGTGCGAGCGCCAGGCCGTCGAACTGAGCGAGCACGAGTTCATGTTCCTGCGCGCGAGTGTCCGCGGCTGGATCGCGCGATGGACGTCGTTGGCGTGGTTCCGCGGGCCATGAGAGGAACAGCGCCAGACTGAATTCGGCGAGACGAGGGCGGGCGCTCCCGCTGCGGGCCGTCGAACCGCGTGGCGACACGGACGGCCGCGACACGGCAACTACGGCTACGTCGGCTGCGGGACGCGCCTCGTGGACTTCGACATCGACGGCCTGCTGGATGCTCCGTGGCGAACGGACACGTTGTCGACGACGTCCAGGCACGTTCACCGAGTGTCACGTGCGGTCAGCGCGACATGCTGTTCCTCGGCACGGAACACTGGACGTCATCGACAGGGGGACGTCTCGGAACGTGACGAATGACTGTGGTGAGCACGTCCAGCGCCATCGTGTCCGGCGCGGCGTCAGTCGAGCCACTCGACGGTCCGATCCGCCACGCGGAACGAGTTTGCGTTGCGTGGTCCACGCGCCGTAGCCGGTACCGAGCCAAGACAGAGTTCGAAGCGTTCTCTGCCCCCACGAATCGTGAGCCCGTCCCGCCTGAGACCCCCGTGTCAGGCTCGCCGCGGCAGAAACCCTCGATTCGTGTCGGATGGAAGTGAGCACCTGAGCCAGGCCGCGTACGCTCCGCCGCTCCCGGACTCTTTCGGGAACATCGTTCGTCCTGAGTGCGCGCGTCCAACGCCGCACAGGCTGCTGGTGCCAGAGCGGCTCGATGTCTGAACTCATGCGCCGGTAGAAGTGAGATGAACTGATGGGTACGAAGATCTTTGTGGGCGGACTCGCCTGGGAAACCACGAGCGAGGGCCTCCAGGCCGCGTTCGAGTCGATGGGCCGCATCACCGAGGCCAAGGTCATCACCGACCGTGAGACTGGCCGGAGCCGTGGCTTCGGTTTCGTCACGTTCGAGAGCGAGGACGCCTGTGCCAAGGCGGTCGCCGAGATGGACGGTCGGGACCTCGACGGACGCGCGCTGCGCGTCAACGAGGCTGAGAACAAGCCGCGTCGCGATGGCGGCGGCGGCGGTGGCGGCGGCGGCTACCGCGGTGGCGGCGGCGGCGGCGGTGGTGGTGGCGGCGGTCGCTGGTAACGGCGACCACCTGACGGGCGGCGTCTCCTGACGGGGACGGCGCCCGCACACGGACCCGGCCCGACTCCTCGTGAGTCGGGCCGGGTCTTCTCGTTGACCTACGCTGACACCCGGGGGCGACCTCGACACTCGAGGTGTATCCAGGCACGAACTCCGTAGCCCGGGAACTGGGCGCATCGCGCGGCGCTGCCCGGCGGCGTGGATCCCACTCTCTATCCAACTCGACGACTCACGCGCATCGTCGCAGTCGGCCGCGGAGGATGAGCCTCGTCGCGACGATCAGCGCTCGCGCCAGGCGTCGGCCAGCGCGAGCGTGAAGTCGGCTCCGCGACTGGCACTCAGGTGCACGAGATCCGGGAAGTCCGACTCGTCGAAGCGCAGATGTGTGCGCAGGATGGTGAGCCGGCGCCGCTCGGCCCACGCCTTGAATCGGGCGGGATCTGGACGGCCGCTCGCGTAGCTCGTGCGTTGTGCCGCACGGCTCATCGGCACCTCCACGAACACGACATTGCCGCCGTGGCTCTCGACGAACTCCACCAGTTCCGCGACGAGAGTGGCGTCCCAGTCCACGTCACGCACCGACGGTGCTGCGTCCGTCCCGCCTGCCAGCGTGTGCGCTCGCACCCGGTCGATGCCGGCGCGATCCGTACGGACGCCGCCCTTCGCTCGTAGATCGGTCTCGGCGTCCTCGTCCGTCACCGGCGCCAGCGGTGCGAGGACCTTCTCCACGACCCGCGAGCCGTTCGTCACGATCCCGTCGCGCACGCGGTCGGAGAGCCGCGCGAGCGCGCAGTCCGTCGTGGCGACGCGCACCGTCAGCTCGAGTTTCTCCTCCAGCGTGTGGTCGGTGCCCCAGTAGCGTTCCAGCAGGCCGGCATCGACGTACGGCACGAGCAGATGCGACATCCCCGGGTAGTACCAGCGCCCGTCCGCACCGTCCGGCGGCGGGGTCCCGCCGGCGGCCTCGAGGAGCACGGTCGTGCCTCGCAGGAGATCGGGTCGCTGGCCAATCGCCCAGCGCATCGCGCAGAGGTGCGCCATGGTCGTCGAGAAGCCCTGACCGAGGTTCTCCACGCGCGCCGCGGCGCTGTCGGGCGCCGACCAGTGCCTCGCGAGCAGGTCTTCGTCGATCGCCGCGGCGGACTGCGACGTGCCGACGACGAGAACGTCCGGTCCACGGTCACTCGCGCGCCCGACGACGGCGGGGTACCACGCACGTGACTCGACACCCCAGCCACGCGCGCCGACTTCGCTGGCAACGAGCGTGCCGGCGATCAACGCCAGCACGATCGCCGCGCGGACCGGGCGTGCGCGCAGGGGTCTAGAACTGGAAGTAGATGAAGGCATGTGTCGAACTCGGTGAGAGGATCAGAAGCCCCACGAGCAGGCCGGCGACGGCCGCCCAGCCCAGGCCGCTCTGCCAGGAGCGACGTTCCCACGGTGCGTCGCGGCCACTCGTCCAGGCCTCGAACGCCCAGAGCAAGCCGGCGAGAAACAGGACGTGGAACAGCAGCGGGCCGGACAGCGCGTCCGGCACGAGGTCGGTCACGATTCGACGCAGGAAGTCCGCGATCTGCGTGACGTCCCGCGCGCGGAAGATCAGCCAGCCGAGGCACGTGACGTGGAACATCCCAATCGTCTGCAGCACGCGCTTCGCGCGGCCGGGATTCGGAGCGGGACGCCATCGGCGGGAGACCGCGCGATGCGCCATCAGCAGCGCGCCCTGGAAGACGCCCCACAGGACGAACGTCCACGCTGCCCCGTGCCACAGGCCGCCGAGCGCCATCGTCAGGAACAGGTTTCGATACGTCTTCCACGCCCCGCCGCGACTGCCGCCGAGGGGGATGTAGAGGTAGTCGCGCAGCCACTGCGACAGGCTGATGTGCCAGCGCCGCCAGAACTCCTGCGGCGAGCGCGAGAGGTACGGCATGTCGAAGTTCACGACGATGTCGATGCCCATCAGCTTCGCGAGGCCGCGGGCGATGTCGGAGTAGCCGCTGAAGTCGCAGTAGATCTGGTAGGCGAACGCATACACGGCCAGCAGGCAGGTGAGGCCGCCGGGAGCCGTCGTCGCGCCGAAGGCCTCGTTGACGACGCCCGCGAGCCCGTCCGCGATGACGGCTTTCTTGAACAGCCCCCAGAGGATGAGCCAGCCACCCTGCTTCAGGTGCTCACGCGTGACGCGTCGCTCGTTCTGGAGTTGCGGCAGGAGCCGCTCGGCGCGCTCGATCGGTCCAGCGACGAGCTGCGGGAAGTAGGCGACGTAGAGCGCGTAGTCGATGAGATCGCGCACCGGGCGCAGACGACGGCGGTAGACGTCGATCGTGTAGCCCATCGTCTGGAACGTGTAGAACGAGATCCCGATCGGCAGCACGATGTCAAGCCGCGCAAGGCTGGCGTCGAGTCCTAGCGCGGTGAGCGCGCCCTCGGCGCTCCCGACGAAGAAGTCGAAGTACTTGAACGTCGCGAGCATGCCCAGATTGGCTACGCAGCTCGCGGCCACGAGGAGGCGCCGCGTGCGCTCTGCAGTGGTCTTCTCGAGCCGTAGGGCAAGGGCGTAGTCCACCAGCGTCGAGGCGACGAACAGACTCAGGAATCGCCAGTCCCACGCTCCGTAGAAGACGTAGCTCGCCACGAGCAGGAGCACGTTTTGACCGCGCCGCCGCAGGCTCCAGTACAGCGGGAACACGACCAGCGCGAACAGCAGGAACGTCCACGAGTTGAACAGCATCGCGCGCTACCCGCGGCCCGTGGCGTGGATCGTCCGCGCAGCGCACGCGAGCCGCGACGCCGTGAGCAGCGCGGTGAGGTCGCGGATCGCAGCAACGGGGGCGTCTGACATACGAGGGTGTCCCCGATCTATGGCCGATCGGACCCTCTGCTTGTCCACGCGCCGGGAACGATGAGCAGCCCGTGTGCGGGCGCTGCGAGGCCAGGCGCTACGTGTGCGCTGCGCGAGCGAGTGCCGAGCCTCCCAGCAGCGCGGACTCAATCCCCTGACCGTCAGGTTCCATGGCAGATCGCTCTAGGTGAGTCCGGTGGAGATCGATCCGACCGAGGCCGGCACAGATCCAACGAACCCGACTCCACGATCCGCAGCTGTCAGACCATCCCGATCAACGGCCAGACGACGGCCCGCAGGAACGGCACGTGGAACAGGATGGGCATCGGCGCGACGACCCACGCGACCGTCCACGCGCGGCCGCGCCAACCCGCGAGGTGTCCACGAGCGGACAACGGTCGCTCCGCCAGCATCGCTCCGCCGTGCAGGGCGAAGTAGGCGAGCGGCAGACCGAATCCGGCACCGACAGGGACGCTGATCGCCAGCTCGTGCAGGAGGCCGGAGAACAGGAACGCGGCCGCGACGGCGACGCGCGGGCCGATCGCGCGGCGCAGTGGTCGAAACACGGCGAGCGACGTCATCTCGGCGAACGCGAGGTTCCAGCGCCGGCCCCAGAACTCGGTCAGGCTGCGCGACGCGATCGGGTTGCGGAAGAGCGCGTACGCCGGGACGCCGCGGGCGCGCCAGAGGGCTGCGTTCAGATTGAACAAGCCGAAGTGCAAGACGAAGCTGATCCCCGGCAGGAGGAGGAGCGACGCGCCGAGGTGCGAGCCGGTGGCGACCCAGGTCCAGCGCGCGAGCGCGATGAGGACGAGGCCGAGCGCGACGCGTGCGAGCCCTCGTCGCACGAGCGTCGCCGCGCCCCTGACCGCGTGCCTGACCGCGCGCCCACCCCCCGCGCGCGAGGCGAACAGGCGCGGCTGCATGCCGAACCAGGCCGTGACGAAGGCGAGCCACGCCCGCACGTCGAGCGGCGGCACACCGCTCGCGCGCGCCTCGACGGCGACGACGGCCTTCATGGCGCAGAGCGTCGCCGAGATGAGCGCGAGCATGCGGAACCCCGGTGGCTCCCCTTCGAGACCGAAGTGCAGACCCACGATCGATGCGAACACGAGCGCCCACGCGAGCGAGCGTGCCGCAGCGGCGCGACGGATTCGTGTGACGACAAAGCCGGTGAGGGTGACCGCCGCGAGTGCCCCGGCCGTCGCGAGCAGCGCGGCAACGCTCGGGACGTACGCGTCGGCGATCACGTCCCGAGCCAGCCGACGAACACGGCGACGTACACCGCGGTGAGGAACACGAACAACGCCGTGAGGGCGAGTTCGGCCATCTTGAACAACGCGCCGGGCGGCGCGTACCGCGAGAACACGAACTGGATCGCGAGCCGCCCACCCCAGTAGAGCCCGGCGTACGCGCAGACGCTGCGCGCGAGGATGCTGCCGTCGAGGAGCGCAGCCGGCGCGAGGGCCGACACGAGCCCGAGCCCGAGCGCGACGTTCGTGGTCCAGATGTAGACGGCGTACGTCCAGAAGACGCTGCGAGTCAATGGCTCGAGTCGGCGCGTCTCTTCGCGCCAGCCGAGGACGTGCGGGATGGCGAGACTCGCGAGCGCCAGCACGAGCTGGCCGGCGCCGGCGAGGACCAGGAGCGTCGTCGAGTCGAGCATGTCCGTCACGTTGTAGCGTGCGCTCGGGCAACCACGCCGCCCACGGTCGCGCGGCAATCCAGTCGAGACGCGGTTTCGGTCGAAGCCGTAGCCTCAGTCCATGAGCGGGAGCGGCGCTGCGCGGGACGATCGGGAACTCACGCTGGACGCGGCGGCGGACGCCGTGCGACAGCGGCATCCCACGGCCAGCGTACGTACCGTCGAGGCGGGCTTCGAGTGGCTGCCCGGCGGCGAGGGACCGCTGGAGTCTCTCGGGGTCGCCGAGTTCCCCGACCGCTGGCACGTCTTCGCCACGTTCGAGCGTGCGAGGTTCGGGCCGGTCTGCTTCACGCTCGCCGCGCCGCGAGCGGCGGGAGGCTCCGAGCCGGACTCGTGGATGCCGACGCTCCTGCAGCACTTGGCGGAGGTCGTGGAGGCGCGGGGGATCGCGCTGCCCACGTCAGTCACGCTCCCGATCACCGTCGGCGCGAAGCACCGAGCCAGTCTCACGATCGTGCGCGACCCGGACTTCGGTCGCCCCGACATGCTCCGCGTTCGATTGCCGAGGTCGACGGTGGCGCGCCTCGAAGCCGGCGCAGTGGCGCGAGTCGTGGGCGCGTCCACACAGGCGACGCTCGAGCGGCACCACCCGGACCTGGAACCGCTCCGGCGCCTGCACGGTGAGGACGACGCGCCGGAGGCGACGCGTAGCGAACGGCAGAGCGCCCTGGCGTTCATCTTGCTCGCCCTTGGGCTGCCAATTGTCGTCGCCGTGCTTGCGGTGATGTGCGAGTCCGACGACGTGTCCCAGAGCGTCCCGCCGACTGCGAGCAGGCCCTCCTATCAGCGGGCCGGTGACTCGACGCTGGAGCGCGTGGGGACCTCGAGCGAGGCGATCGAGCGGGCAGTCAGCCGGGTTCGCGAGAGGCGCCGTGGGGCCCGCACGCCATCGACGAAGAAGCTGCTGGCGTGGGGCGGCGTGGCGTTCGTCCACGGGCAGGAGATCACCAGCATGGCGGCGTCGTCGGATGGCCGTCTCGTCGCCACCGGCGACGCTGAGGGCGTGGTCCGAACCATGGACGCGGGAACCGGCGCGCACGCGGCGGTGTACGACGTCGCCCCGCGCGACGTGACCGGCATGGCGTTCTCGCCCGAGAACCGCTACCTCCTGACCTGGTCGCGGCGGACGGGGGTGGCGTCGATCGTCGATGTGACGACGAGTGCGATGAGGACGTTCGACCTCGCTGCGAATCTCGCGGTGCTCTACGACCGCGGCATCGCTGACGGCGTGTGGCTCGACGCCGACACGGCAGCGGTCGTCTCGGTCTCCGGCTCGATCACGAAACTCGATGCGAGCGGTGAGCAGACCGAGGGCCGCGTCGGCCTGTTCACGGTTGGCTCCGACGTCGCGATCTCGCGCGACGCAGCGTCGCTGCTCTACGAGGGAACGCTCGGACGCGTGCAGTTCGGAGACGGCGGTCGTGACGACCGTACGGTCGAGCGCGGACCGGTGATGCGCTTCGGAGGGCATCGCGAGTTGGTGATCGTCGACGATGCGTCCGGACGGCCGCAGACCCTCGTGTTGCTCGCATCGGGACGCAGCACCGCGGATGGACAGGTGTCGCGCGTGGTCGCGTACCGCGCGAAGGGTGCGGGGAAACTCTGGACACGCCGGATCCCCGCCGAGCTCATTCACCTGACCGGGTCGCCGGACGGGCTGCACGTGGCAGCGTTGAGCACCCGCGCGTACCGCGTTCTACGCCTACGTGACGGCGAGACGGTCCACTTCGAGACCATGCCGGACCGGGAGCGCGCGACCGCGATGGCCCTGGATACCCAGAACGGCCGCATCTGGATCGGTACACGATCGGGCAAGGTCATGCACTCGTCGTGGGGTGAGGACGAGTAGCCGGAATCGGGCGACGCGACTCTACGGAGACTGGTGAAGATCACCGCCCCCTGTCGCTGCGGCAGGCCGTCCCCAGCGCAGTGCGTCGAACTCGGTGCTCGATGTGCATGCGGGCATGCGGGCATGCGCTTCGCATCCCGTGACGTGGCTACGTCACGCGGCGCCGCCCAACGGCGCAGGGTGGTGTGCGTGGGCGCTGCTGCGCCGCGAGGCCGGCTGGGCGCCGCGTGGATTGGCCGGGCCGATGGGGTGCCCGCTGCGAGGACCCGGAATCCTCGGGACCGTCTCGGCCTCCGCGACTGAGCGCGTCGGGGCGGCAGGGACCTCCCCGAGGACGGCGCGGAGTCGGAACGGGGGCCTATCGCGAGGGGGAACCCGGCGGCAACGGTCAGCGCAGCGACCATCCGTATCCGTCCGCCGCTGACCGGCGGCGCGGATACACTCCGCGCTTCCTCATGACGATCGACTCTCCTGCGACCGCCGGACGTCCCTCGCTACGCGCAGCGGTGCTCGGAGGAGCGGGATTCCTCGGCTCGCACCTCACGGCGGCGCTGCTTGACCGCGGCGCGACAGTGCGCGTGTTCGACCGCCCGAACGCCGACCTCAAGGCCCTGACCGGCATCGCGCAGCACACCGATCGGTGGAGCTTTGTTCCGGGTGACTTCGTCAACGAGGCGGATCAGCAGAGGGTCGTCAACGGCATCGACGTGGTCTATCACGTGCTTTCGACGACGATCCCCGCGACCTCGAACGCCAACCCGGCATACGACGTGGCGTCGAACCTCGTCAGCACCGTGAACCTTCTCGCGGCGTGTGTCGCTTCCGGTGTGCAGCGGGTCGTGTTCGTCTCGAGCGGTGGCACGGTCTACGGCAAGCCGCAAGAGCTTCCGATCCCGGAGACTCACGGGACGACGCCGTGGTGCTCGTACGGCATCGTCAAGGTGGCCATCGAGCACTATCTGCGCCTCTTTCACCACTTGCACGGGCTGCGTTACACGATCGCCCGACTGTCGAATCCGTACGGTCCGCACCAGCGGCTCGAGGGCGCGCAGGGCGCGGCGTCGGTGCTCCTGGCGCGCGCGCACTCCGGCCGACCAATCGAGATCTGGGGCGACGGTTCCGTGGTTCGCGACTTCGTGTTCGTCGAGGACGCGGTGGAGGGGATCCTCGCTGCCGCGACGCGCGGTGGCGACGCTGGCGTGTTCAACATCGGCAGCGGAGTTGGCACCAGCCTGAACGAGTTGGTGGAGGCGATCCTCCGCGTGGCAGATCGAGAGGTCACCGTCGATCATCATCCGGGCCGTCCGTTTGATGTCCCGGTCAACGTCCTCGACGTGAGTCACGCGCGCGAGGCGCTCGACTGGCAGCCGACGACGTCGCTCGAGAACGGGCTCCGTCGCACGTGGCAGTGGCTGGACGAACGCGACGTGGCTGCGGGAGCAGAGGGTCGTTGACGTTCCCGCTCGCGCGAGGTCCCAGGACGTGAACGCCCCGACTCCATCCGGCAGAGAGGCGGCTTCGGTGCCCCGGGTGAGCGTGATCATCTGCACGCTCGCGCCGCGGCGCGACTATCTGCGGCGCAACTTCGACTGCCTCGTTCTGGCCCGCGGCATCGAACACGAGGAGGTCGTGGTCGTCGCCGAGGACCAGGAGTATCTCGACGAGGTGTGGGGCGCGTGGCATGAACGCCTGCCGCTGGTCTGCGTACGATCGGAGACTCCTGGTCTCTCGGACAAGCGCAACGCGGGCTTCGCTGCGAGCCGCGGCTCGGTGATTGCTTACCTCGATGACGACGCCATGGCAGGGACGAACTACTTCGAGGCGATCCACACGGTGTTCGACGCCGGAGCGCACTGTGTCGCAGGGGCGGTGGAACCCGTCTTCGAAGGCGAGGTGCCCGCGGCGATGCGGGACTGTGCGTTCCGACTCGGGGGCTTCAATCGCTGGGAGGGAACGGAAGACGCGACCCGTTGGATGGGCGCGAACTGCCTGTTCTCTCGTGAGGCGCTTCAGGAGGTCGGGGCATTCGACACGCGCTTCGGCCCGTACAGCTCCCTGCTGCGGTGGGGTGACGACAGCGAGATGTTCCGCCGGATGGACCAGCGCTACGGCATGCAGTTCGCATCCGAGATCACCGTCCGTCACCACATTCAGAGCGAGCGACTGAGCGTGCAGTACGCGCTGCGCCGCGGCTACAAGACGGGGCGCACGTTGTGCGTGATCGATCGCCTGCATCAGAGCGACTTCTGGCGTCGCGCACGCCACATCCCCCTCATGCTCGCGCTTGCGCTGATCGCTGTGCCGTTCGTGAGGTTTTCGTTCTCGTCACGTCTCCGCGTCCGGAACCTGACGGGGTACGTCGTGCAGTTGGCCGTGTTCCTGGTCCGCGGCGTTCCCGAGAGGTAGGCGTCACGCGCCGTGCCGGTTCTCCCGCGGCAGCGCGGGGGACTGCTCCGACCGATCTGCACGAGCAGCGCGACGGCCTTCGATTGGGACCAGCGCGCGGCGGCATCACCTCCCCGGGGGGCAGTCCCCGAACTCGGCGCTCGAGCTGCGTGCCAGCGTGTGTCACGTGAGCGGGCACCAGAGATCCAAGGTGCGACAAGGTGCCGCCTATCCGGAGCGACCCGGACTAGACTCGGCGCGCATCGGCAGACGTGGCGGCGTCGGCGGATCACCCGCACCACCGGAGAGACCCATGGCCCGCTCGCGCTCGCATCTTCACCTCGCCCTCGCTGCGCTCCTCGTCGGCTCGATCGGCACCGTCGCGGTCGCGAAGAAGGGGGACCTGCTCTACGACGTCCGCAACCCGGACTTCCAGACGGATCTGTTCCTGCTGTCGGCAAAGACCGGGCAGTCGACGAAGCTCAACCCGATCCTGAACCCGGATGGGTCCGAGTCGGTGAATCAGAGCTTCGCGTTCGGCCCGAAGGGCAAGGTCGTCTTCTACGTCGCCGACCAGGACGTCGACGGCACGCGCGAGCTCTACCGCGCCGATCTGAAGAGCGGCACCGTGACGAAGCTGAATGGAACGCTGGTCGCCGGCAGCCAGATCAACAACGTCCGCGTCGCGGACTAACCGCCTCTCGGAGAAGAGACGCGTCGCGGGCCTCGCAGATGCGAGTCCCGCGTCGTGCGGGGGACGGGAGCGACATCCGGTGCAGGACCGAGAACACGGGGGTAGTCCGCCGATCTCGGTACGCTCGGTTCCCGATCGCCGCCGTCACTGGCGGCGGACGGCTTCGGCGAGGCAGAGCTGGAGCGCTACCTCGAGTCGGCGAGCGTCGAACTCCGCCCGCAGCGCGGCAGCCACCTGCGCCGCATCGCCGCTCTCGTCGAAGAGCGCTGCGACGCGCGGCGCGACTTCGGCGACGAGCGCCGCGCGCTCGCGCACGGCCCCGTAGCGCTCGGCCGCCGTGCGCGCGTCCCAGACGCGGAGCGTCGCGTCGCCTGAGGTCGAGACGAGCGTGTCGGTGCCGGGCGCGAATGTCAGGGACCAGACGTACGAGTCGTGGCCGGCAAGGCGCGTGATCGGTGAGAGGAACTGCGCGTCCCACACACCGATCATCCCCTCGCGCGAGGCGGTCAGGATGCGCTCGCCGTCGGGCGTGTAGAGCGCGTGGAACACGCCCCCGCTGTGTCCTTCGAGGCGGCCGAGCTCGTCGCCGGTCGCCACGTCCCAGACGATCGCCATACCGTCGTCGGCAGTGGTGACGACGCGCGTGCCGTCCGGCGAGAACGACGCGCGCCAGACTCCCTCGGTGTGCGCGTCGAGCGTGTGCAGAAGCGTCCATGACGGGACGTCGTAAAGCCGCAGGCTCTTGCCGCTCGGGACGGCGAGGACGCTCCCGTCCGGACTGAACGACGGCACGCGCGCTGCGGGCGCGTCGAAGCGCACGAGCTCGCGTCCGGTCTCCAGGTCGACCACCACGCACTCGTCGTTCGCGGAGCCCGCGCACGCGCGTCCGTCCGGGGCGACCGCGAGGAACCAGAAGCGATGGTCCATCTCGCGGACCACCGCGCCCGTCGCAAGATCCCAGATCCGGAGTCGGCCCAGATGGAAGCCCTCGTCACGGTCACCACCGCAGGTCGCGACGCGATGCCCAGGCAGCAGGGCCGCCGAGAACACGCACGTATCCGCGTCCCCGAGCGCGGCAATCGGCGCCCCCGTCGCGCCGTCCCACACGCGGAGCGCACCGGTGCGGCTCTCGAGACCGTCCCAGCCGCCGGAGACGAGCGTGCCGCCACCCTCGTCGAACGCCGCCGCGTAGACGTACGACGCGTGCCCATGCAGGACCGAGGCGCCCTCGATCGTGGCCGGCCAGAGGTGAGCCCCCATGCCGCTACCGGTGGCGATCCAGCGTCCGTCCGGTGAGAACGCGATCGACCGCGGATTGACACGGTGACCGGTGAAAACGCGCAGCTGGCGACCGTTGGCTGCGTCCCAGAGACGTACGGTGAGATCCTGGCCGCAAGTCGCGATGCGCGTCCCGTCGGACGAGAGCGCCACCGCATCGACGCGCCCGCGGTGACCGTCCGCGAGTCGGAACCCACTGGGGTTGCCGGCGGCGTCGAACATGCGCAGGGTTCCGTCGGCGCACGCCGCCACGAACTGCGATCCATCCGCGGTCCACTGCGCGTCGAGGACCTCTGGGAGCGGGAAGCGCGCCACGGTCTCGAGCGTCTCGGTGTCGACGACGCGGCCCGTCAGGTAGTCCGCTGCGGAGGACTCCCACTCGATGGCGAGCAGCCGACTCTCGTCGAGTGTGAGCGCGCGCGCCATGAGCCATGTGCCCCCGTCATCCATGCGCCGCGTCGTGCCGGAGACGAGGTCGAGTACGAGCAGCTCCCGGCCGCTCGAATGGAACGTGAAGCGTGCGCCGACGGGGCGGCTTGTCCAGCCTGTGTCGCGCAACCTGACCGGCTCGAAGGTGTGCCGCACCTCGCCGCTCTCGGCGTCCACGATCGAACGGACGCTCTCGTCGTCCGACCGAGAGGCGACGAGTCGGCCGTTGGCCGAGAGCTGGTGGCGGCCCGCTGAGAGCTTGCAGGTCTCGCGGATCTCCGCGGTCACGGGGTTGACGGTGCGCACGGTTCCGGTGACATCGACGGTGAGGAGCATGCCGTCTGCGCGCCACGCGACGCTCAGTCCCGGCACCGTCTGGACGCTTTGGTCCAGGGAGGCGCTCAGCTGCCGCCACTCCCAGCCGCGGAAGTCCTCGGGGCAGCGAGCGAGGTGCGCGCTCGCCGATGCGATGTCATTCGATCGCAGGTCGGCCGCGGCGGCGCCGACGCCGGATCGATACGCCTGGCGCAGCGTCGTCGAGTGGGCATCGCGCACGACGAGGTAGAGCCGCGTCGTCACCACCAGCCCGACCATCAGCACCAGGATGCCCGCGGCTACGGCCGCCGCCAGCGCGCGATTGCGCCGAACCCACTTGCGCAGTTCGGCCACCGGACCGGTCTCGTACGCGGACACCACGCGCCCGTCGACGAAGGCCTGCAGATCCTCGCGGAGCTCCTGAGCGGACTGGTACCGGGCGGTTGGGCGCCGCGCCATGGCCTTGGCCACGATGGCGTGCAACTCCGGTGGTAGATGGGATGCCGCGGAGTCGAGTGGCGTCGGCGGCCCGGCGACGACGGCGTCGACCACGGCGCGCGACGACCGCAGTGCGCGGTCGCCGTACGGCGGGCGGCCCGCCAGCATTTCGTACAGCAACGCGCCGATCCCGTAGACGTCGGCGCGCGCGTCGAGCGAGAGCACACGGCCGGCCGCCTGCTCGGGGGCCATGTACGCCGGCGTTCCGACGACCGAGCCGAGCACCTCGGACTCCGAGGAGCCGGGCATCGCGGAGTCCTGACGGTCGGTGTACACGCCGGAGCTGGGCGATTCGTCGGCGTCCGTGGCGGACGTGCCGAGGACCCGCGCGAGGCCCCAGTCCATCACGTAGACCTCGCCGAAGTGGCCGACCATGATGTTGGCGGGCTTCAGGTCGCGGTGGATGACGCCCTTGTCGTGCGCGTAGGCCAGCGTCTCGCAGATGCGCAGGAACAGTTGCACGCCGCGGGCGTGCGACCACCCCTCGCGCTCCTCGCGGATCAGGTCGAAGATCTCGGCCAACGTGCGCCCGCGGACGAGCTTCATCGTGAAGTACGGGTTGCCGTCGCCGTCGTCGTCGAGGTCGTGAACTGCCACCACACCCGGGTGGTCGAGCTGCGCCGTGACCTGCGCCTCCTCGATGAGTCGCTCCGTGTGGCGCGGGTCGTGGGCGCGGTCGCCGCGTACGACCTTCATCGCCAGCTTGCGCCGCAGGCGCGTGTCCTCGACGTGGAGGATCTCTGCCATGCCGCCGCGCGCGATCTCGTGGGCACCTTGATACCGCTCGTTCGGCGAGGGGACCTCGACCGGGCTGTTGGGAACTGCGTTGGACTCTGGCGGCGGGTCGGCCGTGCTCTCGCCCGCCACGCTCGAGTAGACCGAGGAGACGACGCCTTCCAGACCGCGGAACACGCGTTGGTAGTACTTCACGGAGCGCAGCCGACCGCCGTCGGCATCCGCCGCCAGCACGTCGCGCACCTTCTGCTCCAGCCTGTCTTCGCCCATTCCCTGCCGGATCATACGGCGGCTGTTGGCACCCCGGACGTCTCGCTCTCTCGAATCCGTTCTCCCGCGGGATTGACGCTGTGACGAGCGGCGACCCAGTGCCAGCCCAGTCCCGATCCAGCCCAGCCCCGACCCAGCCCGGGGAAGACCGGAGCGGCGCGGGCGGTTGTAGGGTGTGCCGGAGAACCCAGAAGGAGCTGCAACACATGAGAGTCGTCGCCGTCGCCGTCTCGCTGCTGCTTCTCGCCGCGTGCGCACGAACGGGAGGTCAGACCTCGATGACACCACCTGAGCCCGCCGCTTCGACGGCCGTCACGACGACCACGGAGCCGTCGCCTCCCTCGGGGCTCGCAGCTGAGCGCGACGTGCGGACTGCCACCAGAGATACCGACTGCGACGTCGCGGTGCGCTGGAACAGCAGGTCCGCGGGCTCTACGACACCGAGATCGAGTTCGTCGACTCGACGCTCGCAGCACGCCTGAACGGTGCACTCGCCGGCTACACCGTTGCCGTCGACGACCCCGAGCTGGACGACCGAGAGCGCGAGGTGCTGCGCAGCGTCGGCCGGTAGCGTCGGTACGGAGTCACTCCCGGCTCGTGGCGCCGAACTCGTTCGGTATGGCGTACACTCTGGCGCATGCGGCTCACGCGACGCGACGCCGTCCGACTCCTCGCCGCGGCCGGCGGCTCGCTCCCGCTGCTCGCGCTCCCTGGCGTGGCCTTCGGCGACGACGAGACGGCCGAGAAGCCCCAGCCCGAGCCGAAGACTGAGCCCAAGCGCGAACCGACGCGCGTGGACCGCGCCCTCGACTGGCTCGTTCGTCATCAGGACCCCTCCGGGACCTGGTCCGACGCGGAGTTCACGACGCGCTGCGAGGGCCAGGCCTGCACGGCGACGCATGAGCGCAGTCCTGTCGAGACGACGGCCTCAACGCTGCTGCTCTTCCTCGCCTGCGGCGAGACGCACCAGTCGAAGACCTACGGCGACACGGTGAAGAACGGGCTCCGCTCTCTGTTCAACCACGGCAGCAAGGACGGCCGCTTCGGCGACCTCGCGGGACGCGCTGGCCTGCGCGAGCACATCGAGGGTGCGCTGGCCGTCATCGAGGCGTACGGACTGACGGGGAGCCGGCTCTTCAAGGCGCGGGGTCAGAACGCTGCTCGCTGGCTGGTCTCGCGGCAGCGCGACTCGGGCGCGTGGGGCGTCGACGGTGACGACGCCCGACTGACGGGGCAGGCCGCGCTCGTTCTGCGCGTCACCGGCCAGGCCGATCTCGAGGTCTCGGCGGAAGCCGTCGAGCGCACGTACACCTGGCTGGCCGGACAGGCCGACGCGAAGACCGGCCGCGTCGCGGACGACGACTCCGCCACCGCCCTGGCGCTGCTCGCCCGCGTCTGGCTGAGCGACGTCGCCACCGCCCGCAAGGATCCGCTCGTCGCGAAGGCCGCTGCGCACCTGGCCGAGCGGGACATCAAGAAGCTCGGGAGCGGGACGATTACGCATGCCACGTGGGCGCTCCATCAGGCCGGCAGTGACGACGCGTGGGGCGCCTGGCTCAAGCAACTCGTCGCCCTTGCGGGCAAACGGCAGGTC
This sequence comes from Planctomycetota bacterium, assembly GCA_021776825.1. Taxonomy (GTDB): domain Bacteria; phylum Planctomycetota; class JAJSAM01; order JAJSAM01; family JAJVHW01; genus JAJFFG01. Next base: position 43,965 of record JAJFFG010000102.1, read on the forward strand.
GCCGGCGAGACCGCGTGCGCCCGCGGCTCGATCTCCCCCCGCCCCGGCGAGGGCCGCGTCACCGCCACGGTCCACACCGCCCGCGCGCTCGCCACCGTCTGGACGTACCGCCGCGTCTTCGGCGACCGATAGCCGCCCAGGCGACCTCGGTCCCGGCCACGGCCCCGCTGCGTGTGGGTGCGGACCGAGGGAACCACGCCACCGGAGGCTGAGCTCGTCAGCGTGCCGGCGCGCGTGCGCCCTGCAGTGCCATTCGAGACGAGACGCGAGTGAACACGACGGCTGGGGTTCGCACGCGACGTGCGGGAGCGTAGGGTGGGGAGGCCAAGCACCGACCCGGGTCGGCTACCTCACCAGGAGGCAAGTCCATTGGTCACGTTCCGTGCGTCGCGCGCCGGCTGGCGCCGACTGATTGCACTGCCGCTGCTGGTGACCCTCGGCGCGCTGTCGTGGGCCGAAGACCCGCCGCAGACCACACTCCAGGCGACGGACGCCGCAGAGACCGACCTGTTCGGCGTCTCCGTGTGCGTGAGCGGAGACACGGCCTGCGTAGGCGCGCCGTTCGGCGGCGGCACCGGGTCCGCGTATGTGTACACGCGACGCGACGGCGTGTGGACTCGACAGCAGGAGCTCTCGCCCAATGACGTCGCGGCGGACGACCTCTTCGGAATCTCGGTGGCCGTGAGCGGCGACACCGCTCTGGTCGGCGCGGCCTACGACGACGCCGCGGGCGTGAACAGTGGATCTGCCTACGTGTTCACGCGCACGGATGGAGTGTGGACCGAGCAGCAGGAGCTCGTGCCCGACGAGGGGTCGCTGAACAACTGGTTCGGGTTCTCCGTGTCGCTGAGCGGCGACACCGCCCTGGTCGGCTCGTTCTACGGCGACAACGGTGGTCCGTATCCGGGCACCGCCTACGTGTTCACCCGCAACGACGGCGTATGGACACGGCAGCAACGGCTCGCGCCCGATGCCGCTGAGAGAGGGAACTTTGGACGCACGGTCTCCGTGAGCGGCGACACCGCCGTGGTGGGTGACGGTGGCGGCTCCGCGTACGTGTTCCTGCGCGCGGACGGCGTGTGGACGCAGCAGCAGAGACTGTCCGCGAGTGATGCCGGCGCCGGGTTCGGGGTCTCGGTTTCGCTCAGCGGCGACACGGCGTTGATCGGTGCGGCGCAGGATGACGACCGCGGGGCCCGGAGCGGGTCCGCCTACGTGTTCACCCGTACCGCCGGTGCGTGGACCGAACGGCAGAAGATCACCGCCGCCGATGCCGCGGCCAACGACGAGTTCGGGACGCACGTCTGCGTCAGCGGCGACACCGCTGTGATCGGCGCGCGCTTCGACGATGACCGAGGTACGGACTCCGGCTCCGCCTATGTGTTCCGGCGCGTCGACGGCGTGTGGGCCGAGCAGCGGAAACTCATCGCGGATGATGCAGGAGCGAGAGACGGGTTCGGGCACGCGGCGTCCGTGAGCGCCGGCACGGCCGTCGTCGGCTCGTACGTCTACGACCTCCTCTCGCCGCGCAGCGGCTCCGCGCTGGTGGTCGATCTGGACCCGCTCACGGTCGTGCCAGAGACCCTGGAGACCACCACGTCCGCGACGGTCGGCGTTCCGCTCGAGGCGGCCGGCGGCGGGCCGCCGTACACGTGGTCTCTGCTCTCGGGCATGTCGCCGACCGACGATGGTGGGGTGCCCGCGAGCGGCGTTCTGGTCGGTCCCTCGGTCGCCGCAGGTGACTACCTCTTCGATGTCCGGGTCGACGACACGACCGGCCGCGTTGCGAACGGCCCAGTCCTGGTTCGAGTCAATCCGCTCCCGGAGATCACGACCTTGGCGATGCTGCCGCTGGTCGTCGACGAACGCCCGTACCGCTTCCCGCTCTCCGCTGCTGGCGGTACGGGGACGCCGACGTGGACCACGCCGAGCTCCACGCCCTACGTTGGCATCACAGTCGACGCGACGACCGGGGTCCTCAGCGGCGTCCTGGGCGCGAACGACGGCGGCGGCCCGACGACGACGTTCGACGTCGCAGTAACGGACGCTCGCGGGGTCGTCGCCACGAAGCAGCTCGACCTCCCGCGGGCCGCGCTGATCCGCTTCCCGCCGAAGAGGACGAAGTCGCCGAAGTTCACGATCCTGCCGACTCCCCCGGAGCCGGGATCCGAGGGAGCGGTCGCGGTCGAACTGGTTCGCGGCTCCCTCCTGACGGTCACGGTTACGTATCCCAACTCGCGACCCGCGCCCGTCGCCATCGGGATCTCCACCGCGGACGGCACGGTGCTCGCTACCGCGGAGTTCGAGAAGGCGACGAAGCGCAGTCTCATCCTCAAGCACGTGCCGATCCCGGAAACCGGTCGGTACTTCGTCACGATGAGGAGCGTGGCGGAACTCGGACCTGGGGGCCGGGAACTGCTCGCCCAACTCGCGATCCAACCGCCGAAGCGCACCGAGTCATCCGCTGTCGTGTCGCAGGGTGCGCCGATTGACATCCCGGTCTCCGCACTCCCGGGATCGACGCTCCTCGTCACGGCCAAGGCCGCGCGAGGCTCCAAGATCCGGCCGCAGATCGTCTCCATCGTGGACTCGACGGGAGCGGCCTTGCTCGACGAGGCCCAGGGTGACGGCAGGGTCGCGCGCGCCAAGGTCACGGTTGGTGCTGATGGCGAGTTGATCGTCCGACTGGGTGCGGCCTCCGAGCAGGCGGGCAGCGTCACGTGGACCGTCCGGATCAAGAGCCCGAAGGGCTATCCGTTCGAACTCCCGGATCTCGCAGCGGGCCTGCCGGAGTAGGGCACTCGTCTGCGTTGGTGTCCCCGTCCTCGGACTCGGTGTGCAACCGCCCGTCCGCTACGGTCCGCGCCTCGATTCGAGACGGAGGACTGCGATGCGACGAACTCGATCCCTTGCTGCGCTGATGCTGGTGCTGGCCGCGGCGACTCCGGCGGCGATGGCCGGCGGGAGTGCCGAGGACTACGCGCGTGCCGAGCGGCTCGGGCGCGAGGTGCGTGGCAAGGTGCTGAACGAGCGACTGCGCCCGACGTGGCTCGGTCCCGATCGGGTGTTCTTCCGCGATCAGGTGACGACGGCGTCGTGGCGCTTCCGCGTCGCCGACGCGCGCGGCGTCCGCGACGCGTTCGACCACGACGCGGTCGCGCGTGCTCTCGGCGAGTTGCTCGCGGAGGAGGTCGCTCCGGATCGACTACCGCTCCGGACGATCGTCGCGGTCGACGGCGACGTCGTCTTCTCGGCGAAGAAGCGCATCGTCGCCGTCGACCTCGAGGACAGCACCGTCGCTGAGCGTGACGCGCGAGACGTGGCGGCGCTGACCCTTCGCCCGACGTCGCGACGGCGATCGCGCGACCTCCGTGGAGGCGACACCTCCGTGCTCTTCGTGAACGAGACCGGAGTCGACGTCGAGGCGATCTGGCTCGACCGTCAGGGAGAGGAGCGGTCGTACGGCACGGTTGCCAAGGGGGCGACACGCGAGCAGCACACGCTCCACGGGCATCTCTGGCTCGTGCGCGCAACGGACGGGACGCGCTTCGGTGTGTACGAGGCGCGGCGTACACCCGGCGTCATCGTGATTACTCCGGAGTCGACGGCGAAGAAGCGCGTGGAGCCGACGGCAAAGAAGGACCCGTCAGTCTCGCCGGACGGACGCTTCCGCGTGATCGTGCGCACTCGCGACGTCTACATGAACGAGATCGCATCAGGTGCCGAACGTCGCCTGACGGACGACGGTGCCGGTGATGACGGGTACGTCAACCGCGTCATGTGGGCTCCCGACAGCCGCCACGTCGCCGTGCTGCGCGAACAGCCGTCCGAGCGACACGACGTGCACATGGTCGCGTCGTCGCCGAAGGACCGCGTGGAACCCAAGTTGGTCACGCACTCGTACCTGAAGCCCGGCGATCAGATCCGGCGACAGCGACCGCATGTGTTCCGGGTCGAATCGGGAGAACGTCTTCCGTTCGACGAGTCGCTGTTTCAGTCGCCCTGGTCCGTCGGCCGTTTCTCCTGGAGCGCCGACGGCCGCGCGTTCCGGTTCCTCTACAACCAGCGCGGGCATCAGGTGCTGCGGCTCGTCGAACTCGACGTGGAGACCCGCGCGGCGCGCGCACTCATCGAGGAGGCGCCCGAGACGTTCGTCGACTACAGCCAGAAGACGTACCTGCGGGAACTGCCGGAGTCCGGTGACTGGCTCTGGATGACCGAGCGGAGCGGCTGGAACCACCTCGTCCGCGTGGACGGCGAGTCCGGTGTCGCGCGACGGCTGACCGAGGGTGCGTGGGTGGTGCGCGACGTCGTCCATGTGGACGACGCCGCGGGCACGCTGACGTTCCGTGCGATGGGCGTGAATGCGGGCGAGGACCCGTACCACATTCACTGCGGGCGTGTCCCGCTCGACGGCGGCGCCATCACCTGGCTGACCGACGGCGACGGCACGCACGCGCTCGCGTTCTCCGCCGATCGCAGTCACTACGTCGACAGCTACTCCCGCGCGGATGCGGCGCCGATCCACGAGCTCCGCCGCGCGAGCGACGGCGCGCTCGTCGGAACGCTGGCAAAGGCCGACTGGGGCCCGCTGCTGGCGACGGGCTGGACGCCTCCGGTCCGCTTCTCAGCGAAGGGACGCGATGGCGTGACGGACATCTGGGGTCTGCTCAACGTGCCGTCGACGCACAACGGCGCGAAGTCGCTCCCCGTCGTCGAGGCGATCTACGCCGGTCCGCACGGACAGCACGTCCCGAAGGCGTTTCGTCCGTGGACGGGGCCGCGCTCCGTGGCCGAACTCGGATTCGCGGTCGTTCAGATCGACGGCATGGGGACGAACTGGCGCAGCAAGGCGTTCCACGACGTCTGCTGGAAGAACCTCGGCGACGCGGGCTTCCCAGATCGCATCCGCTGGATCAAGGCGCTGGCCAAGAAGCACGCGTACCTCGATCTCGAGCGCGTCGGGATCTACGGCGGCTCGGCCGGTGGCCAGAACGCGATGCGCGGACTCCTCGCGCACAGCGAGTTCTACAAGGTGGGTGTGGCGGACTGCGGCTGTCACGACAACCGGATGGACAAGATCTGGTGGAACGAGGCGTGGATGGGCTGGCCGATCGGCGAGCACTACGCCGAGCAGTCGAACGTCACGCAGGCGCATCGTCTGCAGGGCAAGTTGTTGCTGATTGTCGGAGAGCTGGACCAGAACGTCGACCCGGCATCCACGATGCAGGTGGTCGACGCGCTCATCAAGGCCGACAAGGACTTCGATCTGCTGGTGATGCCGGGTGTCGGACACGGTGCCGCCGGAACCCCGTACGGGGCGCGACGGCTGCGCGACTTCCTCGTGCGCGAACTGCTCGGCGTCGAGCCGCGCTGGGAGTGAGTCGTCGCCGCTCCCGAATCCGTCTCAGCGACCCGCACCCGACTGTCGCGGAGGAGTCGGGTCGCAGCGAGCGCGAAGCCTCGAGAGCAGGTCGTAGCCGACTTCTGACGTGAAGCACGGCGCGAGCAGCGTGAGGAGATCACGAGCTTGCTCGTCACGCAGCCAGTCGACGCTCCAGCCCGTGGCGAGGTCGTCTCCGTGGAGCAGCACGTAGATCCACCGACGGTCGTCGTCGGCGACCCCTGGCGGGACGCCAGACGCCACGAGCTCGGCAGCATGGCGCAGTCGCCACCGGGACGACTCGACTCCGACCTCGTTCTCGCGGCGGTAGCTCATGTCGACAGGAGAGTACGGAACGGCGTCCGAGCCCAAACTGCTGATCCACCGAGCGCGGCTTCGCGCCAGCGCCATTGGCGCGCCGATCCCACATTTCGCTGTCCGCGCGGACCACGCGCACGGATCCTGCCTGCGTGTTCATCCCGATCGGCGACGACAACCCCAGCCGCGCGCGGCCGCTGGTCACGTACGTCCTGATCGCGATCAACGTCGCCGTGTTCCTGCTCGTCAACGTGCCGGCGATCGCGGCAGGACCCGAGCAGCTCGGCGCCGTGTTCGCCGCGTGGGGCTTCGACGTGCGCGAGCCCTTCTCGTCGAACCTGCTCACCGCGATGTTCCTGCACGGCAGCATCTGGCACCTGCTCGGCAACATGTGGGTGCTGTGGATCGTCGGCGACAACGTCGAGGACAAGATCGGTCGTGCGCGCTACGCGATCCTGTACGTGTCGGGCGGACTGATCGCGTCGTGGGCGTTCGTGGCGACGTCGGGGCTGGCACCGGCGGCTGCGCAGGCGCTCGGAGACGCGACGCTCACCGCGGCGGTCCCGCCCCTAGTCGGCGCCTCCGGGTCGATCTTCGCGGTGATGGGCACCTACATGGTGTTCTTCCCTGAAGCGCGCATCCGCATGCTCCTCTTCGTGTTGTTCTTCGTGCACGTCATCCCGGTGCGCGCGAAGTGGATCATCGGCGCCTGGGTCGTTCAGGACCTCGCTCTGACGATCCTGGCCCGCGGTCCCGCGGCGGGGAGCGTCGCGACCGCGGCGCATGTCGGGGGCGCGCTGTTCGGCATCCTGGCGGGACTGTGGCAGAAACCGCGTGTCGGGGGCGGAGGGCTCGGCGACGCCTGGGACGTCCACACCGGGTTCGCGTCGTCCTCGGCCGACCGGCATCGCGTGACCTGGATCGAGAACAGCATGCCGCGTGTGGCGCCACCGGATCCGAGTGAGTCACATCTCGTGGCGCTCGAGGTGCAGATCGTGCGCGACGTCCGCGCCGGGCGCCTCGACGCGGCGCTCGATCTCTACCCGCGCTACGAGGCGATGGCGCGCGAGCAGCCGCTGCCGGGGCCCGTCCAGATCGAGATCGCGCACGAGCTGTTCCGGCGTCGCCTGGCCCGTGAGGCCTACGAGGCGTATCAGCGCTACCTCGAGACAGATCCGAACGGTCCCGACGCCGCGGAGGCGTGCTTCCGGCTGGGCGTCCTGCTGGGTCGCTCCCTCGACAAACGCGCTGAGGCCGTCGCCTACCTGCAGCGCGCCCTCATGGACCATCCGGACCAGATGGCGCGGGCCTTCGCCAAGGACGAGATCGACCGCCTCGGAGGCTGAGAGCCGCTCGCGGCGGGCCCGCGGAGGGCATTCGCTCCGTCCCGCCCGGTCGCTCGGATATCCTCATCGGATTGCAGTCGCCCGACGGGCGAAAGTGCCCCGGACGGATCCGCGACGAGTGCTCGGACCCGCCCCTGTGCGCACCCACCCGTCGGCCCCTCTGGAGGAACCCATGCGCCCGCCCGCATCCATCTCGCTGACCCCTGGCAAGCGCATCCTGTTCCTGACGAAGGACCCGGATCTGATCCGTCGCCAACTCGCAGGCGAGCTCGACCTCCGCATGGAGGATCTGAGCGTCGGCGACCTGCTCGACGACATCAACACGGACGCCATGACGCCGGCGTGGGTCTGCTTCGACTGGGATCCGCGGGAGATCGCGAAGAACGCCTACGCCGGGCTGATCGTCGATGGCGAGCGTCTGGTGCCGGAGCGGGCTCTGCTCGACGGCGGCTTCGAGGTCATCGTCTCCGGTCTGCGCAAGGGCGTCGGCAGCTCGCGTGAGACGGCGGCGCAGTGCGAGAAGTGGTCGGGTATTCAGATCGTGATCGCTGCGTCGTTCGCGCCGATCCACGCGCGGAACAACATCAACCTCGGCACGCTCATGGGCGACCACGCGATGCTCGCGCGACTGCAGAACGGCGAGTCGATCGAGCTGCGCGAGTTCTACGAGCAGTACGACCCCGTCACGCAGCTCGTCGTGCAGCACGGCGGCCTGTTCCCGTTCGCGAAGGCCCTCGCGGCAAGCGAGGTCGAACTCCCCGCGCCGGACACGGGCGAGCGTCCGATGACGATGACCGAGAAGGTCCTCGCGGCGCACTTGGTCGGCGCCGACGGCGAGCGCTGCGTCAAGCCGGGTGATCCGGTCGTCGTGCGCGTCGACGCTGGCTACTCCCACGAGTTCACGACCGCGCAGGTCCACGAGTTCCTCTCGCAGGAGTACGGCGAGGACTACGGCATCGCGAACCCCAGCAAGTTCGCGGTGTTCGAGGACCACCTGATCTACGCCGACGAGGTCGAGCGCATGGTGCGCTTCCTCCCGAAGATCCAGGTGCTGCGCGACCTCCAGAACAAGTTCCAGCGCCACACCGGCTGCCTCTCGTTCTCCGCGATCGACGGGGTCAGCCCCGGCATCTGCCACCAGGTCGCCCGCGAGAAGTTCATCGAGCCCGGTGAGTTCGTGCAGGCGACCGACAGTCACACGTGCATGGGCGGCGGGAACAACTCGCTGGCCTGGGGCGTGGGGACGACCGAGTACGCGAACCTCGCCAAGGCCGGGTTCACCATCGTCGAGGTTCCGGAGTCCATCCGCTTCGAGCTGACCGGCGAGTTGCCCGAGAGTTGCACCGCCAAGGACGTGATGCTGCACATCCTCAACACGTTCGCCAAGCGCGAGGACACGCTGAAGCGCGTGATGGAGTTCGGCGGACCGGGGCTCGCGAGCCTCGACATGGACGAGCGCGCGACGCTCGCCAACATGGCCACCGAGTGCGCGGCGCGTACGGGGATCTGCGAGGCCGACGAGCAGACCTTCAAGTGGATCGCCGAGCGGCACCCGAGCCAGGTGACGCTCGACGAGTTGCGTGCGAAGGCGGTCACCGCCGACGAGGGCGCCCACTACGACGGCGGCGTCCACACCATCGACCTGGCGGAGATCCGTCCGATGGTGGCCCACCCCGGCGACCCCGACAACGGCATCCCCTCCGACCCGACGAACGGCGCGCTGATCACCGAGATCGGCGAGGTGAAGATCGACATCGCGTACGGCGGGTCGTGCACGGCGGGCAAGGAGACCGATCTCGATCTCTACGCGCGCGTCATGCAGGCCGCGCTCGACGCGGGGCGTCGTGTGCACCCCGACGTGCGCTTCTTCATCCAGTTCGGCTCCTCCGACGTCGCGACGTACGCTCGCGCGAAGGGCTACGTCGACGTCTTCGAGAAGACCGGCGTCAAACTGATCGCACCGGGCTGCGGGGCTTGCATCGGCTGCGGTCCGGGTGTCTCGGACCACGACGGCAACGTCTCGGTTTCGGCGATCAACCGGAACTACAAGGGCCGTTCCGGCCCGGGGCGTCTCTACCTGGCGAGCCCGCTCACGGTTGCCGCTTCGGCGGTGATGGGTCACATCGCGGCGTACGAGCCGGACCTGTTCCGCGAGCCGGTCCCGGCGTAGCGCGGCGCTCGACCACACGCGATGACGAGCTGGACGCCGGCCGACGTGCTCGTGCGCGCCGTCCGTCGTCCGCTCGGCCTGCAGATCCTGGGTGCGTCGGCTGTCACCCTGCTCTTCGGCAGCACGGTCGGAACGGTTCTGTTCGTTCTCTTCGGCGGCGCGAACGCGACGTTCGGTCGATACCTGCTCGTCACCACGTCGGTCGTGCCGTACGTCGCCGCTCTCGTGCTGGTGCGGATCTGGTGCCGGCGTCCGGCGGAACGGGACGTCGACGCGCGCCCACGGACGTGGTGGCTTCTCTGCCTCGCCGCCGGCCTCGGCGACGGCGTGTTCGGCATCGCTCTCTTCCCACTCGCGTCTGGAGCCCCCTGGAGCTTCGCGCTGCCGATCGCCATCGTCTACCCGCTGCAGTTCGCAGCCGTGGCCGTGGCGGCCGACTTCAATCGCGCGTTGGGGCGTTTGGTCGCGCTTGGGATTGGACTCGCGCTTGGTGCGCTCGTAGCGGTGCAGTTGATGACGCCCGGGCGCTGGGTGCCTCTGTGGGAATTCAGCATGCTCTCGCTGGTACTGACCGTCGTGGCAGGCATCGTGCTCATTCCCGTCGCGCTCCTGCAGTACCGCTTCCGCATCCTCGCGTATGTGCTGCGCGTGAAGTCGGTCGACGACGTCGAGGGCACGGAGTTGCCGCGCGGCGCGCAACCCGGCGCCACCCAGAGCGAGGATGCGCAGCCGGCCGACATCCCACCGGCGCCGCGACGGGCAGGTGACGACGCTGCGTGATCGCGAACCCAGCGACCTCGTGACGCGGGCGCTGCGTGCTCCGCTCGGGCTGCAGATCATCGGCATGCTCGGTCTCGCGCTGCTCGTCGGCGGCGGGACCGGGACGTTGATCTGGGTGCAATCAGCGCACGGTGCACGGGCGATTGCCTGGTACTACGTCGTCGCGACGGGGGTGGCGCCGCTGGCGGCCTCCGGGGTGTTGGCGTGGGCCTGGTGCCGCCGTCCGGCGTCGACCGAGGTCCCGGCTTCGACACGGCTCTGGCTGACCGCTTGCTTCGTGGCGGGCGTGGGGGACGGTGTCTACTCCGGCGTACGCGTCCGATCCAGCCATCTGGCGCCCCCGCGTGACGGCCTGAGACTGCCCCTTCACCACAGGGAGGGACAGCGATGGACAAAGCAGGCTGGGGACGGAAGGCGACGGCTCGCGAGCGCGAGATCCGGGAGATCCTG
>JAJFFG010000103.1 GCA_021776825.1 Planctomycetota bacterium
CCGCGGCTGCGTCATCTCTCACGCGAGAGCCTCCCCCTCGGTCGCAGCCTTGCGTGGGCCTCATTCCCCGCGTCACGGCGGGGGGGCACGTCGATTGCTGGACGTGGGGTGGTGACGTACATCGGGGCTTGCAGCAATCGCCGCGCCTCCCATGTTGCTGGTCGGCTCCGCGGCTGCGTCATCTCTCACGCGAGAGCCTCCCCCTCGGTCGCAGCCTTGCGTGGGCCTCATTCCCCGCGTCACGGCGCTTGCGCTGACGCGCAACCGCCGCGCCCCGGGGTGAGCATCCGGATGGGTTGGGTCTCCTCCGATCCAATGGGTCCGCTACGTCAACGGCGCCGTAGGGGCGGAGCCCCTGCTCCGCCCCGCCCGCTGGGGCTCGTGCGTGCGAGGCCGGTCCGATGGCGCTCGGCGGACGACCCTCGCGACTCGGTCGGCCACCGGTCGACGGCCTCAACACCGATTGGTCATCCAACCACTGGCGCCATCGGGTCGCGACGGGGATCGCCCGGGGCCGCCCGATCCACGGGGGTCGCTCGCTGTCCGCCATCCACCCGCCTCGCCCGAACGAACGCCAGTCGGCGGGGCGGATCAGGAGATCCGCCCGTACGGACCCTCCATGGGGCCGCGTCGACCGTGACGTCGTCGGGGCGACTCGCCTGATCCAGGCGCCGATCCTGCACGGCGCCGCGTCACCAACGACGCCGTAGGGGCGGATCTCCTGATCCGCCCGCGCCCGCAGGGGTGCACGCGATCGATGGGGTCTGGTGGCGCTTGGCGGGCGACGTGGGTGATGCGGTCGGTCGTCGGTCAAGAGACGTCAACGCCGATCGGCCGTCCCACCCACTGCGCCATCCGGGGCCACACCGTCGACCGGGAGCCGCCCGGATCACATCGGTCGTCCGCAGTGCGCCGTCGGTCCGGCCTCGCGCACCTGCTCCGGCCAGCCGGCGATCACCTGGCGGCCGCGGAACTCGACCTTGCCGTCGATCATCGCCCGCCCGTCCCGGCCGGCTCGGGTTCGGGCTCCGGCTTCTCGATCGCGCCGTACGCGATCGGCCGCACCGTCTGATCCACGCCCTGCCACATGGGCATCCGCTGCGTGAACGTCAGCACGACGAGTTCCTCCTTCGGCGCGACGAAGAACGTCGTGCTCGCCGCTCCACCCCAGCCCCACTCGCCGACGCGCGTGCGGCTGCCCGATCCCGCCACGCGCACCGACACCCCAAGCCCGAAGCCCACGCCCCGCATCGGCCCCGCGCCCATCCGGATCGGCACGAGCTCGTTCGGGAGCTGGTTCGTCGTCATCGTCTCGACCGTCGCCCGCTTGAGGATGCGCTGACCGTCCCACTCACCGCCGTTGGCGAGCATGAGCGCGAACACGGTGTAGTCGCGCGCCGTCGAGACCAGCCCACCGCCGCCGGAGAGGAGCCCCGGCTGCCTGCGGTAGTCGCTGGTCTTCGGGTCGTCGATCACGTTCCCGCGCGAACCGAAGTTCGGGACGAAGCGCGCGGCCTCTTCCTTCGGCACAGCGAACGCGGTGTCGCTCATCCCGAGCGGCCCGAAGATCCGCTCGACGAAGACCTCGTCCAACGGCTTCTTCGCCGCCACTTCGATCACGCGGCCCAGCACGTCGATCGACACGCTGTAGTGGAAGCGCTCGCCGGGCTCGTAGAGCAGCGGAATGCCCGCCAGCTTGGTGGTCATGCCGGCAAGGCTGGTCGTCCGATCGAGGACGTTCGCAGCGCGGTAGCGCCGATCGACCGGCGTGTTGCCGAAGTAGCCGTACGTCATGCCCGCCGTGTGCTGCATCAGGTGCTGCACCGTCATCGTCGCCACGTCGCCATCGCGCCCGTGCACGGTCGGCTTCGCCAACTCCGGCAGGTACTTCGCCACGGGATCGTCGAGCGCGAGTTTGCCCTCGTCCACCAGCGAGAGGGCGGCCACAACGGTGACCGGCTTGGTCATCGAGTAGATGCGGAAGAGCGAGTCCTCCGCGAATGCGCCATGCGCCTCGAGATGCGCCACCTTGCCCTTCCGCGCGACGACCGTCACGGCGCCAGCGATTGCCCCCGACTCGACGTGCTTCGCGATCGCCGGCCCGATCTCCGCCAGGCGTTCGGCCGAGAGCCCGACCTCCCCCGGCTTCGCGCGTGGCAGGTCGCCCGCAACCGCGGGAGCCAGGAGCGTCAGGACGAGCGCAAGGGCGGCGAAACGCATCGCGAGAGTCTACTCGCGCGTCGAGCGGGCCTCGCGGAGCAGCGCCACTCCGCAGAACGCGAGCGGCAGGACGAACACCAGTCCCACGTGCTGCGCGGATGCGCGACCGGCGAACGCCTCGCCCACACCGAACAGGAAGAACGCCCAGGTGGCCAAGCCGACTAGCACGGCACCAGCCGCGCGTGGCCAGCGTCGAGCGGCGAACGCCATCACGAAGAACGGCGCCACGATGAGGAGCCCGGGGTTCAGCAGGCCGTGGGAGAGCACGACGAACGCGAGCCAGAGCGTGCCGAACGTGAGCAGGATGCGGAACGTCGCACCGCGCGCACCCCAGTAGCTCGTCAGGTAGCTGAGCAGGTACGCGACGAGGAGCACGGCGGCGGCCACGGACGCCGAGATCTCGTCACCCCCCAGGGTCCTCGTACCCCACGTCCGCACGGTCGTCGCGATCACGAGGAACAGGCCGCCGAACAGGTATGCGTGGAAGCCGGCGAGGCGCGCCGCCTCGCGCTGGAACTCGTCGCGATCACGAAGGACGCCGACCTCGCGCAAGACCGGTGGTCCGAACACGCCCACCGCGAAGAGCACCCACCACCCCATGTCGACGGTCGCGCCGAGGACGAGCCCGAGCGTCGCGAGCAGGAATGCCGCGATCCCCACCGGGGTGGGACGAAGCCGCGTCGCCGCGGCGCGGGCAGAGTCAGCACGGGGCGTGTCGGCGTTCATGACGTCACCTCCTGGTCTTCCTCCAGCTCGAAGAGCTGCTCCACGGTCACGCCGAGCGTCCGTGCCAGGAGCAACGCCAGCTCGACCGACGGCCGATAGCGCCCCTTCTCGATGGAGAGGATCGTCTGCCGCGTCACGCCCACCCGATCCGCAAGCTGCTGTTGGGTAAGCTCACCGCGCTCGAAGCGAAGACGTCGCAGGTGGTTCTGGAGCGGCATGGGCAACAATGTACAGGATACTGTACATGATGTCCAGCAAGCTGTACCTCGGGATGCGCGAGGGAACCGGGCGAGTGGACGTGACGTCCGCGCGATCAGCGCTGTGTGACTACCGCTCGTCGACGGGTGCGACGGTGCGCTGGCGCTCGCCCAGGTAGACCTGGCGGGGGCGCGCGATCTTCTGCTCGGAGTCGCCCATCAGCTCGTCCCACTGGGAGACCCAGCCGGGCATCCGGCCGATGGCGAAGAGCACGGTGAAGTACTCCGGCTCGAAGCCCATCGACTGGTAGATGAGGCCGGAGTAGAAGTCGACGTTCGGGTAGAGATTGCGGGACTTGAAGTAGTCCTCGGCGAGCGCGATCCGCTCGAGCTCGACGGCGATGTCGAGGAGCGGGTTGCGGCCGGTGAGCTCGAAGACGTCGTGCGCGATCTGCCCCAGGATCCGAGCGCGCGGGTCGTAGCTCTTGTAGACGCGGTGACCGAAGCCCATGAGCTTGGCCTCGCGGTTGCGCACCTTCTCCATGAAGGCCGGGATCGCCTCGACGCTACCGATGCTCGCAAGCAGCTTCAACACGGCCTCGTTGGCGCCGCCGTGGAGCGGGCCCGAGAGCGCCGCGATCGACGCGGCCGCTGCGTTGTACGGCGAGGCCTCGGCGCTGCCGACGACGCGCATGGTGCTCGTGGAGCAGTTCTGCTCGTGATCGCCGTGCAACGTGAAGAGCACGTCCATGGCCTTCTCGAGTACGGGGTCGACGGTGTAGTCGTCACTCTCCGCGAAGACCATGCGCAGAAAGTTGCCCGCGTACGAGAGGCTCGGGTCGGGAGTGACCGGAGCCAGGCCCTTGCGATGACGCCACACGTGCGCTGCGAGCACCGGCATGCGGGCCACCAGCTTCTTCGCCTGCGCGCGCCGCTCCGCGGGATCGCGCACGTTGCGGGCGTCGGGCTCCTGGGCGCCGGCAGCCACGACGAGGGCCATCAGCATCGACATCGGATGCGCATCGCGCGGGAACCCGGCCAGCGTCTTCGCCACGGTGTCGGAGATCGCCTGGTAGCCGGAGAGCTCGGCGTGGAACTCGTCGAGCTGGCCGCGCGACGGCAGGTCGCCCTCGAGCAGGCACCAGATGACTTCCTCGAAGGAGGCGCGCTCGGCGAGCTGCTCGATCGGGTAGCCGCGGTACTCGAGGATGCCGCGCCCGCCATCGATGAACGTGATCCGGCTCGTGCACGAGACCGTGTTCTTGAAGGCGGGGTCGTACGACAACATGCCGAAGTCGTCGTCCTGGACCTTCAGCTGCCGCAGACCCATCGCCGGCACGGTGTCGTTCGTGATGGGGAGCGCGAGCTCCTGGCCCGTCCGGCTGTCGCGGACGTGGAGGGTGTCGTTCGACGGAGTGTCCTGGGGCATAACCTGAGTCCGTATCCTGTTCAGCGGGCACGCGCGGGGTCCCGAGCCGGGTCTGTCCGCGGAACCCGACAGGTTACGACGTGGGCCCACGACTCCCCCGGGGATCCGGGGGGTCGAGCCGAGAGGACACTGTTCGCATGGCTTCGGATCGCGGTCCCAACTTCGGACTCCCCCCGCTCGGGGTCAGCATCGGCCTCCGCCGCCCCCACATCGCCGGCCTGCTCTCCGAGCGCCCCGAGCTGCCGTTCCTCGAGTTCGTGCCCGAGAACTACATGGATCGAGGCGGCCTCTCACGGCGGGAGCTGCTCTCGATCGCCGAGTTCTATCCGACGGTCAGCCACGGTGTCGGTCTCGGGCTGGGCTCGATCGATGCCGTCGACCGCGAGTACCTGTCGCGACTGAAGCGCCTCATCGAGGAGACCGGCGCCCTCTGGGCCAGTGACCACCTCTGCTGGAACCGCGCCGACGGCCGCTCGTCGAACGATCTGCTCCCCCTGCCCTTCACCGCGGAGGCCGTGCGCCACACCGGCGCCCGCATCCGCGAGGTGGCGGACGCGCTCGAGGTGCCCTTCCTCGTCGAGAACATCAGCACGTACACCGTGCTCCCGGGTGCGGAGATGAGCGAGGCCGAGTTCGTCAGCGCCGTGCTCGAGGAGGCCGACTGCGGCCTCCTCCTCGACGTCAACAACGTCTACGTGAATGCCCGGAACAACGGGATCGACCCGCACGACTTCCTCCGCACGATCCCCGCGGAGCGCGTCGGTCAGATGCACATGGCCGGGCACGACGACCGCGGCTACGTGTGCGTCGACACGCATGGCGCACCCGTGCGTGATGAAGTCTGGGACCTGTTCCGCGAGGCGCTCGCGATCACCGGCCCGACGACCGTGCTCGTCGAGTGGGACACCAACATCCCACCGCTCGACCGCTACCTGGAGGAGGCCGCGACCGCGCGCGCCATCTACGACGAAGTCACCGGCAGCCCCGTGGTGTCGGCATGAGCGAGAGCAGCGCGCCTCGCCTCGCCGACACGCTCTCCCGGTTCGCCGACCGCCTGTTCGTCACCGGCGGCGACGATCCGGGCGACGACGCCCTCGCGGTCGCGCCGGAGCGGCTCGCCGTCTACCGCGACCTCGTGCGCCGCAACTACCTGTCGATGCTGCGCTTCGCGTACCGCAACTCGTTGCGCCTGACGGGCGCGACCCTCCGCGACGCCGCCAGTGCGGATGGGCCGGCGGACGGGCCGGCGGACGGGCTGCCGGCCACCGTGCAGGACATCGTTCTGCGCTTCCTCGAAGTGCGACCCGCCAGCGGGCACAGCGCACGGCACATCGCCGACGTCTTCCGCCCCTTCTTCGAGACCGAGTATCCGGCCCTGTTCGAGCGGCGCCCCGACGTGCGGGACCTCATGACGCTCGATCGCGCCGAGCTCGAGGCGGCGTGCCACTGGGACGATCCCGGTCGGGCGCCCTCGAAGGAGGAGCTGGAGGAGCTCGCGAGCGCGCCGGTGGAGACGTTCCTCGCGACGCAGCTCGTGCGCGCGCCCTCGTCGGCGGCGCTCCACTTCGAGTACGCGGCGGTCTCGCTCCATCACCGCATCGGACATCGGGAGATCCCGGATCTCGGAGAGTTCGCGGGTCCGGAGCACGCGATCGTGTCACGCCATCCGTCCGACCTGCGAGCCCGACTCACCGGCGCCGAGTACCCGGTCGTCGAGGTCCTCGCCGTGGCACCGGCGGGCGTGGCCGTGACTGCAGAGGATCTCGCCGGCCGCTGGCTCGCCGCGCTTCCGTCGCCGTGGGCCGACGAAGACGACACGTGGAAGCTGCGGACGTTCGCGACGGCCGTCGTGACCGGACTCGGCGTGGGAGCGTTCCGACTCGCATGAGCGCGGCGATCACGATCCGCCCAGCCACGCCGGACGACGCGGCGACGGTTCTCTCATTCATCCACGCGTTGGCCGTCTATGAACGCGAGCCGGATGCGGTCGAGACGACCGAGGACACGCTCGGGTCGCAGATCGGAACGTCCCCCCCACCATTCGAGTGCGTGCTCGCCGAGGAGGACGGAGTCGCGCGCGGCTTCGCGCTGTTCTTCCACAGCTACTCGACGTGGCGCGGGAAGCGCGGCATCTACCTCGAGGACCTGTTCGTTCCGGAGGAGCACCGCGGTCGCGGCATCGGTGGCGCGCTGCTCCGCCACGTCGCCCGCGTGGCCGTCGAGCGGGACTGCGCGCGTCTCGAGTGGTCGGTGCTCGACTGGAACGAGCCGGCGCTCGGCTTCTATCGCGCGCTGGGCGCGGTTGCGATGGACGAGTGGACGGTGCACCGCGTCACGGACGACGCGCTGCGCCGTCTCGCCGACAGCTCGTAGGGGCGGATCTCCTGATCCGCCCGAGCCGACGCCGTGGCGCGGTCAGTCCTGCGTCAGCGTCTCGGGCGGTGCCGTCTCGGGCGGTGCCATCTCAGGCGGTGCGATCTTCCCCAAGCGCTCCTGCGGCACGAGGACGTCGCCGAGTTCCTCGAAGATGTGGACCTCGACGTCCACCTCGCCCAGGAGCTCGCCAGGACCCTCGGGCACGTCGGGAGTCTCTGACGTCGACGCAGCGGGCGTCGTGGCCGGCGTGTCACCGCCCGGCGCCGCCCGTGCACCGCACGCGGCCAACGCGAACGTGCCGACCATTCCGATGAGCGCGGCCGCCGCCACACGGATACGACGCAAGCGCTTCCTGAGGCGCTCGCGCACTGGACCGCAGTCACGCGTCAGGATCGTCCCGTCCGGTCGCCGGAACAGGCGCGCGCAGACCCGGCCCACCGCGCTGCTCATCACGCCCTCGACCTCGGGACGCGTCATCGCGGCGAAGTTGTAGACGTGCAGGCGGCACTCGCCGCAGTAGCGCTTCTGCTCGTTGCCGACCAGATCGGCCCACTGCATGGGACACGGGGTCGCGATCTCGAGCCGGTCGATGTCGATCTCGGTGTCGATGTCGTTCGGAACGTCGGGGGGCGTCATCTCGGGTCTCCAGGAAGGCAGCCGTCTTCCACGGAGGTTGGATGCGCTCTGGTCGCAGGAGTTCCCGCGACGTCTCGGAGGCCTCGCCTCAGCGCCGCCGGGCGATGCGGAACGAGGCGTTGCCGGAGCGTCCCATCAGCCGCGCGGTTCGGCGTCCGCGCTGGGCGTCCGGTTGGACGGTCACGTGCAGGCGAATGCGACGGGGACCGGCACGGCGCACACGCTCGACCGTGACGCCCTCGCCGAAGTCGAAATCCGACGGGACGTAGAGCGACACGGGCTGCTCGGAGTCGGCGCGACGACGGAGAGACATCCTGACCGTGCGGGCGTTGCGACGGAGTCGCACGCGACGCGGCGTGATGCGAGTCGGCGCAGCCTCCTGGCGCTGCGCGAGCCCAGTCGCCGGGACCGGGAACGGTCCGACCCAGAGGTCCACTCCGGCGAACCCGCCCGTGCGATGCACCCAGTACTGCGAGGTCGCAGAGCAGACGAACACGTCCGAGAAGTCCTGATCGGGATGCACCGGTCCGGGCGGATAGGCCGGGACACTCAGCGCGAGATCGCCGTTCGCGCAGCGCAGGGTCTCGGCGTCGAGACCGCCGACGGGCTCATCGGTGCCGTCGCCGAAGATGTCGATGTCGCGCGCCTCGAAGTCCGCGCGGATCACCTCGGCGAGCGGCGCGCCGCCGATGATCTCGATGTCCGTCACGGTCATCGTCTCGAACGGCGCAATCCGGCCGTCGGGGATCGGGGGACCGAGCGGAGCCTCGCCGGTGAGCCGGACGCGGAGCCCCTCGTACTGCGATGGTCGCTCGAACGACCCGACGAGCGTCATCTGGATGCGGCGCGCAGCGTCCGACGCATCCGACGGCCCGTCGACGTAGAGCGCGTGCACGGGAGCGATTGTCTGCACATCCGGATCGACGTACGAGTGCAGCCACCCCTCGACCTGGACCGAGGCGTCCTGCGCGATGCCACCCGCTCCGATCGCGAGCAGCAGTCCGGTGGTGAGCAGGATGCGCGTCATCGTGACTCCTTGCGTCCGGCGCTGATTCTAACCGGACCCGTGGGAGCGGATAGCCTCCGCCCCATGGCTCGAACGGACCTCAGGCTCGATCACAACGCGTCGGGCGACTTCTACGTCGATTCCTCGTGCATCGACTGTGACACGTGCCGCTGGATGGCACCCGAGACGTTCGTCGCTCGTGACGGACAGTCGAGCGTCGTTGCTCAGCCCTCCGCACCCGACTCGACGCTGCGCGCGCTGCGGGCGCTGATCTCGTGTCCGACCTCGTCGATCGGAACGCTGGAACGACACGATGTGGCGGGAGCTGCGCAGACGCTCCCGGACCCGATCACCGACGACGTGCTGCACTGCGGCTACCACGCCGAGTCGAGCTTCGGCGCCGCGAGTTCGAGCACGACGAGATGCGCGAGCAGATGACGCGCTGCATCGCGTGGATGGAGACGGCGTAGGTCGCCCGCCTACGCGGCAGCTTCAGCGGTCTCCAGGGACCGCGGCGCGGCGTCGCGCAGGCTCTTCACGAACGCGTTCACGCGTTCGACGTCGTCGTCGGTCGGCACGGCCAACCCGTAGCGCGCCGCGTAGAAGAGCTCGGTGATCGAGAGCAGCTCGCCGAAGCGACCGTCCTCGTCGTCAGAGACCACACGTAGAGCCAGTTCCATCGGTGTCTCGGCCACGCGCTTGCGATATCCGTGGCGCTCCAACGCGGCGAGGACGCGACCGTAGTCGAGCGACGGCCCACCCTGGCCGCCGACCACGAGTCCAGAGCGTCCCGACGCGCGCTCGCTGCGTCCGCGGAACAGGAGCAGCAGACCGGTGATCAGCGTGATCCCCATCAACGAGACCAATGCGAGCATCCACGCGGGCAACTCCTCCAGCCAGGCCTCGAACATGCCGAGCCACGCGAGCGGGCCCTTGATGACGTACGTGCCGCCACGCGAGAGGGCCGCCTTGCGTGCGGCCGCCGGAGTCATGTCGAACGGGACCCAGCCGATGCCCTCGAACCACACCTCGATCCACGCGTGCTCGTCGCTGCGCCGCAGGCTCCAGATGCCGTCGCTCGCGTCCCACGTCTCGGCCAGGAAGCCCGTCGCCAGCCGACAGTGAACGCCCTCGAGGCGCAGCAGAGCCATGGAGGTCGCAGCGAAGTCGGTCGCGTGACCGCTCTCGTCGTCGAGGAAGAAGCGCAGTCGGCGCTGCGAGTCGAGTCCATGCGCTTCGAGCTTGTAGTCGAAGTCGGCAAAGTGATCCTGGAGCGCGCGGACCTTTGCGATCGGCGTGTCGTGTTCCGACAGGATCTCGTACGCCGCGCCCACGAGGGCAAGCTCGAGGTCGTCGTCGGTCGGCACCTGCACGTAGCGATCGTCACCGCGTCGCGAGCGGGCCTCCTCGAGCCGCGGATCGTCGGCGTCGTTGATCGAGACGACGACATCGCACTCGACCCAACGCTCGGACCGATCCGGCAAGATCGCCATGCGGTCAGCATCCCACTGGAGTCGCTCCGCCTCCACGGCGTGCAGGCGCCCCGGATGCACGAGCATCGTTCCCCCGGCCTCACCGAACGGCAGTCGGCGCTGGTGAAGGGAGAGTTCCACTCGCCGCCCCGCGCGCCGCGGCGCCTCGAGCTGGATCCAGCCGTCGTCGTCTCCGTCCTCGGCGTCCAGCCACTCTGGCAGCAGCGAACGGTTGGACATTGCCACGCCGTTCGTGCCCCACGTGTCGAAGAGCGACGTGCGCAGGTAGAGCGGGACTTCGCCGACGCGGGCCGCCACCGGATCCGCCGGACGCACCTCCATCACGAACTCGTCGCGGGAAGCGGCCTGCCCGCCGCGTCCGGGTTGGGGCTGTGGATGCGAGCCGTTGGGCACCGTGCGACGCCGCGCCTCGAGATCGGCGCGACTCGGTTCGCGGTCGGGCTCGTCCTCGCCCTCTCCCTCTCCCTCCGGCGGTGCGTCGCGGGCGGCCTGCTCGATCCCGCCGTGCAGGAGGAACGCCACCGCAACCGCTGCGAGAGCGACGAGTGCGGCGGCGCGCAACCGCGCGGTCACGGCCTCGGGACGCTCCGGCGGAAGCTCGGCGCCGCGACGCGAACGAGACAACGCCATCTGCGCGCGACGCCGCAGGATTCGGCCGTGCAGGAGCGCGGTCGCGGCGATGACCGGCACCGCTCCCAGCACCAGCAGCAGCACAGCGACGCTGTGCGGGGCGATCTCGGTGGCGACGACGAGCTGCGCGCCGGTGAGCGCCAGCGAGGCCGCGGCGCCGAGGTCCCGCTCGCGCCGCAGCGTCGCATGGAGCTGCGCCTCGAGCAGCAGTGCGGGGAGGAGCGCCGCCGCCGAACGCTGTGCGAGCACGGCGAACGCCGGTACCGGGAGAATCACGATCACGGCGAAGCCGATCCACTCACGACGACCGCGGAAGGCGGCCATCACGCGCCGTCGCATGAACGGCGGTCCGAGGAGCAGCAGCATCGCGGCGAGCCACACGAGGTCGGCACCGCCGAGATGCGCGGAGCGCACGAGCCCGGCGAGCGACGCCGTCACGCCGACCGCCGCGGCCAGCAGCACGAGCCGCCCGCACCACGGATCGTCGAGGCGTTCGTCGTCGCTCATCCCGCAATCCCCAGACGCCGCACCGCACCGGACGACAGGGCGCGGCGGAACGTGCGTCGCATCGCGGGGCTGGTGACGTCGAGGCGACGCGCGCCCGGCACCTGCAGTGCACCACCCGGCGAGACGTGCAGCACGACCTCGTCCGGGCGCGAGGCGATCCGGTCGAGGGCAGCGGTGGGGTCGCTCTCTGAGGCGGGCGCAACCTGCGCCAAAGCGGCGAGAAGCGGGAACAGCGCGGCGCGGCCGCGACGACGATCAGCGGTGACCGACACTTGGCCGACAACGGACAGCCGCACCGGATGTCCGCGCCGCAGGTAGTGTTCGGAGAGCGTCGCCGCCAGTCCGATGGCGCGCTCGAGCGGCCCGCGCAGTCCGATGTCGGCACCATCGATCGCGTCGGTCGTGAGAACCACGTGCACGCGGAAGCGGCCGGCGCTGCGCAGTTCGCGAATGACCCGTCGCCCGCGGCGCGCCGTGAGTTTCCAGTGCACCCGCCGCAGGCTCTCGCCCTCGCGCCACTCCCGCAGCCCGTGGAACTCCTCTTCGCCGAGACGATCCCGCGTTCCCGACAAATCGAGCCCGCCGGCGGAGACCGAAAAGCGCTCGAGGTTCGCCACGCTGCCCACGCGGGGGAGGACGAGCACGTCCGCCGGTACCTGGAAGAAGGCGGTGCAGGCGACGAGGCCGAACGGGTACCCGGAGACGAGCGTCAGCGGCAGCTGCGCGTGGCGACCGCGCGACAAGGCCCCGTGCTGGACCGTCACGGACTCCATCGCCTGCGGCTCGCACGCGCTCACGTAACCCGCGGCCTGTCGGTGGTCCAGCGAGCCCGGTTCGCCGCAGTGGATCGCGAGATCGCGCGCCACCCACGGTCCGTCGTTCGACACCGTCACGTCGAGAGCGAAGCGCCGGCCGGCGAACACGGATGCCGGCCCGACGGGCTCGACGGACAGCCCGCGCACCTGCCAGCGGGCGACGAGGGCCGCGGTCAAGGGCGCGGCCAGTCCGGCCGCCGCGACGACGATCAGCGACGCGCGTCCTCCGCCGAGCACCAGCAGGATCGCCATGAGCAGACATGCGACGATCGCCGCCTGCCCCAGCGGGGTGAGACGCAGCGCGATCCGCTCGGGGATCGCCGCGCTCTTCACGACGGGATGCGCGTCTCTTCGAGGACGCGCCGCACCAGCTCTTCCGGGTCGCTCTCGTCCGTCCCATCGACCGGCGCCGGCACCACGCGATGCGCGAGTGCCGCCACGGCGAGTCGCTTCACGTCGTCCGGCACGCAGTAGTCACGTCCCTCGATCAGCGCCAACGCCTGTGCGGCGCGGCGCAGTCCGAGAGCAGCGCGCGTGCTCGCACCGAGGAGGAAGCGCGCGCTGCGGCGGGTCGCGCCGACCAGATCGAGCACGTACTCGATGATCGCCGGGTCCATCCGGACGGCCTGCGTGCGACGAATTGCGTCCAGCGTCTGCTCGCGCGTGAAGACCGGGATCAGCGCGTCGACCGGCGGGGCCGCGCCACGTCCCGAGAGGATCCTCCGCTCGTCGTCGCGGCGGGGATAGCCCATCCGCACGCGGAGCAGGAAGCGGTCGAGTTGCGACTCAGGCAATGGGTACGTGCCCTCGAACTCGACGGGGTTCTGCGTGGCGATCACGAAGAACGGTCGCGGCAGATCGCGCGTGTCGCCCTCGACGGAGACCTCGCCCTCGGTCATGCACTCGAGGAGCGCGGACTGGGTGCGCGGCGTGGTGCGGTTCAGCTCATCCGCGAGCACGACGTTGGCGAAGATCGGTCCGGGCCGGAAGCTGAACTCGCCGGTCCGGGTGCCGTAGACGGACACGCCGAGCACGTCCGCCGGCAGGAGATCCGACGTAAACTGGATGCGCTTGAACTCGATGTCGAGCGAACGCGCAAGCGCCCGCGCGAGCGTGGTCTTGCCCGTGCCCGGGACGTCCTCGATCAGGACGTGACCTTCGGCCAGGAGCCCCACGACCGCGAGGACCACGGCCTCACGCTTGCCATAGATGGCACGCTCAACGTTGTCGATCAACGCCTGGAGGTCAGCAGCCGGTGCTGCCGTTCCGGAATCCGAGTCCATCGACCCTCGCCTTCCCTCCCACTGTCGGAGATCCCAAACGTAGCACGCGGAGAATGGTTCATCGGTCTCCTGTGATCGTTGCAACCGGGGTCTCCGCCCGCGGAGACTGGCCGCCCGTGACTCGTCGCCCTTCTTCCTCCTCTGGCTCTTCCGGCTCCTCCACACAGTCTTCCGGCTCATCCACACAGTCTTCCGGCTCATCCACACAGCGCATCGCGCTGCCGGAGATCCGCGTGGCCGCCGTCGCGCTGAACGGAAGCGCCCTGCCGGCGCACGGTCCGATCTCGGCGTTCGCTGAGGAGCAGTGGGAGGATCTGGAGGTCGTCCAGCGCGTGCGTCCCGGCGTGTTTGCCGCCTCGGAGCGCGTGCTCGAGTTCGGGTGGAAGCACTGGCGCGTCGGCGCGGCGTACTTCCCGTGGCCCGTGCACTGTCCGAACGCCCGGATCGAGATCCCCGAGCACGACAGCCACGTCTGGCTCGCCGCGAAGGGACCGCCGGACAGCAAGAACCGCTCGTGCCGCAAGCTCCTCGCCGCGTCAGCAGCCTCGATCGTCCAGGCCGGCGGAGCCGCGTTCGTCTGGTGGGCGCCGAACGCGCGCATCGTGTCGCCGGCGGAGTTCGTCCGCGCAGCGCTCGCCGAGCGATGACGCGCCTCTACGTCTCCGATCTGGACGGCACGCTCCTCGACGGCGACGCGCGTCTGCGCCCGGCATCTCGTGCCGCCCTGCTCCGGCTCCACGCAGCCGAGGTGCCCTTCACGATCGCGACGGCGCGCAGCGTCGTGTCGATCCGCGAGCTGATGGCCGGCGTTCCGTTACGCCTCCCGGTCGTCGCGTCGAATGGCGCGTACGTGGTGGAGGTCGAGAGCGGCGAGATCCTCGCGGTGCACACCGTCGACTCGGATGCCGCGTATCGCGCGATCGATCTCGCTCGCGCGGGGAGGCTGGGTCCGTTCGTGTCGACGGTCGCGGGCGAGTACGGCGGAATGCACTACGAGCGCCAAGAGAACGAGGGCATGGGCTGGTACATCCGCGAACGCGAGGAGGCGAACGATCCTCGGCTGAAGCGCGTGGAGGACGTGCGTGCACACGTCGCCCCCGGGGTCACATGCGTCACGCTGATGGGGCGCGAGCCGGAGATCCGGATCGCGGAGCGTGAGATGCGCGACCGCTTCGGTGACGTGGCGACGCTGCACGCGTTCCACAACTGGTACTCGCCAGACTGGTGGTGGCTGACGGTCCACGGGCGTGAGGCGAACAAGGGCCACGCGCTGGGAGTCCTGCGGCGCCTCTGCGGGCTCGAGGACCACGAGGTCGTCGCGTTCGGCGACACCGAGGGCGACATTCCGCTGTTCGACGCCGCGGACGTTTCGATCGCGGTGCGGAACGCCGATCCGCCCGTCCGCGCCGCCGCCGATCACGTGATCGGACCGAACGACGACGACTCTGTCGTGCGTTTCGTGGAGCGCGACGTCGCCCAGCGAGGCCCAAACAAGACCGGAGGTCCAGACGAGACGACCCGCGAGGCGATCCGGGTACCGACCGCGAGCGGCGCCGAGCTCGCGGTCGAGGTCTATCGCCCGGCGGGGCCACCGACCGGTGCGGTCGTCATGGTGCACGGCTTCGCATCGAGTCGGCAGAGTCAGAAGGGGCAGATGCTCAGCGCCGTGCTCGCTCGCGCCGGCCTCACCGTGCTCTGCCCGGACCTTCAGGGCCACGGCGAGTCGGACGGCCCGTTCGAGGAGCTCACCATCGGCCGCTCCGTGTCCGATGTGCGCGCGGTCGCGGACCTCCCTGCGTATCGCGATGCCCCTCGCCGCGCACTCATCGGTTCCTCGTTCGGGGGCCTCGTCACCGCGTGGGCCGCCGCCGAGGATGCACGCCTCTGCGAGCGTCTGGTGCTGATCGCGCCGGCGCTGGGATTCCTCGAGCGCTACCTGGCCGAGCAGTCCGCAGACGCCATCGCCGCGTGGCGCTCCGGCACTCCCCACCAAATCGTGACGCCCTGGTATGAGGTCGCCCTCGGGACCGACATCCTCGACGAGCAATCGGCGCGCACGATCGACACGCTGGTGAGCCGCCTCACCACGCCGACACTCAGCATCCACGGCACGGACGACGTCGCCGTTCCCCACGCAGTGAGCGTCGACTTCGTGGCTCGCGAGGGACCCGCTCCGCGGCGTCTTCGATCCGTCCCTGGCGGGGATCACTCACTCGCCGAGCACTACGCGGATCTCGTCGAGAGCGTGCTCACCTTCCTCTCGTAATCCAGGCAACACAGGGGTTCCAGCGTGCCTCGGGCTCTCAGTGTGAGAAATCTTTCATCAAAATGAGAGGCCCGGGTTGCCGACCGCCGTGGGCGTCCTACAGTGCGTTCGTGAAGCGTGACTCAGAGTGGTGAGGCACGTCAACGAGGTCGCTCCGGCGACCACACATCACACATGAGATTGTGATCGAGTTCGCTCGGTCGCACCGGGAGCAGCCGACCCATGAGCCTGGGGTGGCGAACTCCTTTCCCTCTCGGCCCGGGTCCTTCACGGACCCGGGCTTGATGGATTCCAGGGGGTCGGTGCGCAGCGTAGTCGGCTCCGTGATCGAGCGTCGAGGGCGCCGCGTGATCGCGCTCCCGACAGCCGGATCTGGGCTCGAACATTGAGACTGCGTCTCAATTCAGCGACGCCGGTTCCAACTCTTGTCACCCCCGTTTCGCCGCGCTACCTTCCCCTTCCCACACGGCAACAGAATCAGCAGGAGAAGTGGATATGTCGTACGTGATCAACGGTAAGTGCATGGGCGAGCGTTACGGCGCGTGCGTCGAGGTCTGCCCCGTCGAAGCGATGCACTACGGCGACCACGAGGGCGCCCTGATGATGGTCATCCATCCCGACACCTGCATCGACTGCGGTGCGTGCCTCCCCGAGTGCCCGATCGCCGCGATCGTGGACAGCGAGGACCAGGCTCCGGATTGGGCCGAGTACAACAAGGCCGCCGCCGAGATCTGGCCGAACGCCTCGGATCGCGACGCCTGGGAGCTGCGCGACCCGTCCGACCCGCCGCACAACCCGGCCAACGCCGTCTGACCGGCGCGCGCCGCAAGCGGCACCTGAAGGCCCGCGGGCTCTGCCCGTGGGCCTTCATCGATTCCCGAGAACGCCGCCCGACGTCTTGCGTCCAAGGCCGCAGAGGAGATCGTCGATGACCCACACCGCTCTAGTCCGCACCGCTCTAGTCCGCACTGGCCTAGTCCGCACTGGCCTGATCCGCGCTGCCCTGATCCGCGCTGCCGGGTTCCGCACTGGCCGAACCCACGCTGCCCCGCTCGCCCTCCTGTTGGCGCTCTCCGCGCCCGCCCTCGCCCAGGAGGCTCGCGTCACCGCCCCGTCGCGGATCGATGCCGTCACGGTCTACGAGGACCGTGCGCTGGTCACGCGGCGCGCCGACGTCAACCTGGCGCAGGGTGTCACGCGAGTGACGGTCGAACACCTGCCGCAGGGGCTCGACGCCGCGTCGCTACGGGCACGGTCGAATGGCGTCCAGGTCCTCGGTGTCGAGATCGAGGCCGTGCACCTCGATCGTGAGAACCAGACGGTCCTGCGTGCGGCGCAGGAGGCGTTCCGAGTGGCGAAGCAGAAGGTCGCGTCCGCCTCGCTCGCCGAGGGGGAGGCCGAGTCGCGGTGGTCGCTCCTCGGGTCGATCCGCGCCACCACCGGAACGAACGTGTCCCGGACACTCGGAGCGGGGGAAGCGCCGGACATCGAGGCGCTCGCGAAGGTGCTCGACTTCATCGCCGAGCGCTCCGCCTCGGCGCGCGATGCCTACGTGACGGCCACTGCGGCGGTGGAGTTGGCGAAGAACGAGGCGGCGACCGTAGAGCGCAGGCTCGAGGAACTGCAGGGCGCTGGCGCGAAGGAGGAGCGCAGAGCGATCGTGACGGTTCGCTCGGCTACCCCGGCCTCGGCGGAACTCGAGGTCTCGTACCTCATCCACGGCGCGTCGTGGAGGCCCGTGTACTCGCTGCGGGTCGCCGAGGACTTCCTCTCAGCCGACCTCGAGCTGGGAGCGATGGTCGCCCAGAACACCGGTGAGCCATGGGGCGACGTGCAGCTCGAGCTGACGACCGCCCGGCCGTCGACCGGCGCGTCGCCGCCCGAGCCCAACGCGTGGCGCATCGGCCTGCCGCGAAATGAGGCCGACGCCGACGCCGGAATGACCGCTCCCGTCGCCGCGAGGGCCCCCGCTCGCAAGATGGCCGCGCGCCTGGCCGCCCCCATGGAGGAAGCGGCCAAGCTCCGCCTGCACGTCGCACGCAGCGGCCTCGTCGTCGCGTTCTCCTCCCACCGCCGCGAGACCGTGACGTCGGGTGCGAAGCCGGCCCGCGTCGCGCTCGGTGAGTTCGCGCTCGCCCCCGAGGTCACCTGGACGGCGTTCCCCCGCTCCACGGACGACGTCTTCGTCACCACCGAGCTGAAGAACGACACCGGCGTCGCGCTGCCGACCGGCGAGGCGCGCGTCTTCGTCGGTCCGGACTACGTCGGCCCGACGACCCTGGCGGACTGGGGTCTCGACGAGAAGGTCCGCGTCGGCCTTGGCGTCGACCGGCAGGTCGAGGTGGAGCGCGAGACGCTCAGCCAGGAGCGCTCGACCGAGGGCCTGTTCTCGAAGGACACCGTCCACGCCCGCCGCTACCGCATCTCCGTGGACAACCACCGTGCGCGTCCGATCGACCTGCGCATCCTCGACCAGGTGCCGGTCTCCGGCGACGAGGACCTGGAGGTCAAGCTGACCGAGAGCAGCCTCGCCCAGTTCAAGCTCCCGAAGCAGGAGGCCGAGAACAACGCCGCCCGCGGCGTCCTCGAGTGGCGCCCGACGCTGGCCGGCGGCACCCGCCTCGACCTCGACTTCGCCTTCGAGGTCCGCCACCCCAAGGGCGACGGCGTCTGGGGCCTCGACTGACCGCCGGGTACTCTGCCGCGCATGGCAGAGCTCGAGACCTTCCCCAACCCGCGGCCCGAGCGGGACTATGAGATCGAGATTGTGCAGCCGGAGTTCACGTCCGTCTGCCCGGTCACGGGGCACCCCGACTTCGGGACGATCCACGTGTCGTACGTGCCCGGCGAACTCTGCGTCGAGCTGAAGAGCTTCAAGCTCTGGCTGCAGACGTATCGCAACAAGGGCATCTTCTACGAGGCCGCCACGAACGAGATCCTCGACACACTTGTCGCCGCGCTCGCGCCCCGGAGCATGACAGTCACGGGAGAGTTCTCCGCGCGTGGCGGGGTCTCGACGACCATCCACTGCCGCCACGACGGAGAGTAGCCGTGCGTACGCGCCTGGCTCCGAGCCCGACGGGTGCGCTGCACCTCGGCAACGCGCGGTCGTTCCTGCTGACGTGGCTCCACGCCCGTGCCGCTGGCGGCGAGATCGTCCTCCGCGTGGACGACCTGGACAGCCCACGCGTGAAGTCGGGCAAGGAGCGCGAAGCCCTCGACGACCTACGCTGGCTCGGGCTCGACTGGGACGAGCCGGAGCCGCCGCTTCGTCAGAGCGAGCGAGCGGAGATCTACGACGGCGTGGCGGACAGACTAGTCGCAGCGGGCCAGGCCTACCTCTGCGTCTGCACGCGCCGAGAGGTCGAGGAGGCCGCGAGCGCACCCCACGGACCGACCGGACCGAAGTACCCGGGGACCTGTCGTGAACGCTTCGCATCCGCCGCCGAGGCCACAGAAGAGACCGGTCGACAACCGTCGCTGCGCTTCGTCGTCCCGCCGGGAACGGTGACGTTCACCGACCAGCTCCAGGGCCCTCAGTCGTTCGATCCCGCCGCGGAGTCCGGCGACTTCCCGATCCGCAAGGCCAACGGGACCGCGGCCTACCAGCTCGCGACGGTGATCGACGACGCGGCCACCGGGATCGACCTCGTGATTCGCGGTGACGACCTCCTGCCGAGCACCGCGCGCCAAATCCTGCTCCAGCGCGCGCTCGGGCTCCCTGAACCCGCGACGCTGCATCTGCCGCTCGTCGTCGGTCCCGACGGCCGGCGCCTGGCGAAGCGCCACGGGGACACACGCGTGAGTGCGCTGCGACACGCCGGCTGGACCTCGGAGGCCCTGGTCGGCTGGCTTGCGGCCACGGCCGGGCTGGCGATCGAAGGCGAGCGTGTGGCCGCGGCCGACCTGATCCGCCGCTACGACCCGGCACTCCTGACCCGGGACCAAGTCGTGGTCGACCCGGACCAAATCGGGCCGATCACCGAAGACGTGTAGGATGCGGGCGCCTTCGGGCAACCATGGACGAACTCGCTGGATGTAGCAACGGGCTGGCGGACTGGCCGGCCCACCTGAGCCTGCTCGCGCAGAGTGGTGATGCGGTCCCCCCATCGCTGGTCTCGGTCGTCGTTGCCTTCGTCGCAGTCGTCGTGCTCTCGTTCCTCGCGTCGATGACGGAGGCATCGTTCCTCTCGCTCTCGATGCTGAAGTCCCACGCTCTCCTCGAGAGCGAGAACCGCTTCGAGCGCATGGCCGGCCGCATGCGGCAGGACTTTGCCAAGCCGCTGGCCACGATCGTGGTCGTGAACAACATCGCGAACATCACCGGGTCAGCGGTGTTCGGCTTCCTCATCAACGAGTACCTGCACCAGTTCGAACTGCCCGTCGCCGACCACACCGCGGCGGTGATCGCGTCCATCGTGCTGACGCTCGCCGTGATCCTGGCCGGCGAGATCGTGCCGAAGACGATCGGTGAGCGCTACCCCGTCAAGGTGACGCGTGGCGCGGCGCCGATCGTGCGCGGCCTCCAGACGACCCTCTCTCCCATCATCTGGCTCATCAACCTCATCCAACGGCCGTTCATGCGGCCCGGCAGCCGCCACGTCACCTCCGAGGCCGAGATCACGCGCCTGACCGAGCTCGGTCGGGAGCAGGGGGCGATCGAGGCGGACGAAGGCGACATGATCCAGCGTGTCTTCCGGCTGAACGACATCACCGCCGAGGCGATCATGACGCCGCGCGTGGAGATGACGATGCTCGAGGCCGACCTGACGCTGGGGAGCGTCGCCGACAAGCTCGGCGAGATCACGCGCTCGCGCATCCCGCTCTTCCGCGAGAACCGCGACGAGATCGTCGCCATCCTCGACCGACCGGACGCGCTGCTCGCGCTGGCGAAGGATCAGGACGACCTGCTGCTCACGCATCCGTCCGTCACCTTCAAGCCGTACTTCGTCCCCGAGTCCATGCCCGCCGATGCGCTGCTCGTGCGCCTCCAACGCCGGACCCAGCCGATCGCGATCGTGGTTGGCGAGTACGGCGAGGCCGTGGGCCTGGTCACGCTCGAGGACGTGCTCGAGGAGATCGTCGGCGAGATCGTCGACGAGGAGGACTTCGAGGGCGAGGAGGAGATCACTCGGGTCGCCGACGACGAGGTGCTCTGCGACGGCCGCGCCGAAGTGAACGAGATCAACGCGGTGCTCGGGACCGAGATCCCGAACCACCGCACGATCGCCGGCCTCCTGCTCGACGAGATGGAGCGCATCCCCCGCATGGGCGAGGCGCACGAGGCCCACGGCGTGATCGTGACCGTGAAGGAGGCCAACGAGAAGGCCATCCTGAAGGTCCACGTCAAGCGGCTGCCCGACCCGGACGAGGACGAGAACTCCGACGCGGACGCGTAGCTGCTGGGAAGTTACCAGTGACGCCCGGCGCGCAGCATCGAGAGCAACAGTCCGGCGCCGATCAGCAGCGACGTGACGAAGCCGAGCAGCCCGAGCGCCGGCACGCCGAGGATCTGCGGACCCGAGTCCACCGTCAGGGCGATCGCGGTGCCGACGATCAACGCCGACGTGATCAGTCCGATCGTGATGCGGTTCGCCGACCGGTCGATGGTCTCGGTGAACTCCTCGAGGTGCTTCAGTTCGAACTCGACCTTGAAGCCGCCGCGGCGCGACTTGCGGACGATCGACCGGATCTCGCGCGGCAGCTCGAGCAGCAGCGTGCGCAGGTCGCGGACCCCGCGCCGCACCGTCGCGCGCGGAGCACGCAGCTGACGGATCATCTCGCGCGCCGCCGGCTCGACGTGCGCCGCCATATCGAACGCGGGATCGAGCGAGGCGCCGAGCCCTTCGAGCGTGACCAGCACCTTGATGAGCAGCGTCACGTCGGACGGTAGCGAGAGGTCGTTCTGGCGGACGATCTCCGTGATGTCACGCAGCATTCCCGTGACGTCCAGCTCGCCCAGCGCGACGCCGTGATACCGGTCGAGGAACGCGCCGCAGTCGGCCGCCAGCATCTCGACGTCGGGATCGCCACCCGCCGCCCAGTCGAGGAGCAGGTTGACCACGGCGTCGTCGTCCCGCTCGACAACGGCGCCGATGAGTCCCGCGAGTTCCCGTCGACGGCGCTCCGAGAGCCGCCCCACCATGCCGAAGTCGAGCAGCCCGAGGCGCCCCTCGGAGAGGAACATCACGTTCCCGGGGTGCGGGTCCGCGTGATAGAGGCCGTGGACGAACACCATGTCGAGCACGGCATCCGCGCCGATCTGAGCCAGGGCCTCACCGTCGATCTCGGCCGTGGTCGCGTCCTGCAGCCACGCGGCGGCCGAGACACCCTCGATGTACTGCTGGACCATGAGCCGTTCGCGGGTGAAGCCGTCCTCGATCGTCGGGACGACGACGCGCGGGTGCTCCGCCAGCTGCTCGGTGATGATGCGCTGGTTCTTGGACTCGATGCGGAAGTCCAGCTCCGCCTGCATCACGTTCGAGAACTGACGCACAACTCGCTTCGGCTGGTAGCGCCCGAGTTCCGGCACCTTCTGCTCGATCAGTTCGGCGACGTGCGCCACGAGCCGCAGGTCGGCGCGGACCTCGTCCGCGATGCCCGGACGCCGGATCTTCAGGACCACGTCACGCCCGTCGTCGAGCTGTGCCCGGTGCACCTGCGCGATCGAGCCGGCGGCGAGCGGTTCCTCGTCGAGGCGCGAGAAGCACGCCGACGGCGGGCCACCGAGGTCCTCGGTCAGCTGCTCGCGAAGCTCGGAGAACGGCACGGCGCTGACGTGCTCATGGAGTTTCCCGAACTCGAGGATCCACTCCGGCGGCAGCAGATCCCGGCGGGTCGCCAGCACCTGGCCAAGCTTGACGAACGTCGGCCCGAGCTCCTCGAGCGCCCTCCGGACGCGCTCGGCGGGCGGCAGATTGACCTTCGCCGGCCCGTCGGTGAGGTGCAGCACCCGCCCGGCCGTCTGCAGGACGGACGCGATGCCGGTGCGGTGCACCAGATCGCCGAAGCCGTGCCGCACGAGGACCCGCGCAATCTCCTGGAGCCGGCCCAGGTCCCGGGCAGCGGTGAGGGCCTTCAGGAGCATGCCTGGAGGCTATCAGGCGGAGAACACACACTCCGTGATCCCGGGCACGCAACCTCGAGGCTGTAGGGGCGGATCTCCCGATCCGCCCGGCCGACACGGCTTCATTCGGGCGCGGCGCGCTGATGGCCATCGGCGGACGTCTCGGGCCATGCGCACGACGCCCGGGCCGCGATGTCCGACCTGGCAGCGCCGACGGCAAGCCATCCCATGGACCGACGGCCGCGCGAGTGACGCGACTCGTCCGCGGAGCGCCATCGAACCCGGACGACGCGCGCCACCCCAGCGGGCGGGGCGGATCAGGAGATCCGCCCGTACGACGCCGTTGTCGTAGCGATTGCGTGGGATGGGCGGTGGGGAGGACGGTCCGGATCCCCACCCGGGGCGGGGCGGTTGCGCGTCAGCGCACGCGCCGTGACGCGGGAGATGAGGCCACGCAAGGCTGCGACCGAGGGGGCCGCCCTTGTGTGAGAGGTGACGCAGCCGCGGAGGCGACCAGGAACATGGGAGGCGCGGCGATTGCCGCATGCCCCGATGTGCGTCACCAGCCAACCGCCAGCAATCGGCGTGACCCCGGGCGGGGCGGTTGCGCGTCAGCGCAAGCGCCGTGACGCGGGGAATGAGGCCACGCAAGGCTGCGACCGAGGGGGTGTCCCTCGCGTGAGAGCTGACGCAGCCGCGGAGGCCGACCAGGAACATGGGAGGCGCGGCGATTGCCTCATGCCCCGGTGGGCGTCACCAGCCAACCGCCAGCAATCGGCGTGCCCCCGGGCAGGGCGGATCAGGAGATCCGCCCATACGGAGTCCATCGTCGTGCGACGCGACGCAACCCCCGACTCACATCCCTTCCAGCAGCCTCACGTTGTGCTTCCCGCGCTCGCCGAGGGCCATCTTGCGCAGGGTCTCGTAGACGAGCTGCGCGTCGGGCAGCGCCCGGAGCGTGATCTCGCCCTCCTCGGGGTCCATCGAGCGCACGACGACGTGGCCGGAGCCGCGGAGGCGCAGGAAGAGCGGCTCGACCAGCTCGTAGTCCTGGATGCGGAACAGCTCGACCGCCGCCGTGGTCTTGTGGAACACGCCCGTCGTGACCTCGATCCGCTCATCGGTGATCCAGTAGCGCGTGTCGATCCGACGGATCCACAGGAACAGCCACGCGATCCCGAAGGTCAGAATGCAGAGCCCGAGCTCGACGAAGCTCTGGACGGGAAGCGGGCCTGTGTTGAAGAGCTCGCGTTCCTCAGCCGAGGCTGCGGGAGCCTCGCCGGCGCCTCCGCTTCGGCCCCCACCACCACTCGTCTCCGGCTCGGTCGGCTCGGCGGCCTCGGGCTCCGGAAACGCGTCGCCACACCCCCCACAGAAGCGCGCGGAGGCCGCGGCCTGCTTTCCGCAGCCCTCACAGAACTTCACGCCGGTCACGCGTCTGAGGCTAGCCCGCCCCTCTCACCACGTCCACGCGCCTGACGCATCGCCGGACACGCGATCTCCGCGTTGTCGAAGCTCGTTGGGGGGAGCAGCCCCGACTTCGCTGCGACGCCGCGGACCTCGCGCGCCCTTCTCGGTCGGGACGGACTCCGTTCGTCGATGGGCACCCGACACGGCGCGAGACGCAGGAAGGAGGCGCATTGAGTGCCGGAGCCCGCGCCGACGTGATGAGACGGTCGGGCCCGCCCCCACCGGGGTCAGCCGGTCGGGGCTTCGAACGCCTTGGGCTGGGCCAGGATCCCTGGGGCCGATCGGACCCAGGAAGTACCCTCTGGGGCTCGGCAGCCGGAGGCCTCAGGAGTGGGCTCAGGACGCCGAACGGCCCCCTTCGGAGCACTGCGTACATGTCCGACACCGCCACCCCCTCGCCCGCAGCCGACGACGATGTCCTGACCGTCCTCCCAGCCTCGGGCGACGATCACGCCTCCGTCGAGCACGACATCCCCGAGGACGACCTCCTCCGGATGCATCGGATGATGACGCTCACGCGGGCGCTCGACGAACGCGGCA
Source organism: Planctomycetota bacterium (assembly GCA_021776825.1). Lineage (GTDB taxonomy): Bacteria > Planctomycetota > JAJSAM01 > JAJSAM01 > JAJVHW01 > JAJFFG01. The sequence continues at coordinate 24,661 of JAJFFG010000103.1, forward strand.
TGCGGTACCAGCGCCAGGGGCGTCTCGGGTTCTACCTCCCGTCGACGGGTGAGGAGGCGCTCCAGATCGGCAGCGCGTACTGCTACCGCGACGCCGACTGGATGTTCCCGCACTACCGCGTGCCCGGCGTGGCGCTCTGGCGTGGCGCCGAGCTCGACCAGATGGTGGCGAACCTCTTCGGCAACATCGACGACAACGGCATCGGCCGCCAGATGCCGGTCCACTACACGATGAGCGAGATCAACTTCGTGTCGATCAGCTCGCCGCTCGGCACGCAGGTCGTGCAGGCCGCCGGCGCCGCGCGCGCCATGCAGATCAAGGGTGAGGACCGGATCGCCGTCGCGTACTTCGGCGACGGATCGACGTCGACGAACGACTTCCACACCGGCATGAACTTCGCCGGCGTGTGGCGCGCTCCCACGATCTTCTTCTGCAACAACAACCAGTGGGCGATCTCGACCCCGCTGTCCGAGCAGTGCGCCGCGCGTCACCTCGCCGACAAGGCAATCGGCTACGGCATGCCGGCTCTGCGCGTCGACGGCAACGACGTCCTCGCCGTGGTCAAGGCGACGCGCCAGGCCGTCGAGTACGCACGCAGCGGCGAGGGTCCGGTGTTCATCGAGGCGATGAGTTACCGCATGGGCCCGCACTCGTCGTCCGACGACCCGACGCGCTACCAGCCGAGCGAAGAGCGCGACGAGTGGACGCGCCGCGATCCGATCCCGCGCTTCCGCAGGTACCTGGTCGGTGCCGGCCTCCTGACCGAAGACGAGATCACGCAGATCGACGCCGAGTGCGCCGAGCAGGTGGCCGCCTCGTTCAAGCGCAACGAGCAGGTCGACAAGCCGGGCCTCGAGTCGATGTTCACGGACGTCTATCGCGAGATGCCGGAGATCCTGCGCGAGCAGCAGCAGTTCCTCGTGGCCGCCGAGGGCGGCAAGGTGCGCGAGGACACCTCCGGAGCAGAGTTCCCGCTCTGATCCCCACGCGGGCGGCCGCGCGCCCAGCCCCACCGCGGACAGCCCCTCCCCCAACAACCGAACCCTCCACGGAGAGACGACGATGGCCGAGATGACCGTGCTGCAAGCCGTGAACGCGGCGCTGCACCAGGAGATGGCACTGAGCGACGAGGTCGTGGTGCTCGGCGAGGACATCGCCCGCCTCGGCGGCGTGTTCCGCGCGACGGACGGCCTGCTCGACAAGTTCGGCGACATGCGCGTGATGAACACGCCCCTCGCGGAGAGCGGCATCATCGGCACCGCCATCGGCATGGCGCTCTACGGGATGCGCCCCGTGGCCGAGATCCAGTTCCAGGACTTCATCTTCCCGGGCTTCGACCAGATCGTGTCCGAGGCCGCGAAGATGCGCTACCGCTCGGGCGGCCAGTTCACGTGCCCGATGGTGATCCGCACGCCCTACGGCGGCGGCATCCGCGGCGGCCACTATCACAGCCAGTCGGGCGAGGCGTACTTCGCGCACACGGCCGGACTGACGGTGGTGATCCCGGCCACGCCCTACGACACCAAGGGCCTGCTGACGGCGTCGATGCGCCACGGCGATCCGGTGCTGTTCCTCGAGCCGAAGGCGATCTACCGCTCGGTCAAGGGCGAGGTGCCTGAGGAGGACTACGTCGTCCCGATCGGCAAGGCGCGCATCGCTCGCGAGGGCACGGCCGTCACGCTCGTCGCGTGGGGCGCGATGCTCCACGTCGCGATGAAGACGGCCAAGCAGGCCGCGGAGAAGGACATCGACGTCGAGGTCATCGACCTCCGCACGATCTTCCCGTGGGACCGCGAGACGGTCATCGAGTCGGCCCAGAAGACCGGCCGCGTCGTGATCCTCCACGAGGCCCCGCGCACGGCGGGCTTCGGCGCCGAGATCGCCGCGACGATCGCCGAGCGCTGCATCGACTCCATCCGCGCGCCCATCCTGCGCGTGACCGGATTCGACACGCCGTTCCCGTACGCGCTCGAGCACGTGTACATGCCGGACCCGAAGCGGACGCTCGCCGCTGTCGAACGCGTCTTCAACTACCAGTAGCAGGAGCGGTCACTTGGACATCTTCGAGTTCCCGATGCCGGACATCGGCGAGGGCGTCGCTGAGGGCGAGGTCGTCGAGTGGCGCGTCGCCGTCGGCGACGTGATCGCCGAGGACGACATCCTCTGCGAGGTCATGACGGACAAGGCGACCGTCGAGATCACCAGTCCCCTTCCCGGCACGATCGTCGCGCTCCTCGCCGAGGCCGGCGCGGTCACGAAGGTCGGCGCGTACATCGTGTCGATCATGCCCGCCGAGGGCGCCCACATCCCCACCGTGGCGCGCCACGGTGATCACGACGACGAGCCGGCCGCCGCCGCTCCCGAGCCGGAGGCGACTCCGGAGCCGACCGCTGCTTCGGTCACCGTTGACACCGGTGCACTGGCCGCGCTCGAGACCGAGCGGCCGGCCGGCCACCGCGCGCTGGCCACGCCGTACACGCGCAAGCTCGCGCGTGAAGCCGGCATCGACATCGAGCGTCTGCTCGGCACCGGCGATGCCGGGCGCGTGACGCCCGGCGACGTCGAGAACTACCACGCCGTGCGGGACGTCGCTCCGGCAACCCAGACCGCACCCGCCGGCGGAGAGCCGCCGCAACAGCCGCCGGCTCCTCCCGCCGCCGTGCCGGCACCGATCCCCGCTCCGATCCCGCGGCCCGCCGCAGGTCAGACCGAGACACGCATCCCGATCAAGGGCGTCCGCAAGAAGATCAGCGAGCGCATGCGGCTCTCGAAGTCGATGGCCGCGCACTTCACGTACGTCGAAGAGCTCGACGTGACGGACCTCGTGGCGACGCGTTCCGTTCTGAAGGCCGACGCCGCCGCGCGCGGTGTGAAGCTCACGTACCTGCCCTTCATCATGAAGGCGGTCGCGAGCGGCCTGCGCGCGTTCCCGACGCTGAACGGCCTGACCGACGACGCCAACCAGGAGTTCGTCGTCAAGCACGTCCGCAATCTCGGCGTCGCCGTCGACACCAGCAACGGGCTGATGGTCCCGGTGGTCAAGGACGTCGACCGTCTCACGATCCTCGAGCTGGCCAGCGAGGTGAACCGCCTCGCCGACGACGCCCGCAACGGCAAGTCGAAGCTGCCCGACCTGAAAGACGGCACGTTCACGATCACGAACGCCGGCAACATCGGCGGCCTGTTCGCGACGCCCGTCATCAACTACCCCGAGGCCGCGATCCTCGGCGTGCATGCCATCCGCAAGAAGCCCTGGGTCGTCGACGGCGAGATCGTCATCCGCGACATCATGTACCTCTCGATTTCCATCGACCACCGCATGAACGACGGCGCCACCGGCGCTCACTTCATGAACCACGTCGTCGCGCTGCTGCAGGACCCGCGCAAGCTCCTGCTGGAGATCTGACGCGATGGGGGAGGGCGCCAGTGCTGAAGAACCGACGCCGTTTCTCTTCGCCGGAGTGGAGAAGGAGCGAGTCGAAGAGGAGTCCCGGCCCGTCGATGACGCGCCGTCGGTGCCCACCGAGGAACCGGCAGACGTGAGCGACGACGCTGCGCCCGACGACACTGTTCCGGACGATGCAGGCGTACCGGCCGACCTCGGTCTCTTCCGCGTCTTGCGCGACGACGACACAGCCGATCCGACCGTCGATCCGGGCCTCTCCGACGAGGACGTCATCCGCCTCTTCGAGCAGATGCTCCTCGTGCGCACGCTCGACGAGCGTTGCCTGAAGCTCCAGCGCCAGGGACGCATCGCGTTCTACGGCATGGCGAAGGGCCAGGAGGCCGCGACCGTCGGCAGCGCGTGGTGCATCCGGAAGAACGACTGGCTGTTCCCCGCACTCCGCGAGGGTGGGGCTGCGCTGCTCCGCGGGATGCCGGTGTCGCGCTACATCGCACAGCTGATGGGCAACTCGCTCGACGAGCAGAAGGGGCATCAGCAGCCGATGCACTTCAGCTTCCGCGCCGCGAACCACGTGTCGCTCTCCTCCCCCATCGCGACGCAGGTGCCGCAGGCGGTCGGCGCCGCGCGCGCTGCGCAGATCCGCGGCGACGACGAGATCGTCCTCGGCTACCTCGGGGATGGCGCGACGAGCGAGCACGACTTCCACGTCGGCATGACGTTCGCCGCGGTCTGGAAGTGCCCTGTGGTGCTCTTCTGCCAGAACAACGGCTGGGCCATCTCGGTGCCCGTCTCCGCGCAGACCGCGTCGAAGACGATCGCCGTGAAGGCGCGCGGCTACGGCATGCCGGGCGTGCGCATCGACGGCAACGACCTGCTGGCCGTGGTCGCCGCCACGCGCGACGCCGTCGAGCGCGCGCGCCGCGGCGAGGGTCCGACGTTCATCGAAGCGGTGACGTACCGCCGCATGGGCCACTCGTCCTCCGACGACCCGACGATCTACCGCGACGAGGCAGAGGTCGCCGAGTGGGAGGCGAAGGACCCGATCGACCGGATGCGCCGCTACCTCGAGAAGCGCGGCATCTGGGACGAGGCCAAAGAGACCGAATGCCTCGCGCGTCAGAACGAGCTCGTGTCGCAGGAGATCCAGGAGGCCGAGAAGGCCGGACCGCCTGCGTTCGAGTCGATGATCGCCGACGTCTACGCCGTGACGCCCGACCTCGTCACCGAACAGCTCGACGACGCGCGGCCCTTCTTCGAGGAGGGCAAGACAGCCGAGGGCGCCTTCCCGCTCTAGCACCCAGCCCGCTCTAGGACGCAGCCCGCTCTAGCACCCAGCCCGCTCTAGGACGCTCTCAGTACGCCGACCGATACACGAGGCCCGCGCGGCCTCCCGGAGACAGACCATGAAGAAGGCAGACGTCCTCGTCATCGGCGCCGGCCCCGGCGGCTACGTCGCGGCGATCCGCGCGGCTCAGCACGGCAAGTCCGTCATCTGCGTCGAGCGCGAGAACCTCGGTGGCGTGTGCCTGAACGTCGGCTGCATCCCGTCGAAGGCGCTCATCAACGCCGGTAAGAACGTCGACCGCGCGCGGAAGAAGTTCCCCGAGATGGGCATCTCCGTCGGCGAGGTCTCCGTCGACATGAAGAAGCTCGTCGCGTGGAAGCAGAAGGTCGTCGAGCGCCTGACCGGCGGCGTCGGCTTCCTGTTCAAGCACCACAAGATCGAGCACGTCGCGGGCACCGCGCGCTTCGTCGCCCCCACCACCGTCGAGGTCACGTCGAGCGAGGGCACGCAGCAGATCCAGGCCGATGACGTCATCATCGCGACGGGCTCGCGACCGATCGAGCTGGGCGCGTTCCCGGTGGACGGCAAGCACGTGCTCGGCTCCACCGAGGCCCTCGAACTCGACGAGCTCCCGAAGCGCGTGCTCGTGATCGGCGGCGGCTACATCGGCCTCGAGATCGGCACGTTCCTGCGCAACCTCGGCACCGAGGTCATCGTCGTCGAAGCCACGCCCTCGCTGCTCCCGGGCCAGGACCCCGAACTCGTGAAAGTGGTCCACCGCGGGCTGAAGAAGAAGAAGGTCGCCATCCACCTCGAGTCGTTCGCGCAGTCGTACGAAGCGACCGCCGACGGCGTCGCCGTGACCGTGAAGACGAACAAGGGCGACAAGGTCTTCGACGTCGACTGGGTTCTCTCGACCGTCGGCCGCCGCCCGAACTCCGAAGAGCTCGGTCTCGCCGAGATCGGGGTTCAGCTCGACGACCAGGGCTTCATCGTGGTCGACGAACAGCGCAAGACCACCTGCGACCGCGTGTACGCCATCGGCGACGTCGCCGGCCAGCCGATGCTCGCCCACAAGGCCAGCCGCGAGGGCTGCGTCGCGGCCGAGGTCATCTGCGGACTCCCGAGCGCGTGCGACTACCGCGTCGTCCCCGCCGTGATCTTCACCGACCCCGAGATCGCCAGCGTCGGCATGACGGAAGAGCAGGCCATCGCAGCCGGCTACGAGATCCGCGTCGGCAAGTCGCCGTTCAGCGCCAACGGCCGCGCGCTCTCGCTCGCCGAGGCCGAGGGCTTCGCGAAGATCGTCTGTGACAAGGCGACCGACATCGTCCTCGGCGTCCACATCGTCGGCCCCGAAGCGAGCGAGCTCATCGCCGAGGGCACCCTCGCCATCGAGATGGCCGCCCGGATCGAAGACATCGCCGCCACGATCCACGCCCACCCGACCCTCCCGGAGGCCGTGATGGAAGCCGCCGAAGCGGTCCACGGCTTCCAGATCCACTCGGTCTGACCGCCGACGGTCGCGTCGGCGAGGACCGACTCAGCGGCCGCTCTCGAACGGCGCGATCTCGATGACCGGACGGAATCCGATGAACGCATGACCGCCGATGTCCTGTTCGCCGTTGGTGCGTCGCGCGGAACGCGCGCTCTCCGGTGACCCCGTGCGCGCGCCGCCGCGCACGACGTGCCCCGCGGACGTCCGCACGGTGAGCGGATCCGATGCCGACCAATCCGGACGATCGACATAGTCGTCACGGCACCACTCCCAGAGCGAGCCGTGCATGTCGTACAGCCCGAACGCGTTCGGTCGCAGCTTGAGCCTCCGGCCCGAGGCCCGCGAGATCGATGTGTACGCGTGACGACGCAGATCGCGCTCGCTCGACCCACAGGAGAACCTGGAGGTCGTGCCAGCGCGGCAGGCGTACTCCCATTGCGCTTCAGTGGGGAGCGTCCAACCGAGATCCCGACAGAAGCGATCGGCGTCGGTCCACCCGACTTGGATCGACATGAGCCAGAGCGGCTTCGGCGGAAGCTCCGCCTGTCCGTCAGCTACTGCTTGAAGCCGCACCTTGGCGTTGTTCGTGACCTCGGTCCGGCAGATCAGGAACGGCCGTGTGAGCGAGACGGTGTGAAGGGGCTCGTTCGCGTGGCGCGCCGGCTCCGTCCGCGGCGATCCCATCTGGAACGTCCCCGCCGGGATGAGGACGAACTCGAGCCCACTCGTGGCGTGCGCGAACACGGCAACCTCGTGACGAGCGCCACCGCTCGCGTGCATCTGGAGCTCGGTGACCTCGAGGCCTGGAACGCGCGCGGCAACCGCCGCAGCGGCATGCGATCGGTCGGCGGAGCTCGACGTGCTCCACGTGCGCAGATCCGAGAGCAGCGACCAGGGCGTGCGTCGCCAACCGCGAGCGCGGAGCTCGACGGAGCGCCCGCGGAGAACCGCGAGATGGAGACGCTGCTCCTCGTAGCCGTCGCGGGAGATCGTGAAGCTCCGCGGTCCGGGACGTATCGGCTGCCCCTCGGTCACCACCGCCCCGCCAAGGCGTATTGTCGCGTCGCGCGGGATCCCGGCCGGCTCCAGCTTCGGCCAGGGCTCCAACGCGATACGCCCGAGATCGATGTGCGAATCGACGGTCGGCTGGACGATGCGCTCGACACGATCGTGTCCCGGCGCGGAGACGCGAATCACGAGCAGGCTCGCCTCGACGTCGAGCGCACGCAGGGCGCCATGACCGACGGTCTCTCCGTTCACGTCGATCCGGGCCGTCGGAACACTGGCGGTGAGTGTGAGCAGGGCGCGAGCGGGGAGCGGCGCGGACGCGCGAGTCGCCGGCCTCGCATCAGCGTGCGGCACCGAGTCGGGGGCAGCTCCCGCGGGCGCCGGGTGGCTCTCCGGGACCGGACCGCCCTGGACGGCAAGGACACCCAGCGTCACGGCAGCGACGATCATCGCGACCGCCGCCGCACCACGCCGGAGCGCCGAGGCTGCGAGCGCGTCACGTCGCGCCCATCGCCCGCGCCGCTCGGGGCCGTGGACCCGAGAACGCACGCGCGGCGTGGCTTCCCCGCCCTCACGCGGCCGTGCCTCGCTCACTCGACGGACCTCCTCCGCACGCATGGTACGCGGGCGAACGAGTGCCGGGCGCAGACCCGGCGGAACGTCCGCCGCATTGACGCACGCGCTGCCGGGTCTCGTTGGGAACACCGAGATCGGGGAATCCCGTAACCCCGCGTGACCATTCGCAGCGCGGGCTCGGGCCTTGCCAAGATCGTCGCCGCTCTCCGGTGATCGATCACGCGATCAGACCGCGCCGCGTTGTGCGAATCGAAGGCTAGCAGGCTGTCGGAGTTACGGCCTCGACGGGCCACGCAGGTTGGCGCGACAGCCTGCTAGCTATAGGCCGCTGGCTGGCGAGGGGAGGCGACTTGCGGCGCGGCCGGGCCTCCTGCGGCGTCCCGCGCCGACGCGGGCGTTTTGGAGCGGGTTCCTCGCCGAATCCGGCTCGAAACGGCGGCTCACGCCCTCGCGTCGGACCGTTTCAGCAGGTTGTGCGCCGTGTCGAGCATCGTCCACGTCCCACGGACGAAAGACCGTCTCACTCATGCCCAGATCATCGTCCACGGCGACGACGCTCTGGTGCCCCGCGGGGGTCTAACTAGCAGCCTGTCGCGCCGGCGGTCTCCCGCACGGCGACGCCGAAACTCCGACAGGCTGCTAGCCCGCAGGAATCTGCCGCAGAACGGCCCTTTATGGCTAAATCTTGCAACCATTAGCCATGGATTAGCCGATAGAGTTCTCGTTGTGCGTCGCCCAGAGTCACCGCCATCCGAGACGAACCTGTTCGCCGAAGCCCCGGACCGCCTAGCTGAGATCTTCTCTGTGATCGTCGGGCCGACGGTGGACGGTAGGTACCGCCACTGGCACAAGCTGCGCCAGCTGAAGCCACCGCCGCCGCTCTCTCACGCGGAGTGGTGGTGGCGAATCCGACTCGCGCGGCAAATGATCAGCAAGCCGATCGCGCTCGTGGACACGGACGGCAGGGCGTTCACCTTCGCCCTGGTCGATCCGATGCTCGAGATGCTCTCCCGCGTGGATCGACGTGCTAGCGGCGAGATCGGGTTCGCGGATGCCGTGACAAACCCGACGACCCGCGATCGGTACATCCTGAACTCGCTGATCGAAGAGGCGATTCGTTCGAGCCAACTCGAGGGTGCATCGACGACGCGTCGCGTGGCGAGACAGATGCTGCGCAGCGGACGCAAGCCGCGTGATCGAAGCGAGCGCATGATCGTGAACAACCTCACGGCGATGCAGCGCGTGCGTGAGTTCCAGGACAGGCCCATGACCCCGGACCTGGTCACGGAAATCCACCGCATCGTGACCCGCGCGACGCTGGACGATCCGAACGACGCAGGTCGAGTGCGGGGGCCCGACGATCCCATCGAGGTTGCCGAGCCCGGCGGCGAATGGGTGATGCACAAGCCGCCGCCTTCGGACGAGTTGGCCGAGCGAATGGAGCGGATGTGCGCGTTCGCCAACGGGAACGAGCCGGGCTTCTTCGTCCATCCGGTGATCCGCGCAATCCTGCTTCACTTCTGGCTCGCGTACGACCATCCGTTCGTGGATGGCAACGGCCGCACAGCACGCGCGCTCTTCTACTGGGCGATGCTGAGGAGCGGATACTGGATGGTCGAGTACATCTCGATCTCCGCGATCCTGAGTGCCGGACCGGCACGCTACGCTCTCGCGTACTACTACGCGGAGACGGACGCGAACGACGCGACGTACTTTGTCCTGAACCAGCTCGCGGTCCTGCTCCGGGCCATCGACGCTGCGCACGAGTACCTGGCGCGGAAGCTACGCCAGCTACAGCAGACGACCGAACTCGTGCGTCATAGCGCGAGTTTCAACCACCGGCAGATCGCACTGATCGGGAACGCAGTTCGCGACGCGGCAGCGTCGTACACCGTGCGATCCCATCAGCGGAGCCACGGCGTGACGCGCCAGACTGCGCGCGTCGATCTCGTGCAACTCCACGAGATGGGCCTTCTGACGCGACGTCAGGACGGCCGAGCGTTCGTGTTCCGACCAGTCCCGCGTCTGCAGTCTCGCCTCGAGGCCCTCGGGCGCGGGGCGCCGCTCGACGGGGGCGACGAAGCGCACAGCTAGATGGCGGGTCAGCGCGGTCGGGCGGCGCGGAGTCGCTTCACGCGGGCGGCGAGGTCGGCCGGTGAGAGACCAACGATCTCGGCGGCGCGCTCGCGAGCGCGCGACGAGAAGAGGCCCCCGTCCGTCAGCGTGCGCGCCAGCTCGTACGCGCCGAGGGCGGCGGAGATGTCGTCGGCGCGCTCTGCCGCGAGTCCGGCGCGGATGTAGCGCGCGATCCCCGCCACGGCGATGCGATCCATGCGGGACACGTCGCGCGGGACCGGGATCAGTCGGCGCGCCGCCGGGAGGTAGCGCAGATGGTCTCTGGTCCGTTCGCGCGTGTCACGCCGCTCGAGCGCCGCGGCGACGTCGCGAGCGGGGAACGGCTCGGCGAGTCGCTCTAGCCACCGCTGACGACCAGCGACAGCAGTCGACGCGTGCGTCCAGTACGAACCGTGTCCATCCGCCGAGTCGAGGTACGTGATGACCTCGCTGAGCAACTCGAGATCGTCGATGCGCGGGAGGACGCCCACAAGATCGACGCGGATCTCGTCCAGCAGTGCGATGTCGCCACCGTTCGTGAGGAACTTGCCCTCGGACGCCGCGCGGCGTCGCTGGTCGAGCGGGAGTTCCCCGTCGGTGAGGACCCGAAGATACGCGCGATGTCGCGCGGCGGAGTTGGGCTCGAGGCCCAACGCCCCGAGCGCGGCAGCGGGTCGAAGCGCCAACGGTCCGGCCGCGGAGAGCTCGTCGAGCCGCGCGAGCACACGGGGCTGAACCTCGATCGAGAACACGCGATCGAGGTCGCCGACCACGGTCCAGCGGCTCGGGCAGTCCACGCGCTCGATGCACGCCAGGATCTCGTCGAACAGGAAGTCGCCCGCCCCACGGTTCCCGAATGAGCCGCTGACCAACTCAGCGAGCGCCATGCGAACGACGACCTCGCTGGGATGCGTGAGAAACGACCGCCACGCCGGGATCCAGCCGTCCGCGCCGATCTCCACGTAGCCATCCCGAAAGGTCGTGACGGCGTCGGCGAACTCGCTGAGCGCCGGCTCGCTCTCGAACCAGGTCTCACCCTCGCCGCCCCCACCCATCGGACGGAGCTCGCCATCGTCGTCGCGCAGGAAGACGAGAAGCCGTTCGCCGACGCGGTACGGACGACCACGGTGCGCGCAGGTCCAGTTGACGAAGCGGCGCACGCGGAGGCTGTTGCGAACCGCGTCGTCGGACGGCGGCGACGCGACCCACGTCGTAATAGCCAGCGTGTAGTGGGACTCCGTGAGTTCCGAGATCTCGCCCACCGCGATCACGTCGGCGAGCAGGATCAGGTCCCCCCGTGATGTTCGCGTGTAGGACGCGAACGCCGTCCCCACCAGCGCGGAGAGCAGCGCGGTGAGGGCGATCAGAACGCGGTGGAGGGGGCGCATGAGAGGACGTTGCGACAACGGTGTCACCACATCGTCGCCGGGCCCGTACGAACGCGCCACCGGTGCGTCGGTCCTGGAGCGCGTCGTGTTCGGAGTGGGCTGGCGTGTCACCTTCGGTCCGCCCTGAGCGTCCTCCTCTTGTCCGGAAGGAACGGAGGTGGCGATGGCGAGATGCGGAGCAGTCCGGCGCCGAGAGTGCGGACGCGGGGCACGAGCCACGGGCTCCCGAACCGCCGGCGCAATGCCGCAACCCCGGCACGGTGTAGATACAAAACGTACAATTCGATGGTATTGTGCATTCGATGCCGACGCAGTCCTCTCACTCCCGAGCCTGTAGGCGCACCCGATGGAACGGCGAGTCGAGTGGACGAAGCGCGCTCGAACCGGCCTCCGGCGCGTCCCACCGCACGTTGCACGGCGCGCTCGCGGCGTGGCCGATGCGCTGGCCAGCGGGTGGCACCCGCGCGGTGCCGAGCGATGCGCCGGGCCGCTGGCCGGTCAGTGGCGCGTCCGGCTGGGCGCGTATCGCATCCGCTACACGCTCGCCGCGGAGGTGGCGGTCGTCCTGGTCGTCGATCCCCGCGGACGGGCGTACCGGCAACGTGGGTAGCGAAGGAGACTCTCCATGAGCGCCGAACGAGCCGACACGATCCCGGATGCACTGGCCGAGTCCCTGCGAGACGTCACCGACCGGCTGCGCCAAGCGCGCACCGCAGCCATGGCACAGCCGGCGCTCGCGGGTCCATGTCGGCGCGCTCTCGAAGACCTCGAGGCCGAGCTGGTCCACCTCCGCTGCGGCGCCGCGCGGCACGTGAGCGTCGCCGAGGCCCGTCGCGATCTCTCCGACCTGCTGAATCGCTGCGCGTACTCGACCGAACGGATCGTCATCGAGCGACACGGCAAGGCAGTCGCAGCGCTCGTCGGCATCGAGGATCTGGCGTTGCTCGAACGCCTCGAGACGGAGGACGACGCCCTCTTCGCAGTGGAGCTCGAGGCCGACCCCGCGCTGCGGACGGAGATCGAGGAACGGCAGTCCGACCCCGAGGACGCGAAGCGCTCACGCAGTAGTCGTCGAGCGTGACTTCGATGACGGAGATGTGAGAACGAGGTCGGCAGGCTCACCGCAGGGCGCGCGCCACATCACGTCGACGCCCGCCAACGCGGCGGACCAGCGAGCGCGCTACGCCGAGCGGAGCGCGGCTGCGTCGTTCGCGGCAGCGACGCGCGATGTCCACCCCACCGCTACGGCGCCGGCGGAGTCTTGGCCGGAGCGATCGGCGCCGAGGCGGCCTCGTCGGGACTGCGGACGACAAACGTCATCAGCATCGCGATGAGGAACGCGGAGACGACGGAGAGCATCCGGACGCCGGAGAGCGGATGCAGGAGCGCATCGGGGTTCAGCACCGCCTCGACAAGCCCGTCGATCTTGGCGGCCCCGTAGCCCGTCCCGAACGCGGCGAACGCCTTGATGTACGTCGAGAACTCCGTCTTCTCGTTCGTGTCCCGCGGCGAAAGCGCGGTCCCGACGACCCAGCCGACCGTCGTGCCGAACACCAGCAGTGCGACACTGACGCACCGCTCCTGCATCGTCTCCGCGACCATCCAGCTGACGATCACGAGTGGCACGAACAGCACGAGCGAGACCACGAACGCGCCCTTCTGCTTTCGGTTCATCGGGACTGGCCTCCTCGTCGGTCACGCTGGAACGCCCCGACCGTACCGATGCGGGGCCGCCGACGTCACGCGTGGACCGCTCAGTCCTCGGCGCTCGGGCGCCGACCTGCACGCGTCCCGATCTGCGGTCCGAAGCGATCGCGCAGGATGGCGCTGCGGTCCTGACGACTTCTGTCGGAGCCTCACAGGATGGCACTCTCGAGTTGCGGGCCGATCACTCGGACGTGAGTCCGGACCGATCCCGCCGCGGCTGAACGCCGTCAGCGCGCGGGGATGAACTCCACCGCGATGGCAGCGGAGCGGCCGTCGTCCAGCGTGGCGATCGGGACCACGCGGCGGCCCGGCTCGATCGGGATCGTGACCTCGAAGTGCCGTGCGTCGGGGATCTCGATGGCGACGGGACTCGTGAACTCGCCGAGCGTCGTCTCGAACCACCCCATCGGGAGCGACATCGTCCACGCGAGCCGGAGCGAGTTCTCGCTGACGATCGCGACGTGCAGTCCACTCGTCTGGACGCGCGGGATGGCCTCGCAGACAAAGGAGCACTGGGCGACCTCCACGTCGTAGTCGCTGAGGTAGACCTCGTCGAGCAGCCGTGCGACGGCGACGCCGGGGACGAGGGTCCCCTCGATCTGCAGCGAGGTCTGGGCCGCCTCGGGTGCGTCAGCGTTCGTGCCGCGCAGGAGCGGCGTGACACGCAGGCGGCCACGCAGCGCGGCGGGATCCCGCGCAAGCGTGGCCATCGCGGCGAGGCCCGGCGCGGACTCGCCGCCGCCCGTCGAACCCGGGTCGGCCACGCGGTCGATGCGCGCGAAGATCGTGCGGACGTCGCCGTCGTGGTCCGGGACCTCGGCGAGCGCGGCCCACTTGCCGACCCAGAGGTCGCCGGCGCCGGTGGCGACCACGCGATCGAACGCGGGAGCCACGACCGTCGTCTGCTCGTCCGGGTCGATTTGGCCCTCGTGCACGCGCTTCGAGATGTCGGCGCGGCGACGGGTCTCCTCGAACTGGTAGGCAAGGGTCAGCGCGCCGTTCGACCAGCGCCCCGGCGCGATCGACACGTGCCACGCGGTGCCGGCGGAGACGCCCGTCGCGACGCTCTCGATCCAGCGTCCGCCGACCAGGACTCCCATCTTGGTCTGGGAGTGCCACGTCCGGTCGATGCCCCCTGATCCGCTGTCGCGCAGTCGGATCCGCTCCATGTCCCGGCCGCCCACGTCACGGATGCTGCGCACGGCACCGATGCGGAGCTCGTACCGCGTGCCCTCGTCGAGACCGGGGTCTGGACGGGCCTCGGTCACGCGGAACAGCACGTCCGGGCCGAGCGGTTCCGCGTCGCCACGCGCGACGGCCACGACCGAGAGAACAGCGCAGAGTCCGACGACCACTCTCGATGTGCTCATGCACGCCACACTCGGGGCCCGGCATCATCCGGCCGTCACTCGCGCGTCACCTCAGTGTCAGCGCCGTTCGGACCCCGAATCGAGCGCGCGCCTGCTCAACGTGCGGCGGTCTCTCCACCGGGCGGGCGCAGCGCAGCGGGACCGGCCGCCGGGCCCGTGGCGGGAGCGGCATCGAGCACGTCCCGGACCTTCGCGCAGAGTTTCACGGGAGTGAACGGCTTCGCCAGGAACGCGGTCTCCGGCGGGATCACGCCGTCCTCTGAGAGCAGGCCCGCGGTGTGCCCGGACATGTAGAGCACCGCGGTTTGCGGTCGCCGCTGCTGCACGACCTCAGCGAGCTGGCGACCCGTCACGCCCGGCATCATCACATCGGTGAGGAGCAGGTGGATCGGGCCAGCGTGTGTGTCGCAGAGCGTGATGGCCGCATCGCCATCCTCGACGGCCAGCACCGTGTAGCCGGCGGCCTCGAGCGCGCACCGCACGACGGCGCCGACCGCGGGTTCGTCCTCCGCGACGAGAACGGTCTCGGCCCCCCGGGTCGCCGCAGTCCGGGGGCGCGCCTGCAATGGCTCCGCCGTGACGGAGTCGACGGCAGGCAACACGATGCGGAAGGTGCTCCCCTGCCCGGGGATCGACTCGCAGACGACGTAGCCGCCGGACTGCTTGACGAAGCCGTAGACCATGGACAGTCCGAGTCCCGTCCCCTTGCCCTGCGGCTTGGTCGTGAAGAACGGCTCGAAGATCTGGCTTCTGACGTCGTCACTCATGCCGACGCCGGCGTCCGTCACCGAGAGGCACACGCAGCGGCTCTGGTCCACATCAGGATGGGAGTTCGCGTCAGCGTCGGCGATCACGAAGTTCGTCACCCGGATCGTGATCGTCCCGCCACCCGGCATGGCGTCGCGCGCGTTGCCACACAGGTTCATCAGCGCCTGCTCGACCTGGCCCGAGTCCGCCGACACGCGCGCCAGCTCTGGGTCGAACTCCATGTGAACGGCGATTTCCTCCCCGACCAGGGTCTCCAGCAGTGAGGTCATTCCCGACGCGACCTCCCCGAGATCGAGGACGACGGGCGCGAGGGCCTGCTTGCGGCTGAATGCGAGGAGTCGCTGCGTCAGTGAGCTCCCACGGGCGACCGCCTCGGCGATCTTGCCGAGCCAGTACGCCTCCCGACTCCCTTCCCGCATCCTGGCGAGCGCGAGGTCCGCGTACCCGGCGATCACCGTCAGCAGATTGTTGAAGTCGTGCGAGAGTCCGCCCGCAAGATGCCCAATGGCCTCCATCTTCTGCGACATCCGGAGCTGCGCCTCGAGCTGCTCGCGCTCCTCTCTGGCGCGCGTCTCCTCGGTGACGTCGCGTACGGTGGCCTGCAGTAGCCCCTGCCCGCCGAACGCCGCCCGCGTGAGCATCACCGTCGCCGGGAACAGCTCGCCGTCGAGACGCTGGTGCGTCCACGTGAAGGAGTGCGAGCCCTCCTGCATCGCCGTCGCGATCATCTCGTCGGCCCTCTCGTCGGACCGACTGCCGTCGGGCTGCAGCTCTGGCGAGTACGCCTCACGACCACGGGAGAGGAGGCCCGCCTCGTCGTGCGCACCGAACATCTCGATCGCTGCGGGATTGCCGGAGGTGAACTTCCAGGATGGCGGCGCGAGCGTCAGGATCGCGTCGTGCGACGACTCGAACAGCGTGCGGTGCTTCTCCTCGCTCGCCCTGACGGCCTCTTCACCGCGTCGGCGCTCGGTGGTGTCCACGACGATCGCGCGACACTCCTCTCCGTCCGCCGAGCGGCTGCCCTCGATCTGCACGACGATCGGCGCACGACCCTCACGCAACAACGTGACCTCGCAGCGGCCCCCGGTTCCGGTCGCGAGCACGTCGGCGAGCAGGTCCTGGACGAAGTGCCGATCGGCCGGATCCACGAACACGTCGAGGCGCCGGCCGACGAGGCGGGACCGTTCGAGGCCGATCAGCTGCGCTCCCGTGAGGTTCAGCTGCCGGATCACGCCGTCGTGATCGAGGGTCAGGTAGCCCGTCGGAGCGAACTCGTACAGCTCCGTGGACCGGGCGAGGGCCGCTTCGAGTTCGGCCCGCGCCCGCCGCAGCTCGTCGTTCTGGAGTTCCAGCTCGATCTGGTGGACCCGCAGCTCGTGGACGATCCGGGCGTGGTCGTCGTCCCATGCGTCCTGCGCGTCTGGCACCTCACGAGCACGCAACTCCGCCTCGGCCTGACGCCGCAGCAGGTCGTCGTCGGGCATGAGGGGAGACTCGTCCGTCACGGTGCGGGATCCTGGGGCGTCGCGGGTCCGTCGGCACCGCCGCCGGCCTGCTCGGTTCGCTGGGGGCGATGCTCCGCTCGCAGCACCTCCTCGACCTCGTCGAGTCTGGTCTCCTGCTCGGCGATCCTCTCTTCCAGGCCCGCCTGCGTCTGGCGCAAGCGATCCTCCAACGCCCTCGCGGCGGTAATGTCGGTGAAGGTGATCGTCGCGCCGTCGATTCGGTCGTCGACCGTCCGATAGGGCGAGATGCGTACGTCGAACCAGCGCCCATCGCTCGCAGCGACCGACTCCTCGTGCGGTGTCAGCGTCCGCAGCACCTCGCGCACGTCGCCCATCAGCCCCGGGTACTCGAGCTGCGACGCAAGATCCGTGATCGGCCGACCCACATCGCTCGGGATCAGCCGGAAGACGCGATGCGATCCGGCCGTAAAGAGTCGCACGCAGAGTGACGCGTCCAGGAAGACGGTCGCAATCTCGGAGTTCTCGAGCAGGTTGCGAAGATCGCTGTTGACCCTCGAGACGTCGTCGACCTTCGCGAGGAGCTCCTGGTTCAGAGTCTGCAGTTCCTCGTTCAGCGACTGCAGCTCCTCCTTCGAAGTGGTCAGCTCTTCGTTGGTGGACTGGAGCTCCTCGTTGGCGGACTGGAGCTCCTCGCTCGCGGACTCGGCCTCCTCGCGGGCGGCCTGCATCTCCTCGCGCAGATAGCGCTGCTCGATTCGGGCCTCGTCGAGTTCATGCTCGATGGCTGCGCCAGGAGAGCCCGGCGCGCTGCCTGCTGTCTGTCCGCCACTGCGCGCCGGACTCTTGTCCTCGGAAGGCGTCACCACGTCGGTGAAGACGACCATCACCAGCCCGGCCAGCGCATGGGGACGCGCGAGGACCTGCACCGTCACGTCCACCATCTGCGCGCAGCCGCCGTCACGACTCACCCGTGCGGTCCGCCGCTGGATCGTGCCCACTGCGGCGAGCGCCTTCCGGAACTCACTGCCCAGCTCGCTGCGCAGGCCGTCGCGGGCCATGGCGAAGAGGTTCCAGTTGGCCTTGCCCGAGGCCGGCTCCAGGTACCTCCCGGTGCGACCGCTGACGAACACGATGTCGCCCTTGTCGTTGACGAGAACAGCCGCAGGTGCGTAGCGCCGTAGAAGCATCTGCTCGGCCAGTGACTGCAGGTTCGACGGCGACGTCGCGGTTCTCGCCGAGGGCGACACCGCTGGCCTCGCGAGTGGCACCACGGCGGGAAAATGGACCAGTTCGGAGCGTGATCCGGAGTCGAGCCGCTGATAGATCCGCGCCTTGCCGCGCGGCGCGGCGAACAGGCGGCTCGGCTCGCCGACCGTCTCGGCGCTCCCCAGGAAGAGGAAGCCGCCCGGGTTCAGGGCATGGTGGAAGAGCGGGAGGAGTCGCGCCTGCAACTCGCGCGTCAGGTAGATGAGGAGGTTGCGGCAGGTCACCAGGTCGATCTTCGAGAACGGCGGGTCCATCAGGACGTCCTGCGGCGCGAAGATCACCGTCTCTCGGATGGACTGCGCGATCCGGTAGCCGCCGTCCTCCGTCCTGGTGAAGAAGCGCTCGAGCCTCTCGGGCGACACATCCGCCACGATGTTCTCGGGGAACACACCCGTGCGCGCCTTGGCAATCGCGTCGCGGTCCAGGTCGGTCGCAAAGATCTGGAGCGAGCGACTCCGGGCCGACTCGCGGGCATCCAAGGCCTCCCTGAAGACCATGGCCAGGGAGTACGCCTCCTCGCCGGTCGAGCAACCGGCCACCCAGATCCGGATGGCCTGACCGGGCGTGTGACGCTCGAGCAGTGCCGGGACGACGTCGGCCTCCAACTCGGCCCACGCCTCCGGGTCACGGAAGAAGTTCGTGACCCCGATCAGGAGCTCCTTGAACAGCAGGTCCAACTCCTGGGGGTTCTCCCGCAGGAACTGGACGTACGTGAGGATCCGCTCGATCTGGTGGATGCCCATGCGCCGTTCGATCCGACGCGCCACGGTGGTCTTCTTGTAGAGCGAGAAGTCGTGGCCCGTCTGCGCCCGCAGCAGGATCACGATCTTCTCGAAGGCGCTGTGGGCCGGCCCGTCGTCCAGCGGCCCGGCCGGCGCCAGGAGCGGCGCGTGGTGGAGGTACTCGGCGATCTTCCCGGGCAGCGCTTCGGCCGGCGCGACGACGTCCGCCAGCCCGGCCTCGATGGCGCTCCGGGGCATGCCGTCGAACGCGGCCGAGGCCGGATCTTGGACGAACACAACGCCCGCCTTGCCCTTGATGCCCTTCAGCCCCAGCGTGCCGTCCGTGCCCATCCCAGAGAGAACGACGCCGATGCTGTGTTGCTGCTCATCGTCGGCCAGGGAGCGGAAGAAGAAGTCGATCGGGAGACGCAGCCCGTGCGTCGCGGACGGATCGAGCAGATGCAGCACGCCGTGCAGGATGGAGAGGTCCTTGTTCGGCGGGATCACGTAGACGTGGTCTCGCCGAACCTGCGTGTGATCGGTGATCTGGACGACCTTCATCGGCGTGGTGCGCTGTAGCAGATCCGGCAGCATGGCCTTGTGGTTGGGGTCCAGATGCTGGACCACGATGAAGGCCATGCCGCTCCGCGGCGGCACGCTCTCGAGGAAGAGCCGGAGGGCCTCGAGCCCCCCCGCGGACGCGCCGATGCCGACGATCGGGAACCTGCCGTCGGCCCCCTCGGCATCAGACGTGCGCACGACGAGCTCGTCGATCGGCCCGCCAGCCCCCTTCGCGGGCTTCTTCGCGGACCCCTTCGCGGGCTTCTTCGCGGGCTTCTTCCGAGGCGCGGGGCTGTCTGCACTGGTCACGGCTGCTCCCCCCGGCACGAGCCGGTACCTCGCTCGGCGTCCGTCGCGAGTTCGGCGGCGTGGACGCACCACCGAACCATCGTGGAATGAGGTCCGTCGTGCGAGCGCCTCGCGTGGACGTGTCCCTTCGGTACGGCAAGGGCCGGGCACGGCTCCACACCCCATGGAGATAATAGCCGCACGGAGGCGCCGGGAGTGCCTGGATCAGTGACCTCCGCGCCCGATCGCACGACGCAGTCGTGGCTCACGCTTCGAACCGGTCAGTACGACGAGATCGTCAGACGCTCATCCCGGTCGCGAACGACGACGATCGGGTCGCTGGCCCCGCCGCGCAGATCGATCGGCGTGAGGAACGTGAGGGGCGCGTCGGCCCTCTCGAACGACAGCCGAACCCAGCCGTTGTCGCCCCGCTCGCTCGCAGAGTAGAGCGCCTCGTTCGGGCCGAGGTCACGGACGTGCACGAGGACGATCTCCGTTCGCTCGAAGTCCTCACGGCCCCGCACGTTGAGCAGTATGCAACGGACGAGCTCCGGACGCGGCGTGCGCAGCATCCACCGTACGCGGAGCGAGACGCGGTCGAGGGGCGTGGCGATCAGCTCGACCTCGTCGGACCAGTCCGGCAGCGGTCGTGAGCTACCGAGCTCGACGCCTGCGGCGCGGACCTCGAAGTGCGTGCTCGTGGGGAGCTCGACGGTTGCGTAGCCCTCCGCGTCCGTCCGAGCGCGAACCTCGCGCGGTGGTCGGTGACGCGGGCCGAGGCGTCCACCGGTCGGCACCACGTTCAGCGCGAGCTCTGGGATCGGGCCACCATCGAGATCGACGATACGGAGTCGCGTCGTCCGAGTCGGCACGACGCGCGCGACGTTGGGTTCGAGATCCGCCGTGAGCGAGCGCAGGAACGCGACGAGATCGCTGCGCTCCTGGAGGTTCAGCTGGAGGAGCGGCACCTCCGATCCGAGGGGGCGGTCGAGGTAGCGGGCCACCACGCCCTCGAGCGTGGCGATGGAGCCGTCATGCATGTACGGCGGTCGCACGGCGACGTCGCGCAGGTTCGGCGTCTTGAACTTCCCGAGGTCGCCGGGTCGTCCTGTGAACGCGCCCGCTCCGGCATCCGCTTGCGACTTGTCGTGAACGAGCGAACCCATGCGGTGCATTCTCCCGTCCGTGATCGCGCGACCCTGGTCGACGGGATGGCAGCGCGCACACTTCGCACGCCCCCGGAACAGCTCGTACCCGCGACGCGCGCGCTCCGACACGGCCGTCGCGTCGCCGGCAACGAAGCGGTCGAAGGGACTCTCGCCGGATCGGATCGTGAGCACGTACGCCTGGAGAGCCTGGACGGCGCGATCGATCGTGATATCGGGTTCCCCGAATGCGGCGGTGAACCCGGGCACATACCGTCCACTCAGCTCCAGCCAGAACGCTCCGCCGGCATCGAGCGTCGGCGCCGTCGCCCGTTTCAACGAGTCGGAGTATCGACTCGGGCCGCGGTGTGCTGACCGCTTTCCGGCGGGCCCGCGGTAGTTGGCGGAGAGACGGGCTGAGGATCGGATCGCCGCGCCGGCCGCGGACGCGACCTGCGCGACGAGCAGATCCTCGAGGCTCGTGAACTCGCCATCCCAATGCAGTCGCGACTCGCCGATGTCGAGCAGCGTCTGACTGTGACGTCGCGTCAACGACACACCGTCGTGCGACCGGACACGCGGATCGGAGTACGCGTGATCCGGATCGTGGCAGTCGGCGCAGGACACACGCCCGCGCGACGTCGCAGCGCGCTCATGGAACAGCCGCCGACCGAGTTCGACGATCGCGTCCGGCGGCGTCGGTTCCGCAGCGCGCGTCCGGCGCGCGACGCCGACGACGCCCAGCGCCAGAGTAACCGTGACCGTCAGAGCGAGAGTCGTGCGCCGCATCAATGCCTCCCGACCTCCAAACGACGCGGGGCACGCGCGGGTTACGCGTCGACGGGAGGTGCGGCGTGCGGGTCACGTGACACGGGGACTAGACTCCGTGCATGCGCGCGTCCGCTGCCGCCATTGCGATCCTCCTCTTCGCGGTCGCCGGCGTGGCCCGCGCCGATGCGCTCGATGACGCGATCGTCGAGGCGCGCGTGCAGCGCGTCCCCGCCCTGGCGCGTCTCGCGACGTGGTGCCAAGAGAAGAAGCTCTATGCGTCGCGCAATGCCATCGCGGAGGAGATCCTGCGGAGCGACCCGACGCACGTCCGGGCGCACCGGTGGCTGAAGCACAGGCTGAAGGGGGACGACTGGGTCGCACCCACCCGGCCGCCGACAGCGCGGGATCTCGACGTCGCGTCCCTGACCGCGTTGCCAGTCCGCCGCACGGCCGAGATGCTCCCGATCGCGCAGGCGATCCGTGGCGCCCTGGCCGAACACACGGAGCTCGTCAGCCCCGGCCGACGCGAACGCGTGCTCCGACAGATCCTCGAGCTCATCCCGACGGACACGCGAGCCCACGAGGAGCACGGCGACGTGAAGGTGGGCGCAACGTGGGTGCTGGCCGAGACCGCCGCGGCGCGGCTTCGAGCGCCGGAGATCGCGAAGCGGGCGAAGGCCGCGATCGCCGCGGTACCCGCGCCGCGCCAACTCCCCGAACCGATGAGCTGTCGCGACATGGGCCTGACATGGGTCGGCGTCGTGAAGACCTCCGACGTCTTCGTCGCGGCAACGACGAGCCGCGCCGAGGCCGAACGCACTGTCATCGGATGCCAGGCCACGCCCGCAGTCTTCGCGGCGGCGTTCGGGATCGAGCAAGTGCTCCCCCCGGGGCTCGAGCTCTACAACCTGCTCGGCGCCGAAGAGGCCGAGAAGTTCATCGCCCTCCACCCGAAGGTCGACGACGACACGCGCAGGGTCTGGCGCTCCTACGGGGGAATCACGCTCGGGGCGACCTACGCGAGCATGAGCTACCACCTGTCCGAGGAGTGGCGCGTGGAGGCGAGTGTCGCCCGTGCGGCTCGATACCTGCTCTACGGCGCGTTCTCGTGGGATCTCGGCAAGAAGCCGTGGGCCGCCGAGGCGTTCCGGCGCTACCTGACGTGGCATGTCACGCACACGCGCGTCACGTTCACACGGCGCGAGTCGGAGTACGCCGATCAAGCCCGTGAGCGAGCCGCACACGACCAGACTCGAGTCGACTGGTACGTCGGCGCCCTGAAGACGCTGCGCAGTTGGAGTCCAGCCGACCTGCACGAGAGTCTCGGCAAGCCCGTGAACCGCATCACGCTGGACGACGCTCGTGTCGGGAACGCGATCGCGGCGTACTACGTCGAAGGGCGCCCCGACGAGGCGGAGCCCTTCGTCCGCGCGCTCGGCGGCGACACACCAACGATCGACGTCTTCCGCGACGTCTCCGGGCTCGATCTGGAGGCCCTCCGCCTGCGGTTGATCCAGTGGCTCGAAGAGCGTCTCTGACGGATCGGGCGACGCAGACCTGACCAGCGGTTCGCCGGTTCGTCAGGCTCGCTGCGCGCGACGGTATCGTGGCGAGGGTGCGCCGGCCGATCGTCGCTCTGCTGCTCGCCGTGCTGCTGCTCGTCGTAGCGGTGGTGGCGGCTGTCCTCCTGACGCGGATGCCTGCCGACGACGCTCCCCGCGACGCAGCCCCCGAGCCGGAGGCTGCTGCACCAGCGAGCGACGAGTCACGCGACGTCCCCCGACGGCGCGAGCGCGCGGACCCGAGTGCGGAGACGTCGCCTGCCGAGGACGTTACGCCAGCACGACCGCAGGTCTCGCAACCGGAGTACGGCACCATCACCGGACGGCTCGAGTCGGCGGACGGCGAGCCCATCGCGGGCGCCGCGGTGCGGCCGGCACCGCGGTGGAAGTCCGACTGGGTGATCACGGGCGCCGACGGCTCGTTCCGACTCGTCGACGTCGCGCCGGACGAAGACGTTGTGCTGTGGGCCGTCGGAGCCGACGGCCCGAGCGGTAGCAGCGAGCCGATGACGGTACGAGCAGGCGAGACGACGTCGGGCGTGGTCGTGCGGCTTCCGCCCTCCGACCCGATCGAGATCGTCGGCCGCGTGCTCTACCCCGATGGCAACGTGCTGAAGGACAGCCGCGTCGGTAGCGGTGTGTACGTCGGCGTCGATGAGACGGTGGATGTGTCCATCGGCACGGTGTTCATGAAGCTGCCGGACGACGACTCCCCCGGCGGCCTGATCCGCAAGAGCATCGGTAGTCAGTTCAAGCTCGCTGACTGCCCGACCGGACACTTCCGCTTCGTCTACGACCGCACGGCGCGAGCGGTCGTCGTGCGAGCCAACCACGGTGACTTCATGAAGGCCGAGAGCGCGTTCCTCGTGATCGAGGACGGCGTCTCTCGCATCGAGGTCGATCTGGTGCTGCAACCCGAGCGCACGATCCGCGGGCGGGTCATCGATGACGACGGCGCGCCGGTCGGCGGAGCGACGCTGCGCTGGAGGTCGAAGCCGGGAACGGGCAAGGACCCCATCACCACGAGCGGCGAGGACGGGCGATTCGAATTCCAGCTCGACCACGCCGACCAGAGCTCGGTGACGGCGTACGCCGACGGCTACGTGTCGGCGCAGGTGTACTTCGACAAGAAGAGCGACGAGATGACGCTGCGCGTGCGCCGAGCGCTCACGTGGAGCGGAGTCGTCCTGATGGCCGACGGCAGTCCCGCGCACGACGCCAGAGTCTCGGTCTTGCCCCGCGATGGGTATCCCGACGACGAGCATGGCAACCGGCCGCGTCGGAAGGCAACCGCCGACAAGGACGGCCGCTTCACCGTCGAGAACGTGTGGGCGCGCGCCTGGAACGTCAGCGTCGCGCCCCGCGCTGGTGAGTCACCTGGCTTCGAGGCAGCGACGGTCGAGAACGTCAGTCCCACGGACGGCCCTCTCGCGATCCACGTCCAGCCTGGCGAGAGCATCTCCGGGCGCGTCCTCGATGCGTCAGGGGCACCGATGTCAGGTGCCGCCCTAGCGGTGAAGCTCGTCAAGACGCGTCGGTGGAGGTCCGACGAGACGCGCTCCGACGCGGACGGGCAGTTCACGTTCGGAGGGCTGACACCGGGAGAGCACTCGATCCGCGTTCGTCCCGTTCCCGGCGCGACACAGTTCCGTGAGCAGACGATCCACGGTGTGGCGGCGGGATCCTCTGGGGTCGAAATCGCGGTCGAGACGGGTGCGACGCTCCGCGGACGTGTCGTTGACGGCGACGGCCGGCCCGTCGCCGGACGCGACGTGCTGGCGTTCCGAGCGGCGAGATCGCGGTTCTCTCAACCCAGCGCATCTGGCGTCACAACGGATGCTCACGGGAGGTTCGAGCTCGGCGGCCTACCGTCGGAGACGCACCGACTGGTTCTCGAGTCGGCGTGGCCGGATCGCACGCTCAACTACCTCGGCGGCGGAGAGGACATCCTGCCCCCGGCCGACACTCTGGAGTTCGTCCTCTCACACGGCCCGACGATTCGCGGCTCCGTGCGCGACGCGACCGGCCAGCTACTGCCGGGCGCTCGGGTGATCCTTGTCGAGAACAACGGGAAGAAGCTCGTCGAGTGGAGCGATCGCGGTCGCTTCACGACCGACGAGAACGGCGAGTTCCGCGTTCTCGGCCTCCACCCGCGGCGCACGTACACGGTGGAGGTCTCCGCCGACGACCACGCGAAGACGAAGCGCGAGGAGGTCCGTCCAGACGGCCCGGCGCTGGCGATCCAGCTGACCCGGGCCGTCGAGAACGAGTGACGGTCTCCGCTAGGCCGCCCCGAACAGGGGGGCGACGTCGACGTGACGCAGGGCGTTCAGCAGGTTGACCGTGCCAACGATGGGCACGAGCCAGACGAGACCGATCGCACCGCGCCACTGCCCGTGTAGCGCCCCGGAACGACATCTCGGGAGTCGCGAGTTCTCACGAGCGGGCGGCCAGCGGTGGGTCAGAGAGTCTCAGAATCAAAGAGACCGGGCCCGACTCGCTATGAGTCAGGCCCGGTCCGAGTCACGGGGTCGGTCCTCGAGAGGTCGACACCCGCCAGGGGCTTGCTGCTACCAGCGGCCGCCGCCGCCGCCGCCACCGCCGCCGCGGTAGCCACCGCCGCCGCCGCCGCCACCACCGCCGTCACGGCGGGGCTTGTTCTCGGCCTCGTTGACGCGCAGAGCACGCCCGTCGAGGTCGCGGCCGTCCATCTCAGCGATGGCCTTGGCGCAGTCGTCGGCGTTCTCGAAGGTCACGAACCCGAAGCCACGGCTCCGGCCGGTCTCACGATCGGTGATCACCTTGGCCTCGGTGATGCGACCGCAGGTCTCGAAAAAGGCCTGCAGGCCCTCACTCGTGGTCGCCCAGGCGAGTCCCCCGACGAAGATCTTGTTACCCATCAGCTCATCTCACTTCTACCGGCACATAGGTCAGACATCGAGCGGCTCTGGCACCGGCAGCGTGTGCGCCGCCCATTTTTGACGTGCGCACTCAGGACGAACGATGCCCCCCGAGAGGTCGGGGGGGCTCGCCAGCGTACGCATGCCAGCCCGGAAAATCACAAGCAATCGCGAGCGGAACCTGAGGCTAACTTGCCCGAAGGGCCGGCAAGCCGTCAGTCGCGAGGGGACCGATAGCGCCAGGTCGTGCCGCGGACGTCGAAGTCCAGGCTCGTCGCGCACTCGATGTCGTCGAAGCGGATCGAGACGGCGACGGGGTCCGACCCGAGCCCGCTGAGGTGCGCCAGATCGGTGCGCGGGGACCGCACGCGCACGGCTCCGGTCTGGGTGTCGACCCGGATCAGGAAGCGACGGAACTTCGCTCGGTAGATCCCGCGACCGCGCTCCTTGAAGAGCTTCCCGTACGAGTTCTTGGCGACGAAGAACGCCGTCTGATCGCCGATGCGGACTTCGACCTCGGAGGCCGGCACGTCGAGCGCGGCGAGCTCAGCCGATGGCGGGAGGTTGGCGCGGACGTCGAAGAGGTTCGAGTCGGGACGCTGGTTCGAGGCGCGCCGCAGCCTCAGCGTCGCGCGAGTGACGTCGAGAGCTTCGGCCTCGCCGGCGACCGCCGGCAGGCAGAGCAGCGCCACCAGCGCCAACGACAACATGCGGATGAACGACATCGGACCTCCCAGCGCTCCGCCGCACAACCGGCTGCGCCAGAAGGCGAGACCGAGAGATGCGACAGGTGCCCAGCCGCTGCGACCGGTCGGGCTTCCCGTGATCAGTTTAGACGGGAGCGTCCGAGCGGCTACCGGCGGCGTCACGGGTCCGTCGCCGAGCAGCCGCAGTCGGAGGCAGGGCACGAATTGGGCCGCCTCCCGATCGTTCCGGGCTCTGCCACGAGCCTCCGGTCACAATCGAGGAGTCATCTCATGGGGGACAAGCGCACGCAGTGAAGGGTCTCGAACGCACTCTCGGTCTGCACCACGTCGTGGCGATCAGCCTGGGAGCGATGCTCGGTAGCGGTGTGTTCGTGCTGCCCGGACTCGCGGCCGCGAAGACGGGCCCGTCAGTCTGGCTCGCGTACGTGCTCGCCGGTGTCTGCGTCCTGCCGGCAGCGCTCGCCAAGGCCGAGATGGCCACCGCGATGCCGACATCGGGCGGCACGTACGTGTACGTCGATCGCGCGTTCGGGCCTCTCGCGGGCACCGTCAGCGGTCTCGGGCTGTGGCTGTCGTTGCTCCTGAAGAGCTCGTTCGCGCTCGTCGGGTTCGGGGCGTATCTCGGCGCCCTGGGCATCGAGCAGTACGTGCCGCTCAAACCGACGGCGATCGCCATCCTCGCGGCGATCGTCGCGCTCAACGTCGCCGGCGTGAAGAAGGTCGGCAAGGTGATGCTCTGGATCGTGGCCTTCGCGATCATCGGCCTCGTGGCACTCGGCGTCAGTTGCCACGTCATCGGCACCCCGGTCGAGCAGGGCCCGTTCCTCTCGGATGGGATGGGCGGGCTGCTGGGCGCCGCCGCCTTCGTGTTCGTCTCGTATGCGGGCGTCACGAAGGTCGCCGCGATCGCCGAAGAAGTGCGCAATCCGGGGCGCAACCTGCCGGCGGGCATGATCATCTCGCTCGTCATCGCAGGCGTCCTCTACGCCACCGTGATCATCGGTCTGGTGAAGTTCGTCCCGCAGGCCGAGCTCGTCAGCGATCTGCGGCCGATCCACACGCTCGCCGCCACCATCGGCGGGAAGTGGGTCGGCCTGATCTTCGCAGTCCTCGGCGTCGTCACGATGCTGTCGATGGCGAACGCCGGAGTGCTCGCGGCGTCCCGCTTCCCGTTCGCGATGGCGCGCGAGCAGCTCTTGCCGTCGACGCTCTCCCGCGTCAGCGAGCGCTTCGGCACTCCGACGGTGGCGATCCTGGCGACCGCGGTCCCGATGGGCTTCGCGATCTGGTACCTGGAGGTCGCGTCGATCGCGAAGCTCGCGAGCCTGTTCAAGATCCTGATCTTCGCGGTCGTGAACGTCGCGCTCATCGTGTTCCGCGAGGGCGGCTCGACCTGGTATCGGCCGACGTTCCGCTCGCCGTTGTACCCCGTCATGCCGGTGTTCGGCGTGCTGGCGAGCGTGACGCTGCTCGTCTTCACGGGGATCGCTTCCGTGTGGGCCACGGTGGCGATCATCGCAGCCGGAGTCGTGCTCTACGCCGCGGTCGGACGACGTAGCGCCGACCGGCTCGGCGTCCTCGAGAAGCTCTCACCGCGCAAGCGGATCGTCGAGGACGCCGCCGACGAGGAGCACGGCCACGACCGGGCCGCCGTCGCCGTTGCGCTGATGGGCTGGGAGCGATCCCCGGAGGCGCTGGTCGAGGTCGGCGCCGCCCTCGCGGACGGTCGCGAGCTGGAGGTCATTCGATTGCGTGAGGTGCCGGCGCAGATGCCGGTTTCGGGTGCCGATCGCAATGCCGCCGTCGTCCGCTCGCTCCGACGCCGCATCTCCGCCATGGCGGAGGAACGCCAACTCGACCTGCACTTCGACTCCGTCGTCACCCACGACCTGGTTCAGACCGCTCACGAGGTCACGACGCGGTTCGCGTGCGAGTGGCTCGTCATCGCGTGGCGCGGTCGTCGCGCGCGGTACCGCTTCCTGTTCACGAGTCCGCTCGGCTGGCTGGTCAACCATCTCGACAGCAACCTCGCGCTCTTCCGTGACGCCGGAGTGCGCTACATCCGGAAGATCCTCGTGTACGCGGAGCCCGGTCCGGACGACGCCCTCGTGGTCAGCACAGCGGATCATCTGGCAGAGCTCCACGACGCGACGCTGACGTTCGTGCGATACCTCTCCCCCAACGCCAGCGACGAGGAGCGCCGAAGCCGCGAGAGCTACCTCGAGCAGATCGGCGGGATCTGCACCCGCCCGTACGAGACCCAGATCGTAAGCGGGGCGCGTCGCGTCCGTGCACTCGTCGACGTGACGTCGTCGTTCGACCTGATGGTGACGGGTGCACCGTCGTGGAACTCAGTGATGGAGCAGTTCCGTGGCACAGACAAGGAGCGCATCATCGAGAGTGCCGAGTGCTCGGTGCTGATGCTGAAGACTCCGCCAGGCAGCACGCACGCCATGCCGATCGAACCACTCGCAGAGGGATCCCCGGCGGCCACGCCCTTCGACCTGATGGACCTGCTGCGCGACACGTGCGTCGGTGCACGCGCCCAAGTGTCCGACAAGTCCGCGCTGTTCGAACTCCTCGCGGAGCGGCTCGACACCGCGACCGGCAACGACGATCGCCGCGCCATCCTCGCCGCGCTGTGGGAGCGCGAGCGCACGCAGCACACCGGCATCGGCGAGGGACTGGCGTTCCCCCACTGCACGCTGTCGGGTCTCGATCAGACGTACGTCGGCGTGTTCACGCTCGCGCAGCCGATCGACTACGGGCGGCCGGACGGTGAGACCGTCGACGTGGTCTTTGCGTCGTTAGGGCCGCCGGGCGATCGCCAGACGCATCTGCAGGTGCTCGCCGAACTCTCGACGCTCGTCGTTCGTACGGCGCTGCTCGACGAGCTTCGCGGCGCACGCAACGGCGCGGACATTCGTGCGGTCATCGCGGAGGACCTCGCCGCGGTGCACCGAGACGACCCGGGGATCAGCGCTCTGTGAGCGGGATCGTGACCTCTGCGATCTCCCCGACGCGCACTTCGACCGTGCGCACGACCGGGTCGACGCCCTTGTCCTTCGCCTCGAGCTCATAGCGGCCCGGGGGCAACGGCGGGACGATCCACGTCGGGTGTCCGCAGCGCACGAGGTGCGTACCGGAGCGCTCGATCTGGGGCGAGCGGAAGCTCGCCGGGACCACGTTGCCCTCGGCGTCGCGGACCGTCACGACGCACGTCCCGGACGGGCGATCGTGACGGTCGACCACCAGTCGGACGTGACCGCCAGGACGCGCCGTCGCCGACGACTCGACGACCTCGTCGGCCAGGAGGTGCACCGAGAGCGTCTCCTGCCGGTACGGCGAGCGCGGGTCGAGCCACGGACCGCCGGGGCGCAGCGTCACGTCGTAGAGACCCGCTGGAACCGGAGGTGTCTCGAAGCGACCGTCCTCGCCGGCGACGAGGTCGAAGCGCAGCTCCTTCTCGTGCAACCGGCTGCTCGGGTCGGCTGCTTTGAGTCGCACGCCCACGGCCGTGAGTGGCGTGTCGCCCTCGGTGCTGAGCGTGAGTCCCCAGCGCGCGGATCGCGCGAGCGGCTCGAGCGGGATCGTCAGGGACTCCGTCTCGTCGACCGGCGGGCCGATCAACTCGTGTGTCGCGACCGCGTAGCCGCTGGCGCGCACCGTCACGACGTAAGGCATCCCAGGAGTCGGGAGCACGACCGCTGTGCCGTCGTCATTCGTCGTGAGCTTGCGCTGGTCGCCGCCCTCGGCGACGACGTCGATCTTCGCCCCCGCGACCGGCACGCCCGTGCTGTGGACCGCGAACCGCACGACGCCGCCCTCCCATCGCAGATCGAGCGGATCGCTCGGCAGTTCGATCGTCTGCGCGGTGGAGCGGATCAGACCGCCCGTGCCGTCCGACGTCCCGATCAGGATGCCGACGGGCACGGCCCTCAGTCCGCGTAACTCGAATGCCCCGTCGGCGTCGAGTTCGACCAACGCGTTCGCGCGGACGGCACCCTCGCGCGTCGGCCGCACGAGCCAATCCGACGGCGCTTGGACGGGCGGCACACCCTTGCGACGGAGCATGAGCAGCGACGCGCGCGTGGCGTCGTAGCCCGGAGGCATGTGGATCGTGCCGGCCAGGGTGTGCCCGTTCGTGAGCGTGATCTCGAGCTCCGAGTCACTGCCGCCCTCGGGCGCGGTCACGCGCCGCATCTCGGGCACGCGGTCCGCGTGCTCGAACACGAACCAGTGGACGACGCCGGGCCGCAACCGGAGCCGGAAGCGCCCGTCCGCATCGGTCGTGCACTCGTCCGACGGGAAGACGGTGGGGCGCTTCCCCACCACGGGATACGCCGCGGACGCCGCGCCCTCGATGGCTCTTCCATCCTCATCCACCAGACGACCACTGAGCGTGCCGGCGAGAACCAGCTCGACAGGGGGACCGGTGAGTTCGCTCGATCCGTTGACCGGCGCCTGCGGCAGAACGACCTGGCTCGTGAGCGGCACGTAGCGCGGGTCGTCGGTCGTGATCTCCAACTCGATCGCGTCCGCGACCGCGTGCTCGGCGCCATCGACCACGACGGAGTAGCCCGACGCGGTCGCCACACCTCCGACGAACCGATCGGCGTCCGGATCGAGCGCGATCGACAGGAGGCGGCAGCGCAGTGCCACGTCGTCGTCAGCGGCGAGGACGGTCCCGCTCAACGGACCGCGAATGGTCAGGCGGGGCGGAGGTGGCGGCTCGGGTTCAGGCTCCGGTACAGGATCCAGCTGCGGAGCGACAGGAGGCTCGACGACGTCGACGCGGGTGTCCGCCCGAGTGTCAGGACGGCTGAGCCCGGACGACGAGTCCGGCACGCCCGGCGTCGCTCCGGCAACCACGTAACCGCCCTCGAAGTGCACGTCTGCGACGTCGCGAGCCTCCACATCTCCGCGACCCGACCACCACCACATGCCGACTCCGACGGCGCAGAGCATGGCACCGGTCGCTGCGAGGCGTCCTGCGCGCCACGCGAACACCGGCGGTGCCGGTGGTCCTGCAGCGCCGAACGCGAGCAGGGCCATCGCCGGACGCCACTCGCGGCCCTCGTCACGCGATCGGCCGTCGAGGATCTCCCGCATCCGCGCCAGACCTCGGAACGCGCGACTGCGCACGGTGCCCTCGGGGATGCCGAGCCGCTCGGCGATCTGCGACGGACTCAGGTCGTCCATGTAGCGCAGCACCAGCACGTCACGTTGTTCGTCAGGGAGTGTGAGCACGAGTTCAGCCACGACGCGCGTCTGCTCGGCGCGCCCGACCGAGTCCGCGACGTCCTGCGACGTCGCGCGAGCGACGTCGGGCAGTTCCTCAGACTTCCGTCGCGACTCGTACCGATACATCTCGATCGCGCGATTGCGGATCACCCGCGAGAGCCACGATCGGACGCTGCGGCGGTCGTCGGGCGGACGTCGCAACGCGGCGACCCACGCATCCTGCGCAAGATCCTCGGCGCGTTGCGGATCGGACACGAGTGACCGCGCGAGCCGCCGCGCCCATGCGGCGTGCTGCAGCATCTCCTCGATCGGGACGGGACCACCTAGTTCGCTCATCTCACCTCAGGGAACAGGACGCCCGAACGAGTGGATCCGATCCCGAGAACTGCGCCCAGATTCGCAACGTCGCTCCCTCAGGCTCGTGGCGCACTCGGATCTCGGCAGCGCGGGCACGCGCAGCCGGGAGTGACTGAAGTCACGCCCCGAGTGCGCATGTGGCGTGACCCCGTTGTGTGGCCCGCGGACCGGCGTCGTCGGAGTGGACACTGCTCCTCATGGCGCCCGATCCGCCTCCCGCTGCCCCGCGTACGAAGACCCACGACATCGCCGTCGCCGGGTGGCGCTCGAGGAACGCCGCGTTCGTGACGGCCGTCATCACCGTCGAGGCGCTGACCGGACTGTGGATCTACCTGCTGCCGTTCTCGGTCACCGGGCAGATCCAGGTGCTGCTGCACGTGGTGCTCGGGCTCGTGTTCGCCGTGCCCTACGTCGTCTACCAGTGGCGCCATCTCTCTGACTGGGCGCGACAGACTCCGACGGCGGCGATGGTCCTGGGGTACGTGCTCGGTGCGGCGGTCGCCACCTGCGTGGTCACGGGTCTCGTGCTCGCGTGGCAGTCGGCGCTCGGACCGCGGATCGGCGAGACCTGGGACCTGGTGCACACGGTCTCGGGACTGGCCGTGACGGTGCTGCTCCCGTTCCATCTCGTGCTGGTCTTCCTGCGCCGACGCGCGGGCGGGCGGGCCCCGGCGGATATCCGGCTCGCGCAGCGAACGTTCGCGCGGCGAGCCGGCATCGTCGTCGGTGCCTCCACGCTCGCCGTCGTCGCCGGTGCGCTGCTACTCCCCGAACGCGACTACACGTCGGCTCCGCCGGAGGGGTACTCACTACCGGCAAGCACTCAGGGGTATGCCGAGTACGCGGGGAACCCGTTCGCTCCCAGTAACGCCACCACCGACCACCGCACGCTGATCGAGTCCGAACTGCTCGCGGGCTCTGCCTACTGCGGCACGTCCGGGTGTCACGAAGAGATCGTCGACGAGTGGGAGCCGAGCGCGCATCGCTTCGCGGCAGCGAACCCTCCGTTCCAGGCCGTGCAGCGGATGTTCGCGACGGATCGCGAACCGGCCGAGACGCGCTACTGCGCAGGGTGCCACGATCCGATCTCGCTGTTCGCGGGCGCGAAGGACATCGCGAACATGGACCTCGCGGCGCCCGGGATGCAGGAGGGCATCTCGTGCGTGGTGTGCCATGCGATCTCGAAGGCCGACACGCGCGGCAACGCCGACTACGTGCTCACACCGCCGCGCCGCTACCTGTTCGAGGGGTCGAGCGGTCTGGCGAAGTTCACGTCGGACTTCCTGATCCGCGCCTACCCGTGGCAGCACCTCGAGGACTACGACCGCAACATCCTGCGCACGCCGGAGTTCTGCGCGGCGTGCCACAAGCAGTTCATCCCGGAGGCGCTGAACAACTTCGGGTTCGTCGAGGGGCAGAACCAGTACGACGAGTGGCTGAACTCGCACTGGCACAGCGACGACGCGGAGGCCGATCTCTCATGCACCGACTGCCACATGCGGCTGGTTGCGGACTCGCGCGACCCGGGCCACGGCGAGGCCGACTCACGACGCACGGCAGATGACGGCGCACATCGGCACCACGGCTTCATCGCGACGAACTCGTTCATGCCGGCGGTGATGAAGCTCCCCCACTACGAGGAGCAGGTGCGCCTGACCGAGGAGTGGATCCGCGGAGATACGGTGTTGCCGGAGATCGCCCACCTCTGGCCGGAGGGACCGGTGGTGGCGCTCGACCTGCTCGGTCTGCCCGACACGGCACGTGCCGGTGACGAGGTGACGTTCCGCGTGCAGGCGACCAACCGGAAGGCGGGTCACAACTTCACGACGGGTCCGCTCGACTTCGTGCGCGCCTGGGTCCACCTCGAGATCGTCGACGGCGACGGCACCACGATCACCGAGTGGGGCGGCATCGATCCGACGACGCGACGGATCACCGATACGCCTGGCCGCGAGCACACGCTCGCGACATCGCACGACGGCGGGACCATGGTGTTCGAGAGCGTGCCCATCGACGAGGACGGGAAGGAGATCGTGCGTCACCAGCTCTGGCGCAAGGCCGGAGGGCAGGGCAAGCGCGTCGTGTTCCCCGGCTACTCGGACATCCAGACGTACGTCCTGCGCATCCCCGCCGACGCGAAGGGCCCCATCACGATCCGCGCGGCGCTGAACTACCGTCGCTATCGACAGGAGTTCCTCGACCTCGTGGTCCCCGAGATGGAGACCGAGAGCGGAGTGCTCCAGCCCACGACGACACAGGCGAGCTGCGAGAAGCTCCTGCAGATCGCGCGGTGAGTCGGCGGCGACGTCTGACGCGGCGCCAGAAGGTGTGGCTGTCGGTGGCTGCATCGGTCGTGGGGACCGCGGCGTTTGCCGGTCTCGCCGTGCTCTTCGCGGGTACGCGCGACACGGACCTGCGCGACCCGAACGCCGGCGTGACCAAGCGCTTCGCACACTCGATCCCCGAGGACGCCCCGCCGGTACGCTTCATGGATGTGGCCGACGAACTGGGTGTCAAGTTCGTCCACGCCACCGGACCGCGCACGCGTCACCTTCCGGAAGACAGCGGGTCGGGGCTCGCCTGGGGCGACATCGACGGGGACGGCGATCCGGACCTCTTCTGTGTCGGGTACGCGGTGCCGAACGCGCTGTACCGCAACGACGGGGGCGCGTTCACCGACGTGGCGACCGCGGCTGGCGTGGACGACCCGGACGGACGTGGGATGGGCGCGACGTTCGCCGACTACGACGCCGACGGCGATCTCGATCTGCACGTAACCGCAGAAGGACCCGACCGGCTCTATCGCAACCGCGGTGACGGCACATTCGACGAGGTCGCGGTCGCGGCCGGGATCGCTGGGTCGGGGTGGACCGTGGGCGTGGCATGGGGTGACTTCGACGCGGACGGGCATCTCGATCTCTACGTCTGCGCGTACCTCGACTACATCGATCTCGGCGAGCACGCCGAGGTCGAGGCGGGACCCGACTGGGCGTCGGTGCCGGCGAAGCTGAACCCCAACGCGTTCTCGGCGGCTCCCAATCGTCTCTATCGGAACCTCGGCGACGGGACCTTCGAGGAGGTCGCGGAGGCGCACGGCGTGAACAACCCGCGCGGGCGCTCGTTGGCAGCGGTGTTCTGCGATCTCGACCGAGACGGCCGGATCGATCTTTACGTCAACAACGACGCCTCACCGAACGCGCTGTTCCTGAACACCGGCAGCTCCGACGGGCCACGCTTCCTCGACCGCTCCGCGTTGACCGGTACCGCCGACCCACGCGGATCGATGGGCCTCAGCGTTCTCGACGCGCTCGGACCCGACGGCGCCCCCGATGGTCAGCCGGACCTGTTCATCACGCACTGGGTCGCGCAGGAGAACGCGCTCTACGAAGGCGTCGTCAGTCCGTCGGGACGTTTGATCTTCAAGGACCGGACGCGGCGGCAGCGGCTCGGCGAAGTCTCGGTCAGCGAGGTCGGGTGGGGCTGCGCCGCGATCGACCTCGACCTCGACGGACGCGTCGACCTGGCGGTCGTGAACGGCAGCACGCTCGAGGACAAGACCGACCAGACGCGACTTGTGGCCGAGCGGCCGTTCCTGCTGTGGAACGACGGCGAGCGCTTCCACGATCTCGCTCCGGAGGGCGGCGACGCGTTCACGACGCCGCACTCGGCGCGCGGCCTCGCGGCAGCCGACTGGGACGCAGACGGCGACGTCGACCTCGCGGTGAACGTCAACCGCGGGCGACTGCTGCTGCTCCGCAACGACACCGACGTCCCCCATCGATCGCTCACGATCCGCCTCGAGGCGCCCGCGGCGGTGACTCACGGCGCGCGAGTCTCGGTGACCACGCCGGATGGTGCGCAGACGCGCTGGTGGGGCTGCGACGGCTCGTACGCCTCGTGGCATCACACGGACCTCGTGTTCGGGCTGGGCGAACACGAGACGGCCGACGTGCACGTGACGTGGGCCGACGGCACCGAGTCCTTGCTCACCGGCGCCAACGCGGAGCTCACTGGGACTGACGCAGGGCTCACGGTCGTACGACGCTGACGACGTCGGTATCGTCGGTGCGTGACGAGCACGGCACCGCCCACGGAGACACGACGACGGTGGCGCCCCGTGCTGGCGGTCGTCGCCATCGTGACCGCGCTCACGCTCGCCGAGATCGGGCTCCGCGTGCTGCACCACTCACAAGGGCACTACTCCACGACCGACGCGGCGCAACGGGCACGTGAGCAGAGCATCTGGCGCGTCAGCCCAGACCCGGAGCTGGTCTACGTCCATCGCTCCAGTGTGACCGGCCGAAGCGGAGCGCGGCTCGACGCGCACGGCGTGTTGCGCGTCGGAGAGACGATCCTCGCGAAGCCGGACGGGATGTGCCGCGTCGTGGTGCTCGGCGACTCGATCGCCGCCGGGCTCTCGGTGCCGTCGGGGTTGCGATTCGCGGACCTCCTGGACAGTTCGCTGCGCGTCTCCCCTCCGCAGGCATATCGCACCGCCGAGGTCCTGAACTTCGCGGTCGACGGCTACGACACCCGGCAGGAGGCGCGCCTGCTCGAGACGCACGCCGGGCGCTTCGATCCGGACCTCGTCATCGTGCAGTACTGCCTGAACGATCCGGCGGAGAGCGTGACGCCGCTTGCGTGGTTCCGCGACCCCGAGCCGCCGGTCTCCGAGCTGCTCGCGCTCATCGGTCTCGGGGGGCGCGAACGTCTCGTCTCACCGGCAGCGCCACCGTCGGTCGAACCCGGTCACTGGGCATCCATCTACGATCCGGACGGAGCCGGATGGCCGATCGTCGCAGCGGGGCTCGACCGCATCGGCGCGTTCACGCGGGCGTCGGAGATCCCGGGTCTCGTCGTCATCGTGCCGCTGCTCGATCCCGACGATCCCAGTCACGCGCAGACGGCGCCGTATCGCGCGCAAGTCGCGGCGCACTGCGAGGCAGCCGGGCTGAGCGTCCTCGATCTCAGCGAGGCGTTCGCCATCTCGACGATCGCGGAGCTCCGGCACGCCGACGGCGACATCTACCACCTCAGCGCGGAGGGTCACGCGGCGGCAGCGCGAGCGGTCGAAACCGCGACGCGGCACCTGCTTTCCGAGCGCTGACGCGATCGGGTAGGCTCCTCGCCATGCCGAAGAAAGCCACCACCGTCGACGCCTACCTCGCCACGTTGCCCGAAGACCGCGTGGAGTTGGTCGGGACCCTGTTCGCGACGATCCGCAAGAACCTCGATCCGAAGTTCGAGGAGGGCGTGCAATACAACATGCCCGCGTTCTACCTGCCGCACTCGGAGTACCCAGCGGGGTACCACTGCGACCCGAAGCAGCCGCTGCCGTTCGCGTCCGTCGCTTCCACAAAGGGCGGCGCGTCGATCTACCTGTTCGGCGTGTACTGCGACGAGATCGCGCGCGATCGCCTGGCCACCGAGTGGAAGGCGACCGGCAACCGCTTGGACATGGGCAAGTCCTGCATCCGCGTCAAGAAGCTCGAGCACGTGCCGCTCGACGTGCTCGGCAAGACCGTCAAGCGCATCACCGCCGCCAAGTTCGTGAAGGCGTACGAGAAGAGCGTGCAGGCCGCCGGTGCCAAGTCCGCGAAGAAGGCGGCGAAGAAGCCCGCCAAGCGATCGACGAAGAAGTCGACGTAGCGCCCACCCAGCGCAACGGCACGCCCCGCGTAGACTGGCCGGGAAGAGTCGGCGACGGGAGGGTTGAGTGGCGCGCGTCCTAGTGTTCCTGTCCCTCCTTCTCGGCGTCGTGGCCGCGCTGTCGACCGCCGCTACGGCGAAGGACACGCCCACGTATCCAGGCGGGACGTCGCAGCAGACCTGGGACGAGCGGCGCTTCACGCTGCGTGCGCCCGAGACGTTCGAGGACGGGAAGTCCTACTCCCTCATGCTCGTCGTATCCGGCACTGGAGGTGCCACACCGGAGTTCGACGTCCTACCGCCGCAGGACTACGTGGTGTGCACACCCCGTGCGACGAACCCCCGCGCGTGGGCGACGTCGGAGGCGAAGGTGCGAACGGCCGGTCGGGCGCTGCGAGCGATCAAGCTCAGCCGCGAGAGCCACGCGGAGACGTTCGCGTCACTGGGCTGCACGACGACACCGGCGGTGGTCGTCGTCGAGGCGTCATTCGAGCCACGCGCGCTCTTCGAGGGCGAGATCAAGACGAAGGCCCTCGCCAAGGCACTCGCCGCCGCCGCGAAGTAGCCTCTAGCAGGCTGTCGGAGTTAGGGCCTCGACGGGCCACGCAGGTTGGCGCGACAGCCTGCTAGCTATAGGCCGCTGGCTGGCGAGCGGAGGCGAATTGCGGCGTGGCCGGGCCTCCTGCGGCGTCCCGCGCCGACGCGGGCGTCTTGGAGCGGGTTCCTCGCCAAGTCCGGCTCGAAACGGCGGCTCACGCCCTCACGGCGGCCAGTTTCAGCAGGTTGTGCGCCGTGCCGAGGATGGTCCACTTCCCACGGACGAAACACCCTCTCACTCATGCCCAGATCATGGTCCACGGCGACGACGCTCTGGTGCCCGGCGGGGGTCTATCTAGCAGCCTGTCGCGCCGGCAGTCTCCCGCACGGCGACGCCGAAACTCCGACGGGCTGCTAGCGACCGAGCGGGAACGTCCAGGTGACGTTCGAGCCGGCCTTGCCGAGCGCGGACTTCGTCTCGGCGTAGACGTTCAGCCAACGCTGTCCGCCCCAGGCCTCGTGACGGACGGTGTGGCGGACGAGTTCGGCCGGAGCGCCGTCGACCTCCAGGACGACCGTCGGCTCACCCGGCTCGCCCTTCATGTCGTCGGGCAGCGGCACGCGCACGTAGAGGTGGCGCGTGAAGCGGTTGCTCGTACTCGGCGAGTGCCATCTCACCGCGATCGCCTTCGAGCGCCGCGAGGTAGCCCGTCACTCCCGCATGCACCCAGCCGAGCGAGACCAATCGCTCGGGCGCGATCGTCTTCGGCGACAGGTAGATGGGCTGAAACGCGCAGGGGTGGAACGATCGGGAGAGGACCGCGGTGAAGCACGCGCCGGAGATCACGACCGGGGCTCGCGGCAGGTCGAGCGCAGAGATCTGCTCGCCCGTCAGACCCTTCGTGATCGCCCATGGGTTGCCGTGTCCGTAGTGGATGAGCACATCGAGGCGCGACAGCTTGTCGCCCGGCGGAGTGGCGGACGCCATCCCGGCCACGGCCTTCTCGAGCGGGTTCGCGTCGCGCTCGATCGTCCGACGAGCGCTGCGAGGTCATCGCCGTTGCGCGCGGTCAGGTACCCGAAGTGGAAGTCCGGCATCGGGTCGCGATCGAGCGTGCGACTGAGTTCGAGCACGTCGAGGTGGAAGTTCATGTCCACGGTCGTCGGCGTGACGGCGAGCACGACGTACTCGGGACCGATGCGCGCGAGGGCCTTGCGAACGTCCTCGAGTTCGGACTCCTCGAAACGGAGGACCTTCGCGTCGCGATGCTCGGCGAGCCGCTTCACGGCATCCCAGCCATCGCTCCTCGGGCCCAGGTTGGTGACGATCGTGGTGACCCCGAGGCCGCCGGCCTTCGGCAGTCCCTTCTTCGCCGCGAGCGGCTTCTCCCTCGCGAGCGCCGGCGTCGCCGGAATTGCCAGCAGCGCCATGGCGAGCACGGCCGGGGCAAACACGGCAGAGAGAAGACGGCTACTCATCATCGGGACGGATCCAGCGGGCGGGGACGTCGTTGTGAGCGGCAATGCCGTACGCGTTCCAGTAGAGGTGCATCTGGGCCTCGCCGTCGAGCTGGAAGTAGTAGAGGTCGACGCGGTGCTCGCCGACACCGAGCCAGCGATTGCCCGAGCTCTCGGAGAGTCCGTGGAACGGACCGTTGTCGACAATGCGGCGACCATCCACGTACAGGTACGCGCCGTCGTCGGCCTGGAGGATCCACACGAGGCGCTGGATCTGTGGCGAACCGAGCTGGCCATGCCAATGGACGGCCATCCGCTTTGTCGGGAACGGCACGTCCCAGCCGTCCGGTCCTCGACGCCACGACGTCTCGACGCGCGAGAGATTCGGTGAGCGCTCCGCGAGCGCCGTGCGGTGGTTGTTGCCACCGGCGGCTGTCCGCAACTCCTCGTCGGTGCTGAACACGTAGTAGTCGGCGGTCAGGCCCATCGGCGTCGTGCGCTCGAACGCGGCGGCGTTGCTCGATCGGACGCCGACCTCCACGCGGAGGTCGCCGGTGCCGACCGCCAAGGGGATGCGCACGACGAGGCGCCTGTCCTCGAGCTCGATCGGACGCGCCCAGACGTCACCGGGGAAGTGCACTCGAACCAGGCGTGGGTCCTCACCGAATCCGCTCCCGGTCAGCTCCAGAGCGGCGCCGAGCGGACCGGCTGCATGCGTCGTCGTGAGCTCGGGCTCCGGTAGGTCGGTCAGCTCTTCCGGCGGGAAGAGGAAGCCGCGCGGGATGACGGCGCGCTCCAGCTCGTGCGGCCGCTGCCAGAACAGACGCAGGCGCGCGACGCCGCGGTTCTCGAAGAAGATGATCTCGACGGCATGGAAGCCGCGCGTGAAGTGCGACGTGCGCGTGACTTCGCGATACGCGTGGAGACCCGGGTCTTCGAGGTACGCCTCACCGTCGATCGACAGCGCGGCGCCGTCGTCACAGCCGAGCGTGATGCGGTAGTCGTCCTCGGCGGGGAACCAGATGTAGCCCGTGTACCGCGCGGCGAACACGTCGGGCGCATACGGCAATTCCCAGAGACCGTCCTGGTGGTAGTCCAGCGGCCCGTCCAGCCGCACGAAGTAGGGCGCCAGCGTGTTGAAGTCCGGGTACTCCGCAAGGTCCTCGCCCAGCAGGAAGTACTCCCCGAACAGCCCGTTGATGCTGTCGACCTGGAAGGCGCGCGGCAGGCTCGAGAGCGGACCGACCTGCGCCACGACATCGCCTGTCTCGGCGCCGATCGGCACGACGACGACGAGTTCGTCAGACGTGGCACTGACGATCTCCGCCGGGACCCCGGCGAACGTCACGCGGTTGAGTGCCGCCGTGTCGGCGAACCCGACTCCGCGGAGGACGACCTCGTCGCCGAGGCGCGCAGAGACCGGTTCGATACGGGTGACGTGCGGCTGCACGATCCCGGCGACCTCCGCCGGTGGAGCGAAGAAGCGCGGCTCGACGACGCGCTTCTCCCAGCTCGGACCCGTCCAGAACAGGCGACACGACGCGAAGACGAAGTTCTCGTAGAAGACCACCTCGATCGGGTGGACCCCGGCGGTCAGCGTCACGACGCCGTCGGTCTCGGAGTACGCGCGCAGTCGGGCGTGCTCGACGACCACCTGCGAGCCGATGGTCAGGCGCACGCCGTCGTCGGACCCCATCGTGAACGTGTACTCGCCGGCCTCGGGCACCCGGAGCGTGCCGCGCCAGAGCGTCGCGAAGGTCTCGGGGTGGAACGGGAGTTTGAAGTCCTCGTCGCGGCCGAAGTCGATCGAGAGGTCGATGCGCGTGAACGTCGGCGGCAGAGTCGTCAAATCCGGGATGTCGTGGATGCTGCCCGCGAGGAAGTCGTAGTAGTCCGCACGCAGCCCGTGCTGCGCGACCACGTGCTCCTCTTCGGCCTCCGCGCGCTCGTCCTCGGCGGCGACGCGCCGGCGTCCACCGCGCGCCTCCGGAACCGGGACCAGGTCCAGACGCGGGGCGCGATCGCTCGAGTGAGTGAACGTGGCGTCGGCTTCGGGGAACGCGGGAACGACCGGGGCCAGCACTGCCTCTCCCTCGGCGCCCTGGCTCCCCGGCTGCGGCCTCGCGATGACCGGGACGCTGCCGGGAGCAAGCCAGACTGGCGGACGCACGTTGGCGGCCGGCTCCGCGGCGACCAAAAGCCCGCGGGCGTCGCGCAGGTTCCTGAGTCCCTTCCCGACGTCGAGCTGCCAGCCGCCGCGTCGTCCCTTCTCGGTGCGCACGGGCCGCCCGGTCTCCGCCCGCGCCGCCGAGATCCGCCAGTTCGCGTGGCCTCGCTCACGTACCCAGACGCGGCCGTCGGGCGCGACGATCCGGCGGCGCCCCTCGCGGCGCGATCCGGCCGGGAAAGGTCGGCCGTCCGGACCGAGAAGCGGTGAGCCGTCGTCGCCCACCAGATCCTCGAGAGGCTCCTCCGCGGCCGTAGCACCCGACGAGTCGACGGCGGAGGACGCCGCCCCA
This sequence comes from Planctomycetota bacterium, assembly GCA_021776825.1. GTDB lineage: Bacteria > Planctomycetota > JAJSAM01 > JAJSAM01 > JAJVHW01 > JAJFFG01. Next base: position 66,937 of record JAJFFG010000103.1, read on the forward strand.
GGATCGACATCGCCCGGCACGTCGCGCATCACGAGGGTCACCGCCGCCGCCACACCGAGTGACGCCGTGACGAGCAGACCGGCCACGAGCCTCGAGCGCATCTCTGCGGGTGTCCTCCCCGGCACACGGCGATCCCGCACGCCGAATCGCCTGTTAGCCTCCTGAGCCTATGTCATCGGACGCACCGCAGCCTTCGGGATCCCCCACAGAAACGAAGCGGCGTGGAACGTTGCTCCGTGGGCTCGCGATCACGGCGCTGATCGCGGTGCTTCTCGCGGCAGCGTTCCTCGGCGGCGCGATGGTGAGCGCGGCGTCCGGGCTGTTCCGCGAGGTCTTCGGCACGGACGCCCAGACGCAGGTCCGAGCGAGACCCAGTGTGGTCGTAGCCGTGCGCGACCTGGCGCAGCTCCAGACGACGACGTATCGGATCGAGCGTGTCATCGACGTCCGAGACAAGCAGTCGAAGTTCTTCGGCAAGGTCGAGTTCGAGGACGCGCTGCTGCTGGTCGCGGCCGCCGACGTCACGGCGGGCATCGACCTTGGCGCGCTCGACGAGGCCGACGTCCGGGCCAACCCCGACGCGGGCACGATCGAGATCACGCTGCCCGCTCCGAACCTCATCTCCACCGTGCTCGACAACGACGCGACGTACGTCTACTCGCGCGAGACCGACCTGCTTGCCAGCCGCAAGGAGGGACTCGAGGCGCGCGCACGACAAGAGGCCGAGACGGCCCTCCGCGACGCCGCTCTCGACGCCGGAATCCTCGACCGAGCTCGCACCGCCGCAGAGCGGTCCGTAGAGGGCCTTCTACGGTCGTTCGGCTACGACGATGTGACCATCCGCTGGCGCTGATCGCCCGTGGCGTGAGTTCCGAGGTCTACGTATCCTGGCAGGGTCTACGTATCCTGGCAGGGTGACGGGGCCCGAGGCGGCGGATCCCGTGAGGCGAAGGGACGGCGCCGATGCGGCTGATGCTGATCGAAGACGACGCGATCACGCGTCAGGTAGTCGGAACGGTCCTGGGAAATCTCGGCTACGAGGTCGAGACGTTCGGTGACGCGGAGCGCGCGCTGAAGAGCCACGGCGAGGCCGCCTACGACGTGGCGATCGTCGATTGGATGCTCCCGCGGATGGACGGCATGGAGTTCATCCGCCGCCTCCGCGGACAGCTCCACGGCGAGGATTGCGTCGTGCTCGTGGCGACGTCGAAGGGCGCGCCTGGCGACCTCGAGGAGGCCCTGGCGGCCGGGGCGGACGACTACGTTCGGAAGCCGGTCAACGGCGGTCTGCTCGCCGTCCGCATGAAGATCGCGGCGCGGGCAGTCGAGCAGCGACGCGCACGACGTGCGGCCGAGACCGCCAAGAAAGCGGCACTGGAGCGGCTCGAGCGCATGCGGCGCTTGGAGAGCCTGGGCAACCTGTCACGACGCATCGCGCACGACCTGTCGGACATGCTCCTCGCGATCCACGCCAGTGCGAATCTGGCGCGGCAGGAAGAGCCCGGAAGCGAGCGCATCGGCACGCATCTCTCGCGAATCGCGCGGGCCGCCAGCCGCATGTCGAGTTTGGGCGAGGCCCTCGTCGACTACGCCGGCGGCGATGCGTCGTCGGCGCGATCGATGTCGCTCGCTCACGCAGTCGACGGGCTGGAGCACGTGCTGGCGAAGCTCGTGGGCGATCGTGCGAAGCTCTGGATCTACGCCCCGGCCAACCTGCCGCCCGCGCACGCATCGCCGACCGAGGTTCGGCAGGCGCTCATCGCTCTCGTCACGAACTCGCTCGAGGCCGTGGCGGAGGAGGGCGGCGAGATTCGTGTCGCGGCGGACGTCATCAACTGCAACGCCGCGTACCTGAAGTCGGCGCTCCCAGCGGACGAGGCGGTGCCCGGGCGCTACGTCTACGCGGAGGTCATGGACAACGGCAGCGGCATGGACGCGGGCACACGCGCGCACGCGTTCGAGCCGTACTTCTCGACGCACGCCGAGGATCGCGGGCTCGGGCTCGCCTCGGTGCTCGGGATCATGCGTGGCCACGGCGGCTTTATCTCGATCGACTCGAAGCTCTACGAGGGCACGGCGATCCGCCTGCACTTCCCGCTCGCTGCGGTTACCGACACACCGACGGTCGACCGCACCGGGAGCGCGGGACGGCTACCGACCTCGGTCGTCGTTGCGGAGGACGACAGCCTCGTGCGGGAGATCGTCGAGGACATCGTCACGGGAGCCGGCTGCGCGTGCAGGACGGCAGAGGACGAGAGGTCGCTCGTCGCCGCGATGGATGACGACGTGGAAGCGGTGGTGCTCGACCTAGCGCTGCGCGGCAGCGGCGGCGTCGGGACGCTGATGCGGCTTCGTGCGGAGCGGCCGAACCTGCGTGCCGTCCTGACGGGCGGTCGCGGTGAGCGCGAGGTGCCCGAGGATCTGCAGCGAGATCAGAAGACGGTGTTCCTCCGGAAGCCGTACATGCCAGCGGAGCTGGTGCAGGCGCTACGGCGGGCGATGCGGTAGGAGGCGTTGGGGGGGAGCCTCCGCGAACTCGCCGTAGAGATCTCGCCGTAGCCAGCCCCGCCCTCGCCAGCCCCGTCCTCGCCGATCCCGTCGTCGCCAATCCAGTCGTCGCCAATCCCGCCCGTACGTCGGGATCCGCTTGGCCAACCGCGTCGGCGGCTGACCCACACGAGCGCCGACGTTGATGCGCGCGAGCGATGGTGATGCCGGTCGCCGAGCCGTGACGTCGTCGACCGATGGCCGATCGCATCACGCGAGTCACCCGCCGAGCGCCAGAGGACCCGCCCCTACGACACTGTTGACGTAGCGGACCCGTTGGGCCGGAGGAGACCCAGCCCGTCCGGATCCCCACCCGGGGCGCGCTGGTTGCGCCCGAGCGCAAGCAGAGTGACGCGGGAGATGAGGCCACGCAAGGGTGCGGCCGACGACGTCGCTCTTGCGTGAGAGCCCTCGCACCCGCGGAGCCGACCAGAGACATGGGAGGCGCGCCGATTGCGGCATGCCCCAATGCGCGTCACCAACCAACTGCCAGCAAGCGGCGTGACCCCGGGGCGGATCAGGAGATCCGCCCGTACGGAGTCGTCGATCAGGCGGACGCGTCCCGCTCGGATGGCCGATTCAGCCCCCGGCGCGCCGCGATACCCGCGTAGGGGCGGAGCCCCTGCTCCGCCCCGCTGACGCGGGTCGAGCGGTGTCGCCGGCGCTCAGCGGACGACGACGGTGGAGCGCGCGGTCGTCGGCGAGAACCGTCGCTGCCAAGGCGCGGACAATCGGGCTGCCACCGACTCCGTCCGATGGCCGTGCGCAAGACGCCGGTCGTCCGCCGAGCGCCCGCGCAAACCCCACCGGCGCCAATCTCGCCGTACGGGGGGATCTCCTGATCCCCCCTGCCGACGCGGGTGGCGCGGTCGATGGTGGTGGACGGCGCGCTGCGGGCGACAGTGGGGCACTCGGACGGTGACCGGCCCGGGGGCTGCGGCGTCGTCGACAGGTGGTCGTGCGCGCGATGAGCCTCGTCCGCCGAGCGCGATCCACCTGCCTCGCTCGTGCGGCGTCGGCGGGCGGGGCGGACCAGGGGGTCCGCCCCTACGACGGACTCGAACTCGCGTTCAGCACTCGACGTCCGGCAGGTGTCGTCGCTGGCGCTCCTCTGATCTGCTCGGGGACCCGGTTCGCGAGTTCAGTACTCGAAATCGAGCAGATTCTCGATGTCGGCTCGGAAGGACTCGCCGAACGTCAGGACCAGCAGCTCTTTGATGAGCGCGCTCTCGTCATCCAGCATCACGGCGCGGCCGCGGCCGGCCGCGGCTGTCTCGGCGTAGCGATCGAAGAACGGCGCTTTGATGCCGGACGCGTCGATGCGGCGCTTGCGCGTCTTGATGTCGAGTGAGCGGCGGTTCGTGTCGGTGAAGACCGCGTGGAGCACCGCGTTGTTCTCGACGGTGCAGAACTCCTTGATGGTCTCGATGAACACCCCGTGCGACTCGGGGTGATGCGGCGCGTCGCCCGCGTAGACGATCACCTTGTGCGCCTCGGGGCGCCAGTCGAGTTTCATCATCGCGTTGCGCGTCGTCTCGAACACGGCCTCCGGCAGATCACCGCCCTGACCGTGCGTGGCGTTCTGGAGGAACCCCGACAGCTTCCACGTGTCGTAGGTCAACGGGGAGCCGTACCAGACGTAGTTGTCACCGTAGTCGCGGTACGTGTAGACGCTCACGCGGAGGCTCGGCAGCAGGGCGTTGAGCTCGTGGATGATCTCGTCCGTGCGCTGCTTCGCCGCGCGGATCAAGCCCGCCATCGAGCCCGTCGAGTCGAACAGCAGGGCGATGTCCAGGCCCTTCCACTTCAGGTCCCTGGCCGTGTCCTGCAGCGCGCCGGTGATCGCTCCGCGGGCGCGGGCGCCGCGCGCCGGCAGCACGCCGTTGCGGCCGGCCCACCACTCGCGCCAGCGCTTCACGGCGTCCGAGCGATCATGCGCCGGTCCCTCCGGGTCAAACCCGCGCGACGTCTCGCTGATCGTCTGGAGTGCACGGTTCGCCCGACGACGGACCTCGACGAGATCGTGCCCCAGCGCGGAGATGAGCGGATCGACGGCGGGCGCCGGACGTGCCGCGTCGAGGCATTCGAGCGAGGCCTTCTTCAGTCGGGCGTGCGTCGTGTCCAGGTAGAGGTAGACGACGCGCTCCATCGCCGCCTCGGCCTCTCCGACCGGCGCGCTCAGCGCGACCTTGGCGAGCCCGAGGCACGCGTTGGTCTTCACGCCGTCGTCCTTGTCATTCAGACCGCCGGCGAGGGCGTCCAGGACGTCCGTGCCATCCGGGTGATGCGCCAGCGCGGCGAGCGCCTGCTCGCGGACGCCGTAGTCCGCATCCTTCGTGCGCCCAATGAGGACCTTCAGCACGCCGTCCTGCTCCGTGCGGTACCGCAGCGAACGGACCGCCATCACCCGCACCATGTACTTCTGATCGCGAACAGCCGGCAGCAGAGCCGCCGTCGACTCCGGCAGATCGATGCCCGCCAGCGCTCGGATCGCGCCGATCCGGACCTCGCCGCGCTTGTCGGAGAGTGACTTCTTGAGCGCCTTCACGGCCGTCACGTTGCCGATGCGGCCCAGCGCCATCACGGCGTTGTGGCGCACATCGAGCTGGCTGTCGCCCAGTGCCTTCGTCAGTTTGCCAACGAGGTCGGCGGAGCCGGCCCACCCGGCGCCGTAGGTGCAGGCGACACGCACCTCGTCCTTGCGGTGCGAGATGCCGGAGACCAGCTTGGGATGCGGGGGACTGCCGGCGGCAGCGCGGCGGCCGAGACCCTCGGCAACGCCCATGCGCAGGAACGCCTTGTGGTCGTAGGGCTTTGTGGCGGTCAGCGCCTTCACGAGAATCTTGTCGGCCTCACCGTACTCAATACGCGCGAGCGCTAGGCCGAGGAGGTAGTGCGAGTAGCGGTCGCCGTTGTCTTCCTGCTCCGTCGAGGCGACTCGCTCGAGCTGGCGCGACGCGACGAGCGACTTGGCCTCGTCGATGAGACGCTTCGTGGCGGCCTTGTCCTTTAGCGCAGCGAGCCCGCCGAGTGCCTCGTAGCGAACGTCGAGGTCCTCGCTCTCGACGAAGCCGCGGAGCGTCTCGACAACGGCCGGATCGTCCAGCGCACCGAGTCCGCGAACGGCGGCCAGCCGCAGCCCTGGATCACCGTCGGCGGCAGCGCGCACGTAGAGATCACGCGACGACTTCGCGCCGATCGACACGAGCGCGAGCAGGATCTGACGCTTCGCCTCGACGAACTTCACTTCGGCGTCGTACGCATCGCCGAGCAGTCCCGCCGTCGACGGATCGCGCATGTCGGCGAGGCACGACGCCGCGAACGCGCGCGTCTCCCAATCGAGCTCGTCGAGCGCGATCTCGAGCGCCGGGATGGCCACCGAGCCGAGCCGCACGACCTCCTTGCGAAGCGACGACCAGACGCGGAACTCGCGATCTCGGAACGCGTCGAGCTTGATCATGGCCGGCAGCGCGGTATCTGGCAGCGTCTCGCGCCGTTCATCGAGCTCGAGACGCTTCTTCCTCTCAGCGACCTTCGGGTCCTCGGCCTCGGCTGCTGGTTCGTCGCCACCGGCGGCTGGCTCGTCCCCCGCGGCTGCCGGCTCGTCACCCGCGGCTGCCGGCTCGTCACCCGCGGCCGGCGGATCGTCGTCACCCGGTGTCGCCGGCGCCGCGAGCAGGCCGGGCGCCGCCAGCGGGCCGTGCCCCGCCAATAGGCTGTGCCCCACCAATACGTACAGGGCGAAGGCACAGGGCAACGTGGCGCGAAGAAGTCGGCTCATGCGCTCATGGTAGGCGTACCAACGGCGCCGGAGGCGAGGCGTCCTAGTGAAGGACCCGGGTTAGCGGAAGAAGCGCGTCGCCCGAGCCAGGTGATTCAGGAGCCCTGGCGGCGGCGGGGGCGTATCCCCGGTCGGTGGCGGCGTCAGGCGCGGATCGTTGGTCGCGAAGTGGATCTTCGTCGCGGACGCCGCCGCCGGCGGCCCGGTCACGACGGGCAGTCCGCCCTCGGCGACGAGCACGATGTTCGCGGCGTCGAGCTCGCCGTGGACATGACGGACGTTTCCGCGGGTCCACAGCAGCGCCGCCGGAGTGCACTGCGCCGGCCCACCGCCGAAGCCCAGTCCGCCGCCGGGCTGGCGGGCAGTCGACCAGAAGGTGAAGCGGTGCGAGTTCCGCATCGGACGCGGGAAGACGCTGTCCCCCTCGACCGTCTGCGTGAGCTGCGAGAGCGAGCGAATGCCGCGACGGCGTCGGACGCGGAAGATCTCGTAGTTCTGCTCGGGGTTGCCGCCGGGCAGATGGTCGGCCGACGAGCAGAAGAAGATGAACCGGCCGTCACGCGTGATGCGCGGAGCGAAGGAGTCGCGATCGCTCCAGGTGAGCTGCCGCAACGTTCCCCGGACGGTCGGGCCCTCGACCCAGAGGTAGATCTGCGTGATGCCGTCCGGGTTGCCGACCAGCGAGAAGTCGCGCGGGCTCACGGCGTTGGGCGTCAGGTCGGAGCTGCTCTCGAACGCAATACGACGGCCATCGCCGTTGATCGACGGACGCGCGATCGCTCCCCCGTCCGTGACGGTCGTGAGTTGGAGGAAGCGCCGGTCGCGCTCCTGCCAGACGAAGAGCTGCTGCTCGTTGGTCGCGTTGCGACCAACGTTCCCGCTCGACGGCACGCCGCGGCCGCCATCGAGATCGGCGTCGGAGGCGAACGCCACGCGGGCGTCGCGCTCTCGGACGCTGACGCCGCTCCCGGCGTCCCGTGAACGCGTCCGCGCGGTGAGCGAGGGGTCGTTCACGATGAATCCGTCGGCCGCGTCGAGTCCGGTCAGGTTCACGGTCTCGCTCGTCGGGCCGTCCTCGCCGCCGCGCGTCACCGAGTGGATGAACAGGTTGGAGGCCGACTCGCCGCCGACAGCCTCGGAGCCGCGGAAGGCCAAGCGCCACCCGAACGGGTCGAACTGCACGGAGGGCTGGTCGTCGTCGCCGGTCGCATCCGAGATCGTGACGGCGTCGTTGCCCTCGCGCAGGACGACGATCGACGCCGCTGTGACGCCGGCCACGCCGGTCGCGTACGCCACGAGCCGGCCGTTGCCACCGAGCGAGATCTGGTCGTACACCGCGGGATCGAACGAAGGCCCGATCAGTTCGGGGACACCCGGCAGCAGCGGGCTGCAGTCGGGTGCTCCCGGCGGAAGGCGGAATCGCGGTGCCTGGGTCGGCGTGGCGTCGCTGATCCGTCGTAGCCGGTAGCGACGCTGCGTACCGGCGCCGTCCGCGGCCACGGAGAGACCGACAGCGGCGATCGCCGCGAGAACGAGGGTGCGAGACAACGTGGGCATTCGTCCCATTCGAACCGCTCCTTGCCGCCTTGCCAACGCTTCCAGACCGAGTTGGACGTTCCGCGCGGCCCGCACTTGCACTGGGTCGTATCCTCACCGCATGGAAGCGCCATCCCCACCGACCGTCCGGAAGGACCCATTGGTCGCCGCGGGACTGGCACTCTTCGTACCAGGTGGCGGCCACCTCTATGTCGGTCGGCCGATCGCATTCGCGCTGATTCTGAGCCTGGAAGCGCTGCTTTGGAGCAGCGGCCACGGCGTGGTCACCATGCTGGTCCACGGCATCCAGATCGTCCTCGCCGGGGGTGACGCTCGCTCGCAGACGGAGCGCCACCGGGACCTGTTCGGCCAGCTCGACCGACTGGCTGCGCTGGCCGAATCCGATGGCAACTCATCACGGGACTCGGCCGTCACATGACCCGCGACGTCGTCTCGGCGCTCGCCATGGCCCTCGCGGGCTCACTCTCCGCGTGCACGATCTCGGCCGCCGATGTGGCTCGTGCCCGGAACGTCGATGCGCTGGCGCTCGAGGATCTCCTGGCGCGGGGCGAGCTTCCGGAGGCTCCCGTGCTGGTGGTCACAAACGGAGCGGCGAGCGGAGCTGACGACCTGCGCGCCGCCTGGGACGTCGCGGCCGAGGCCCCACATCGCTTCGTCTACCACCCCGGCGAGGCCGGTGACCGCACCGTGAGGATGGCGTACCTGCCCGCAGGCGGTGCCGTCGCCGGGCAGGCATTCGCGGCAGTACTCGGGATCACGATCGAACGACACGGCGGCACGGTCGAGGTCATCGGCACCAGCCGTGCGACGACCGACTCCGAGGCGCGCCTACCCGTGACGCTGTCGGCACCCGGCGGTGGCAAGAGTCTCACGCTCGACGTGGTGTTCGAGCCGGGCTTCGACGGTTCGCTCCTGCTTCCGGTGTCCGCGGCGAGCGCGCTGGGCCTCGCGCGTCACGAGATCCCGGGAGAGGTCGACGTTCAGGTCGCGCTCGGTCGACCGTTCCGCGGTCGGCGCACGCGAGTCGAAGCGAGCGTCCCGGCAGTCGGCGCAAGGTCGCTGGTCGAGGTCGTGGTGCCGGCGCCACGGAGCCGACCGTGACCGGGTTCCTGCTGCAGCCGGGGCGCCCGGGCGCGTTCGGTGCCCTGCTCGACGAGTGCGCTCGCGCGGCCGAGGACTTCGTCCGCGTCGCGGAGTCACTCGACGCCGCCGTGTACATCGAGGAGCGGCCCTGCCCGGACTTCGGGACGATCTCGCCTCACATCGTCTGTCAGCACGTGGTCTACGCCGCATGGTACTACGGCGAGGATATCCGGCGCGCGCGCGGGTTCGAGCACGCGACGCCACCGGGCCAGATCCCCACGCGAGACGCGCTCCGGCAGGGTCTCGTCGATTCCCTCCGCTACACGGAAGCCGCGATCGACGGTCTGTTCGAAGCCGACAACGCGGCAATCCGAGCGCTCGAGTTTCGCGTCAGCTGGGGAGTTCTCTACGATCCCGAGATGCTGCTCGAGCACGCGATCGTTCATCTGCTTCGCCATCGGCGCCAGTTGGAGAGATGGTGAAGCCGAAGGACGAGAGCGCGCTTCTCATTCCCGTACCCGAGTCGGAACCCCTCGTCAGCGATTGGCGATCGCTCTACGACGGCTCGGCGGCGCGCGGTATGCCCGCTCACATCACGCTGCTCTACCCGTTCGTCGCGCCCGGCGAGATCGACGACGAGCTGATCGAGGAGCTGGGGAGCCACTTCGCGCGCAAGCGGGCGTTCACGTACAGCTACCCGACCACCGCCCGCTTCCCGGGGGTGCTCTACCTGGCGCCCGACGCCGACGCACCGTTCAGCAAGATGATCTCCGCGCTCGAGAAGCGCTTCCCCGACTGCCCTCCGTACGGCGGGCTGTTCGAGGACGTCATCCCCCATCTCACGGTCGGGGACTGCCGGAACCGCCTGGACCTCGCGCTGATGAACCGCATGGACGCGGAACTGATGCCGCAGCTGCCCCTCGAGGCGCGCGCGTCCGAGGTCTGGCTCATGACCTCGCGCCGAGGGCGTTGGCGCAAGCGCCACGTCTTCCCGCTTCGCGCGTGAGACGTTGATCGGCGCCGTGACGCACGCGTGTCGAGCGAACTCGACGATAGCCTGTCGTCATGCGGATCTACCTGACCCGGCACTGTGACGCCGTCCACCCTCTGGCCGACGGCACGCGCCCGCTGAGCGAACGCGGTCTCGACCAGGCCCGACGGCTGGCCGCGTGGATGCCGCGCGCGATCGGCGCCGTCCACGAGGTCCGCCACAGCGGAGTCCTCCGCGCCGAGCAGACGGCCGCGATCCTGGCCGAGGCCGCCCGTCCCGAGGCCGGCGTCCGTGCGGTGGCGGGCCTGACGCCTGGTGACTCCGCGGAGGCCGCGGTCGAGAGCCTGCGCTGGGAGACCCAGCCGCTCCTCGTGGTGACGCACCTGCCGATCGTCGCGCGCATCGCCGCGCTGCTGCTCGGGACGAGTGCGCACAGCCAGCCGCTGGCGTTCCACACCGGGACGATCGCCGCCTTCGACGGAAGCGGCATGTCCTGGTCGCTCGACTGGCTCGTGAACCCCGAGCTGCTGCCGAGCCTGTGACGAGTCCAAGAGAAGACCGGACGAGTCCAAGAGACGACTGGACGAGCCCGCGAGACGACCGTGAACACCGGGAACGCCCCTGCGTCCAAGGGGGCATGCAACGGGACGATGTCGCGGAACAGCCAGTCGTGGAACAGCCAGTCGAGGCACAGGTCATCGACGAACAGCGTCTCCTCGCCCTGGCCCGCGCCGGCGACCCCGATGCCCTCGGGAGCCTGATCGACGCGCAGACGGCGCGCGTGCGCGGCGTGCTGGCCCAGACGCTGGGGGCTCGCGCCGCCCTGGACGACCTCGTGCAGGAGGTCAAGCTGAAGGCCGTCCGCGGCTTCCAGAGCTTCCGGGGTGATGCGCGCTTCTCGACGTGGCTCCACCGCATCGCCGTGAACGCCGCGATCTCGGAGATGCGTCGACGCCGTCGCGAGGAGGCGCTGCCGGACGAACTGCCGGGACGCCATGCCGGTCCGTCGGTGATGGCCGAGCGCACCGAGCTGCGCGAACGGCTCGCGAAGGCGGTCTCCGATCTGCCGCCGTTGATGGCCGAGGCGTTCGAGCTGAAGTACCGGCGCGGTCTCGACTCACAACAGATCGGGCGTCAGCTGCAGGTCCCGGCCGCCACCGTCCGGACGCGTATCTTCCATGCGCGCCGCCGACTCAGGGAGGCTCTCGATGAGCACCTGTCCGGCTGAGCACGATCTGGTCGGGCTCGTCGACGGCGAGCTGTCGCCGGGGGACGAGACCGCGGTGGTGGATCACCTCGCGGAATGCGCGGACTGCTGCGCGCTCCTCGGTCGGCTCGAGGCCTCGCTGCGCTTCGCGGTCGGCGGCCTGGCGGACGTCGGTGAGTGGACGGAGCCCGCGCCGGTCCGAGCGCTCGCGTTCGCCTGGCGTCGCGCCGCGATCGCGGCGGCAGCCGCACTGGTGCTGGCGATCCCGGTCGCCAAGCTAGCGCTCGACCGCCTCCCACCGCGAACGCTGCAGGTGCAGTCCTTCTTCACCGCGACGGATGCGAAGCTGTTCGTCGACGACGATGTCGCCATGCGCGACGACGAGCTCGTCGGGTGGCTGTTGATGGACGCCCAGGCGCTGCGTCGCGAGCAACAGGAAGAGGGCGAAGACGAGGAGCGCGAGCTGCTCGCGCTCGGAGCGTTCGCCGCGGCGCAGACGCGTGCCGACGTGCTCGGAGACGACTCCGCGCGCGCCCGTCTCACCGACGTCGTCGAGCGCTTCCCCGGGACCTCGTCGGCGCGTGAGGCCCGCGCGCTGATCGCCACACTCGACGTGAGGGACGATTAGATGCGCATCCTCGCCGCGCTCGTCCTGCTCCTCGCGGCTGCGGTCCCGGCGCTCGCCGGCGAGGCCACTGGTGGGTTCGAAGTGCGTTACGCCCCTGACGACCAGGGACTCGCCACCGAGATCGACAGCGACGTGCTGCGACTGGTGGACGAGGTCTGGCGCGACCTCGACGCCGGCAAGCGCTGGGACCCCGTCGTCACGGGACCGTTCTCCACGATCAAGCGCGACTCCATCTACGTGACGAGCCAGCGCCTGACGGGCTTCCTCGAAGTCGAGATCGTCCTGAACACGACGACCGACGTCCCGTCCGAGCGAGCCGCCACGCTGGCTCTGTCCCGCCGCTTCCTCGAGGATCTCGCGACCGCGCTGGCGTCGGCCGTCGAGCGGCATCGTCAATTCCACATCACGCCGTTGCGATCCGCGATGCGCGAAGCCAGTGTGAGCACCAAAGTCGCGCAGCAGGAGCTGGCGGCGTACGAGGCCGAGTGGGGTGACCTCGAGGTCGAGCGGGACGTCACCGCATCACGACTTCGGAAGGCCGCCGCCGACCTCGCCGACGCCCGCATCCAACGCGCGGTGCTGGCCCGGCAGCTCGAGCGCACACGGAAGGCGGTCGAGAGCGCGGCCAAGGCCGTCCGCCTCCGACGTCAGGCCGACGCCGTTCGCCTCCGCCTTGAGAGCGGCTCGACGCTGGGCGACGCCGAGGTCGAGTCGACCCTCCGCAAGGAGCTCCTGCAGCTCGAGGCCCTGCTCGACTCGATCGAGCAGGAGGCTCCCGCCCTCGACGAGGCCCGCCGTCGCACGTTTGACCTCGAGGTCGAACTCGTCGGGATGGAGGCCAAGGAGGCTCTGCTGCGCCCCGAGGTCGCGGAACTGCGTGACCGCACCCGAGAGCTCGGCGCCGCGCGACGCGCGCATCAGGAACTGCTGCGCACCGCAACCGCGCGCCGCGACGCGGAGACCAAGCTCGCCGAGCAGCTTCGCGCCGCGGAGCTCCAGACCCGCAATCCGACCCTGGTCGTGACGCGCTCCCCCGCCGTCCGCGGCCCCGAACCGAGGTAATCCCGTGCTCCGCATCGCCCCCGCCCTGGCCCTTCTCCCGTTCCTCCTCGTTGGCCCCCTGCTCGCCGGTTGCGCGAGCAGTGCAACGCCGACCGCGACGAGGGCGGAGCCGACGGCCGAGGCCGGCCCGCAGATCTTCGGCGACGTGACGCGCTACGCATTCGCCAAGCGCCTGCAGATCGAGTTGCCGGCCAAGCTGGCGGTTGCCGATCTCGTGACACACGACGGCACAGGCCGTCGCGCCGAGATCGTCAATGCGCTCGGGGAGGACGAGGAGTCGTACAGCGACGTCGTCTCGCTCGAGACCCTCTTCGGCCACACGAACGAGCCGGCGATGCGCGAGTCGTATCGCACCGAGGCGAGCCACTACCAGGCCGAGCTGATGCTGCTCGTGAGCCGCGAGACGGAGCTCGTCGAGGACACGAACGCGTTCGGAATCCTGAAACTGCTGCTCGTCCCGATGCTCTTCGTCCCGACCGAGCGCGACGACGTCTCCCTGCACGTCCGCGCACTCGTGGCGGATGTCCGGAATGGCGTGGTCTACACGACGTTCGACGACACGCGCACGACGCGCATCACCTCGACGGTGGTCGGGGAAGACGATGCGATCGAGGCGGCGTTGGATGAGCTGCATGCAGCGTGCGTCGAGAACATGCGGGCGACGCTGGGGAAGAAGCTGCGGGCGTTGGAGAAGCAGAGCGTCGGGACGGTCACGTCGATTGCGAGCGATGGATTGGTGACGCGGGTCGAGGACTGAGGCAACCGCCGCGCCCTCGGTGTTTCTGGTCGGCTCCGCGGCTGCGTCACCTCCCACGCGATCGCGAGCCTCCTCGGCCGCAGCCTTGCGTGGCCTCATTCCCCGCGTCACGGATCTTGCGCTGACGCGCAACCTCCGCGCCCCGGGCGGGGATCCGGACGGGTACCGGCTCCTCCGATCCCGTGGGTTCGCAGCACCGACGGCTCCGTAGGGGCGGATCTCCCGATCCGCCCGCGCCGACGACAGATCGCGCGAGAGACCCGGGTGGCCGGCGCGATGCGGACCACGCCGGTCGCGCGCACGGGAGCCGGTCGACCTCGTGCAGCGGGGAGTGCGACTGCGTCCCCCCAACTTGGCAGGATCGTCGACCGACGGCCGTCCACACCGCGCAAGTCGTTCGCGGAGCGCCATCGGGCCCGAGCCGCACGCGCAGCCCCAGCGGGCGGGGCGGATCAGGAGATCCTCCCGTACGACGGGATCCGCTTGGCCGACGGCGTCGTAGGGGTGGGCCTCCTGACCCACCCGCGCCGACGACCGATCGCGCGGGCGACATGGGTGGCTGACGGACCCGAGCGATGACGGTGATGCGTACGAATCACGGCCGTGCGGGTCGCCGAGGTCAGACGCCGTCGACCGATCGCCGTCCGCATCACACCGGCGTCGTTCGCAGTGCGCCGGTGAACCCGCCACGCCCGCGCACCCCAGCGGGCGGGGCGGACCAGGGGGTCCGCCCCTACGGCGCCGTTGCCAACGCGCTCGCGTCGGATTGGCGGGGACGAGGTCGGTCCGAGTTCGACCCCGGGGCGCTGCGGTTGCGCCCGAGCGCAGGCGCCGTGCCGCGGGAAACGTGTGCGCGGAGGTCCTCGACCGGCGCCGGCGGCTCTCGCGAGACGCGTGACGAGACCGAGCACACGCCAGACAACAACGAGGGCGCGGCGATTGCCACATGCCCCGGTCAGCGTCACCAGCCGATGGCCCTGCAATCGCCGTGACCGCCACCGCGGGGGATGGAGGCCACGCAAGGCTGCGACCGAGGGGCAACGCTCTCGCAGGCGAGGTGACGCAGCCGCGGAGCCGACCAACAACAATGAAGGGCGCGGCGATTGCCACATGCCCCGACGCGCGCCCACCTACGACGGG
>JAJFFG010000104.1 GCA_021776825.1 Planctomycetota bacterium
ACCCGGCGACCACCCTGCGGGCCCTTGGGCCGAAGCCCTGGAATGCCGCCTATGTCCAGCCGTCGCGCCGGCCCAAGGACGGCCGCTATGGCGAGAACCCCAACCGGCTGCAACACTACTACCAGTTCCAGGTGATCCTGAAGCCGGCCCCCGAGGACTCGCAGGCCCTCTACCTCGAGAGTCTGGCGGCTCTGGGGATCGATCTCGCCGCTCACGATGTGCGCTTCGTCGAGGACGACTGGGAGTCGCCGACCCTCGGAGCCACGGGCCTGGGCTGGGAGGTCTGGCTCGACGGCATGGAGGTCACGCAGTTCACGTACTTCCAGCAGGCGGGCGGCTACGAGCTCGATCCCGTCTCTGTGGAACTCACGTACGGTCTCGAGCGCATCGCGATGTACCTGCAGGACGTGAAGAGCGGGTTCGACATCGAGTGGGTCCCCGGCGTGACGTGGGGTGACGTCTGCCGGCGTGACGAACGCGAGTTCAGTCGCTTCAACTTCGAGAAGGCGGACGTTGCGACGCTGCAGCGGCACTTCGACGATCACGCCTCCCAGTGCATCGAACTCGCCCAGGACGGACTGCCGCTCCCGGCGTACGACCACTGCATGCACGCGTCCCACACGTTCAACCTGTTGGATGCGCGGGGCGCGATCGGAGTGAACCAGCGCGCCCAGTACATCGCCCGCGTCCGCGATCTCGCGCGCGCCTCGGCAGCGGCTTGGATGGGCGACGAGGTCGTGGCGCCCGGCGCGCGACGTGGAGGTGGCTCGTGAGTCGCGTGATCCGCACGTTGATGACGCTGCTCATGCTGGTCGCGTGCGCTCTGCCGACGTTCGCGCAGGAGGAGGCCTTCGGCGCGGACCTGCTCAAGGCGATGGACGCGCAGGACCGCCTCGCCCAGGCCGGCAAGTTCGACGACCTGATCCGTTCGGCAGAGACCGCATCGCGCGCCGGGACGCCCGGCGGGTACTACCTGCTCGGTCGCGCCCACGGCAATCGAGCCCTCCAGTACCAGCGCGACGGTGATGAGCGGAGCTTCGCAGAGAGCCTCGACGCCGCTTGCGAGGCGTTCGAGCACTCCAAGGAGCTGGGTGGCCAGCTCTATGCGCCGGCGCTCCTTGGCCTCGCCCGCTGCGCCCGCTTCGAGAAGGACCTGATCGGTGCGACGACGCAGCTGCGCAAGGCGCTGAACCTCTCGCCCGGCTTCAAGGTCGCGGCTCTCGAACTCGCGCAGGTGCTGTGGGAGCGCGGGCTCCACGCCGACGCCGAGCTGGAGCTGCACAAGCTCCTCCAGACGCGCCCCGACGACGTCGATGCACGCATGCTGCTCGGCAGTCTCCAGACGACTCGGCGCCGGTGGCCGGCGGCCGAGCGTGAGTTTCGCGCCGTCCTCGCGCGTCAGCCGAAGAACGATATCGCCCGCAAGCTGCTCGCAACGAACCTCGTCTCTCAGGAGAAGTACGACGAGGCGGCCGGTCACTTCGAGGCACTCCGACGAGCGCATCCGAAGCAGGACGAGCCGTACGTCATGCTCTTTCACATCTACCGCAAGCAGCGGGACTCGGAGCGCGCGGCGATGATCCTGCGCGAGCTGATCCGCAACCTCCCCGGGACCGAGGCGGCGGACCGCGCGAAGCGCACGCTGGCGGAGATGGCGGAGAACCCGGAGTACTTCGCTGGTGAGTCCAAGGAGGACACTCCGGAGTCGTTGGCCCGACGCCTCGAGAACGGTACAGACCCGGAGCGTGTCCGCGCTCTCCGGCGCATGCTCGACTTCGAGTGGCAGGCGCTACCGGGCGGGGTCTACAAGATGCTCTCCCCGCGCGAGGCTCCTCCCGAGGTGCGGGTCGCTGCGGTGCAGGTCATTGGGCACCACGCTGATCCGCGGACCATCGCGCTGATCGAGATCCTGCTCTTCCACCCGAGCGAACAGGACCACGACGTCGACGTGCGACGTGCGGCCGCCGAGGCGTTGGCGACCATGCCATCGCCAGCGACGGTCCCGATGCTCTACCGCCTGCTCTCCCACTCCGACATCGCGATCCGCGAGGCCGGCGTGCGCGGGATCGCGTCGCGCACGGGCAAGTGGTTCCGCGTCGACCTCGACACGCCGACGCCCGCCGACGCGTGGTCATCCGAGTGGGCGGCGTATCGCAAGTGGTGGCGCACGCCGACGGCCTCGCTCAGCAAGCGAGAGGCGGTCACGGACATGCGGAAGATCTTCGACCACCTGAAGCGCGGTCGCGAACGCCTGGCCACCTACGCGATCGATGCGATGGACGACGACAACGCGGAGACCTGGCGCGCCGGTTATGAGCTGTTCCGGGAACTGTCCGAACAGTCGTTCGGCTACGAGAATGGCACCGTCTCGGAAGCGAACCGAAGCGCCATCACGCAACAGGCCCGGAGCTGGCTGAGCAAGGTGCGCTGACGTGGCGGAACTCCTTTTCGAACTGCGCTGCGAGGAACTGCCTCCGCACGACCTGCGGCGGGCGACCAATGCGCTGGCGACGACCCTCGCCGAGCGGCTGAGCGAGGCGGGCATCCCCGCCGGCTCGATGTCCGCCATGTGGACGCCGCGTCGGATGACGGTCTGGGCGCACGACCTGCCGGTGCGCTCCGCGGATCGCGAGGAGCGTCGTAGGGGACCGCCGCTGCGAGCCGCGTTCGCCGAGGACGGGAGTCCGACGCGCGCCGCCGAGGGGTTCGCGCGCAAGAACGGCGTGGGCGTCGACGACCTCGAGCGGGAGGACGGCTACGTCTACGCCGTCGTTCGGACCGTCGGCAGCGATGCCTCCGAGCTGCTAGCCGAACTGCTCCCGACTCTCCCCGCGACCGTCCCGTGGCGCAAGCGGATGCGGTGGGGCGTGGCGGACACCTTCGCCCGGCCGATCCGCGGCGTGGTCGCGCTCCTCGACGACGCGATCGTGCCGTGCACCGTGGCCGGTGTCGCCGCAGGCCGGACGACGCATGGGCACCGCTTTCTGGCTCCTGCGGCGATCGATCTCGCCGGGGCCGATCGCGAGGAGTACCGCGACGTGCTTCGCGCTGCGCAGGTTCTCGCGGACCCCGACGAGCGGCGCGATGCGGTGCTGGCGGCAGCGCATGCGATCGTTCCCGAACTGGACGTGCATGCACGGCTCCTCGAGGAGGTCACCAACCTCGTCGAGTGGCCCTCGGCAGTGGAGGGGCGTTTCGACGACTCGTACCTCGAGCTGCCGCCGCGTCTGCTCGTCACGGTGATGCAGCATCATCAGCGCTTCTTCCCGGTACGTGGAGCCGACGGCTCGCTCGAGCCGCGCTTCGTGGCGATCATGGATCGTGCCCCGGCCTCGGCAGACGTCGCACGTCCCGGCTTCGAGCGGGTGCTCGTCCCGCGGCTGCACGATGCCCGCTTCTTCCTCACCGAGGATCGGAAGCGACCGCTCGCAGATCGTCTCGAGGCGCTGGCCGACGTCGTCTACCACCGCAAACTGGGCTCTCTGGGTGACAAGGCAACTCGGTTGTCCGAACTCTCGCCGCGCGTGGCAGAGCTTCTGGGGCTCGACGCGGCTGCAGCCGAGGCTGCGCAGCGCGCCGGCCTCCTCGCGAAGTGCGATCTCGTCACGCAGATGGTGGGCGAGTTCCCCGAGCTCCAGGGACACGTCGGCAGCGTCTATGCCGCCGCGGACGGAGAGCCGGCGGAGGTCGCTGATGCGCTCGACTGGCAGTACCGACACGACCTAGCGGGTGACGTCCACCCGTCGGGCGTCGCGCTCGCGCTGCTGCTGACCGAGAACCTCGACATCCTCTGTCAGTTCGGTGCCCGTGTTGGGCTGCCGACGGGGAGCGCCGATCCGTTCGGTGTTCGTCGCGCCGCGCTGACGCTACTCGACGCCAGCGAACGCTTCGCGCCGTCGCTCCCGCTCGACGAGGCTCTCGCGGCAGCCGGCGGCGACGCCGGCGTGCGCGAGTACCTCGAGACGCGCCTCGTCCGACGCCTGCGCGATCGCGGCGTCCCGGCTGATCACGTCGCCGCAGTCCCGGGCTGGACATCCGTCGGCGAGCTCCTCGGTCGTCTCGACGACCTCCGGGCCCTCACGGAACTTCCGGAGTTCGCTCGTCTCCTGGAGGTCGCGGAGCGCTGTCGCAACATCACGCGCAAGAGTGACGCGCCGGATGCGGTGGTGCGCGAGGAACTGCTGGTCGAGGACGCCGAGAGGGCCCTCTTCGCAGTGTGGTCTCCGCTTCGCGCAGACCTGCCGCCGGAGTCGGAGCGTCTCGGTCGCGACGACGCTCTGCGCATCGCCGCGGCTCTCGCGGAGCCGCTGCACCGGTTCTTCGAAGAGGTGTTCGTCAACGCCGAGGACGCCGACCTGCGGACGAACCGACACGCGCTGCTGCGTGACGTCGACGCGACGCTGCTGCGTTTCGCCGACCTCTGTCGTATCGTCAAGCGGTGACGGACACGGAAGGAGCGCGCATGGCCGACGACGCACGCGGACCCGTGCTCGTGACCGGTGGCGCCGGGTACGTCGGCTCGTTCGCCGTGCGCGCTCTTCGCGCCCGGGGCGAGAGGGTCGTCATCCTCGATGACCTCTCGACGGGCCATCGCGCCCACGTGCCCGAGGGTGTTCCGCTCGTCGAGATCGACCTGCGCGACGCCGACGCCGTGCAGGCCGTGCTCGCCGCCGACGAATTCGACGCGGTGCTGCACTTCGCCGCCAACGCGTACGTCGGCGAGTCCGTCCGCGAGCCCCGGAAGTACTGGGAGAACAACGTTGGCTGCACGCTGAACCTGTTGGGTGCGTGCCTCGATCAGGACGTGCGCCGCGTCGTGTTCTCGTCGACGTGCACGGTCTACGGCGAGCCGGGCCTGCCCAGCCTCACCGAGGATCTCCCCGTGGCTCCGGTCAACCCGTACGGGCGCACGAAGGCGGCGATCGAGCAGGTCCTCGGTGACTACGGCGCTGCCTACGGTCTGCGGTCGTATCGCCTCCGGTACTTCAACGCGGCAGGCGCCGCGGCGGACGGGTCACTGGGCGAACTGCACGAGCCCGAGACGCATCTCGTCCCCCTCGCGCTGCACGCCGCGGTGACCGGCGCACCGCTCCGCGTCTTCGGGACGGACTATCCGACTCCGGACGGAACGTGCGTGCGCGACTACGTCCACGTCGAGGATCTCGCCGATGCCCACGTGCGGGCGCTCGATCGACTCCGTGCCGGGGCCGAGGGTGCCGCGCTGAACCTGGGCACGGGCAGCGGCACGTCCGTGCGTGAGGTCCTCGAGTCGGTCGAGCGCGTTTCCGGCCGGGCGGTGCCGACGATCGACGCGCCTCGCCGCCCGGGGGACCCGCCGTTCCTCGTCGCCGCTCCTGGACGGGCTCAGAGCGAGCTCGGTTGGTCGCCGGCGCAGCCCGGGATCGATGCAATCGTCGCCAGCGCGTGGCGCTGGCACTCCCGGTCCACGTAGTCCGTCGGTCCGGGGTGGTTGAATCTCTTCCATGCGGTGGAGTGTTCGCTGGGCTGTGCCCGCCCTTGTGGTGGCTGCGGCCGTGGTCCTGGTTCCCGCGCAGACGCCTGCGTCGGCGGGCTCCACGGGTCTCGCTGCTCGCGTGGATCGCGCGCTGGCGAAGCATGGGCATCGCACCGTCGGCGTCTCGGTCGGGGTCTGGGATGCCGAGTCCGGGGAACGCCTCGCTGAGCACAACGTCCACACGCCGCGGCGTACGGCGTCGGTGATGAAACTCGCCACCACGTTGGTGGCTCTCGCGGTGCTCGGTCCGAGTTACGAGCTAGCGACCGAGGTGCGCGTGGCGGCGCCGCCCAGGGCGGGGGTCGTCGAGGGCGACCTCGTCGTGCGTGGCGGGGGCGATCCTGGCTTCGCGGACCACCTCTCCGAGGGCGGCGCGGAGGCCGAGATCGGTCGCCTTGCGGACCAGGTCGTCACGGCCGGCGTGCGCCGCGTCGAGGGGGACCTCGTCCTCGACTCGAGCGCGTTCGCGCCGCCTGCCCGCCACCCCGACTGGGGCTACGAGAACGGCAGCTGGGAGTGGTGGCGTGCGCCGGTGACCGCCCTCACCATCAATGACGCCTGCTTCGACATGGACGTCCATCCCGGGGGGAGCGTCGGCTCTCTCGCACGATTGCGCGTCAGTCCGGCTAGCGAGTTGGCCACGTTCCAGAACCGGCTTGTCACCACCGCGTCGAAGCGCGATCACTCGATCGACTTCGGTCGACGGGCATCCGACGGACGCATCCCCGCACGCGGGAAGGTCTGGACCGGGTCCACCGGGTACGCAGTCTCGATCGCGTGCGTCGACCCGCCGGCGCTGTTCGGCGAGTTGTTCCGGCGGGCACTTGTTGCGCGCGGCGTCGAGATCGAGGGGGCGTCGCGCGTGGTGCGCGGTGTGCCGACACTGCCTCCCAAACGTCGGGCGACCGAGTCCATGCAGCACGTGGTGGCGCGTCACGGCGAGACGGTGGCGGACGTCGTCGCGATCACGAACACACGCAGTCACAACCTGTACGCGGAACTGCTCCTGCGGGCGATCGGAGCCGAGATCGACGGCGACGGCTCCTTCTCCGGCGGTGCCGCCGTGGTCCGGCGGACGCTCGGCGTCGAGCCCGGCGACGTGTCGTTCACACAGGCCGACGGGAGCGGACTCTCGCGTGCGAACCGGGCGAGCCCGGCGGCCATCGGCCGACTGCTCCGTGGCGCGTATGCGTCCGAGCAACGGCTGTCCTACATGGCCTCGCTGCCGCGCGCGGGCGAGACGGGCACGCTCAAGAAACGCTTCCGCGCGAAGCACTTCCGCGACCGCGTCGTCGCGAAGACCGGGACGCTGCGCGACACGAGCGCGCTCGCCGGGTACGTGCGGTCGGACGAGGGGCACGTCCTCGTGTTCGTCATCCTGTGCGAGGGCCCGGTCGGGCGCGCGCGCGCTCTCCAGGAGGCCGTCGTGACGGCCCTCCTGGACGGCTGAAGGGACGCCCGTGACACTCTTCGATCCAACCGGCGACTCTGGGCAGGCTGCGTCGTCCGCTCCCCTGGCAGAGCGCCTGCGTCCCCGCACGCTGGATGACGTCCTCGGACACACCGTGGCCCTCGGTCCAGGCAGTGCGCTGCGTCGGCTGATCGACGCCGATCGTCTCCCCTCGATCGTCTTGTGGGGACCGCCCGGGTGCGGGAAGACCTCGGTTGCCGTCGCCCTCGCCGACGCCACCGGTGCGGAGCACGAGACCCTCTCGGCCGTCCTGGCCGGCGTGAAGGACGTGCGCGCCGTCGTGGCGCGTGCCGCCGAGCGCCTGCGACACGGGCGCCGAACGGTGCTGTTCGTCGACGAGATCCACCGCTTCAACAAGGCGCAGCAGGACGCGTTCCTGCCACACGTCGAGCGCGGGACCATCACGCTCGTCGGCGCGACCACCGAGAACCCGAGCTTTCACCTGACGGCACCGCTCCTCTCGCGGGCACGCGTCGTCGCGCTCTCGCCGCTCGACGACGACTCGCTCGCCGCGCTCGTTCGCCGTGCGATCGAGGATGAGGATCACGGCCTCGGTGGACGCGGGCTGACGCTCGATGACGACGCCGCATCGGCCCTCGTGTCCTCCGCCGCCGGCGATGCACGAGCGTTGCTCAACACGTTGGAGGCAGCGGCAAACGCGCTTCCCGATGGTGGCCCCATCACGCGGGACGCGATTGCGGAGGCCGCCGGTCGGCGCTCGCTGCGACACGATCGCGGCGGTGACTCGCACTTCGCATTGGCGTCGGCACTGCAGAAGTCGATCCGATCCGGCGACGTTCAAGCGGGCCTGTACTGGTGCGCACGCCTGCTGGAGGCCGGTGAGGACCCACGCTTCGTCGCGCGTCGCCTCCTCGTTGTGGCCTCCGAGGACGTCGGCCTCGCGCGTCCCTCCGTCCTGCCGATCGTCTCCGCCGCGAAGGACGCCGTGGAGTTCCTCGGGATGCCCGAGTGCGCGTACGCGCTGTTGCAGGCCGTTGTCGTTCTCGCCTCCTCGCCGCGCTCGAACTCGGTGGCCGTGGCGTGGCGTGCACTGCGTCAGGAGATCGCCGAGACGGGTCCGCTGCCCGTGCCGGATCACCGCCGACCGGCATCGACGCGTCTGGCGAAGGAGATGGGGTGGGGCAAGGGCTACCAGTACGCCCACGACTTCGAGGGCGGAATGGTGGATCAGTCGCATCTGCCGCCGGAGCTTGCCGAACGTCGCTGGTACGAGCCGGGCGACGCGGGCTTCGAGACGGAGATCAAGCGCTACCTCACGGACCTGGAGGCGTTCCGCCGCGAGGGCGTCGCGCGACGCCGTGGTGGAGAAGCTGGTGGTGACGCGGCGGGAGCAACATGACCAGGCAGAGCGACCTCATGGTGGCCCTCGCGGCCGCTTCGGCTGCAGCCGACGAGCTGACGGCGCGCTACCGTCCGTCCGGTGTGCGCGACACGGCCGAGAGCAAGGGCCAACGACGCAACCTGGTGACCGATGCGGATCGCGCGGCGGAAGACGCGGCGCTGGCGGTTCTGCGCGCGCTCCGTCCGGACGATCCCGTCATGGCCGAGGAGTCGGCGGGCGAGGCGCTCGACGTAGCGCGGTACTGGTGCGTCGATCCCCTCGACGGCACGAACAACTTCGCGCACGGCATCCCGCTGTTCTGCGTCTCGGTGGCCCTGGTCGTGGACGGCTGCCCGACGGTCGGCGTCGTCCACGCCCCGCATCTCGGAGAGGTGTTCGCCACGTCGGTCGACGGAGCGACGCTGAACGGAGAGCGCGTGCGGGTCAGCGCGACCGCTGAACTGGCGGATGCCGTCTTCGCCACGGGATTCGCGTACGACCGCGAGAACCTGGCCGACAACAACCTCGACAACTTCGGCAACGTGCTCATGCGGTGTCGCGGAATGCGGCGCTGCGGTTCCGCCGCGTTGGACCTCGCGTGGGTGGCCGCCGGTCGACTCGACGGCTTCTGGGAACTGATGCTGAATCCGTGGGACGTTGCCGCCGGAGCGGCGCTCGTGCGCGCCGCTGGCGGACGCGTCACGGACGCTTTGGGCGGCGAGGACTGGCTCCACGGGCAGCACGTCGTCGCGACGAACGGACGCGTTCACGATGCCCTACGCGAGACGCTCTCCCGTCCCTCCTTCACGTGACCCGGAAATCACCCCTCCGAGGCGCCCGTACGGAGTACGCTCGGGGGTTTGCGGACGGCAGGCCGGACGAAGTGCAATCGGCACTGCTGAGGACACCGCCCGGGAGACCGTCTCAGCCTTGGATCCCAGCAAGCCGCTGATCGTCCAGTCGGATCGCACGGTCCTCCTCGAGGCCCACAGTCCGGCGTACGCCGAGGCGCGAGACGCGATCTCGCCGTTCACCGAGCTCGAGAAGAGTCCGGAGCACATCCACACGTACCGTGTGACCCCTCTCTCCGTGTGGAACGCGGCCGCCACAGGGCTCGCGTGCGACGCGATGGTCGAGGCGCTCGAGCGCTACGCGAAGTACCCGGTCCCGTCGAGCGTCCGGCAGGAGATCGAGGGTTGGGTCTCGCGCTACGGTCGGGTCCGTCTCGAGACGCACGACGGCATCATGATGCTCGTCTCCGAGGACGCCGCCGTTCTCGCAGAGATCTCGCGCAGCAAGCTGATGGAGCCGTACCTCCGCGGCGAAGTGGCGGACGGTCGCGTTCCCGTGGACCCGGCGTACCGCGGACACGTCAAGCAGGCGCTGATCCGCGTCGGGTACCCGGTCGAGGACCTCGCCGGCTACGTCACCGGCGGGCCGCTCGACGTCGCGCTGCGCAACGGCGGCGGCGAACGTCCGCCGGTCGAGCTGCGGCCATACCAGGAGACGAGTGTCGCTGCCTTCTGGCAGGGTGGGACCGTGCGCGGCGGCAGCGGTGTCATCGTGCTGCCGTGCGGTGCCGGAAAGACCGTGGTCGGCATGGGCGTGATGGCCCGGTGCCGGACCAAGACGCTCGTACTGACGACGAACACGATCGCGGTGAGACAGTGGCGCGACGAGTTGCTCGACAAGACGGACCTGACGGCCGACGACGTCGGCGAGTACACGGGCGAGACGAAGGACGTCAAGTCCGTCACGATCGCGACGTATCAGATCCTGACGTACCGCCGCGCTCGCACGGACAAGTTCGTCCACTTCGACCTGTTCCGTCGCAACGACTGGGGACTCATCGTCTACGACGAGGTGCACCTCCTGCCGGCGCCCGTCTTCCGCATCACCGCCGAGATCCAGGCGACGCGAAGGCTCGGGCTGACGGCCACGCTCGTGCGCGAGGACGGCAAGGAAGAGGACGTCTTCTCGCTGATCGGCCCCAAGCGATTCGACGTCCCCTGGAAGGTGCTCGAGGGGCAGGGTTGGATCGCCACGGCGGAGTGCTTCGAGGTTCGTGTCGCGATGCCGGACGAGATGCGTATGGAGTACGCACTGGCGAACAGCCGGACCAAGTTCCGGCTCGCCTCGGAGAACGAGCGGAAGACGGGCGTCGTGCGCCGCCTCGTGGCCCGCCACGCCGAGGATCAAGTGCTCGTAATCGGCCAGTACATCGGCCAACTCGAGATGCTGGCTCTCGTGCTCGACGCGCCGCTGATCATGGGGAAGACGCCGACCAAGGAACGTCAGGTGCTCTACGACAAGTTCCGGCGCGGGGAGCTGACACTCTTACTGGTGTCGAAGGTTGGCAACTTCGCGGTCGACCTGCCGGACGCGAGCGTGTTGATCCAGGTCTCGGGCACGTACGGCAGCCGCCAGGAAGAGGCGCAGCGTCTCGGCCGCATTCTGCGCCCCAAGTCCGGCGGCGAGATCGCCATGTTCTACTCGGTGGTCTCGCGGGATACGCGCGACCAGGACTTCGCCGGAAACCGCCAGCTGTTCCTCACGGAGCAGGGCTACAGCTACCGGATCGTCGATGAGCACGAGATCGCATAGCTCGGAGCCCGCTGGGTCCCGCCGCACTCGGCCGGTGCGCGGCGGGGCAGAGGATCTGCTCACCTCCGAGCTGCTGCGAGCGCGCAAGGTCAGCGAGCTTCAGGAGATGTGGGGGTTCTGGCAGAACGGTCAGAAGCCGCCGTCTCGCAAGAAGGAGCTCGTCGAGCCGCTTCTCGCCTCGCTCACCGATGGCGAGACCGTGCGCTCCCGCATCAAGGTGCTCTCCGATCGCCCGCGCGAGGTCCTGGTCCGCCTGGCCCGGCGCGACGGCTACGGTGCGGGACTCCCGGAACTCGTCGACGGCTCGGACGGACGCGATCTCGAGACCTACGAGGTCGAGGCTGCCGCCCGCGCGCTGTCCAAGCGCGGCTTCGTCCAGGTGCGTCGCGATCGCGGCGATGCTGGCCGCGGTGGCGAGACGTACGTCATCCCTCGCGACCTCGGAGACCTCATCACTGGCCTCCTCCAGGAGGAGCGGCGCGGCCCGCGCGAGGTCTTCTCGCTGACCGGGCACCTGGCGTCTCTGCCGCCGGCCGCGCTGCGCGAGGTACTGGCGCTCGTGCCAGACGCGCCCGACGTCGGCGCCGATCCCGCAGAGCTCGCCCGAGCGCTGGTCGAGAACGTCAACGGTCGCGGACTCCTCGGCCGGGTGGGGGACGAGACCCTGCGCGCCGTCCTCTGGCAAGCCGTCACGCAGTTCGGCGGTCTGATGCCGCGTGCCGAGTTCGAATCGGCCCTCGAGGGCGACGCCGGTTGGGACCGAGCGGGTCTGCAGGAGGAGCTCGAGCGCCTCGGACTCGGCACGGTCACGACGCTCGCGCTCTCGGACTACGGGATCGATCTCGAGGGCGAGACGGTCACGCTCTTTTCCGCCGTCACCGAGTCGGTGCTCGACCAAGCGCGGCCACAGCAGGCCATCGACCCGGAGTGCGTCGACGCCGCCGGTGTCGATCTACTCACCGATCTACAGCAGTTCCTCAATCTGGTGGCCAGCACGCCGCCGCGCGTCACGCAGGGCCGCACGATCTACCGCGCCGCACAGCACCGCATCCTCGAGTCGTTCATCTTCCACGAAGACGGGCTCATGGACCGCGAGGGCGTGTTCGACCTCGTGTACAGCCTGGCGTTCGGGCTTGAACTCGTGGAGGTCTCCGACGAGACGCGCCTGATGCTCACGAAGCGCGGCGAACTGTGGGACTCCGTGGAACTGACCGAGAAGGTTCGGTCGATCTACGGTCGCTTTCTCGAAGAGCGCTTGCCCGAGGGCCGCGACTTCCACGTGCGTCGCCTCCGGCGCGCTCTGGCTGCGGCGCTCGCTGATGCGCCCGCCGATACGTTCCTTCCGCTCGACGACGTCCCGTTCCGCGTGCGCAATGACTACCTCGCTGCGCTCGAGGACGAGGGCGTCAAGGAGCAGTACAAGAACCGCTTCCAGTACACGTACACGCCGCCCGTCGAGACCCCCGCGGATCTGCGGTCCGACCTCGTGGACTACATCGTCGGACGCCTCTACCCGTTGGGCGTCGTCGACGTCGCTCTCGAGCACAGCGAACCGGTGGCCCTCTCGCTGACCGATCTCGGGCGTCGGCTGATCATGGGGGAGCGGCTCATCCTGGACGACGCCGCAGCGGACGTGCGCGCGGACGCCGCACGCGATGCGCACCCGCTGGTCGTCAACCCGGACTTCGAGGTGCTGCACTTCCCCGAAGGCGACGTGAACGAGGTGGCCCATGCGCTCTCCAGATTCGCGACACGCACGAAGTCGGAGCAGGTGGCGCACTACCGCATCACGCGTGAGACGATCGAGCGCGCGGTCGTGAAGGGCCTGGAGGCCTCGGAGATCCTCGAGTTCTTGGCGGCTCAGGCGCGCACGCCCGTTCCGCAGAACGTCGCGTACTCGATCCGCGAGTGGGCGAAGCGCGTGCGCTTTGCGGTTCAGCGCGAGGGCGTGGTCGTCACGACGACCGACGGCGACGCGATGGACGCCCTGCTCGCGGTCGAAGACGTTCGGCGGTTGCTGGTGGAACGTCTCTGTCCCACCGCCGCGCTGCTCCGCGCCTCGATCAGCGACTGGAAGGTGCTCGACACCCTCCGCACGCTCGGCGTGTACTTCAAGTAGGCGCGCGGCCAGGGTCGGCGAGCGCGCGGCGCCGCACTAGGTCGCGCTGGACCGCACAGCATTGGGCCGCTGGTATTGGGCCGCTGGTACCGGAGGCGGGAATCGAACCCGCACGCCCTTGCGGGCACAGGATTTTGAATCCTACGCGTCTGCCATTCCGCCACTCCGGCCCATTCCTCGAACCCACTGCGTTCGAACCACCTGCGGCCCCGTCGCGTCGCGCGGGCCCCGTTCGATCTCAGCCCGCGACGCGGATCGCTGTGAGGTCGATCTGTTCGTTGAAGCGGATCGCAAACGCTCGAACGACGCTGGCGCCGTCGAAGTAGCGTTCCGTTCTCAGTACGCGTCCGGGACACGAGACCGCCGTCTCTCCGTCGTCGGTGGTCGCCGCAAACTCGACCGTGACGTCGGTGCCATCCTCGACCAGCATCTCGAGATCCTCGGTGGCGAAGAACACTCCGCCGACCCCGATGTTCTCGATCGTGCCGATCACGTGATCGTCGCCGCACCGCAACGTGCCGCTCAGGCGCGTCTCGGTCCGGGCATGGATGCGCCGTTCATCAGCCATCGTGAGGGACTCCTGTCACGACGTCACGTAGGCTGCCATCAGCCTCCCCGTGACGATTGCACGCGTCCCGAGAAAGTAACTCGGCAGGAAGTCGTTCTCCAGGGAACCTCGTCCGCTGTCCGAATCGTCAGAGTGGTTGACCGATAGGTCCCTGGGATGCTTCCAGGCAAGGAGAGAGGACGTCGTGAACGTGTCGTGCAGTCCGTTCGAGAAGCAGGTGGTCGAACTGGTCGAGGGTCTGCTGCCCGCCGCCAGCGCGGCGTCGCTTCGCTCGCACGCGGCCCATTGCACCGACTGTTCGCGCCTGCTTCGTCGCGAGACCGGTCTCGTCCACCTGCTCCGCTCCCAGCCGGCAAGCCCGGTCATCGACGTCGTACCTCCGGCACTTCCGGCGGGCCGTCTCGTCCGGATCTCCGCGCTGCGCCTCGGGGCAGGTGTCGCCGCCGCGGCGGCCGCGATGCTCCTGGCCGTTGCCTACGCGGCGGGGTGGACCGACGTCACCGCGCCGAGCCCGGACGCGCCCGTCGCGGCCAGCGAACGCGTGGCGCCCGCCACTCAGCGGGTGCGAGTGAGCACGATCATCGACGGCATCGGACGCGTTCCGCTGCCGGACGAGGGCCTGCTCGCCCTGACCGCCGGCGTCGAGGCCGTCGCGATGCGACGCCCGACGGAGGCGCGGTGAACGACGCGTCGCGACGTGCAGTCGAAGCCGCTGCTCGACTCGATCTCCTCCCCGCGCTGAGCACCGGCCTCGTGCGCGCATTGGCGTTGGCTGCGACGCTGGCTGTCCCGCTGCTGGCTGGCACGGCGTGCGCGCCCGGGTCGACGGCCGACCAGCCCGCGTCGTCGAACGAACCCGCCGCGGAGCCCGTTCCGGCGCCTGTCGCTGGGCCCGTCGCTGGGCCCGTCGCTGGGCCTGTCACTGGGCCCGTCACTGAGCCCGTCACTGAGCCCGTCACTGAGCCTGTCACTGGGCCTGTCACTGGGCCTGTCACTGAGCCCGTTCTGGGGGCTGGTCACGAGATCCTGGGCCGCATCGCTCGCGCCGAGACGGAGCTGGCGTTCGCGGGCTGGAAGACGGCCTACCACGGTCCCGAGGGCGAGAGTCGCGCCACGCGCATGCGGGTGACGCGCATCCCCGGCGGCCGCTCCCTGATGGAGTGGCAGGTCGGCGAGGAGACCGAGAGTCGCTGGGTCTATCGCAGCCGCTGGCGCTGGATCGACGACCCCGCGCTCCTGCTGCGGAACTACCGCGTCGAGGAGCTCCCCGAGCCCGGCGAGCCGGTGGCATGGCGCGAGACACGCGTGGTGCGCATCGTCGGACGGCATCCGGGCCGACCGTCGCTCGAGATTCGGGTCGACGCCGAGCACGATCTGCCCCTCGCCGAGACCCTCCGGGATCACGATGGGGCGGTGCGGTTCGCGTGGCGCTTCGACGACCTGGACTTCGACCCCGCCGAGCCGCCGGCACCGCCCACCGGTGCGAAGGATCTGGCCACCGGTGCGAAGGATCTGGCCGCCGGTGCGAGGGAGTTGGCCGCCGATGCCGAGGAACTCGCCTCGCCAGGCCAGACGGACGCGTCGGGCCAAGAGGCGGGCACGGCCGGCGAAGCGAACGGCGATTGGGTTCCCCTCGCCGTCGGCCACGTCCCAGCCGGGTTCGAGCGCGTCTCGAGCGGCATGCTGCCGTGCGGGAGCCTGCGTGAGTACTGGTCGGACGGGCTCGCGGCGTTCTCCGTGATCCAGCGCCCCGGCGACAGCGCCGTGGGTGACGCCGAGGGGGAGCTCACCCGCACGAGCTGTGACGGTCGCGCCTCCGTCGCCGGTCGTCTCGCGGGTGTGGAGATCTCGGTGACGGGAAATCTCCCCGTCGACGAGCTCGAGGCCGTCGCGACCGGCCTTCGCGTCCGCGCTCCCGCACGGTAGGGGGCGGTGCACTCGTCGGTCCTCGGTCGGGCGACGACGAGATTGCTTCGGATCGCTGCTCGGACCCCCTCGGGAGGCCGCCGGATCGAGTTCTGGTTCGCGCGGGTACCGCTCCGCTGAGCGCAGCCGTCGCAACTCGTTCAAGCCAAAGAGGTTGTGACGGCTCCGTCGATGACCTCGGCGGGCCGCCTGCGACGAGATCGCGTCCCATCGAGGGCGCACCGGAGTTGCGACGCGGCGCCGACGCCATCGATCGACGGAATTACCGGAAAACGGTGCTACCTCTAGGCCCCGGCCGACGTTCAGAATCCTAGTGATGCCGGTTCTCGGCTCAGGGTCGATCTGACCCGCGCCATCCGGCTGCGGAGGATCCCCCATGTTGAACCGCAATCTGCTCGTTCTCTCCTTTCTCGTCGTCGCTCTCGGCTACGCCGCTCCAGCCAACGCCGAGCGCCTCTCCGGCAGCTACCGAGGCCCGGAGGATGCGAAGGCCGCGGATACGTCGCAGGACGAGAGCGAGGAGGAGACCTCGAACGAGGTCGACAGCAGCGGACCCGAGGCCGGTGAGTCCGGCGACGACGGCGGCGGGCTCGGAAGCGGCAGCGAAGGCGGCAGCGAAGGCGGCAGCGAGAGCAGCGGCGAGGGACTCGGCGGCGGCGGCGGAGGCAGCGAGGGTGAGAGCGCCGGCGGTGCCAGCGACAGCGGCGACGGTGGCCTGAGCTCCAGCGGCGGCGGCAGCAGCGGCGGCGGTCGTCCTGGCGGCGGCGGCGGCGCGTCGGCGACCGAGAAGTTCGAACTCGTGTCGTGGTTCTTCGAGCACAACCGCGAGGAGTTCGTCTACCGCGTGGCCGCGGAGCGCAACCGTCGCGTGAAACTGCCCCCGTACTCATCGGTCGGCATCCTCAGCGTGTTGCCGGAGATCGAGCGCGAGCGCAGCCCGGTGACCCCCGAGGATCGCGAGCGCATCTTCGACATCCTGAAGAGCGCGACCATCGACAAGCACAGCGTCGTGCGAGATGCCGCGGTGATCGCACTCGGCAAGCTCGGCACCCCCAAAGCGGTCGAGGTGCTGCTCGAGCGTCGCAAGCTCGAGTCGTCCGGCGACGTGCAGGAGGACACGCTCCTCGCACTCGGCATGTCGCGCAACAAGGACGCCACGGCGGCCCTCCTCGAGACACTGGGGAAGAAGCGAAACGTCCAGTACGCGTTGCTCGGTCTCGGGCTCTCGGGTGATGCCGAGCTCGCCGGGCCGGCAGCGCTCGAGTACTTCGACTCGAACATCCGTCGTGCGAAGAACGACCACGCACTCGCCTGCGCCGCGATCGCGCTCGGCGGGCTCCGTTACGGCGACGGCGTCGGCTCGCTGACGAAGGCGTTGAAGAGCAAGAAGACGCCGAACATCGTGAAGGTCTACGTTGTCCAGGCACTCGGCCGGATCGGTGGTGACGACGCTCAGAAGGCTCTGATCAAGGCTCTGGACGGGAAGGACCAGCAAGTCCGCCGCGCTTCCGCGCTGGCACTCGGTGAGTTCATCGATAGCGACGTGCTGAAGGTTCTCGCCGACAAGCGCGGTCTCAAGAACAACGCCGACCCGCTGATGGCCGGCTTCGCCGCCGTGAGCATGGGCTCGATCCTGGACGAACTCGCGGAGACCGAGTGGAAGCGCTACCCGGAAGCCATTCGGGAGGTCGCTCTCGCCACGCGCAAGAGCAAGATCAAGTCGCAGTACGCCAACGTCGCGCTGGCCCTCTTCGGCGGCATCGACAACGAGACCCGGCGCTTCTACAAGGAGGAGTTGGGCGACACCTCGATGGACCCGGAGACGATGAGCGCACTCGCGATGTCCGTGGGCCTGGCGGGCGAGTCATCGGTCGAGAGTGAGCTGGTCGAGTTGGCGAGCTCGATGAGCCGCGATCCGAAGCTCGGCTCCTACGCGGCGCTGGCGATCGGCATGATCCCCGGCCAGGCCGAGGACCAGGCGAAGGCGCTGCGGGAGATCTACCGCAAGGTCGACCGTGACGACGTCCGTCGCGGAGCGATCGCGGCCATGGGCCTCGTCGGTGACCGCAAGGACGTGAAGTTCCTGATCGGGATACTGAAGGCCAAGGAAGACTCGTGGTTGGGCGGCTACACGCGTGGCGCAGCGGCGATGTCGCTCGGTCTCATCCGGGATGGTGAGAGCGTCGCGAAGATCCAGGCGCTCCTGCGGAGCCCCGACAAGCGCACGCGCGCGTTCGCCGTCGCGGCCCTCGGCTTCCTGGCCGACAAGGATCCGTCGCCGGTGCTGTCCTCGCTCGTAGGCCGCAACAACTTCCGCGCGGAGTTCCCGGCCGTGAAGGTCGTGCTGAGCCACCTCTAGCCCAGCGTGGGGTGAGCGGAGAGCGCGGTAGGGCTGACCTGCCGCGCTCTCTCGATTCACGGTGCGCCCAGCGCGCAATGGGGAGCAAGACTCTGCGGCGGACTCCCGACGGCCGGGAGGCCGTTCGTGCGCTGAACCCCGCGCGCCCAGCCCGCATCGTTCAGTGCGCCACGCCTGGCGGTCCCGAGCACGCGATCTCCCGCCCCGGCGCCGCTCTCTGGTTCATCCGGACAGGCGCATCGAGAGGGTGCATGCGCGTCGCCGGCACGAGATCTCACGCACTCGGATCCGCCAGGACGTCGTGCGACGTGCCGTTCCCCTCACACACCGGCGCAACTCCCGCGCCGAGCCTTGATCTCGCCGCGGTCGCGCGGCACCCTCGCGAACGATCCGGACTAACGCGAGCGCTTGCAGGTCGGACAGGGGTGGTAGCCCGAGTCCAGTGCGTCGTATTGGCCTGTGAAGAGCGTCCGCTCGCGCGGCCCGATCCCGCGCAGCCGCGAGCAGCCTTCGTGATGGAACTCGCGCGTAGCCAATGTGCCGTGGACCGCGAACCCCGCGGCGACCTCGGTGGTGCGCGAGGTCGGCGGCGCGTCCAGACCCTCGGCCCGACGCTTCAGCTGCGAGACGAGGCGCGGAGTCGTCTCGTGACGGACCGGCTCCCGCACGCCCTCCGGAGCTCGTCCGGTATGCTGGACCGCGGTTGTGCAGGCGGAGAGCCCGAGGAGGATCGCTCCCAGGACTGTCGCGCGCAGACCGACCTCGATCACCGTTGCCATGCAACTCTTCTATCACGTCAGCCGAGACATCGAGCTCCCCCGATCCGGGCGCCGAGCGCCCGTCCTCGTCGGCCCTCGCGCCTGCGAAGCCTGCGGCGCGGAGCTCGAGGGTGGGGAGCCCTCGGAGGGCGGGACCTACGGCCTGACGTTCTGCGCCGGCTGCCGTGATCGACTGGATCGCAGCGCGATCCAGATCCACTTCTGCGACGACTGCGGCGTCTCGATCCCGCTCTATGCCGTCGAACAGGGTGCTGCGCTGGCCGGTGACGGCCGCATCCTCTGTCTGCGGTGCCGCACGCCGGACGGGCCGTCGCGCCTCTGGGTGCTCCTGCTCCTGACGGCGGTTCTCGCCCTCGCGATCGGTGCTGCCGTCGCGCTCCTCGCGCGGGGCTGACGGATGTTCGCGGGGTTGCCAGATCCGCGCTGGGTTGCCTGGTCCGGGCGGGGTTGCCTGGTCCGGGCGGGGTTGACAGATCCGCGCGGGGGCGGTTAGGATTCCCAGTGCTCCGTCCCGTGCCTGGGGGAGACGTATGCCCTGATCCAACCGTAGCGTTTTGAAGTACGCACGGAGGGACCCGCTGACAGCGGGTCATCGGCCGTCTCGTGGAGCAACGAGTCGGTCCCCTTCGCGCGCGCAGAAGCGCGAGGCTGCGATCAGCGGTGGATTGCCGTGATCATCCGCACGCTCAAACTGGTGCACTTCCGAGGGGTGCCGGACCTCCACGTCCGGGACCTTGACGCTGAAGGTGTGCACCGAGTCGAGCTGCCTGCAGGAACCCCGGGGAGCGTTCTCGTCGACGCTGTCCGCTTCGCGTTCCGCGGCCCGCCGGACGGCTCCGGGCACGTGATCACCGGCGATGAGGGTTATGCGTACGTCGAGGTGGGCTTCCGACTGCCGAGCGACGCCCAGGCCTCCGTCTTCCGCGGTCTGGACCGGCGCGGCAACGAGCAGGTCTCGCTCCGCGAGGAGGGTGGGCTGCGCGTGACTGGCGGGGCTGCGGGTGTCGGCGAGCGACTCCGCGAGCTCCTGGGCGACGATCCCGACGCCTGGCTCGCGGCGGCGACGCTCGATGCGGCAGACCTGGCTCCCGACGAGGTCGTGGAGGTTACGGAGATCGATCCAGCGGGCGCCGATGGCGACACCGACTCGACGCGTCTTGCCCCCGACGCACCCGAGGCGGTGGAGGGCCTGCGGCGCGCGTTGCGCGCCGACCGGCTTCGCCTGCTGGCGGCGCGCCGTCACGGTGATCTCCTCGCGATCGGGCGCCGACTGCGGAGAGAGCGAGCGACGACGGCCCTCGAGGTCGATCGCGTCAGCGCGGAGCGCGAGCGAGTGCGGACGCGCCTGCGGCGTGTGAACGAGTACCGCGACATGTGCGCCCGCGCCGGCGTCCGCGCCGAGCAGGTGCAGCGCGCCGAGGTCCAGCGCGCCGACAATGGTGGCGGAACTACCGAGTGGTGCCTGGCGACGTGCGCGTCGGTGCTGCTCCTGATCCTCGTCATGACGGCGACGAGCGCGAACCCGTCGCTGCGTCAGTACGACCTCCAGGTCGGTCTGGGCGTCGGCTTCCTCGTGGCTGCGGGCTGCTATCTCTACGTGGCGTCGCGGCGGCTCTCCACGCTCTCGCGCTTCATCATCGTCCCCGACGAGTCTCCAGCCCGCGCCGTGTCACCGTCGCCGGCGGAGGCGCCGGCGACCGTGACGGTCATCGGCCCGGAGGGTTCCATCGCGCCGGAGGAGCCACTTCCGTCAGAGAGCGAGCGGTGGCGTGAGTCGCTGCGCGCCCGCTTTGCCGACCTCGGCGACCCGGACGACCCGAACCTCGTACGAGAGCTGCGTCGTCGTGCCTCTGAGCTGGACGCCGAGCTCGTTCCGCTGCACGAACGACTGGAGTCGGGCGACGACGCGCTCGCCGTGTTCGACGTCGAGGCTGGCCGTGCGGCGCGCTCGCTTCACTTGCCGCGGCCTGACGAGGACGTTGCAGAGACGGGCCTCGACGAGGGCGAAACGCTCGAGGGGACGACGCGAGACGTCGCCGATCTGGGCGACGCCGTCTATCAGGCCACGGTGCGCCGGGATGCGTTGCTCGCCGCCGGGGCTCCCGGTGTGGCGGACGCCCGCGCCAAACTGGCGACCTCGGTCACCGTGATTGCCGATGACGCCGGCCGAGCCGACGACGCAGCCGCGCTGGTCCGACGCGTCGACTCGTTCGTTCCCGAGGGCGTCGACGAGCCTCGCGAGGACACGCTGTGCGACGCGCTCGTCGAGGACGTCGAGGAGCTCAGCGGCATGGCTCTCGAGGCCCAGTCCACCGTGTCGGCATCCGACGCATCGGACGCCTCGGGCGACGACGTCGTGCGGGAGGCCACGGGCGGACGCTTCGCCTCGCTGCGCACGGACTCGGGCGGCGGGGTCGAACTCATCGACGACGACGGGACCTCGGTGACGTGGGACGACGTGCCCGCGGAGTCACGGACGGCGATCGTCCTGGCGACCCGCCTCCGCTCGCGCCGCACCACGCTGAGCAGCACGCCGCCGCAGTTCGTCGTCCTCGACGGGCTGCCAGGGCCCCTGACCGACGGAGAGCTGCTCGCTGCGGCCCGCTCGGCCGGCGGCGACGTCATGCAGGTGATCCTCGCGGCGGACTAGTCCGAGGCGGGTTTCGCGAGATCGCTGAGCGCGGCCGCGACGGCCCGACGCACGATCGGGGACTTGTCGTCCTGGATGCCTTGCAGCAGGCGCCTCGCCGCCGGTGAGCCGGTCAGACCGAGCGCGAGTGCGGCCAGGGCTCGCTGTTCGTCATGCTTCGCGCGCCCGAGGAGCTTGCGCGCCGCCAGCGTCCGGCCGAGGAAGCCCATGATCTCCGACGTCCCGATCCGACCGAGCGTGCGATACGTTTCGCGTTGCTCCGGGGCGGAGGCGTTCGCGAACGCGCGATCCTGCACGCGCTCGAGGAGCGGATGCGCCGCCTGCGCCGGACGGACCTCGGCGATCGCCTGCAGGGCGACGGCGCGCACCTCGTAACTGTCGTCCTTCAGGCTCTGGAGACAGAGCGTGCACGCGCGCTCGGGGCTGAGAGCGACCAGCGCCTTCAGTCCCTCGATGCGCACGCGGGAGCTCGCGTGGCGCAGCGAAGGAAGCAGGGCACCCACGACGTCCTCTGCCCCGGAGACGCCGATGAGCCGGGTTGCGACGGCCGCCACCAGCGTTCGATCGTCGCTCACGAACGGAACGAGCGCGCGCACGTGTCGCGGCAACAGCGCCTCGAGCGCCTTCTCAGCCGGTCCCCGCGCCTTCGTCGCCAGCAGATCGCAGAGGGCGGGGACGGCGGCACTGCCGATCGCCGTCAGGAGCATCATGAGCGCGGGCCGATCCGACCCAAGCAGTTCCTGGATCAGCGGCTCGAGACGCGGCACCACGTGCGCGTTGCCGACACGCTCGATGGCCCGCACCAGCAGGTCTCGGCGGGTGTGGTCGCGCGTCCGGTCGGCCATCTTGCGCAATGCGTCGAGCATGCGCGCCGCGCGGAGGAGGTCGCCGTCCTCGAGCACGTGGGCGAGGAAGCGATCGAGCGCATCCGCCACACCCTCGTCCGCCGCGCCGGAGATCGAGCCGAGGAGGAGCTCGGCGTACTCGGTCAACAGGTCGCGCTGCTGCTCCACGGCGATCTGCGCCGCAAGTCGGATGCGCTCCCGCGGCTCGAGTCGATAGAGGTTCTCGTCCGTGCTCTCCGGCAGGGAACGCAGATGATTCACGAGTGCCTGGGACTCGTCGCGAGCACGCTGCGCCGACTCCGGGTTGACCTCTCCCTGTTGAAGGAACTCCTGGAGCTCCTGCTGCTCGCGATCGTTCAGCAGGTCGTCCGTGATGCGGAACGTGACGTGCTCGAACGACTTCTCCCACACCAGAGTGCGCAGGTCGTCGGTCGTCGACTGCGCGTCGAACGTGCGCGTCAGGACCTGGACGAGCCCCTCGGCCTCTCGTTGGTCGATGCCCGGCGAGAACGAGATCCGGCGCACGCCGTTCAGGAACAGTCGGAACGCCAGGCTGCGCTGGCGGTGCGAGTCCGAGTAGATCTCGACCTCGCCGTCGAGAATGACCGACGCCCTGATCTTCAGGGAGAAGTCCTCGTAGGTCTCCACGTGCCGGATCAGCGAGGCGATGTACCCGCTGACCATGTCCGTGCGGATCTTGGAGTTCCGTGGATAGAGCTGATTGGCGCGCGCGGCCTTCTGGTACTCCGCGATCAGCCGCCGGCCGGACTTCTGACGCTCCGGCTCCTCGATCGGGACCTCGAATTCGAGGTGTTCGGCGATCGTGATGGGGCCGTCCTGGGCTGCGGCGTCGGGCTGGTGGAAGTCGCGGTCGTGCATGAGGTCTCTCTCGGATGCATCGGCCATTGCGCCAGCCTCACCAAAGCCGGATGACCCCAGGGTGACGGCGGCCTCGCACGCTCACCTTCGGTTCGGGGCACGAGAAGCCGATCTACGAGGAGCAGGGCCAGTGCCCGGCTCAGCGCCCTTTTTCGGCCTTCGGCGCCTCGCGCGCCCGGACACTCCCGACGCGGCCCCCGCATCCCCGGTAGACCCCAGAACGTGTACGTCCCCTTCCTCTCCCTCCGCTTCATTCAGCGCCACTGGCTGATGACGTTGATCGGCAGCTTCTTCGTCGGAGCGAGCCTGGTCGTGCTCATCGTTGTGATGGCCGTGATGGACGGGTTCCAGTTCAAGCTGAAGGAGACGTACGCGGGTTCGTCGGCGGACATGATCGTCACGCCGCGCTTCAAGGCCGACCTCTCGAAGCTCGATGTGGCGCTCCGGGAGCGCCTCGGCGAGCGGCTGGTCGCGACCGCGCCGCACTACCAGACGATCACGATGGTTCGCCGCGAGGGGCTGGTCGATCCGGCCCTGATGGAGGAGTTCCAGGTCGCTCAGGTTTTCGGCGTCGACGGCGCCGCGGAGCAGCGGGTCAATCGCTTCCGTGAGTACCTCCATCGCGCGCCGGACCGCATCGACCCGATGGTCGAGGACCTCGACGAGCCCTTCAAGGTGCACGACCCCGAGCTCGCGGCGTTTGGCTTCGAGGGCGTCATCCTCGGAGCTGATCTGCAGCGCGAGCTCCACGTCGTCCGGGGGCAGCGCATCAAACTCTTCGCCCTCGTCCCCCGCAGTCGCAAGGACGAGAAGGGCACGAACGTCCAGTTGCAGGACTTCGAACTGCGCCAGCGACTGTTCCTCGTCCTCGGCACGTACAAGAGCGGCAACAGCGAGATCGACAGCCGCTCGGTGTTCATGTCCGACAAGACGTTCACCACGTTCTTCGATGCTGGCACGTCGCGTCGCTCGATCCGCGCCAAACTGGCCGACCCGGACGACGGCTTCCAGGAGTGTCACGACCTGCTGGAGGACGACTGGTTCAGTCTGGTGGAGAAGAGCCTGCCCGCCGGCCAGCCGCTTCCGCCGTGGCTCGTGGACGAGCGCCCCGACGCCGAGTTGATCCGCGCCTTCCACGTGCACCCCTGGTGGGAGCAGTACCTGAACCTCGTGCGCGCCATCGAGAGCGAGAAGGCGATGATCCTCGTCATCGCGTTCCTGATCGTGATCGCCGGCACGAGCTCGATCTTTGCGGCGCAGTGGTTGCTCGTGAGCGACAAGGTGCGCGAGATCGGCATCCTGCGGGCACTCGGCGCGCACGTCGGCGGCGTGGCGTCCATCTTCGTGATGAACGGCTTCCTGATGGGGCTGGTCGGCTCCGCCGCGGGCACGGGCCTCGGTCTCGTGGCGGTGCGCTACATCGACACCATCCACGACGCCATCCGGTGGGTCACCGGGCGTGACCCGTTTAATCCGGAGATCTACCTGTTCACGAAGATCCCGACGCGCGTGGACATGACGCAGATCGGTCAGTTCGCCGTCGCGGCCCTGATCTGCACGCTGATCGCCGCGGCGATCCCGGCCATCCGCGCTGGGTTCATGGACCCCGCGAAGGCGCTCCATCATGAGTAAGCGCGAGGTCGTCCTGGAGGCGCGCGGGCTCAAGCGCTCGTTCCAGATGGGACGTGTCGCGATCGACGTGCTGCAGGGACTCGACTTGACGCTCTATCGCGGCGAGCGCGTGAGCATCGTCGGCTCGTCGGGTTCTGGCAAGACGACCATGATCAACATGCTCGGTCTGCTCGACAAGCCCGACTCCGGCTCCGTCGCTCTGGCGGGCGAGGACGCGCTGGCCGCGTCGAGCCGACGGCGCTCCGACATGCGCAACGCCTCGATCGGCTTCATCTTCCAGTTCTATCACCTGGTCAACGAACTCGACGCGTTCGAGAACGTGCTCCTGCCGGCGATGATCGGGAAGGGCTGGGGCGCTCGTCGCACCGAGATGCGGGAGCGCGCGCGGCACCTTCTGGACCGTGTGGGCCTGGCCGACCGGATGGATCACCGGCCCCAGGAGCTCTCCGGCGGAGAGCGCCAGCGCGTCGCCGTCGCGCGAGCGCTGATCAACGAGCCAGAGGTGCTCTTCTGCGATGAGCCGACGGGCAACCTCGACCCGCGCACCAGCGGCGGCGTGCAAGACCTGCTCCTCGACCTCGGCAACGAGGATCGTGCGATGCTCCTCGTGACGCACGACGAGCGATTTGCGGCAAGATGTGACCGGATGTGTCGTCTCATCGAGGGACGGCTCGAGCCGGCGTCGAAGCCGGCAGCCGCCGGAGGTGCCGCGTGAGGTCTCGACTCGCTCTCTCAGCCCTGGTCCTCGCCGCGACCGCTCTCGGAGCGTGCCGCAGCGACGGCGGCATCGGTCGCTACGACTCCGAGCGTTCCAGGGTGTGGACTGCCGACAGGATGCAGACGCACCACAAGCGTGACGTCGTCAACACGCAGTCGAATCTCGAGACGTTGTCCGATCTCGCCGGCATTACGAATCGCTCATTTGAGAGCGCGCGAACGGAGTGGGCCAAGACCTGGTCGCTCTACATCGAGGGTTCGACGACCCCGCTCGATCGCTGACGCGACACGGTGTGCCTGTCGTCACAAGAAAACTCGTGAACTCTTGCCGCGCGACGCGTGGGTTCGAAGATAATGGAGACTGTGCCGGGGTTGGGGCCGACCCCCCCGTAAAACGGCTTGCCGCTACACTCCACATCACATTCCCCTTTTCTCTACCGGCGGTCGTCTTCCTCGGCACTTCATCAACTGCACTCGGGAGACCGAGACACCGTTGGATTCAGCAAGTCCCCTGCAGCGTCCCCGGCCGCCGCGCCGCCCCGGAACGAGGGCCCGAGCGCGCCTGACGCGGAGCGTCGGACCCGTCCTACGCGCGCTCGTCGCGGTCCTCCTCGTGACGCTGATTGCCTGGCCGGTACGCCCGGGATTGGTCTGCCCGGACGGGTCGCCGCTCGGGTCGTCATTGCTGACCTGCCGCCACTGCCAGCGGCGACCGTTTGCACACGCGATCGGCCCGGTCGCCGACCTCCGGGCG
Source organism: Planctomycetota bacterium (assembly GCA_021776825.1). Lineage (GTDB taxonomy): Bacteria > Planctomycetota > JAJSAM01 > JAJSAM01 > JAJVHW01 > JAJFFG01. Next base: position 26,161 of record JAJFFG010000104.1, read on the forward strand.
TTGCGCGGCCACGCAGTCAGCGTCGCGCCGTTCATCCTCTCGGTCGGCACCCAGCTCACCGCAGTGCGTCCGAGTCAACCGATGACCGTCCTCAGGCCCGATGCAGCGGCGGCGCCCCAGGGCGACGACCCGCAGGACTCCGACGCCCGTCAGGTCCGGTAGCCCGGATCACCCGCTCGACACGCACGCTCCCGTAGCCTCCCTTCATGAGCCCACGCCGCATGAGCCCACGCACATGAGCCTTCGCACCGCCCTCGTCCCTGTGACGTTCCTCACCGCGTTCCTGGCGGCCTGCGCGTGCCCGATCCCGCACGCGCCGAACCTCACCCGCGACTCGCCACACGAGGCCCTCGACTTCCTCGCCGCGTCGATCCGCGCCCGTCGGCCCGGCCTCGTCTACGACAGCCTCCATCCCCGGCTCGTGAAGACGCTCGGCGGCTTCTCCGTCGTCGAACTCGCGGCCTCGTTTGACGAGGCCCCTGGGCGCTTCGATCGGCTCGCCGATCTGCTCGAGGAAGGCGCCCGCGCGCCACCAGAGCTCCGGCCGGACGGGGCTGCGGTCATCCAACTGACCAAGGCGGGCACGAAGGTCACCCTGCTCCTCGCGCGCCGCGATCGCGCCGAGGCCACGTTCGACTCGGAGTGGACGCCCGTGACGCGTCGCGATGTTCCCGACGCCGCCGCCACTGTCACGGTCGGGGACGATGGTTCACTTTCCGCGGGTCCCGTCGTCTTTCCCGGCATCCGCTCCACTGACGCACCGGATCTCATCCGCCTCCAGATCCACCGCGACTGGGTCCTGGCGGGGTGGAGAGCCGACGACGGCCGCTCCCTCTTCGGACCCTGACCGAACCGTCTCTCGCCGATCCGTCTACTGACCGAGCCGCCGACTACCCGTCGCGCTCGCGCACGCGAGCGAGCCGCCACTCACCCAGAACGATCGCGGCCGCCGTCGCCACGGGAGCCGACAGCACGATCGCCGTCACCGTCGGCCCCTCCCACGCGTCCGGTTCGACCGCCATGCCGACGAGCAGCAGCGCGATCGGCACCGTGGCGACAAGCGTCCACACCGCCCATCCGCCGATCGCGAACGGCAGCAGCCGCTCGCGCCGCCGCCTTCGCCAGCGCTCGCGTCGCAGCACGAACACGTAGCTCCCCGCAGCGGCGAGCGGCACGCCGAGCCAGGCGGCGAGCCCGAACGAGACAAGCAGCAGGGGCAGCACGATCACGGCGAGGACTCTACCGTGCGTGAGACTCTGTTCCGCTCCATCGGCGGGTTGGCGAGGCCCGCGCCCTCTGTGATCAATCGGCGGCGGCGCGCGTCCAACAGGCACGCGGCGGATGTGACGACGGGGAGCGAACCGGTCCGCACCGGTCCGCACGCTGTCGGGGACTCCAGGTTGCCGGAGCCGTGAGAGTTCGTCACGCGTGCTCCGCCTCCGTCCGCGGTTCGCTATCGTGATGTCGGTCGCGGCCGAGTCCGCGCGAGGAGTCGATCATGCCCGAGCGCACGCCAATCCTGTCCGTGGTCCTGTTCGCTGTCGCCGCGGTGCTCGGCGCGGTGGGGCAGTACTTCTACAAGGAAGGAGCCGCTGCCGCGGACGGCACGCTCCGCAGCTACCTCGCCAACCCGCGTGTCGCCGGCGGCGTGGTCTGCTACATCGCGGTGATGGTGCTGTTCCTCGCCGCGTTCCGCCGCGGCGGCAGTCTGACCGTGCTGTACCCGATCTACGCGAGCACGTTCATCTGGGCCGCACTGATCGCGCGCGTCGCCTACGGCACGGCGGTTCGTCCGGTCCACGTCCTTGGGATGGGCACGCTTGTGCTCGGCATGGCTCTCCTCGGTCGATGAGCGCCGCGGAACCCCTCGAGACCGAACCCCCCGAGACGGACCCGAACCGGCGTCCGATCCGCGCGCGTTCGACCGGCTGGGCGAGCGTACTGACGCGGGCGTTGATTCGCATCGGCGCGTCACCGAACGGGATCTCCGTGGCGGGCCTCGTCGCGGCGTGCGTCGCCGGCGCCGCGTTCTGGGGCACGTCGCAGTCCGCCGAACTCGCACCGTGGCTGTTCGTGGCGGGTGGCGTCTGCGTTCAGATGCGACTCCTCTGTAACCTGTTCGACGGGATGGACGCCGTGACCACCGGCACGGCCTCGCCCGTCGGCGAGCTCTACAACGAGGTCCCTGACCGGCTGTCCGACGCGGCCATCCTGATCGGCTTCGGCTACGCGGCGGGCGGGTTCGTCGAACTCGGCTACGTCGCGGCCGCAGTGGCGATCTTCGTCGCATACGTCCGGGCGATGGTGCGCAACGCCGGGGCGCCGAGTGACTTCTGCGGGCCGCTCGCGAAGCCGCAGCGCATGGCGGTCGTGACGATCGCAGCATTCGCCGCGGCACTCCTGCCGGGACCGCTCGTGCTGGATCTCGGCATGCCCGCGCTGGCCCTCGTCGTCGTCGCGTCCGGTGGGGCCCTGACCGCGACGCGGCGCCTGCTCCGTGCGGCGTCTGCGCTCCGAGGGATCGACGCGTGACCGCAGCCGAGCGACTCTGGGATCCGGGTTCCGCGTTCGATCATCCGGTGACGCTCTGGACGACGGTCGTGCTGATCGGGCTGCTCTTGGTCGCGCCCATCGTGACCCTCGCGCTGGCGCGCATCGGCATCGTCGGGCCGGAGACGCGCGCCGACGTGCTGGTCCGCTGCAAGGGCTGGGCGATCCTCGCGCCCGCTATCCTCGGCCCGATCCTCCTCGGCTCGTTCTGGGTGATCGGCGCGACGTGCGTGCTGGCGCTGCTCTGCCACAACGAGCTCTCACGAGCCACGGGTCTGTTCCGCGAGCGGCTCGTCAGCCTGGTCGTCGTGCTCGCGATCTTCGCGACGGCGCTGTCCGCGGCCGATCACTGGTACTCGTTCTTCACGGCCATCTGGCCCGTCTCGTGTGCGGTCGTCGCGGCTGTGGCGATCCTGCCGGATCGCCCGCAGGGCTACGTGCAGCGCACGGCGCTCGGTGTCCTGGCGCTGTCGCTGCTCGTCGGCGGACTCGGTCACTTCGCGTACATCGCGAACGACGCGCTCTTCCGGCCGATCCTGCTCTGGCTACTCGTTGGCGTGCAGCTGAACGACGTCTTCGCCTACGTGACCGGGCGCGCGTTCGGCCGTCGCAAGCTGTGCCCGGCGACGAGCCCGAACAAGACGCTCGGCGGCGCGATCGGTGCGCTGATCCTGACGACGTGCGTCTCGGCCTACGTCGGCCACCACGTCTTCGAGGGCACGGGGATGGACACGCCGGCTGCGCTTCTCGGCGCCGGCGTGCTCATCTCTCTCTCCGGGCAGCTCGGTGATCTCGTGCTGTCGTCCGTCAAGCGCGACCTCGACATCAAGGACATGGGGACGACGCTGCCCGGCCACGGGGGCCTGCTCGATCGCTTCGACTCCTTGCTGATCGCCGCGCCGCTCGTCTTCCACTATGTCGGCTACCTCCGACCCGGCTTCGGGCTGGATCAGCCGATGCGGATCCTGACGGCACCGTAGCCGTGGAGCCGTGGGAGTACCGCCCGGCGCAGGATCTCGGCCTCTCGCGCGCAGAGCGCCTGCGCAGCGTGCGACGGGAGGTCGGCCTCGCGGGCTGGCTCCTCAGTCGCCTCGCGTGGGCGCTGATCCGCGCCTACCTGCGGCTCCGTCATCGTCTGCGGATCGAGGGCCGCGAGAACCTGCCCGAAGCTACGCCGTTCGTGATGATCGCCAACCATGCCTCCCACTTCGACGCCATCACCCTCTGCGCCGCCCTCCCCGCGCAGCAGCGTGTGAGCGCGTTCCCGATCGCGGCCGGCGACACGTTCTTCGAGACGGACGCCGCCGCGACGTTTGCGACAATCGTGATGAACGCGTTGCCGCTCTGGCGCCGACGCTGTGGCGCCCACGCCCTCGACGCACTGCGCACCCGACTCGTCGAGGACGCCTGCGTGTTCGTCCTGTTCCCCGAGGGCACACGCGCGCGCGATGGACGGCTCGGGACCTTCAAGGCCGGCATCGGGCGCCTCGTCGCGGGCACGTCCATCGCCGTGGTGCCGTGCTACATCGACGGTGCCCATACCGCGTGGCCGCCCGACCGGCGCTTCCCCGGCCCGGGCCGCCTGCGCGTCTCCATCGGCCGTCCGCTGTCGTTCGAGCAGACCGAGAACCGCCGCGCGGGCTGGGAGAGCATCGCCACCGAACTCCGGCAGGCCGTCGAGGCCTGCGCGCGTCGGACGTAGTTGGCTGCACCCGGCGTGACGGCTTTGGGCCAATCGAGCCGTATCCTCGGCGCCGGATGAATGGCGAACGCCTCGGCCCCTACCTGATCGACGGTGAGCTCGGCTCCGGTGGGATGGGGCGCGTGTACGCCGCCGTTGTCGAAGGGCGGGTGCGCGGACTCGAGGTCGGGACGCGCGTGGCGCTCAAGGTCGTGCATCCGCATCTCCTCGAGACCGAGGGGTTCTTCAAGCGGTTCCTGCGCGAGGCGGAGATCGGGCAGGCGGTCGCGCATCCGAACGTCGTCCGCACGTTCGACTGCGACGCGGCCGGTGGGTCGCACTTCCTGGCGATGGAGTACGTCGAAGGGCAGACGCTGCGGGAGCTGCTTGTCGAACTCGAGCGGGTGCCCGAGGAGCTGTGCCGGCACGTCGGCGTGGAGATCGCGAAGGGGCTCGGGTCGCTCCAGTACGCAGCACCGGAGAGCTTCCGAGGCGGCGGCAAGGACGTGGACGGCCGCGTCGATTTGCACGCGCTCGGGGTGCTGCTCTACGAACTCTCGTGTGGTGTGAACCCGTATCTCGCCGACGACGTCCCGAACACGATCCGCAAGGTGCTCCACGATGAGCCGCGCAAGCTCGGTGACGTGAACCCCCAGCTCTCGGCGTTCTTCGAGGAGGTCGTGCACTGCCTGCTCGCGAAGGACCGGGACGAGCGGTTCGCGACGGCCGACGAACTCGCCTCGGTCCTGACGGAGGGCGAGGACTCGGCGTGGTGGCACCGCCAGGCGTCGATGATCCGGACGATCACGAAGCGTCCGCTCCGGCGGGTGCGCATCCCGCGCGAGACGGCGGTCTACGGCCGCGAGGACGAGCTCTCGAAGCTCCGCGCCTTGTACGACGCCGCGAAGTCCGGCGAGGGCTGCGTGGTCCTGATCGAGGGCGAAGCGGGCATCGGCAAGTCGCGCCTGATCGACGAACTGATCGGCCGGATGCAACGCGACGGCGAGGACATCAACTTCCTGTTCGGGCCGTATCCGCCGGGCGGCGCCGCGGCGGCGGACGGCGGTTTCTCGACGGCGTATCGCGAGCAGTTCGGTGAGACGGGCTGCGCCGACTACCTGCCGACCACGCCGGTGCTCGTCCCCGCCTTCGACGCACTCCTTCGCGGCGAAGGAACGCCCGAGGGCAAGGAGCCGCTGACGAAGGGCTCGCTCCAGACTTGCTTCGTCAACGCGACCCGCGCACTCGGCGCTGAGCGCCCGACGGTCGTCCTGATCGACGACCTGCACTTTGCGCCGGACGAGGGGCGCTCGCTCTTCACGTCGCTGGCGATGGCGGTGCCGGGTCACCGCGTGCTGCTGATCGGGACGACGCGAGCGGGAGTGTCGGGCGATTGGATGGCGGGGCTGACGCGGCTCGACCAGACACACCAGCTCGCGCTGCATCGACTCGGGCCGAAGGACCTGATGCGTCTGCTTCAGGACACGCTGAAGTCGGAACGCCTCGCACAGGAGCTCGGGGTCCAGATCTCTCTGAAGTCCGACGGCAACCCCTTCTTCGTGTTCGAGATCATCCGCGGCTTGCGCGAAGGGCAGTTCATCACGCAGCAGGGCGACGGGACGTGGGTCAGTACGCGCGTCATCGACGACATCCAGATCCCGTCGTCGGTGCTCGATCTCGTGAACGCGCGCGTCGCCGATCTGACGGAGGAGGAACGCGATCTGCTCGACGTGGCGAGCTGCTGGGGCTTCGAGTTCGATCCGGGTCTGATCGGCGAAGTGCTCGGGATGGGCCGCATCCCGCTGCTGAAGCGGTTCGGGCAGATCGAGCGCAAGCACCGTCTCGTGCGCGCGGCGGGTCGGCAGATGGTGTTCGATCACCACCAGGTGCAGGAGGCGCTGTACGGGAGTCTGCTGGAGCAGCTCCGCGAGGAGTACCACGCCGCCCTCGCCGAGACCCTCGAGACGCGCACGAAGGCCGCCGACAAGGACCCCGACTCCCTCGACGGCGCACTCTGCGTAGATCTCTGCGACCACTACCTGAAGGGCGCCCGCGGTGAGTCGGCGCTGCGCTACCTCCCGGCCGCGCAGACGCATCTCACGAACGGCTACCTGCACGCCGAGATGGCGGCGCTGACCGAGCGCGCGCTGGCGGTCCCGGAACTGCTCACGGGCCCCGAACGCGCCAAGACCCTGCTGCGCCTGGCAGACGTGCTCCACCCGCTAGGCCGTCGCACACGCCACGAGGAGTGTGCGCGGGAGGCCGAGCGGCTGGCGGGAGCGGCGGACGACGACGAACTCCGCGGGAACGCAGCGAGGGCGCTCGGCTCGCTCAGTGCCGCGACGGGGGACGAAGCGGCCGGGCGGGCGTCGCTCGCCGCGGGGCGGGATCTGGCGGCGGAGATCGACGTCGCCGGCTACGAGACGCTTGCGCGCTGCGAGCTGGCGTGCCTGCCCGGCGGCGACGCCGCCGACGCGCTGGCAGCCCTCGCCAAGCACGAGGAGCGGCTCGACGCGCGGGAGCGCCTGGCGGCCCGCCACCTGCTCTGGAAGGGGATCGGCGACCGGGCGCATCTCGACAAGGCCAAGCGCCTGCTCGACGAGTCGGTGGCGCACGTCGATGCCGAGACGCGGGAGTCGATGCTCACGAACCTCCGCGTGAACCGCGAGGTCATGGCGGCGTGGCGCGAGACCGACGCGGACTGACCCGCCCATGCGCTCCGAGTTCCACGGCCGCGCACGCTGACGGACGGCGGCCGCTACTTGCGGCGGAGCTTCTCCGGCGCGAACCGTGCGTAGTCCCAGTTGAGCGTCTCAAAGACCATCTCGACGCGACGGGAACTCCGGAAGTACAGGAACCACGCGATGGGGGCGATCGACGCGAACACGGACAGCCCGAGTTGGTCTTGGAAGTACATCCAGTCGACGATGAGGCTCAGCACCGACGTCGCCGCCCAGGCCGCCAGACTCCACTGGAGCGCCTTGAGCACCTGTGCGCTCGTTGGGAGGAAGTGAAACGGTGGGTTGCGAACTGGTCGTCGTGCGAAGAGCGCGGCGATCGCTGCCGCGGTTGCCGCCGCCTGCGCGAGGAGCGCCGGCACCACCGAGAGGGCGAACATGCCCTTGAGCCAACCTGACTCCCAGTCCGGTGAGACGAGATTCTCCGCGATCCCCGGTGCGAAGGCCGCGGTCATCACGCCGCCCACGATCACCTGGATGTAGAAGAACAGGAGCCACCCTCCGATGGGCTGCTTCCGCAGTCCATTGCAGATTAGGCAGACGATCAGGAGGCCGCCGCACGCCGGCGTCCTTGGCGGCGTGCTCGCGTCGCCCCCGCCGTCCTGGGCCAGCGCGAGCGAAGCGGTCATCACGAGCGCCACGCACATCGCCGCCACGTTGACGCGGGGCGCTGAGCGGCCGGGGCGGCTTCGAGTCGGTTGCGGTCCCACGGCGGGATTGTACGGCCCCGCCATCAACCGGCGCGCGTGCCTGAGTGGAGGCGCGAAGAACAACACGTCTCGTGTCGCCGCGTCGGGCTCGTAGGGGACGACCTCTCATCCGAGGCTGGATGAGTGGTGGAGCCTAGGAGATTCGAACTCCTGACCTCCTGAATGCCATTCAGGCGCTCTACCAACTGAGCTAAGGCCCCACGGCTGTCCGCGCCGGTCGGGACCGGCGAGGGGCGGACGATAGAAACGAGCCTGCCAAACGGTCAACGATTCCGGGTGCGCCGTCCGCTTTCTCCAAGCGGTCTCGCCACGCGTCTAACCTCCCCGCTTCGGTGCGCGCGAGGCGCCCGAGAGCCAGGTGACGACGATGAGCGACCTCTACGACTTCCGAACGACCGAAGCAAAGTGGCAGGCGAGCTGGAACGAGACCGGTCTCTTCCGCGCGCCGGCCGACCCGGATCCGAGCCGGAAGTTCTACGCGCTCGAGATGTTCGCGTACCCCTCGGGCGACATCCACATCGGGCACTTCCGCAACTACGGCATCGGCGATGCCGCGGTCCGGCGGCTGCTCATGCAGGGCAAGGACGTGCTGCACCCGTTCGGCTGGGATGCGTTCGGGCTGCCGGCGGAGAACGCCGCGATTCAGCGCGACATCCATCCGCGCGAGTGGACGCTGGGCAATATCGCCACCGGCCGCTCGACGCTGCAGGCCGTCGGTCTGGGCTACGACTGGGAGCGCGAGTTCGCGACGTGCAACCCGGACTACTACCACTTCACTCAGTGGATCTTCGTCCTGCTCTACGAGCGTGGGCTGGTCTACCGCAAGAACGCGCCGGTGAACTGGTGCGTCGGCTGCGCGACCGTGCTGGCGAACGAGCAGGTGCAGGACGGACAGTGCTGGCGCTGCAAGTCCGTCGTCGAGAAGCGCGACCTCGAGCAGTGGTACATCCGGATCACCGAGTACGCGCAGCGGCTGGTGGACGGGCTGGACACGCTGCCGAAGTGGCCGAAGAGCACGCTCGCGTCGCAGCGCAACTGGATCGGGCGGAGCGAAGGCGCGGCGATCACGTTCGGGGTGGAGTCTCCGGCGGAGGGCTGTCCGTCCGAACTCGAGGTGTTCACGACGCGGCCGGACACGCTGTGGGGCGTGACGTTCCTGGCGCTGTCGCCGGAGTCCGACGCCGGGCGCTGGTGCGCGGGGCACGGCTCGAACGCGACTGACGTCGCGGCCTACGCGAAGGCGGCGGCGCTGAAGACCGAGATCGAGCGCAGCGCGGCGAACCGTGAGAAGACGGGCGTGGACTCGGGTCTGCGCGCGGTGCACCCATGCACGGGTGAGACGGTGCCGGTGCTGGTCGCCGACTACGTGCTGGCGTCGTACGGCACGGGCTACGTCATGGGCGTGCCAGCGCACGACGAGCGCGACTTCCAGTTCGCCAAGGCGCACGATTTGGGCATCGCCGTGGTGATCCAGAACAAGTCGGGCTCGCTGGACGTTGCGACGATGGAGGGCGCGTACACCGAGTCGGGTGTGATGACGGCGTCGGGTCCGTTCGACGGTCGTCCGTCGGCGGACGCGATCCCGCAGCCGCAGGTCATCGCTTGGCTCGAGGAGCAAGGCACTGGCTCCGGGCGGGTGACGTTCCGGCTGCGCGACTGGCTCATCAGCCGTCAGCGCTACTGGGGCTGCCCGATCCCGATGGTCCACTGCGCGGCCTGCGGCGTCGTGCCGGTCCCGCAGGACCAACTGCCGGTCACGCTGCCGCCCGACGTCGAGAGCTGGATCCCGAAGGGACGCAGCCCGCTGGCGGACGTGGCGGAGTTCGTCGCGACGACGTGCCCGAAGTGCGGCGGCGCGGCCGAACGCGACGTGGACACCATGGACACGTTCATCGACTCGTCCTGGTACCACCTGCGCTACACGGATGCGCACAACGGCGACCTGCCGTTCGATCCGGTTGCCGCTGCGAAGTGGCTGCCGGTCGATCTGTACATCGGTGGGGCCGAGCACGCGAACGGCCACCTGATCTACTTCCGCTTCATCACCAAGGTGCTGAAGGACGCGGGCTTCCTCGATGTCGAGGAGCCGGTCGTCCGGCTGTTCCACCACGGGATGGTGCAGGACGGCGACGGGCGCACGATGTCGAAGTCGCTCGGCAACGTGATCTCGCCGATCCATCTGGCGCGCGAGTTCGGCATCGACGCCGCGCGGCTGGCGATGTTCTTCTTCGCGCCGTCGCGCGAGGAGATCCGCTGGAACGAGGACGGTGCGGCGGCGGCGCGGAAGCTGGTCACGCGTCTGCACGCGACGTTCGTGGCGAACCGCGACGTGATCGCGGCGTTCCCGGCCGACGTACGGGGTGACTCGAGCGGTTCCGACGAAGCGCGCGAGGCGCGTCGTCGTGCGCACATCATGCTGCAACGCTTTGACGATGCGTTCGACGGCGACCTGGCGCTGAACCCCGGCGTCGCTGCGATCTACGAACTGCTGAACGTGTTCCCGAACGCGGAGAAGGTGGCGGCGTCGTCCGAGGCGGATCGTCGTTGCTACGCCGAGGCACTGCGCGTGCTGGCGCTGACGATGGCGCCGGTCGCACCGCACCTGGCCGAAGAGGTCCACGAGATGCTCGGCGGCGAGGGCAGCGTGTTCCGCACGTCGTGGCCGGCCGTCGATCCCGAGGCGCTGGTGCTCGACACGGTCGAGATCGCCGTGCAGGTGCGCGGCAAGGTCAAGGCGCGCATCACGGTCGCGGCCGATGCCGACGAGGCGTCGGTGCGTGAGACGGCGCTGGCCGACCCCGCGGTGGTGGCGGCGATCGGTGAGCAGCCGGTGCGTCGTGTGATCGTCGTGCCGGGGCGACTCGTGAACGTCGTCGTCTAGAGCGCCCGACTCGTCAACACAGAGATCTAGAGAAGAGGTTCCCCCGATGTCCCGCAGACAGATCAAGACCCGCGCTGAGGACTACTCGCGTTGGTACCAGGACGTGATCGCCGCCGCCGACATGGCCGAGCACGCGCCGGTGCGCGGCTGCATGATCATCAAGCCGTGGGGCTACGGCATCTGGGAGCGTCTGCAGCGCGAGCTCGACGACCGCTTCAAGGAGACGGGGCACGAGAACGCGTACTTCCCGCTGCTCGTGCCGAAGAGCCTGATCACGAAGGAGGAGGAGCACGTCGAGGGCTTCGCTCCGGAGTGCGCGATCGTCACGCACGGTGGCGACAAGGAGCTCGAGGAGCCGCTGTACATTCGGCCGACGAGCGAGGCGATCATCTGTTCGACGTACGCCAAGTGGATCAACAGCTGGCGCGATCTGCCGATCCTGATCAACCAGTGGGCCAACGTGGTGCGGTGGGAGATGCGTCCGCGTCTGTTCCTGCGCACGCTGGAGTTCCTCTGGCAAGAGGGCCACACGGCGCACGAGACGCACGACGAGGCCGCCGAGGAAGTACGACGGATGCTCGATGTCTACGCCGACGTCGCCGAGAGCGTGATGGCCGTGCCGGTCATCAAGGGTTCGAAGACCGCGTCGGAGCGCTTCCCGGGCGCAATCGACACCACGTGCATCGAAGCGATGATGCAGGACGGCAAGGCGCTGCAGGCGGGGACGTCGCACGACCTCGGCCAGAACTTCGCCAAGGCGTACGACATCGAGTTCCAAGGCCGCGACGGTGAGATGCAGCACGCTTGGTCGACGTCGTGGGGTGTGTCCACGCGTCTGATCGGCGCGATCATCATGACGCACGGTGACGATGACGGCATCGTGGTGCCGCCGATGCTCGCGCCGCAGCAGGCGGTGGTCGTCCCGATCTTCAAGGGCGAGGAGCAGGCCGCGGAGATGTGCGCCGACGCCGAGGCGATCGTCGCGGATCTGCGCGCCGCCGGTGTGCGGGCGAAGGCCGACACGCGCGACCACCTGCGACCGGGCGCGAAGTTCTTCGAGTGGGAGAAGAAGGGCGTGCCGGTGCGGGTCGAGTACGGCGCGCGCGACAAGGCGTCCGGCAACGCGGTCATCAAGCGCCGTGACACGGGCGAGAAGATGATCGTGCCGCTCACTGAGGTCGCTTCGACGATCGCCGGACTCATGACGACGATCCAGGCGGGCATGCTCGCGAAGGCCCGCGCATGGCGGGACGAGAGGACGTTCGTCTGCGACGACTACGACGACTTCAAGTCGCGGGTTGGTGACGGTGGGTTCTTCCACATGCGTTGGTGTGGCGAGGCCGCGTGCGAGACGCGCGTGAAGGACGACACCAAGGCGACGATCCGCTGCATTCCGTACGAGGGTGACGATGACCCGGGTGCGTGCACGATCTGTGGTGCCGACGCGACGGGTATCCGACCGATCTTCGCTCGCGCGTACTAGTTCGCGTACTGAGTCGAGCCCTGCCCCAAGTAACTAACTTCCAGCCTCGAGTCTCAGTTGGCGGACGCGCGTTCGGCCGCTCTGCGGCGCCCGCCGTTGCGTCGCGGTTCGATCGGAGTTGAGGCTGCCGGTTAGTTAGTTACGGCAGGGCTTGGTGCATCGCGGACAATGGGGCGCATCCAGGAGGCAGCGTGGCCAAGAACATCCTGAAGGCGATCTTTGCGGGCGACGACGAGGCCGAGGACGGCGTCGACGATGTCGCAGCGTCGAGTGACGACGGACTACCGGTAGCAACCGGTCGACCGCGCAGCCTAGCGGATGCGTGGGAGCGGCTGGCCGAGCAGAGCCGACGCGTCGAGAAACGACTCGGTGAGGTCGCCGATGCGCAGCGCGAGATGCTCCACGTGGCCGAGGCGCTCGGCGACAGCGCGAAGCAGCAGCTCGAGGTGCTGCACGTGCTGGGCAAGTTCCACGAGGCGGCCGAGAAGCGCGGGCGCGAGATGGAGAATCAGATGCGCGGCGTCCCCGACGTCCTGCGCACGCTGCCCACGGCGACGAAGGAGCAGGCGGAGCGCCTGTCTGAGATCGCCGCGCGTCTGTACGAGAAGGCGCAGGACAACACCGTCAACGCGCTGAAGAGCGCCCAGGCGAACCACCAGCGCGCGATCGAGGACCTGATCGACAAGAGCATCGGGTCGGCGCGGACCCTGACGATCTGGGCGATGGTGTTGGTCGCGGCCGCGGGGACGCTGATGGTGTTCACCTGGATGCAGGCGAACGGGGCGTGATCGGTTCGCGGGTCGGTGCGGCGTCCGTGGTGGCGCCGGTCGCACGATCGCGCCGAATCGCGGACGGGCTCCGCACTCAACGTCTGCCGTAGGGGCGGATCTCCTGATCCGCCCCGCCGACTGAGGTTGCCCGGGCGACTGGGGAGGATGGCGCACCGCGAACCGGGCGGGTGATTCGCACGGCTCGCGGTCGATGGCGTTCACTACCTGCCGCCGCGCAACTCCAGAGGGCATCCAGGCGATTGACTGATCGCCGTCCGAATTGCGCGAGACGTCCGCGGTGCGCCATCGGATCGATATCGGCCGCGCGACCCCAGCGGGCGGGGCGGATCAGGAGATCCGCCCGTACGACCCGGTTGGGGTGGCGGACCCGTCGGATCGGAGGAGACCCACCCCGTCCGGAATCCCACCCGGGGCGCGCTGGTTGCGCTCGAGCGCAAGCAGCGTGACGCGGGAGATGAGGCCACGCAAGGGTGCGGGCAACACGGTGGCTCTCGAGTGCGAGCCCTCGCACCCGCGGAGCCGACCAGAAACATGCGAGGCGCGGCGATTGCCGCATGCCCCGATGCCCGTCATCAACCTACCGCCCGCAATCGACGTGACCCCGCCCGCTCGACTCCGTTCTTGCAGGTCCCCAGATGACCAGCGACAACCGGCGTTCGTTCTTTGTCATCGCCTATCCGTCTCACGGGTGCCCGTCGCGAGTGATCTCGCCGCCGGGCGCACGCGCTCCCGCACGTTGCGGAGCGCCGAAGAGGGAAGTGGGGTGCAAAACCCCCGCGGACCCGCCGCTGTGACCGGCTCGATCGCCGTCTCCTGACGCCACTGGACGCGCTCCCCGCGCTCCGGGAAGGCGGAGACGGTTGGCCTGGATCCCGTTGGGTCCTCGCTCCCGCCGGAAGCCAGAAGACCTGCCTGTGAAGCGTCTCACGTACGCATCTCCGTGGATTGGGAGAGTGAGGCAGTGCAGGCAAGGTCCCTCGCGACACAGCTCCTCGTAGCGGCTCTGCTCGCGATCGCTCCGGCGATCGGCGGCTGTGGGGACGGTACGGACTCAGGCGACGCTTCGGATGTAGCGCGCGACAGCGCGTCCGAGACTCCCGCGCGCACTCCGACGATCGAGAAGTGGCCGGGCCAGCGACCGAAGCCCCTCTCCCCGCAGCGACTTGCGGAGGTCGGGATCGTCTCGCTCGTGCCGGCGTTGACCGAGATCGTCATCGACATCGGAGCTGCCGATGCGCTCGTCGGCATCGGTCGCTACGACGACCCGGTGCCCGGGCACGAGGACCTACCGCGCCTCGGCGATGCCCTCTCGGTCAGCTTGGAGAGCATCACCGCGCTGCATCCGCACATCGTGCTCGTGAACGGTGAGGGCCTGGCGGAGCGGCTCTCCGCACTCCCGAGCTTCATTCAGGTCGAGACGATCCCCACCGATCGACTTGCGGATCTCGACGACGCGTACAAGCGCATCGGCCAGTTGACTGGACTCGTCTGGCGCGCGAAGCAGGCGCGACAGTTCTTGGAAATCGAGATGCTGAAGGCTGAGGGCGACGCACCCGGGCCGCGCGCCAAACGTCCGCGCGTCATCGTCATCGTGCAGCGACGTCCGACGTACGTTGCCGGCAGCACGTCCTTCGTCGGGGAACTGCTCGAGAAGGCCGGTGCTCGCAACGCCGCTGCCGACGTCGAGGGTGACTGGCCGGTGCTCTCGGACGAGTCGCTGCTCGCGCTCGCCCCCGACGTCATTCTCGATGCGTCGATCGGCGAAGCCGACAACCCCGAGGGCCGCGCCAAGCTGCGCGAGGCATGGGCGGAGCACCCCGAGATTCCCGCTGTCGCCAACAACCGCGTGCACTTCCTCGGCAAGGACGAGGAGGCGCTGTTCCGCCCGGGACCGCGTGCTGGTGAAGCAATCCGCATCCTGATCCGGCTCGTGCACGGAGAGCCCGAAGAGCGGTGAGCGCCCGTCCCGTCACCCGAGCCCGCTTCGCGCGGGTCGTGCTCGCGTCGGCCGTCCTCGGACTGCTCGCCGTCGCTGTCTCTGCGTGCTTCGGCGCCGAGAGCGTCGACCTCGTCGCCTTGCTCGGCGGCGGCGGGACAGCCATCGAGCAGGCGATCTTCTGGGACATCCGGCTGCCGCGCGTCGTGATGGCCGCGCTGATCGGGGGCGCCCTCGCGATCTGCGGCGTGGCGTTCCAGGCGCTCCTGCGCAACCCGCTCGCAGAGCCGTACCTGCTCGGCATCTCGGGCGGCGGGTCGTTCGGTGCCGTGCTCGCCATCGTGCTGACCGGAGGCGCGGCGAGCACGTTGCTCGGGCGCGCGCCGGCTGCGTTCGCGGGGTGCCTGCTCGCGCTCTGGATCGTCTACATGATCGCGACGAGACGCGGGGCGCTGCATCCCGCGACGTTGCTGCTCGCCGGTGTCGTCACGAACGCCTTCTTCCTCGCGGCCCTCTCGTGCGTGCAGTACGCCGCGTCACCGGAGGAGTCGCAGGCGATCCTGCGCTGGGTGATGGGGGGGCTGACCTCGCCCACCGGCAGTGAGCTCGCGCTGCTCGGCGTCGCCGCGCCGCTCGGCGCCATCGGACTGTTGCTCGAGTCGCGGCGCATGGATCTGCTCGCGTTCGGCGAGGAGACGGCGCGCTCGCTCGGTGTCGACGTCGACGCCTGTCGGCGGCGCGTGTTCATCGGGACGTCGCTGCTCACCGCCGCGTGCGTTGCGGTGTCCGGTCCGGTCGGCTTCGTCGGTCTCGTCGTGCCGCACGGCGTACGCATGGTGGTCGGGAGCGATCACCGCGTGCTCGTGCCCGCGGCGTTCCTCACCGGTGCGGGCTTCGTGGCGCTCGCGGACGCGCTGGCGCGGGTGGTCGTCGCTCCTA
This sequence comes from Planctomycetota bacterium, assembly GCA_021776825.1. GTDB lineage: Bacteria > Planctomycetota > JAJSAM01 > JAJSAM01 > JAJVHW01 > JAJFFG01. The sequence continues at coordinate 41,870 of JAJFFG010000104.1, forward strand.
GCGAACTGCCGGTCGGCATCGTGACCGCGGTCATCGGGGCGCCCGCCTTCGTCGCACTCCTCGCGCGTCGACGTCTTCTCGCGGGAGGCGCCGATGCCTGATCCGGGCATGCCTAATCCAGGGATGCCAGATCCCGTGCTGCGCCTCGAAGGCATCCGCGCTGGCTACGGCGAGCGCGACGTACTCTGCAACCTTGACCTCGCTTGTGCCGAGGGCGAACTGCTCGGTGTGCTCGGCGCGAACGGCTGCGGTAAGACGACGCTCGTCCGTATCGCGTCTGGCGTGCTCGCAGCGACCGCCGGTCAGGTGAAGGTCGGCGGCGTCGATGTGGCGACACTGCCGCGCCGGGAGCTCGCGCAGAGTGTCGCCGTGCTGTCCCAGGACCCGGGGCCGCTGTTCCCGGTCTCCGCGCTCGAGGTGGTGCTGCTCGGCCGACACGCGTGGCAGCCGGCGTTCGCGTTCGAGGGACCCGAGGATCTCGACGCCGCGAAGCGTGCACTCGACGAGGTCGAGGCCGGTCATCTCGCGAACCGCGATCTCACGCAGCTGTCCGGCGGAGAGCGTCAACGCGTGCTGCTCGCCCGCGCGCTCTGCCAGGGCGGTCGAGTGCTCCTCTGCGACGAACCGACCGCGCACCTCGATCTGCGCCATCAGGCCGCCGTGTTCCGACTGCTGCGCGCGCTCGCCGATCGCGGACGCGCGGTGGTGGTCGTGACCCACGATCTGAATCTCGCGGCGCAGGCGTGTGATCGCGTGGCGCTGTTGGCTCCCGAGGCGGGGCCGGTCATCGCGTGCGGTCGACCGGCCGACGTCATCACGACCGACACACTCCGCAGCGCGTTCGACATCGCCGCCGCCGTTCATCACGACACCGATGGCGTGCCGCATGTGCGGCGCCGCATCCACGACATCCCTGACCTCCCAGACACCGACGTCATCGACGTCATCGACGACCCCGAAGACAGGAACGAGACCGCATGACCCAGGGAAGCGCCCATTCCGTTGCTCTCGCACTCGTGGCAATCGCGGCGACCACAGCACTCGCCGCAGACGAAGATGCGAGCGACCTCGAGACCGAGATCGTCGTCGTCGCACGGCGCTTTGGGTCCGACGCCGGCACCACTGTTCCGAGTGTGACCGTGATCGGTCCCAAGACGCTCGAGCGCCGTCAGTCCACCCACGTGCACGACGCACTGCAGGAGGTGCCTGGCGTTCAGATACGGCAGGGCGGCCCGCTCGGTCAGGCGACGCAGATGCATGTGCGCGGCGCCGGGACCAACCAGACGCTCGTGCTCGTCGATGGCATTCCCCAGAACGACGCCACGCTCGGCGGCGGCTTCGACTTCAACGATCTCACGACCCACGGTGTCGAGCGCATCGAGGTGCTGCGCGGCAGCTACGGCGTGCTCTACGGGACGGAGGCCATCGGCGGCGTCGTCAGCGTCACGACGCGCCGCGGCGCGGGTCCGCTCAGTGGGTTCGCGCGCGTCGAAGGCGGCTCGTTCGACACGCACGGCGAGTCGTTCGGTCTGTCGGCGGGCGAAGAGGGGCACGACTGGGCGCTCACTCTCGGCTCGTTGCGCACACACGGCGAGCGGGCACGCGAGTCGTACCGCGTCCGCGATGCCGTGCTCTCGTTCGGCATCGATGCGTTCGAGGACCTCGAGCTCACCGGGACGTTCCGCATCGCCGACTCGGAGACGGAGAGCCCGTTCGACTTCGCGACAACCGGTGTACTGCCCGAAGACGCGAACATCGGGCGCGACCGGCGGACGATCTCGACGGGGCTGACAGCGGTGTGGGACGCGACCGATTGGCTCGCTGTCCGCACGCAGGTCTCGCTACTCGACGTCGACAGCACATTCGAGAACGGGCCCGACGGCGTGGACGTCGTCGATCCCGACTTCGTGCCCGGCTCGGGTGACGAGATCCGTGTCGTGCGCAACGAGTTCGTCTCGAAGAACACGTCGGAAGATGTGCGCCTGCGCGTCGAGGGAACGGTCGCGGTCGGCCGTCTGCTCGGGCTGCGCGATGACACAGGTGACGGCACAGGTGACGGCACCGCAGTCGAGGTGACGCTCGGCGGGGAGCGCCTCGATCAGGACACGCTCAGCAAGTCCACATTCCCGGACTTCACGACGCCGACGTCCTCGACGCAGCGCGACCACCATGACACGGACAACGAAGCGGTCTTCGCCCTGGTCGAGGTGCGGCCTGCGGATGTCGCCGTGTTCGACGATCCGGTGCTTTCGTTCGGTGCGCGCAACGACGATCACAGCGTGTTCGGCGATGAGACCTCGCGCTTCGCGGGGGCGCGGGCCGGAGTCGGTGACCACGGAACGATCGTGCGCGCGTCGTACGGCGAGGGCTACCGAGCGCCGAAGCCGGGCGAGCTGTTCGACCCGTTCGTCGGCGACGCCACGTTGCGTCCGGAGACGTCGGAGAGCGTGGACATCGGCGTGGAGCAGCCCGTTCTCGACGACGGCCTGGTCGTCGGGGCGACTTGGTTCCGCCTGCGGACCGACGACCTCATCGCATTCGATCCCACGATTGCGACACCGGCCCGTCCGTTCGGCGCGCTGGCGAACGCACTGAGAACGGAGACCGAGGGCGTCGAGTGGAGCGCGGCGGCGGACCTCGGTGGCGGCTTCCGCGCCCGGGGCACGTACACGCGGCAGCGCCCCGACGACAAGACCACGGGCGCCGATCTGTTCAATCGCGCCCGCAGCTTCGGCTCGGCCGGTGTCAGCTGGTCGGGCGGCGATCTGGACGTCTCGCTCGATGGCGTCTTCTCCGGTCACTTCCACGGCCAGAGCGGGGCCGTCACGTACCCGGAGCCGTCGCCTCGGCGTCACGTCGGACGTCAGGCTCTCGTGACGCTGACCGCGCGCTGGCGTGCATCGGAGACGCTGACTCTCTTCGGCCGCATCGACAATCTGCTCGACGACGACTTCGTGACCTCGCCGACCGCGCCCGCCGGCGCTCCGCTCGGAGTGTTCGTCGGCGCACAGCTCGACTTCTGACCGCGCGGCCCTTCTCACCTCCGCCGACCGACTGCGCTACCGTGCGCCGTCCTCGCGGCGGGGGCGTCGCGTGCCTCATGAATAGGCCGGGCAGGGGGATCGGAGCGGACCATGGAACTCGCAACCCGCATGTCGCGGCTGGGCACCGAGACGGCGTTCGAGGTGCTCGCCCGCGCGAAGGCGTTGGAGGCCGAGGGGCGCAATATCGTGCACCTCGAGATCGGCGAGCCGGACTTCGACACACCGCGTCACATCGTGGACGCAGGTGTCGAGGCCATGCGGACCGGCTGGACCCACTACGGCCCCTCGCTCGGTCTGCCCGGACTGCGTGATGCGATCGTTGAGCACGTGAACCGCACGCGCGGCATCGAGACGAACCCCGCTCAGGTGGTCGTCACGCCCGGCGCCAAGCCGATCATGTTCTTCGCGCTGCTTGCGCTTGTCGGGCCGGGCGACGAGGTCGTCTATCCCGACCCCGGCTTCCCGATCTACGTGTTCCCCAACGTGACCGGCACCGGCATCCCCGCGAAGGAGCTGTCGGTACGGCTGCTCGAGGAGGCCGGTGTCGCGTGCCTCGCCGGGACCGCGTTCGGCGCGGGCGGCGAGGGGTACGTCCGCTTCTCGTACGCCAACTCGATCGACAACATCCGCGAGGCGCTGCGCCGCTTCGAGGCACTGCTCGGATAGGCTGCGCGCATGCGACGGACGCTCCCGCTCCTGGCGCTCGCTCTGACCCTGATCGGAGGCTGCGGCCCCGATCCGGCGACCGACCCTTCCGCGCCGGGTGGCGACGCCTTGCCTCGCCATTCGAGGGTCGACTCGGACCTCTTCGACGGCTGGAAGACACCCGCCGGCACGGCGCCCCGGAGCGTGATCTTCCTGATCGGGGACGGCATGGGGCCGCAGCAGATCGGGCTCTTGATGGACTGGGCCGACGCGGCCGGTCGCGACGGAACGGCGTGGGCGAGCCTGGTCGACGCGGGCACCCTCGGCATGGTGCGCACGGGGGCGCAGAACTCTCCCGTGACGGACTCGGCCGCGTCCGCGACGTCGATGGCGGCTGGCGTGACGGCGCCCAACGGCTTCATCGGGATGGACGCGACCGGCACCGAACTGACGACGTGCCTCGACGACGCTCAGGCGACCGGCCGTCGGACCGGCCTCGTATCGACGGCGCGCCTCACGCACGCGACTCCCGCAGCGTTCGCCGCTCACACCCCCGACCGCGGACAGGAGGAACTGATCGCTGAGCACCTCCTGGCGTCGAACGTGGATGTGATGCTCGGCGGCGGCGCGCACTACTTGCCGCCCGAGGCGCTCACCGCGGCTGGCTATTCGGTCGTGACGAGCGCAGGCGAACTGTCCACGCTCGTCCCCGGCATGGGACGCGTGGCGGGCGTCTTTTCGCGCTCCCACATTCCGTACGCCCTCGACCGCGACACCGAGGACGTCGGCGACGTGCCGACGTTGGCGGAGATGAGCGCGAAGGCGCTCGAGGTCCTCTCGGCGGGCGATGCGCCGTTCTTCCTGAGGGTCGAGGCCGGGCGCATCGACCACGGCGGTCACATCAACGACGTGGCGGCAGTGCTCGGAGAGATGCGCGAGATGGACGACGCCCTCGCGATCCTCTCCGACTACGCCGGGGAGCATCCCGACACGCTCCTGGTCGTCACCGCGGATCACGAGACGGGCGGCCTGGCGCTGAGCTATGGCTCCGGACGGCTCTCGAAGGATGACTTCCTCGCGATGGCGCGGGCAGAGACCACGCTCGAGGCCCAGGCACCGCCCCGTGATCAGCGAGAAGCGGTCGATCCGGCGGTCTTCGGCGTCGGTCGCGCGGGCTTCTACCCGCCGTACTCACACTGGGAGACGTCGCGCGCACTCGAACGATCTGCGCTCTGGCACGTTTCCTACGGAACGCAGGGTCATACCGCCACACCGGTGCCCATCGCGGCGAGGGGACCAGGGGCCGAGCACTTCGGCGGACTCCTGGACCACGTCGAGGTCGGCCGCCTGCTGCGGCACTGGATGCACCTGCCGCCGGAGCCCGCTCGATGAAGAACGTCGACTTCCGATCCGACACCGTCACACGTCCGACGCCCGAGATGATGGCGGCGATGTCTTCAGCCGAGCTCGGCGATGACGTGCTGGGCCACGATCCGACCGTCCAGGCACTCGAGGGAGAGGGCGCGGCGCTGCTCGGCAAGGACGCCGCGCTCTACATGCCGTCCGGGACGATGTGCAACCTGGTCGCGTTCCTGACCCATACCCGACCGGGCGATCAGGTCATCGTCGAGCAGTGGTCGCACACGGCCTGCTTCGAGGGCGGCGGCGCCGGGATGTTCGCGGGCGTGCTGGTCCGGACGCTGCCGTCCGAGAGCGGGATGCTCGACGCCGCCGACGTGGCCGGGTGGATGCTGCCGCGCTCGGAGCACTCGCCGGGCACGTCGTTGGTCTCGCTGGAGCAGACGCACAACTTCCATGGCGGCCGCGTCCTCCCGCTCGAGGGCATGCAGGCCGTCGCGGAGGCGGCTGGCTCGCGTGGGGCGCGCCTGCACTTGGATGGCGCACGACTCTTCAACGCGGTGGCGGCCTCCGGCGTCCCGGCGGCGGCGTACGCGGACGTCGCTGACTCGGTCAGCATCTGCCTGTCGAAGGGTCTCTGCGCCCCGGTCGGCTCGCTTCTCGCGGGGGATTCCGACTTCATCGAGGCCGCGCGCTACCACCGCAAGCGTCTTGGTGGCGGCATGCGGCAGAGCGGCGTCATCGCGGCTGCCGGGCGCGTGGCGCTGGCCTCGATGCGCGAGCGTCTGGCCCAGGATCACGAACGGGCAGCCCGGCTGGCCTCGGGCGTCGCGGCGCTCGACGGGTTTTCCGTGGATGCCAGCCGCGTCGAAACCAACATCCTCTTCGTGGGCACCGGCCGCGTGGAGGCGGCGGAGATCGTGAGCGCTGCGGGGACGGAGGGCATCCTGCTCTACGCCACCGCCGAGCACGCCATCCGCTTCGTGACCCATCACGACGTGGACGACGACGCTGTGGACCGCCTTCTCACCCTGCTCGCACGCTTTGCGGGCAGCACTGACACCAACGGGAGCGTGTGATGCGCCTCTTCGATCCGCACGTGCACATGTACTGCCGCCTGACCGACGACTACGAGTCGATGGCGCTGTGCGGCATCACCACGCTCGTCGAGCCGGCCTTCTGGCTGGGCACCGAGCGCACGCACCCCGAGTCGTTCTACGACTACTTCGAGCACATCACGGTGTTCGAGCAGAAGCGCGCGGCGAAGTACGGGATCAACCACTACCAGTGCATCGGTGTGAACCCGAAGGACGCCGAGAACCTCGAGGTCACACTGCCGACCCTCGAGGGCATGCGGCACTTCTTTGACCGCCCGTCGGTCGTCGGGGTCGGCGAGATCGGCCTCAACGAGAACACCGCGAACGAGATGATCGGGCTGGAGAAGCAGCTCGAGCTCTCGCAGGAGCTGAAGCTTCCCGCGCTCGTCCACACGCCGCACGTCGACAAGCGCACTGGCGTTCAGATGATCGCGGACCTCATCAAGTCGAAGAGCTGGAACAACGACCTGATCCTGATTGACCACATCACCGAGGAGACGATCGACATCGTCCGTGACCTCGGCGTGTGGGTCGGCATGACGGTCTACCCGAACACGAAGCTCTCGCCGCAGCGCGCCGTCGCGATGTTCGAGCGCTACGGCCCCGAGAAGATGATGGTGAACTCCAGCGTCGACTGGGGCGAGAGCGACCCGCTGAGCGTGCCGAAGTGTGTGCGCCTGATGCGGATGGAAGGCTGGACCGAGAGCGACATCGAGCGCTTCGTCTGGCGCAACCCGATCGAGTTCTGGGGTCAGAGCGGACGGCTGTCCGAGACCCCCGACATGCCCTAAGGGGCAGAGGACGCACCGTGGCCGGGATCTTCAAGGCGTACGACATCCGGGGCACGGTCCCCGATCAGCTCGACGAGGCACTCGCGGAGCGCATCGGCGTCGCCGTGGCGCACCACCTGGGCGCGAAGCGCATGGTGGTCGGTCGCGACATGCGCGACAGCGGCGTGGGGCTCTCGCGGGCGCTGATCCGTGGCATCAACGCGATGGGCTGCGACGTGATCGACATCGGCGTCGTCTCGACCCCGATGCAGTACTTCGCGGTCGGGAGCCTCGAGGCCGACGGCGGCGTCATGGTCACCGCGTCGCACAACCCGGCCGGCTACAACGGCTTCAAGATCTCCGGCAAGAACGTGGTCCCGATCGGCGGCGGCTCGGGGCTGCCAGAGATCGAGGCGATCGCACGCGGCGAACTGCCGCCGCCCGCCGAGACGTCAGGCGCTGTGACGGAGCAGGACGTCAAGGCCGGCTACGCCGAGAAGATCCTCGGCATGATCAAGCCGGCCGGCCGGCGCCTGAAGGTCGCCGTCGACTGTGGCAACGGCATGGGTGGGCTCGAGGTCGAGAGCGTGCTGCGCAAGCTGCCCATCGACATCATCGGCCTGTACCTCGAGCCGGATGGCACGTTCCCGAACCACGAGGCGAACCCCCTCAACCCGGCGAACATGCGCGATCTACAGGCGACCGTCCTCCGCGAGGGGTGCGACGTCGGCCTGGCGTTTGACGGTGACGCCGACCGCGCGTGCTTCTGCGACGAGAAGGGCGAGATCCTCGGGAACGACCTTGTCACGGCGTTGCTGGCTCCGGAACTCGTGCCGAGCGAGCCGGGCGCGGCGGTGCTCTACGACCTCCGCTCGTCGCGCGTCGTCGCCGAGACGATCTCGGCCCTGGGCGGCACGCCGATCCGCGAGCGCGTCGGTCACGCCTTCATGAAGGCGACCCTGCGCCGGCACGCCGGCCCGTACGGCGGTGAGCTCTCCGGCCACTTCTACTTCCGCGACCTCTGGTACACGGACTCCGGGATCTATGCCGCAGGCCTCGTGCTGAGCCAGATCGCCCGCGGTGACCAGACGCTCTCCGAGATCGCGGCGCCGCTGCGGCGCTACCCGACGACAGGCGAGGTGAACTTCCATGTCGAGGACAAGGACGGCCTGATCGAACAGATCGCCGCCACGTTCGACGACGCCGAGCAGGACCGCCTCGACGGCATCACGGTCAACTACCCCACGTGGTGGTGCAACGTGCGCAAGTCGAACACCGAGCCGCTGCTGCGGTTGGTGCTCGAGGCGGACGACGTGGAGACGTTCGAGGCGGCGCGGGCGAAGGTCATGGCGATCCTGGGAACGCCCGTCGAGCACTAGCGTCACGCCGCGTGCGATGCGCACGCGTCGCGCCCCTCGATATCTCTGGTCGGCTCCGCGGATGCGTCACCTCGCGCGCGAGTGCGTCCGCCGTCGGTCGCATCCTTGCGTGGCCTCATTCCCCGCGTCACGGCGCGGGGTCACGTCGATTGCTGGTCGTGGGTTGGTGACGCGCATCGGGACATGCGGCAATCGCCGCGCCTCCCATGTCTCTGGTCGCATGCTCGGTCTCGACAACCCTGTCGGGACGGTGAGTCCTGTCGGTCGAGAACCTGCGCGCGCTCATTCCCCGCGTCACGGCGCCTGCGCTGACGCGCAACCGCCGAGCCCCGGGGTTGGGAATCGGGAGGTTCTCGCCTCCGCCGGACCGATGCGTTCGATGACCCGACGACACGCCTTGCGCGGGCCCGGCGGGTGGACGGCGGTCAGCGAACGACCACGTTGGATCGGGGGCCACGGGCGCGATCCACGTGGCAGGTCGTTGACGCCGAACGTTGCAGGGGCGACCGCCATCGGTTCCCGTCGACCGCGCCACCCCAGCGGGCGGGGCGGATCAGGAGATCCGCCCGTACGACCCCATTGAGGTGGCGCGCGTCGGGGATTGGATGCGCGCCCGCGGCGAGATGCGGGAACGAGCGGGACCCCGATCGTCGACCGACCGCCGTCCGTATCACGAGGGTCGCCCGCGCTGCGCCAGTGGACCCGCCTCGCGCGGATGACCCCAGCGGGCGGGGCGGACCGGTTCCTCACCCGGGGCGCGGCGGTTGCGCGTCAGCGCAAGCGCCGTGACGCGGGGAATGAGGCCCACGCAAGGCTGCGACCGAGGGGGTGGCTCTCGCGTGAGCGCGGACGCAGCCGCGGAGCCGACCAGAAACATGGGAGGCGCGGCGATTGCCGCATGTCCCCATCGGCGTCCACCCGCCAACCGCCAGCAATCGACGTGACCCCTCGCCGTGACGCGGGGAATGAGGCCACGCAAGGCTGCGACCGAGGGGGTGGCTCTCGCGTGAGAGCGGACGCAGCCGCGGAGCCGACCAGAAACAAGGTAGGGCGCGGCGATTGCCACATCTCGCGACGCGCGCCCACCAACTACGCGCCCCGCAATCGCCGTGAACTACCCCCCCTCGTCTTCCGCTCCCATCATCTCTGACGGGTCTGCACCCGGCAGCAGGTGCGGCGTCTCGTGGAAGTGGCAGATGTACTCCCACGCCTCCTCGGCCGTGTCGCACACGTGGAACAGGTCGAGGTCCTTCCGCGAGATCGTCCCCTCGGCCGCGATGTAGTCCCAGTCGACGATCCGATTCCAGAAGTCGACGCCGATGAGCACGATCGGGATGGGCTTCATCTTCTGCGTCTGCACGAGCGTGAGAATCTCGAACAACTCATCGAGCGAGCCGTATCCGCCCGGGAAGAACACCGCGGCGCGAGCGCGCAGGAGCATGTGCATCTTGCGCACGGCGAAGTAGTGGAACTGGAAGCAGAGCGACGGCGTGATGTAGGGGTTCGGCGCCTGCTCGTGCGGCAGGGTGATGTTCATCCCGATGTTCTTCGCCCCGACGTCCCAAGCACCGCGGTTGCCGGCTTCCATGATCCCGGGGCCACCACCCGTCACGACGACGTAGTGCAGCCTCCCGCCAGACTGACACTGCGTCGAGACGAGCTCGCCGAACCGCCGCGCCTCGACGTAGTAGCGCGACTTCTTCTGGAGGTTCTGGGCGACCGTCAGCTCGAACGCGGCCTCGGCGTCGTCGGGCTGCTCCTCGACAGCCTTCGTGGCGGCGCGGACGCGCTCCTCGGCGTCGACGGGATCGAGGATGCGGGACCCTCCGAACAGCACCACCGTGCTCTCGACCCCCTCCTCCTGCAGCAGCAGCTCTGGCTTCAAGAGTTCGAGCTGCAGCCGCACCGGTCGCAGCTCGGAGCGGTGCATGAGGCCGATGTCCTCGTACGCGCGCAGGTACGTCGGGCTGTCGACAATGTCGCGGAGGTTCTGCTCGGGGGAGAGGGACTCGTCGCGCTGCATGGGGCGGTCTCCGGGGGAGGCTGGAGAGTACCAGTGGCCTCTCCCGCCCCGCGGACCCTTCGGCGTCCTCTCCCGGGCTCCGCGATAGACTTCGAGCCGCATGACCCAGAAGCGCTTCTACGTCACCACGCCGATCTACTACGTGAACGACCGGCCGCACATCGGTCACGCGTACTCCTCCGTCCTCGCCGACGTGCTGGCGGGTTACCACCGACTGCTGGGCATCCCGACCTGGTTCCTGACCGGCACGGACGAGCACGGGCAGAAGGTGCAGGAGTCCGCGGCCGCTCGGGGCATTCCACCGCAGGAGCTCTGCGACGAGATGTCGCAGCACTTCCGCGATCTGATCGAGCGGCTCGAGGTCCGGAACGACGACTTCATCCGGACGACCGACGAGCGGCACACGTCGATCGTGACGCGCGCGCTGGCCAAGCTCCACGAGCAGGGCGACATCTACCTCGCCGACTACGAGGGCTGGTACTGCACACGCTGCGAGCGCTACTGGACCGACAAGGAGGTCGACGCGACGCCCGACCAGCGTTGCCCGGCGCAGCCCGAGCTCCACGACGTCGAGCGACTCACCGAGAAGAACTACTACTTCCGGATGTCGGCGTACGCCGAGCGGCTCGAAACTGCGATCCGAGCGGGCGAGTTCCGCGTCGAGCCGCAGAAGCGGACGAACGAGGTGCTCGGGTTCCTTGCCCAGGGACTGAACGATCTCTGCCTCAGCCGAAACCGGGAGCGACTCGACTGGGGCGTGCCGCTGCCGTTCGACGACGCGTACGTCTGCTACGTCTGGGTCGACGCGCTGCTGAACTACAAGAGCGCCATCGGCTACCTGGCCGACGACGACGCCGAGCGCGCGCGTCATGACAGCTGGTGGCCCGTCGATGTGCATCTGCTCGGCAAGGACATCCTCACGAACCACGCCGTGTACTGGCCGACGCTCCTGCTCGCGCTGGGGGAGCCGCTGCCGCGTCAGTTGCTGGTCCACGGATGGCTGCTCGACAAGAGCGGCCGCAAACTGAGCAAGACGAAGGCGAAGGACGACGGCGGCGACACGCGTCCGCTCCCGACGATCGAGCGGCTGCTCGATGTGTTCGGCCCGGAAGCGACCCGCTGGTTCCTCTCCACCGCCATGAAGCCCGGCGACGACACGAACTTCGACTGGGACATCGTTCGTGAACGCGTGAACGCGGACCTCGCGAACGGCCTCGGCAACACGGCCAACCGGCTGCTGAAGATGGCCGCGACGACGTGCGAAGGGCGCTACCCGGAACTCGGCGAAGCCGGAGAGCGAGAGCGCGGTATCCAGACGGCGGCGGAGGAAGCCATCGCTGCGGTCGAGGCGTTCCCGGTCTCCCTGGATCTCGCGAGCGTCGTCGGCGCGGTCCGGCGCGGCGTCGATGCAATCTCGCTCTACCTCTCCGACGAGCGTCCCTGGAAGCTCGCGAAGGACGAGGCGACGCGCCCGCGTGCGGCCGAGATCCTGGCCTGGTCGATCGAGGCCCTGCGTCTGCTCGGGCTGGCGGTCACTCCGATCGTGCCACGCGCGGCTGCGCGGCTGCGCGAGGCCCTCGGCGGCGTCGGCGATCTCGACTTCGCGGCGGAGCGCACGTTCGGAACGCTGGCGGTCGGGACCGAGCTGGGCGCGCCGCCGAACCTGTTCCCGCGCGTCGGCGAGGACGCGATCCCGACCGCGTGATCGGTAGCGCATGAGCGACGACGATCCCCTCGCCACGCTGCTCCAACGTGACCGCCGGTACGTCCGCGCGGCGTACGAGTTCGTACGAGATGCGCTGCAGCACACGCTGGCGGAGGCGGGCGAGCAGCGCCACGTGACGGCGCGGGAACTGCTCGATGGCATTCGCGATCTCGCGCGAGCCTCGTTCGGGCCGCTCGCACGCACGGTCGTCGAGGACTGGGGCGTCCGGAGCACGGCCGACTTCGGTCACATCGTCTTCAACCTGATCGAGGTCGGGATGTTTGGCAAGACGGACGACGACCGCCTGACCGACTTCGCCGAGGTCTACACGTTCGACGAGGCGTTCCCACCGGAGATGGGCGACGTTCGGGTCCAGTCCACCTCCGATGACGATCTCTGGGACGACGACGACGACGGTGACGACGACGACGACGACGAGTGAGATCCGATGTCGTGCCGTGTCGGCTGGGCGTGATGGAATGATGTCGCGGTGACCGAAGAACCCCGTCCGCGCCCTCATCTCGTGCGCTGTGCGGCACTCCTCTTCTGTGCCGCGCTGGTCGCTTGGCGTTCGCCGGAGCTGCTGCAAGCCCCGCGCTTCTGGGCCGAAGAGGGGTCGATCTACCTCCTTCACGCCCTGACGCACGGCACGTTCGAGTCGATCGTCACGCCGCAGCAGGACTACTACGCGTTCATGCCCAGCGTCGCGACGGCACTGGCGGCCCGCTTCCTGCCACTCGAGAAGGCGCCGCTGCTCACGACGTGGGCCGCGTTCCTCGTGCAGCTGATCCCGATCGCGCTGGTCCTCTGGAGCGGCTCCAGTTGGCTGGCCGGGTTCCGTCGCCGTTGGCCGGCGGTGCTGCTGGTGCTGGTGGTGCCGCTGTCCGGAGAGATCTGGCTGACGACGATCGGCTCGCAGTTCCATCTGTCGCTCGCCGCCGGGATCATCCTCGTCGAGGACGTGCGCGAGGAGAGCCGCGTCGGCAGTTGGGTTCGGCGCATGATCCTCCTGGCCGCTGTACTGACCGGCCCGCCGACCGCGTTCCTGGCCCCGCTGTTCCTCATGCGCGCGTGGACGACGCGGAAGCGCGAGGACTTCATGCGCGCGACCGTGATGATGCTCGGGGCGCTCCTGCAGGCCGGGATCTATGGCGGCGTCGCCGTCGCCGGCACCGCGCCGCCGCGCCTGAGCGGGATCTCCTTCGAGATCGTCCCTCTGGCCGTCGTCGTCAAGACGCTCGTGCTTCCGGTGTTCGGGCGCCCCGGCGCGAACCTGTTCGCGAGCTGGGTGGAGGGCCTGTCGCCCATCCCGATCCTGGTCGTCGCCATCGTGATGGCGGCGCTCCTCGGGTTCGTGCTCGTGGGCCTGGCGCGGCGCTCACCGTCCGGTTGGCGTCATGCTCTGGCCTACGTGCTGCTCGCCGTCCCGTCCGTGATCTTCGCGACGGGAACGAACCTCGGTGCCGGCCACATCGCGCTGCTCACGCCAGCGTTCGCGCAGCGCTACTTCTATGCTCCGACCGTGCTGCTGGCGCTGCTCGCTCTCTCGGCAGTGGATTTCTCGCGCATCCGGGGCAAGTCCCCGCGCGAGGTCATGGTCGCCTCGCTGCCGGACGTCCTACTCTCGCTGCTGCTCGCGGTGACGATCATCGTCGGCATCGTGAGATACCGAGCCGATGTCCGACCGTTCGTCTCGCCCCGGTACCCCGACTGGGCGACCGAGGTGGAGGCCTGGCGTGCCGATTCGGGCCGTCCGCTCCGCGTCTGGCCGCCGGCGTTCTCGCTGCGACTCGACCCGGCGGACGACCGGCGGTAGCAGGCTGTCGCGCCAACCGGCGTGGCCCGTCGAGGCCGAAACTCCGACAGCCTGGTAGCCCCTACTCCGCTCGCGGAGTGACCTCGGGGTTGATGGGCAGCGGGGCGCGCCGCTTCGTCATCCACGTGCTGAGCTGCGACGCGCGCAGACGAGTGCGCTCGTGCGCCGCGAGGCGTGCCTTCACGTCGTCGTCGGCGTCCGTGACCGTGGCCCACTTCTCGCTGGCGTGACGCTCGATGGCGCCGTTCACCAGTCGATGAGCCCGTCCCTCGGCGTCGGCGACGATCGCGGGCTCCTCGGCCGACGTGTCCTTCGCGCGATCTCCGAGCGGGAAGCGAGCCGGGTCGGCGCCGTTGCGCGCCTTCAGATCGTTGCCCCAGGTGGCGTAGACGTCGAAGCGCGGCGACGCGAGGTTGAAGTCGTCGTCGACCCGGTCGTACGGGATCATCCGTCGGCCGCCCTGGCGGTAACGGTCGGCGAACCATCGGATGCGGCCGTAGCTGGCCGTGTACGGCGACCACAGCGATGCCATGGGAACGCCCGCTTCGTCGTAGCGCACCGAGCGCGGCTGGAACACGCCCGCTACCGGGTCGTACCAGCGGTTCTCGCCGTAGGTGCGTGCGCGCGGATACCAGTTCTTGTTCCGCAGGGTCCCACGCTTGTGCCAGGCCGTGCCGTACACGGGCGCACCCTTGTGGACGTAGACGCCGTCGTAGGAGCTGTCGACCGCGAAGGTGACGACCTTCTCCCCCGCGCCGAGGGCATCACAGGCATTCACGTGATGGCAGCTCGTCGACTCCGGGATGGCGTGGAGGGTCTCGGGCAGTTCCGCCACGGGCTTGAAGCTCGAGCGCGGGTCCTCCGTGCGGAACCACGCGCCTCGCACGCAGGTGTAGTAGGCGTCGCCGATCTGGAAGCAGTCGTCCTCCGAGTTCGTGACGATGCGAACCTTGGTGTCGTTGAGCGGGGCGCTCTTGGGCGACTTCTCCGCGAAGCGGACCTGCGCGCGGACGCGCTCGTGCAGCGTGCCACGTGTCTTCAGGATCGCGCGGGCAGCAGCTTCGTTCGCCTCCGGAGTACCCGGCACGCACCACAGCAGGTGGGAGCGCGCGTGATCGCGCGGGATCCTGGCGAACTCCGGCGGTAGCGAACCGTAGGTCTCCGCCCACTTGCCATCGACCTCGTCTGCGGTGAACCAGCGCCCGGCCAGCGACAGGAAGTACTTGCCGAGCTTCGGGTGGAACAGGACGTCGCTCTCGGTGTTCGCGACGACCATCAGCTTGGCGCCGGGCACCAGCGTGAAGAGCGGGTCACCGTGGAGTTGGATGAGCTCCGCCGGCCTCGTGGCGACAATGATCTCCGGCAGCGCCGGGGCCACACGCTCGGCGTCGCCGAAGTTCTTCCGGTAGCGCTTCGTCGACGGGATCCAGCGGCGAACGTGACCGCGCGGATGGTCGATCTTCAGCTGGGTCATTACGATGGGCAGCTTGCCCTCGAGCCAGGCCCAAGGGCCCTCGAGCTTCTTGGACGTCGCCCAGAAGCCGTTCACGAGCATGTACCAGTCACCCTGGCTCGTGTGGCGAAAGAGGTCCGTCGCTGAGTTCGTCACGTACTCGATGGGGAAGTCGGCGACCTGCCGCATCGCGGGCTCGCCGTCCACCTGGATCAGGATCGCCGGCGAGCGGCGCACGTGGATCGCGGGGGGCAGCATGTTCTGCTTCGCCGTCTTGGCGGCCTCCGGCGCCGCGCCGGGGCGATCGGTGAAGAGCTCGAGCCGCAGGACGAGTTCCTTCGGCGCGCCCTCGCTGAGAGCCGTTCCGAGGCGCTCGCGATCCGCCTCGGGCACCGCCGAGAGGAGCGAACCAGCGACCGCGCCGCCGTCGAACAGGACGAGCCGTGACGAGAGATCGACGTGAGACATCCCGCTCATTTCGATCGCACTCCACGAGACGCGGCCGACGCCGTCGGTGATGGCGAGGGGGGCTCGGAGCGTCGTGGCCCCGGTGGCGTCGTCGTAGGTCAGCACGGTCGGCTCGTGGAGCGACATTCGCTGGCCGCCGAGCTTCAGCTCCTTGGGGAACTCCCAGGCCGATCCGGCGGCCGCCGGCGCCTCTTGGGCAGCGGCCGGAGGGGCAGTGATCCAGGCAGATGCGAGGACCAGAAGGGCGGCGGCGGGAAGTCGGGACAGCATGTCGTGGCTCCTGCGACGGGGGTACGAGCGGAGAACGTTATCAAGAACACCCCGGGTGCGTCTCGCTGAGGAGCGCCGTGGGCTGCCAGCCTGTCGTATCCTGCCGCCATGGCGCGACCGCGCATCGTGGCTCTCTTCACCGACTTTGGCACCACCGACGTCTATGCGGGGGTCGTGCGTGGCCTGATTCGATCGATGGCGCCCGAGTCCGAGGTCATTGACGTCACGCACGGGATCCCGGCGGGAGACCGTCACGCGGCGGCCTTCATGCTGCTCTCGGCCGTGCCGTTCTTCCCGCGTGGCTCCATTCACCTCTGCGTGGTCGACCCGGGGGTGGGCACCGAGCGACGCATCGTGGCCGTGCGCGCGTCCGGGCAGACGTTCGTCGCGCCGGACAACGGAGTGCTCGCCCCCGTCGTCGAAGCGCTCGGCGGCGCGGCGGACGTTCGCTATCTGACGAACGAGCGACTCCAGCGCCCGCGCCGGAGTGCGACGTTCCACGGGCGAGACGTCATGGCGCCGGTCGTCGCGCACCTCGTTCGTGGCATCGACTTCGCCCAGGTGGGGGAGGCGGCCGACGGCATCGTCGACCTGCCGGGCTTCGCGCCCGAGATCGGCGACGGGAGCGTCACCGGTCGCGTGCTCCACGTGGACCGTTTCGGGAACCTGGTCACGAACCTCCTGCCGGGAGAACTCGCCGGTCCGCCGGGGTCGTGGGATCTCCGCGTCGGCGACGAGCCGATCGAGCGCTGGGGCACGACGTTCGGCGACGTCGCCAGTGGTCAGAGCGTCGTCGTCACGGGCAGCGTCGGCTTCCTCGAGGTGGCCGTGCGTGACGGCAACGCCGCTGACGTGCTTTCCGCGCGCGCCGGGACGCGCGTCACCGCGACCAGGAAGGCGACGTGAGGACTCTCTACCTCGACCCGTTCTCCGGGATTGCAGGCGACATGCTCGTCGGCGCGTTGCTCGACCTCGGGGCGTCGTTCGACGTCGTGCGGGAGGGCCTCGGGCGCCTGGACATCGGGGACTACGAGCTCTCGGTGCGCGAGGTCCACCGCGGAGCGCTGCGCGCCACGAAGTTCGAGGTGCGGATCGGCGGCGAGCTTGCCGACTCGGCCCGGCCCGGACATGACGCAGGCCGGAATCACACGGGCCGGCATCACACAGGCGGGCATCACACAGGCGGGCATCACGGGCCCGACCATCCCGCTCACGGGCCCGCGCGCGGGCTCCCGGAGATCCGCTCGCTGCTGGAGCCGGCGAGGCTTCCTCCGAGCGTCACCCGTCGTGCGCTCGCCGTCTTCGAGCGGCTGGCGGCTGCCGAGGGGCGTGTCCACGGCGCCGATCCGGAGACGGTGCACTTTCACGAGGTGGGAGCGGTCGACGCGATCTGCGACATCGTGGGAGCCGCGCTCGCTCTCGAGGATCTGGCGATCGACGCGATCTCCTGCGGGCCGCTGCGCGTGGGCTCGGGGTTCATCCAGTGCGCTCACGGAACGCTGCCGGCTCCCGGCCCGGCCACGCTGGAGTGCCTGGCTGGGTTCGACGTGCAACTGGATCAGGGGCGCGGCGAACTCGTGACGCCGACCGGGGCGGCACTCGTCGGGGCGCTCGCCCAGCCAGGAGCGCCGCGATCCCTGCGGGTCGAGCGCGTGGGGTACGGAGCCGGAACGCGCGACCCCGAGGACGTGCCGAACGTGCTGCGCGCCGTGCTCGGGATGACCGCCGCCGCGACGGATGCCGAGGCGTTGTTCGAGATCCGCACGAACGTCGACCACATCGCGCCGAACATCCTGGCGGAGGCGCTCGAGGCGGTGCGCGCCGCAGGAGCTCTGGAGGTTTACTCCACAGCGGTGGCCATGAAGAAGGGCCGCGCCGGTCAGCTCGTGACGGCGCTCGCTCCCGAGTCGACGCGTGCAGCGGTCGAGTCCGCGCTGTTCCGCGAGACCGGCACCCTGGGCGTGCGACGCGTCGAGGTGGCCCGCACGATCCTGGAGCGCTCGTTCGAGGACGTCGTCACGCCGTGGGGGACCGTGCCGGTCAAGCTCGGACGGCATGCCGGCAACGTGACGAGCCGCGAGCCGGAGATGGAGGACTGCCGACGTCTTGCAGCGGAGCACGGCGTGCCCGTCGCCGACGTCGCCGCCGCCGCGCGGAAGGTTTCCCCGGCTGCACCCGCACACTAGGGTCGGGCCGTGACCGACTCCGCACCCGCCGCCCACGTCATGTCCGTGCTCCTTGTCGACGACGAGAAGACCATCGCGATCACGCTGCGCGATGCGCTCGAGGAGGACGGCCACGCCGTCATCACGGCACGCGACGGCCTGCAGGCTCGACGTCACATCGAGGAGCGCTCGTTCGACGTCGTCATCACCGACCTGAAGATGCCCGGCATGCCCGGCATGGAGGTGCTGCGGCTCGTCAAGTCGCACGCGCCCGACACCGAGGTCATCGTGATGACCGGCTACGGCACGGTCGAGACGGCTGTGGAGGCCATGAAGGCCGGGGCGTACGAGTACATCCTCAAACCCTTCCCGAACGAGACCGTCGTGCTGCTCCTCCGCCGCATCGCCGAGCAACGCAAGCTCGTCGAGGAGAACCGGTCGCTGCGCGAGCAGCTCGGACGCGCACAGAGCCTCGAGGGGATGGTCGGTCAGTCGCGCGGGATGCGCGAGGTGTTCCAGACGATCCGGCTGGTGGCGGGGCAGGACACGCGCGTCCTGATCACGGGCGAGAGCGGCACGGGCAAGGAACTCGTCGCGCGCGCCATCCACAAGCTGAGCGGCCGTCGCGCGAATCCGTTGGTCACGATCTCGTGCGCCGCGGTGCCCGAACCTCTTCTCGAGGACACACTCTTCGGCCACGAGCCCGGCGCGTTCACCGATGCCCGCGAGCGACGCGTGGGCCGCTTCGAGTACGCCGACGGCGGGACCGTGTTCCTCGACGACATCGACGACATGCCGCTCGCGACGCAGGTGAAACTGCTGCGTGTGCTGCAGGAGGGCGAGATCGAGCGCCTCGGCGCCGAGGCTCCGCTGACCGTCGACGTGCGCGTGCTCGCCGCGACGAAGGTCGATCTCCACGATGCCGTCGAGGAGGGCCGCTTTCGCCGTGACCTCTACTACCGGCTGAACGTCGTGCCGGTGGTGCTGCCGCCGCTACGCGATCGCGAGGACGATCTCAAGCTGCTCGCTCAGCACTTCATCGAGTCATTCGGTCGCGGTCGCGACTTCCGGCTCGAGCCGGAACTCCTCGACGAGATGGTGCGCTACTCGTGGCCCGGCAACGTGCGCGAGCTCGAGCACGCCATCGAGCGCGCGATCGCACTCGCCGGAGGCAGCGAGGTGCTGCAGCGCATCCACCTGCTCGGAGCGAAGCCCGTACCCGAGCGCCGTCCGGCCCCGGCGCGCGTGACGACGCTCCGCGCCGCCGTCGAGGAATCCGAGAAGGCAGCCATCCTGGCCGCTCTCGACCACACGGGGGGCCGGAAGGCCGAAGCCGCCCGCGTCCTGGGCATCTCCCGGAAGAACCTCTGGGAGAAGATGAAGAACTACACCCTCGGCGACTAGCCGGGCGTGCAACGAGTCCCGCGCTTCCTCCGCTTCCTCCGCTTCCTCCGCTTCCTCCGCTTCCTCCGCCGAGTCCGATCGCGGAAGGCGGAGGAGTAGTGGGCCCGCGTCGAGGGCGGGGGAGTGCCCGCCGAGCGTGGGTGAGTCGCCGACACGGCGGGGCGACGAGGCGACCCGCTAGGGTCGGCGAGGAGGCCCAACGCAGTGGGCGGCCGCCCACGGTCGGCCCCGAAGGGGTCTCGGGGCGTACGACGCCGCCGGTGTGCTCGGCGGGCTACTCAGCCGCCGAGAACGCCCAAGAAGCGACGAGCCCCGAGACGGGCGCCCCCCGATCGCGACGTGGGTCCACTACGACGACAACCACTCGTCATCTTCTTCGACGTGAGCCTCGCCCGCGCCGCTGACGAAGCGGGTGGCGGAGAGCCATCCGTCCTTGCTGTCGTCGACCTCGACCCCGCGTCCAGCTCCTGGGAGCGGTTCGGCAGGCAGTTCGTCGTCGTACGAGTCGGCCCACTCGGCGTCGGCAAACGCGCTTGGCTCGCGGTCGGCCTCTACTTCGAGGGGCGGCGCATCTTGATCGAGCAGGGAGACGCGGGAGTCGAGCGCGGCGGCTGCCGCGGCCGGCGAGCCCTTGTCGAAGTCGGAGCCGTCCGTCGTCGGGCTCTCGTCGAGGCCCGCGGCAACGGTGGCCCACGGACGGTTGCCCGTGCGATCGCCGCCCTCCGCGAACCCGAGCTCGCCGTCGTAGACGGGTTCGCCTACACGGATCTCGCGTGCGCTGCCGTAGTCCTCGAGGACGAGCATGCGCTCACCCTCCGAGTCCTCGTACTCGCGGTACTTCACGGAACGCGTCGGCGGTAGCCCGGTGTCGCCGAACAGGCGCACCTTCGACTTGCCGCGCTGCACGATGCGGAACGGCTCGTCCGCGACGTCTTCGAGGACGTCGGCGTCCCAGTCGACCGTCGCTTCGACGCGCCGCTGGAGCGAGAACACCGGATCGGGGCAGTCGTCGGCGGCCAGAACCACCCAGACGCCTTGGGCATCGCGCATGCAGTAGTGGAAGACGGCCGAGCCGTCACCCTGTAGGTAGCGCACGCCCGAGACGACGAAGCGCTCTTGATAGTACGTAACGACGTCGCCGGGGACGAGCCCGAGAGGACCCTTTGGGTCCAGGGCACGCCCGGCGTCGTTCGGTCCGACGATGGAGAGGAAGCGGTCGAGAAGGCCCACGGAAGTCACCTCCCAGCGGAGTCGCAGGTAGTCTTCTGTCGGCCGTCGCCCCCCTGGAGATGAAGCATCGAGGCTGAGAGGACCCGATTTCCGGACGTCAGCGGCCCCGTGGTGTTCGCCAGTGACACCCATCTGACGCCGAACGATCCGG
Organism: Planctomycetota bacterium; assembly: GCA_021776825.1. Classification (GTDB taxonomy): domain Bacteria; phylum Planctomycetota; class JAJSAM01; order JAJSAM01; family JAJVHW01; genus JAJFFG01. The sequence goes on from JAJFFG010000104.1 coordinate 62,849, forward strand.
AGGGCATCGCGCGCTTCCGTCGCTTCCTCGACGGCCCGGCTGCCGAGGCTGCGCAGATCATTCTGCTGGGCGATCTGTTCGACTTCTGGGTCTCCCCGATCCAGATTCACGAGCCCGCGATGCGACCGGTTCTCGGGCGCCTGCAGGAGCTCGCCGCCAGCGGAGTGGACGTCGGATTCGTCGAGGGGAATCGCGACTTCGCCGCGTCGCCCGAGCTCCGTCGCATCGGCGTGCGCTCGCTGCCTGACGTCAGCGCGTTCACGCAGGCGGGCCGCTGCGTCGCGTTCACGCACGGCGACCAGCTCTGCACGCGGGATGTCAGCTACCAGGCGCTGCGTCGCGTGGCGCGGGGGCAGACCGTTCGGCACCTCCTGCGGGCGCTGCCGGAGCGCGTGGCGATGGGGCTGGGGCGCTCCGCCCGAGCGGGAAGCAAGCGGCAGACCTCGCGCAAGGAGTACGACGTGATGGGGCTGACCCCGCACGCCGTGGCGGGGCTGCTGGAGGACACCGACGCGGACACGCTGGTCTGCGGGCACGTCCACTGGGGGCGGCAGCACGTGCTCGAGGTGGCGGGGCGGCCTCGGGATGTCGTGGTGCTGTCCGCGTGGGAGGACCGCGGGTCGTACGTGCGGGTGGCGGACGGCGAGGTGGGGTTCTTCTGGTTCGAGTGACGGGGGCGAGGGAGGCGCGGAGGCTGTGCGCCCTGGTCGCCGGTACCGAGCGTGCCGCCAGCCGGGGCAGACGTGCCCGACATCGTTCCTCACTCCTGCCGCCGCCAGCCTTCAGCCTTCGCACGACCCGGGGCGCGACCAGGTGCCGTGGCTCTCACCCGAATTGAGGCAGGTGGACGCGGTGGCCCCCCTTCGCGACGCCGGGGCTTCACGGGTGGATCGGCCGCGCGGATTGGGGCACATGGGCTGGTGACGGGCTCGAGGGAGTCAGGGCGTCGCTTCGGGGGACGCGAGCCGCGGAGAGGACGCCGGTACGGGGTGGACGCTCAAGAAATGGCGGCCTCGTCGACCCGGACCGGCGTACTCTGCGCGGCTCGCGCCTCGTTGGCGCTGGACGTCCCATGAGATTGCGCTTCATCATCGCCATCGACGGGCCGGCCGGCGCCGGGAAGAGCACGGTCGCTCGACGGCTGGCTGCGCGGCTCGGTTATCGCTTCCTCGACACAGGGGCGCTGTACCGGACCGTCACGCTCGCCGCTCTGCGAGCCGGTCTCGACCCGGATGACGAGGAGCGGGTCGCTGCTCTGGCAGAGTCCGTGTCGGTCGTCCTCGAACCCGGGGACGATGGCGTTCGGGCGCTGCTCGACGGCGAGGACGTGAGCTCCGAGATCCGTGGCTCCGCCGTAACGACGGCGGTCTCTACGGTGGCCGCGCTACCCCGAGTACGCGCTGCGATGATCCCGCTTCAACGGGCGATCGCGGCAGAACGCGGAGTGGTCGCGGAGGGACGTGACATTGGAACGGTCGTCTTTCCGGACGCCGACGTGAAGTTCTACCTCGATGCCGACCCCGCCGTGCGCGCTGGACGGCGAGCGGCCGAACGCGGAGACGCGGACGTGCAGCAGGTCGAGGCAGAGATCGTCGCACGCGACCGGCAGGACTCTGGACGCGCTGTGGCGCCGCTGCGTGCGGCCGAGGATGCCGTGCGGCTGGATACGACGGATCTCTCGATCGACGATGTCGTCGAGCGGCTCGTCGCCGCGGTGGAGGGCTAGCGCCTTGCGCTTCGGGCTCTTCGCGTACCACTGCTGCGCGCTGCTCGGCCGAATGGCCGGGCGCCTCCTCTGGGGCGTGCGGCTCGAGGGCGCCGAACACCTGCCCACCGAGGGCGGCGTCTTGCTCGCGATGAGCCACGAGTCGGTACTCGATCCGGTGATCGTGGGCAGCTATCTGGCGCCGCGTCAGGTGCGCTTCCTGGGGCGCAACACGCTCTTCGGAAAGAACGGGCGCACGAGCCTGTTCGGGCGTGCACTGCTCCTCGTCGGAGCGGTGCCGATCGAGCGCGAGGGTGGCGGAGCACGCGACGTGCTGCGCCTCTCCCGCAACCTGCTCGAAGCGGGCGAGATGGTGCTGATCTTCCCCGAGGGCACGCGCTCCCCGGATGGCAAGGTTCGGCGCTTCCGACGGGGTGTAGGCATGATCGCCCGCTCCGCCGGATGTGCCGTGCTTCCCATCTCGATCGAGGGGAGCCACCGGCTCTGGAAGAAGGGGGCTCGCCTCCCGCGGCTGCGCGGTGGACCCGTGCGGTTGCGACTGGGAGCGCCCCAGACCTACGACAAGACGACTTCAGCCGAGGACATCGCTGCGGATCTCCGCCAGCGTGTGCTCGCGCTTCGAGACGATCCCGCCGGCGATGGCGCGGGCGTCTCCGAAGCAGCCGGCGACGGCATCCCACGGGGGGATGCGGCCGGAACAGAACAGTAAACCCCACGACGTCCGAGTTACGGACGTGACCGTCGCATGATCGCGCAAGGCCAGGCTTTGCGCCGGTCCCTGGAGGGACCAAGACCATGAACCCGAAACAGCTTCTGAAGAAGGTCGACCTGCCCCGCGACCGCCTCGAGGACGAGGTGAACAGCGTCTTCGCCGCCGAGGGCGCCGAGGACTATCTCGAGCAGGTCAGCGACTTCTCCAGCGACACGATCCTCAAGGGCCGTGTGCTCGACATCGTGAACGATGACGTGATCGTCGACGTCGGCTACAAGGCCGAAGGCATCATTCACAAGAGTGAGTTCGACAACCCTGACGACATCGACATCGGCGACGAGGTCGAGGTTCTGCTCGAGGCCGTCGAGGACGATTCGGGTGAGATCGCGCTCTCGAAGCGCAAGGCGGATCGCCTGCGTGGCTGGGAGCGGATCATTGAGACCCACAACGAGGGCGATGCCGTCCGCGGCAAGGTGATGCGCAAGATCAAGGGCGGCCTCGTGGTCGACATTGGCGTGCCCGTCTTCCTGCCCGCGTCGCAGGTCTCGATCCGGCGTCACGCCGACATCTCCGAGTTCATCGGGCAGGAGATCGAAGGCCAGATCATCAAGATCGACGAGAGCCGCATGAACATCGTGATCTCGCGTCGCCGCCTCATCGAGGAGCAGCGCGATGCCATGAAGCGTCAGCTCATGGAGGAGATCGCGGAGGGCCAGGTGCGTCGTGGCGTGGTCAAGAACATCGCCGACTTCGGCGCGTTCGTGGACCTCGGCGGCATCGACGGCCTGTTGCACATCACGGACATGAGCTGGGGCCGCGTCGGCCACCCGAGCGAGGTTGTGCGCATCGACGAAGAGGTCGATGTCGTCATCCTCAAGGTGGACCACGAGCGCGAGCGCATCGCGCTGGGTCTCAAGCAGCTCACGCCGTCGCCCTGGAAGAAGGTCGACGAGCGCTACCCGCTCGGCACCCGCGTCCAAGGCGAGGTCACGAACATCGTCAACTACGGCGCGTTCGTGAAGCTGGAGGAGGGCCTCGAGGGCCTCGTCCACATCTCCGAGATGTCCTGGACCAAGCGCATCAACCACCCTTCCGAGCTCCTCACCGTGGGCGACGAGGTGGAGGTGATCGTTCTCGACATCAACAAGGAGAAGAAGGAGATCAGTCTCGGGATGAAGCAGACCGAGACGAACCCCTGGGATCTCGTCGAGAGCAAGTACCCGACCGGCACGATCATCGAGGGCGAGGTGCGCAACCTCACCAACTACGGCGCGTTCGTCGAGATCGAGGAGGGCATCGACGGCCTCCTGCACGTCTCGGACATGTCGTGGACGAAGAAGGTCAGCCACCCGAGCGAGGTCGTGAACAAGGGCGACAGCGTTCGCGCTGTGGTGCTGTCCGTCGACCAGGACAAGAAGCGCGTGGCGCTCGGCGTCAAGCAGCTCCAGTCCGACCCGTGGCGCGACGACATCCCGATGCGCTATGGCATCGGCACGATCGTCGGCGGCGAGATCACGAAGCTCACCAACTTCGGTGTCTTCGTCGAGCTCGAGGAGGGCCTCGAGGGCCTTCTGCACGTGTCGGAGCTCACCGAGGACCGCAACCAGTCTCCCGAGGAGCTGGTGAAGGTCGGTGACACCGTTCAGGTGAAGGTCATCCGGGTCGATCCGGAGGACCGCAAGATCGGCCTCACGCTCCTCACCGAGGACGGCGAGGAGGTCGAGGACACCGTCGATCTGTCGCGCGACCGCAAGGCCGAGCAGAAGAAGACCTAGGGACGTAGACGACAGCCAACGTGGAATGCCTCGTGAGCGCTGTCGTCACCCAGAGACTCCTATGGAGGGTCACGGCATCTGTCGTGACCCTCCTTCTCACGGCCACTCTTCTCCTGGGGGCGTGCTCTCTGCTGCCCGCAAAGGCGCCGGGCGTGCCCGCCGCAATCCCCGTCGAGACGGGCGGGATCGATGCCGGCGAGGCCGCCGCGCGCGCCGAGGCGGCGCTCTCCTCGGCGCGGCAGGCATGGCAGGCGGGCGACGCACTCACGGTCATGGCGATCACGACCGCTGCGCTCCGCGACGCTCCCCCTGCCGACTTCGAGAGTGCGTTGCGTGAGCTGCGCTCGCGGGCGCGTGAGGCGCTCGTGGCCGAGCAGGTCGTCAAGCTGAGCGTCGTGCCGGTTCGCGACGCGGTTGCCGACGGTGACGACGCGAGCGTGGACATCCTCGTGCGCAACGTCAGCGCTGCGCCCCTCACGTTGCCGGCGCAAGAGGGCGAGTCGTCGCGCGCTCTCATCATCCTCGAGGTGTCGCGCGACGACTTCGACGTCTACGGCAACGTCCGCACCGCCGGCTTCTCCGTGCGCGTGCCGCTCGAGGGAGACCTGACTCTGCCCCCGGGAGGGGAGACCACCCTGCGTGCCACGATCCCGGCCAAGGACGCGCGGCTCTCGCATCTCGGGTTCTCCGTGCTCACGATCGGCGGCACGTTTCGTCCCGTCGCCGTGCGCGTCGGAGCGACCGAGTTCTTCGACGCACTCGAGATCGAGTCGGCGCTCGTGCGCGTGTTCATGCAGGGCTTCGAGCAGCTGACCGCCGATCCGATCGGATCGCTGACGAAAGCCGTCGCGAAGCGCTCGCCGCCGCACATCCTGACCGCGGCCGAACTGCTGCCGCCGGGCGACCGACCGCGCGGGATCGAGCTGCTCGACCAGGCCGCCGAGGACGACCCGCAGCTGGCATTCGTCCTCGAGGCGGCTGCCGATCGTCTGCGCACGCTGGCGTCTCCAGCGTCATTCCGCTGACCACCTCAGCCCCCGTCTCTCACGAGGACGCCACGCCTGACGGCCCCGGGCACGCCATCTCCCGCACCGCAGCCGCTTCACAACTGGATCGAAGGTGCGCGCGCGTCTGCGACACGAGATCTCCCGCGCCCGGACCCATCAGGACACCGTGCGTTGATCGAACCGTCCCTCGAAACGGCGTGTGAGGCATCTCCTGCACCGGAGCCGCCGCATTCCCCCGACGCCCTCGTGGGAGAAGGGGGCCCGCATCGCGTAGATTCCGCGGATGAGCGCTGCGTTCCCTCCCGTCGATGAGCAGCTGCGCCGGATCCAACGCGGCACTGCCGAGGTCTTCCCGGTGGACGAGCTGCGCGCGAAGCTCGAGAAGAGCCGCGCGACCGGCACGCCGCTCCGCGTGAAGTTGGGCGTCGATCCGACGGCACCGGACATCACGCTCGGCAACGGAGTGCCGCTCTGGAAGTTGCGCACGTTCCAGGATCTCGGCCACGTCGCCGTGCTCATCATCGGGGACTACACCGCGCAGGTGGGGGACCCGTCGGGGCGCAACAAGCTCCGGCCGATGCTCACGGCCGATGATGTCGAGGCCTACGCGCAGACGTACCTCGATCAGGTCGGGCAGATCCTCTTGCCCGAGCGCCTCGAGGTGCGCCGCAACGGCGAGTGGTTCTCCGGCATGAGTTTCATGGAGGTCATGCAGCTCGCCGGCCGCATGACCGTGGCGCAGATGCTCGAACGAGACGACTTCGAGAAGCGCTACACGGCGCAGGAGCCGATCTCGATCCACGAGTTCATGTACCCGCTGATGCAGGGGTGGGACTCGGTCGTGGTGCGTGCGGACGTCGAGCTCGGTGGCACGGACCAGCGCTTCAATCTGCTCGTCGGCCGTGACATGCAGCGGAGCCAGAGCATGGCGACTCAAGCGCTCGTCATCAACCCGCTCGTGGCCGGCACGGACGGCTCGAAGAAGATGTCCAAGTCCGCCGGCAACTACGTGGGCATCACAGAGAGCCCGACCGAGCAGTTCGGCAAGTGCATGAGCGTCCCCGACACACTGCTGCGCGACTGGGTGACGTGCTTCACCGACGTCGACGAAGGCGCGATCGACGCCCTCTGCGATCCCGCACAAACGCACCCCCGCGAGGCGAAGGAGGTGATGGCGAAGGCCGTCGTCACCCGCTACCACGGCGCGGAGGCGGCCGATGAGGCCGCGGAGGGCTTCCGTCGCGTGTTTGCGCAGGGGCATGTGCCGGACGAGATGCCGGAGGTGGTCATGCCGCCGGGGCGGTTTCCGCTCGTGGATCTGCTCATGAAGGCGGAGTTTGCGAAGAGTCGAGGAGAGGCGCGTCGCCTGGCGAAGCAAGGTGGAGTCAGCATTGACGGCGACCGCTTCACGGATGCAGATGCGTCCATCAATCCGGAACTGAATGCTGTGCTCCGCGTCGGCAAGCGCCGCTTCGCGCGCATCGTCCGCGGGTAGCGGGCGCGTTCGCGCGGGACCGGTCGTCCGTCTGCGGCCGCACGGCCCATCGTCCTTCGTGCGGCGCGATGCCGCGAGCCGAACCGGTCACATCACCCATGACGTCGTACGGGCGGATCAGGAGATCCGCCCGTACGACCCCTCCTGCCTGCCGCGTCGTAGACGGCATGCCTCGCCAATCACCCCGCCGACGGATGGGGCTCGGTCGACCCGGGTGGATGGCGCACCGCGGACCCTGCCGGTTGCGCGCACGGCGATCGGACGACGGCGTCCAAGGCTCGGCCGCCCGCGTCGCGGATCGGCGGAGAGACCGTCGACCGATGGCCGTCCGATTCACGATCGCCGTTCGCGGAGCGCCATCGGACGCGCCGGACGCGGCCAACCCCGGCGGGCGGGTCGGACCAGGGGGTCCGCCCCTACGGCCCCGTTGACAGTGCATCCGCGTGGGGTGGGCGCGGCCGAGGTCGGTTCGGATACTCACCCGGGGCGCGCTGGTTGCGCTCGAGCGCAAGCAGCGTGACGCGGGAGACGAGGCCACGCAAGGCTGTGAGCGAGGGGGTGCGCCTGTGCCAGGTGGGTCGCCACAGCCGCGGAGCCGACCAGAAACACGGGAGGGCGCGGCGATTGCCGCATGTCCCGATCTACGTCACCAACCGACCGCCCTGCAATCGACGTGACCGCCAGCTCTGGCGCGCCCTGCGCGCTAGAGCTGCGCGAGGCGGACGCAGCGGCGCATCGTCTTCATCGCCGCCAGCAACGCGATCGCGGCCAGCACCAGGCTGCCGAGCTGCTCGAAGAACGAACTCACCGGCGCACGGAACATCTCGATGCCCGGGACCGCCGGGACCTCGAGGAGTGCGTCGCCACCGAGCAGATAGAGCGTCAACGCGACGACCGCAGCGCCGTGGATCGCGTCGATCCCGAGCGTCGTCTTGCGCTCTCCGAGGATCGCGTAGAGGCCGTCCTTCACGACGGCGCCGACCATGGCCGCCGTGATGAGCGGCATGACCTCGGCCGTCCACGCGGTCGCCAGCGGATACGCGCGGCCCTCGCTGACGACCACGAACAGAGAGTCGCGGAAGACCGTCATCACCACGATCGCCAGCACGGCGAGGAGTGCCCGCCCGCCCGCCTGCCGCGGTGTCGCCTGCACGGCGAACGAGCGCGTTCCCGGGCGCACGTTGCGGTTCAACGCCCCGGCAACACCGAACGCGACCGCGGTGATGCCGATGTCCAGCAGCACCGCGTGGATCGCGGACGCGAGCACGCTGACGAGACCGTGCGGACCGACCGGCGCGATGCCGACCGGGCCGAAGTGGAGCGCGTGGCCGAGCGCCGTGGCGATGCCGACGAGGACGATGTGGACGCCGAACACCATCGCGGTCGCCAGCAGGAAGGTCCGATAGGCCTCCGGCGCGACGAGGTACCGCTCGCGGACGTAGGACTGCGCGACGACCTCTGGCTCGCCGATCTCCTCCAGCGCATGCCGGAACATCTCGTCGTCCGGGTCTCGGCCGTCGCGCTCGGCGAGGGCGTCGACGCGATCCAGGATGTCGCTCTCGAGCTCCATCAGGATGTCGCGGCTCGTGCGGAGCGGCAAGTGAGGGCGCAAGCGCCCCAGGTAGGCGCGCAGGACCGGGCTATCCGTGCTCGCTGTCGTCATCGTTCCCGTCCGCCTCTCCGAGGACCGCTTCGAGGGCCGCGTGCACACGTGACCACTCGGCCGCGAGCTGCTGCATCACGGCCACTCCCTCATCGGTCGTTCGGTAGTACTTCCTTGGGCGGGATCCCGAGGTGTCCCACTCGGAGGTGAGCAGACCCTCACCCTGGAGGCGTCGGAGAACGGGGTACAGCGTGCCCTCCTCGGTGGGGAGGTCGCACGCGTCGAGACGCTTCAGGAGGTCGTAGCCGTACGTCGGTTGACGCAACAGAGACAGCACGGCGACCTGCAGGACGCCGCGCTTGATCTCCGCATGAGCTCGTTCCGGGAACGACGCGGCCAGACCCACCCCCTCGTCGGTAACCTCGATATCCTACGATATCGGGTGAGCCGAGGTATCGCTGGAGCGGGCGCGTGATCTGAACTGCCCGGTCGTCGCTGCGTGTCGGCTGATTGGGTGACTGAGCCGGCGACTGTGCGGGCGCTCACGCCGCGCCCGGTTCCGAGCCGAGAAGGAGTGCACTGATAGGATCCTCCGTACGTCAGATGCACGTGATGCGCGCGCTCCTCCTTCCGCTGGTGTTGGTGATGACTTCGCCCTGTTGGGCGGAGCCCGGAGCGCAGGCGTGGCTCGATGACCTCGGGAGCGAGGCGGCGCTCGTTCGCGAGCAGGCGTTCCGGCACTTGCTGGACGCGAAGGAACTCGAGGCCGCGGCCGTCCGCGTCGCGTTCGTTCAGGCGCCGGAGGAGGCGCGCCCCCTCCTGCTGGAGCTGATTGCATCCCGGTTGATGACCGACCTGACGCCGCTCGTCGTCGACGCCGTGGTGGGCGCCGACCCCGAGACCGCTGAGGCAGCGGTACGAACGCTCGTCACGCTTGGCGACGCGTCGGTCGAGCACGGTCGGCTGCGGCTGGCGAGCGCCACGAAGACGGCGCCCCATCTCGTGCCCCGGGCCACTCGACTCGAAGCGCTCACGACGCAGGCCGCCGTCGAGCGCGATATTCTCGCTCGATGGCGGCGCAAGGGCGGCAGCTACGAGGGGCGCTTCGACGCGCTCGAGACGCACGGGTGGGCGAGCCAGCCGGTGCTGCTGGCGATGCTCCTCGACGTCCCTCTCGAGGACCGCTTCGTCGTGTTGCCTCAGGGGCTCAGCAAACTGCGACTCCTGATCTCGCGAATCCGAGCGCTTCGCGACCTGGCCTCGTCACAACGTCGTGGCTACCAGACCTTCCGCCCGCTGCCGGTGGGGATCGACCACGAGGACCTGTTCGAACTCTCGGCGCAGGCGCTGCTCGATGTCGGTGACATGGACCTCATGGGAGACACGCTGGAGGAACTGGCCATCCGCCTGAATCGCGCCGATGCACGCGCGGGCTTCCAGCTCCGTCCCGTCGAGCGGCACATGGCCGAGGCGATGGAAGAGATCCTGGCCGTGAACGGTCGACCGGAACTTCTGAAGTTCCGCGCGACCGAGCTGCGGAGTCGAGCGGACGCCTCGCGGCGCTGGGCCGAGCGCAGCCCGCCCGAGCGCGCCGCCCAGGCCAAGCAGTGGTACGCGACCGACCTGCGCCGCCTGGCGGGAGTCCTCCACCGGCTGCGGGACTTCGAGGGTGCGGAGACGACGTATCGCCTGTCGATCGACGTCTCGCAGGAGATCGGTGGCGATGCGCCCGCCGTGGCGATCTACAACCTGGCGTGCGCCCTGGCCCGAGGCGGGAAGCCGGACGAAGCGCTGGTTCAACTCGACATCTCGCTGAAGACGGACATCTCCGATCTCACCCGCGAGTGGGTCGCGGAGGACGGCGATCTCCGGTCGCTGCACGACGACGAGCGGTTCGCGAAGATCCTGGATCGGTACTTCGGCGAGGAGCAGTAGTCACGCCGTGTGCGATGCGCGTTAGTCACGCCGCGTGCGATGCGCGTTAGTCACGCCGCGTGCGATGCGCACACGGCGCGCCTTCTGTTGTTTCTGGTCGGCTCCGCGGCTGTGGCCGCCCGTCTGGCGAGAGCGCTCCCCTCGGTCACAGCCTTGCGTGGCCTCATTCCCCCGCGTCACGGCGGTTTGGCGGACCCGCAACCGCCGCGCCCCCGGGGGGGGTAGTGATGGGGGGGGGGTGCTCCCAAACAACGGGGT
>JAJFFG010000105.1 GCA_021776825.1 Planctomycetota bacterium
CTTCCCCCTGTCAACGCTTCACCTGCCGCCTCGCGACGACCGGCGCATGACTCGGGGCCGAGGTGGCGCGCTACACCTTCCTCGTCAGGCTCTTTCATCCTCTGTCCTCCGCCAGCTTGTCCTGGCGCTCTACCCGTTCAGCCATTGCCCCTGAGGCCGGATCCAGATCACGGGGGTCCGGGACGATGAAGATGATGTGGGTGAGAGCGACCTCGGCGACCTGATCGATCGGCTGCCTGATCGTCTCGACAAGCAAGACGAGACGATCGCCGATCAGGGACGGACGATCGCGGAACTGCGCGACACGAACCAGCGCCAGGCCGTGCGGATCGAAGAGCTCGAGAGCCGCGTGAAGCGAGACTCGCGCCGTCCTCGCGCCCGCCGTCCTCCGATGCGCCGCGCTCCAAGCGCCGGCGCGAGCGCAAGCCGTCCTCTGGCAAGGGTCAGGGTGGCCAGCCGGGTCACGAGAGCACGACTCGGGCGCTGTCGGTCGCGCACACCGAGGCACTCGGCTCGATCCGCACGAGCCCCGTCCTGAACGTCGATGAGACGCCGTGGCATCTGCGCGGCAGTCTGCGATGGCTGTGGACGGCGGCTGTGGACGGCGGCTGTGGACGGCGGTTGGCGCGGATGCGATTGCGCATCGCATCGACCGCCGCCGGAGCGAACAGGCGATGCGACGGCTGATCGGCAGTCGCTTCGACGGCGTGCTGGTGACGGACCGCGTGGGTGCCTACGACAAGCACGCAGTGGAGCGTCGTCAGCTCTGCTGGGCGCACCTCGAGCGGGACTTTCGAGCGCTCGCCGAGGGTCCGCGCGGAGGAGGCCGCTTCGGCCGGTCGAGGAGTCGCGATCGCGTAGGCCGCGATGCGCGCGCATCGTCGCTTCACCGTGCACGGCGACCGGGCCGCGATGCAACCCGAGCTGCGCCCGGTGTGGTCGCGTCTCGTCGATCTCCTTGCGCGCGGCGCCGACGACCCTAACGAGCCGGTGCGCGGAATCAGTCGTCACCTGATCGACCGCGCCGAGGCGCTGCTGCTCTTTGCGGACGTCCCAGGAGTCTCGCCCACCAACAACGCGACCGAGCGTGCTGTGCGCAAGCCGGTCTTGTGGCGGCGCGGCTGCCACGGCAGCCAGAGCGAGCGGGGACTGCGCTTCGCCGAGCGGATGCTGACGGTGACCGCGACGATTCGCCGCCGCGGTGAGAACGTCTTCGACTACCTCGTCGCCGCCACCGAAGCCGTCGCGCGCAACCGTTCGCCTCCGGCGCTCGTCGCCCTGCCGACCGCGCGCTGAGCCGAGATCCGGTCAATGGCTGAACGGGTACGCCCTCGCGGCCCCCTGTCTTCACGAAGCCCGCTCGCCGATTGACCGTCGTCGCCTATCGCGCCCCCAATCCACGGGGACCCAGTCTTCGTGCGACCCTGTGATGCACAGAATTCCAGCATTCACTCGGCGGCGGAGCGGCGCGGTAGACGTGAGCGCGCGAGTCGGACGATACGATGCACGGTTCCGGGGTCGTTCCCCACGCATCGGCCCCATGGGACCTGCCATGAGTCACACCTCTCGAAGCCGCTGGTCGATCGCAGCCGGCATGGCGGTGGTCGCGATTGGCGCGGTCTGGATCGCGTCACCGGGCGGAGTATCCTCGCTGAGCACACCGTCTCCGCGGGAGACGCCCGACGCGTCGCCGGCTCCCGAGGAGAGATCCGATGTCGCACCGGCCGAACGTGCGCCCCGGAGAATCGCGTCGCCCCCGGCCCGCAGGCCGCGGGTTCCCGGCCGCCCGCCCCGGATGGTCACGACGCCGCTGGACCGAGGAGTCCTCGCGGGACACGTCGTCGGAGCCAGGGGCCGGACCCTCGCGGGGGTCCGCGTGAGCGTGGGTGATCGGCACACGGTCACCGACGAGTTCGGCGACTTCCGGTTCGACGGCCTGGCCTCAGACGAGGTGGCCGTCACGGTGGTCGCTGAACAACACAGGGAGACGACGGCCCGGGTCACGCTCCCTGCGCCTCCCATTCGCATTCGGTTGAGCGCGAGTCTCCAGATCTCCGGCACCGTGACGTTCGCGAACGGAACTCCCGTGCCCGGACTGAGCGTGCGCGCGACGGCGGTCTCTAGGCAGCGCGGCACGTCTCCGGTCACCGACGACCTCGGCAACTTCACCATTGACGGTGTCAGCTCGGGTCACCACGAGATCGTGACGTCGGCGTATCTGGACGGAAACGTGTCGGGCACGCCAGCAAGAATGCACCGTGTCCGGGGCGGCACGCACGCGATCGTCCTGACCATGGAACCAGGAGCCGTGATCGCGGGGGCGGTCCGCGGACCGCTAGGAGAGAGCGTCCCGGGAGCGGAACTGGTCGCGTCAGTGGGGTCCACAAGGCGCGCGCGCGAGCGCTACACGTCATCCACCGACGAGAGCGGCGCCTATCGCATCGTCGTACGCCCCGGCGTGGTCTACAGCATCTTGGTCACCTGTCCGACGGCGGGACGGTCCGGATTCCGGTACCTCAGCACCGCGCGGTTCGGCATCGAACTGGGAACCCCCAGGGTCGACTTCGATTTGAAGGCCGGCAAGGAGATCACGGGACGAGTGCTCGATCCGGTGGGACGAGGCGTTTCCGACCTTTCGCTGCGCGCGACTCGCGTTCGCAAGGCCAGCGTCCACACGGTCGCTCGAACTGGGCCCGACGGGACGTTCCGGTTCGGTGGACTCCCCGCCGGCACATACAGGATCCACATCGATCGCAACGACGCGAGAAGCAAGACCCACATGGCACTCGGCGGGAGTGCGACGCGGGGCGGAGCCGCGAACGCCGAGATCCGACTGGTGGCCACGTCTCAGATTCGCGGGAGATTGGTCGATGCGACGGGCAATGCCCAGGCGAAGCGTCGTGTGACGTTCGAGCACGAGAACAGTGGGCACACGTGGTCCGTCACGGCCGATGCAGACGGACGATTTCACACGGGCCGGGCGCCCCCCGGACGGTGCCTGGTCTCGGTTCGGCGGTACGCGGTTTCGGGAACGTTCGAGGATGTCCCGTGCGGCGCCGTCACGGGAGGCGACGACGTTGATGTGACGATCGACGTCGCCGGGAGGCTGCGTTGAAGACGAGAGGTTCTACGGCCCCGACGTTGCCCCGCTGACGCCCACGTCGACCGAGCGAATCAGGCCGCCTGCGGCGTCGGTGCGATCGGATTGAAACGCAGCAAATCAGAGGGTTTCACGCTCGTGCGGAGCCTGAGTTCGAGGCGGGTGGCGGCTAGAGCTAGTGTTCGCAAACACACGGCAGCCATCCGCCCCCGCGCGCAACGGCATCAACCCCCACCTCGCCGCCCACGGGCGGTCGATCGAGAGTGCGGCTGAATGAACCTGCGCCGTGCCGATCGCCCGGGGCGGGTGCTTCTCGACGGCGCGGGCGATGCGCGTGAGCAGCTGCACGAGAGTCTCGCGCACATCGTGCGGCGTTGACCGGAGTACGAGGCGCGTCATGTGGTCCGCGACGGCGAGCACGTCGGCCTTCTGCGAGTGATGCTCGTAGGGCACGTCGGCAACGCGCGCGCCGGCGGCCACGAGCGTGCGCGTGACGACGACGAAGAGCATCTGTGCGTAAACCTCCTGCTCGACTCCGCCGACCCGCTCGGCGTGGAACTGCCGCTGTCAGAACTACTTGGTGATGAGCAGCTTGTAGAACTCCTCGATCTGCCAGCGGCGACGGTAGATCTCGGCGGCTCCGAGGTCGGTCGCGGGGAACGTGGTGATGAGGATCCAGGGGGCGGCCTCCCCGCGCTGCTCCCCCACGGGCAGCTCCCGCACGCGGACCACGTCGAGGACCAGCCACGTCTCCGTGCGGAACGCCCCGCGCTGGAGCTGGTACGCGGAGCGCCTACACCGTGCGTGGCCGTCGAGACGGACCATCTGCCGGTCGAGACGTTCCAATCACTCCTCGTAGCGAACGTCCGGTTGCTTCGTCAGGTCGAACCCCGGGCGAGGTTCGTCACACCCCGCCTCAACCGATCCGTCGCCTCACCGACCCAGGTGCGCGCCCCCCGTCACCTCCGCGATCTCGGACAGAAACCCCTTCCAGCGGGCGCCGGTGTTGGCGGCGCCAATCTCGACAGTATGGACGCGAACCGGGCGGTATCGGGTGAGCCGGCGCAGACCGGCGATGATGGCCGTCTTCGTGCGACGAGCCCCTGCGGATGGGGCGCCGTCGGTGACGAGGACCACCGTGTCGGTGCCGCGGTCGGAGAGCGCGAGTTCCAGGCTGTCCCAGATGTTCGTGCGCCCGTCGGGGACACGCGTGGCCAAGAACCGGATGGCGTTGCGGCGCGTGGCCGAGGTGGCCCGGAAGAGCTCCGGCTTGTACGGCGCCGGATCGGTGCCGAACGCGATGACGTTCATCCACGAGGCCTTCGGGAGGCGGTTCACCGCGCGCTCGAACGCCTTGACGAGCGCCTCGCGTTTCGTTGTGTCGACTCCGAAGCGGATCGGGTCCTCCATCGAGTGACTCAGATCGAGCACGAACGCGACGTGCTCGGAGCGCAGCGGAAGATCGAGGAGGTGTTCCCGAGTGGTCCCGCGTGCCGGTGCCGTGCGACGGACGGGCTTCTCCGGCGGCTCGAACGTGTCGCCCGCGTCCGCGTGCCACGCCGTCCACCGATCGGGCTCGGGACCAAACGCGATGCCGGTCAGTTGGAACAGCGATGCCGCGATCTCGTCGGCGACGCGTCGCCGGGCCTCGCGTTCCAACGCAGGAACCAGCAGGCGAGCTGCGGCGCGCGCTTCGACGGGCTCACGAACGAACGTCCCGAGCGCGCGCGCCGTCGCCACGCGCAGCGCCCACGCGTCCGATCGGAGCGCACGCCCGAGATGCTCGATCGTCGTGCTGTCCGGATACCGCTCGAGGATCTGGGCCGCGGCGACGCGCGGCTCCGTCGCTCGATCGCCGATCAGCACAGCGGTCGCCATTCCGCTCGCGTCGCTGCGCCGCAGGCGCCCGATCGCCGCGCAGGCGGCCGCCCTCACCAGCGGCTCGCCATCGCGCAGCGCCGCGTGTAGGTCGTCGACGGCCTCGTCGGCGCGCAGCGACGCCAAGCCCTCGGCCGCCACCTCGCGCACGTCGGCTTGACGGTCGGTGAGCGCCGCCGTCAACGGAGCGATCCCGTGTTCGCCACACCGCGTGAGCGCCCGCACCGCGTGGAGGCGGACCGCGGCCGGACGACGCGATCGACTGCGTCGCGAGAGGCCCTCTCGCGCGAGCGCCGAGGCCTCGTCCGCGCGCTCGCGATCACGATGGAGCAGGGACGCAGCCTTCTTACGCACGCCCTCGTCCTCGTCCGCGAGGGCATCGAGCAGCGCCGTGATGATCTTCGGTCCCGTGGCACCGGCGAGTTGCTCGACCGCCTTCTTGCGCACGCGCGCATCTCGATCTCGGAAGTGCCGCTGGAAGACCTCGAGCGGCGTCGGATCGGCAGCGGTGGCTCGGGGCACGAGTGGCCGGGTAAGAACGAGCAGAGAGCCGAGGACGAGCGCCGTGACGAGCAGCAGGCCGCGCAATCGAAGTGAGAACATGGGAGGTCTCCCAGCGGCTCTCCCACCATCTCCCCGTAGGAAGGACGCGCGAGCGGGGCGAAGGTTACGCCGGGTCCGACGATTCGTCGCGATGGACGCCGAGCAGTGCCATCCAGCCGGCAGCGGCCTGTCGCATGGGCGTCGATCCGGCGTACGTCTTCGCGAGCAGGAAGCCGCCCTGCACGCACGCCAGCGTCGCGGCCGCGAGTTGCGTCGGCGGAGGGGCGCCAGCCGGCAGGTCACCCTCGCGGGCGGCATCCGTGTAGAGCTTCTCGAGGACCCGCGCAAACCCGTCGAACGTGGCAACCAGCTTGTGCCGGAAGCGCTCGTTGTGCTCCGCCTCGGCATTGGCGAGCGTGCCGAAGGGACAGCCTCCACGACACCGATCGCCCTCGAGGCGCCCGATCAGGCCGTCGACGATCCGCCCCACGCGTTCGAGGGCCGTCAGGCCGGGCGCTCCGAGCGCAGGCTCGATCAGCTCGTCCGTCCACTCCTCGAGCCAACGATCCACGACAGCGACCGCCAGGTCCTCCTTGCTACGGAAGTGGTAGTAGAAGTTCGACCGGCAGACGTCGGCCTCCCGCAGCACGCGCTCGAGAGACACGTGATGGAAGCCGTCCTCGTGGAACAGCAGTGCACCGGTGTCGATCAGCCGTGCTCGGCTCGATCGGCCAGACGTTCTGGCGGCGCGCTCGGATCTCGGACCTGGACTCATCAACGCGGGTTCCTCCAGTTCGGTAACGCGCAGCGAGGCTCATCCTCTCCGAACTCTCCGACAAACGGGCGACGAGATCGGAATTCCCCGCCTTCTGTATAGTTATGCACCTATACATTCACTCTTCTTGGGTAGGACTGACCCGTCCTATCCGTTTCACTGACATCCATCGAGTCCGAGCCGGGGAGGTCCCCATGCGAGCCACCGCCACCACGTACGACGCCGTCACCCGCGACATCCTCGCGGAGAGGCGGTTCCTGGAGCGCCTGGCGCTGCGCCTGTCGCGCCGCGCCGCCGACGCCGACGACCTGGTCCAGGAGACGGTGCTGCGGGCCTACCGGGCCCGCGACCGCTTCCGTCCGGGCACGTCCATGCGCGCGTGGCTCGCCACGATCCTGCGGCGGCTGTTCCTCACCGACGCGATCAAGACTCGGCGTCGCGGGACCCAGACCGACACCGACACGGGAGACTCCCTGGCGTACGCCGTTGGCGGAGCCCGGTCGGGCACGTCGGAACTCTCGTATGAGCAGACGCTCGAGCGGGTCGACGAGCGCCTGAAGCTCGCCCTCGAGCGCGTGCCCGAGATCTATCGCGAGCCCTTCGTCCTCTTCTCGTTGGACGGACTCGCCTACGCAGAGATCGCCACGCAGCTGGCCATCCCCGTCGGAACGGTGATGAGCCGCATCCACCGCGCGCGGCAGCGGCTCAAGGGCGCCTTGGCCGCCAGCGGCTACCGCGCTGCCTGAGACGACGTCGACCATCAGTCGGGCCGCGCGATGGCGGCGACACGCGCCCCGCAAAGCGCCCCTCGGCTAGCGCGGCTCCGAGTGCGTGAGATCTCGTTCCGGAGACGCGCACGCACGCTCTAGATGCGGTTGGACAGCGCGGCCCTTGTCTTGAGATTCAAGGGGAGCGGGGCAGGAGATCGCGTGCTCGGGACCGCCAGGCGTGGCGCACTGAACGATGCGGGCCTAGGAGCCCGTCCGAGTTACGTCATCGCCGATCCGAGCGCCCGAGGAGGACGGCCTCCTAGCTCATAGGGCGCGTTCGGACGCCTGCGGAGGCCGGATCAGGCCCGCGCGGCGGCGAGCTTCAGCAGGTTGTGCG
>JAJFFG010000106.1 GCA_021776825.1 Planctomycetota bacterium
CGAAGGACGGATATCCGCGGTCGAGCACGACCACGTCGCCCTGCTCGGTGCGGTCGAGCACCTTCGCGAGTTGGCGACGCTCGCAGGCATCGACGGGACCGAGCGCCACGTCCACCGGCACCTTCGAGCACACGTCAAAGACATGGGTATCGGGCTGAGTACGGTGCGGACGACGCGCCCTGGAGGCGGCCCACGACGCCTTGGCCGGCGAGCCTGGGATCGACGTGTGTGGCCTCCGCACTCCGTACTCGGTGGCGCGTCAGCACGGCTGACCGTACTCAAGCCGATACCCATGGTTCGAACCACCTCTCAACCGACAGACGCGTGAGCTTGCTCAGAGTTTGGCGAGTCCGCTGGATCGCACGCAGTCGGAGCGCGCCCGCCCCGCTACTGATCCTCGTCGGCGTCCACCAATGATCGAGCGGATCGAATGGTCTCGCGCACGTCCTCGGACGCCTCGCGAGCCTCGATGTCGTCGAGCGTGCGGATCACGTCGGCGTCGCCGGTCCCCGCGTGACGCGCGGCCAGCGAACGGACAGCCGCCGACCGGAACCGCTCGTCTCCGTCGCCGCGGGCGACTTTCTCGAGTGTCTGGTCTGCGGCTGGCGAGTCCACGTCCGCCAGCTTTCGAATCGCGGTAGCACGCAGGGGATCGTGCGGCGCTGTCTGCGCGAGTTGGAGAACGTCACCGGTGAGACGACTGCCCGCATCGCTCTTCACGTCGATCATGTCCAGCATGCGGGCGCGAACGTCGGGGCTGTAGCGTTGCACGTCCTGAAACGACCCTGCCATGCTGTCCGAGATCTCCTCGCCTCGGTCGTCAGAGCCCATGATCGGCGCGTTCTGAGTGATCGCCCCCAACACACCGAGCGCCGCCCTCTGCACAGCTGGATCGGCCTCGGCGGCGAAGATGTCGAGGTACTCCGGAGTTCGCCCGCGCTGCATCGTCAGCGGGAAGAGCTCTCCCATCATCTTCTGCGTCGCGACCTGGAGCGCCGCCAGTTTCTCCTTCGCTCCCTCAGGGAGATCCGCGTCAGCGCCGGCAGCGCCGAACGCATCGGGTCGCACACCGAGTCTCGTGAGATCGGCCATCAGCGACTCAGCTTCGCCCATGACGACGCCGAGCTTGGCAAGGCGCTCGCGCAGCGCCGTGAGGGCGGGGTCGAGGGGCGGCGCTTCCGCTTCCTCTGTTGGGGGAGATTCAGGCGGCTCCTCAACTTCCGCCCGAGTGTCCGCTGCCTCTGCGGCTCGCATCGACGGGTCAGCTGGCTCGGGGACCGCAGCGCCGGCAAGTGGGTCCGCCGAGGCGTCTTCGTCCTTGGCGACGACTCTCCCGGCTAGCCGAGCGCTGCGGCGCACCGCGGCTCGTTCAACTCGCTCTTCGGTCACGTCGAGTTCGGCCATCAGCCGCGCATTCTCTTCAACGGTTGCCGCGAGCGCGACGTCCGTCTCGTGCTGCCTATGACTTCGGTGTACGAGCAGACCTGCCAACGCGACGGCAGCGAGAGTGGCGACGTAGACAAGCTTCGTCTTCATGATGAGTCCTCCGGTGAGAGTTGCAGGTGAAAGCGTCGATGAGAGGGATCCGGTCGCCCCGCCATCCGATGCCAAGGGTGGGACGATGTGCGACGCGAGCGGCGTCATGAGCGCGACCCAATGCACGCGCCCGCCGCTGTGATGGGAGTCGAGCTCCTCGCGCAGCCAACCGAGTGCTCGCCGCACGCGCCAGCGGATCGTGCTGGCGGGTTCTTCGAGGCGCGCGGCGATCTCAGTCGACGACAGGTCCTCGTAGAAGCGCAGAAGCACCACCGAACGCTCCGGCTCGGGTAGCGCGCGCACTGCGGCTGTCAACGTCTGATGGGCTTCCAGGCGCGCGACCACGTCCGCGGTGGCGGGCATGCACTCAGCAGAGCGCGCGCGAGCGACTCCTCGTTCTCGACGTTCACGCGCCGCGGAACTGCGGCCCCACGTACGCGCCAGATTGCGCAAGACGGTGGCGAGCCACGGCCGTGGGGATCGATCGGCGTCCGGCGGCCGTCGCGCCGCCGACACCCACGCCTGTTGCACCAGGTCATCGGCAGCATGCTCCCCGACGAGGCGCACCGCAAGCCGTCGCGCCCAGTGCGCGTTGCAAAGAAGTTGGTCCCAGTCGGGCTGTGCAGTTTCTCGCATGTTCGTCACGGTTGATACGCAGTCACCGCAGGATGTGACGGCGACTTCTCCGACGGCCGGCTCGCTGGCGCCCGCGCGGCAGAACCGTCAGCCATCGCCCCGCAATCCCCCGCGCACGCAAGAACTCAGGATCCGTGCCGTCCAACCTCCCGTTCCGAATCACGGGAGATGAACATGCGGACTGTGACGAACTGCAAGAGGGCGCTCATCTCAGCGGCCGCCATCGTGATGCTCGCTGGCTGCGTCGGCGCGCGGGGATCGAGTCCACCGGCTGGCGAAGCGATGCTGATCACTGCGTACCCGATGGGACCCAGGACACGCGACGACGATGCACGCCGTTTCGAGATCCGAACCGCGGTCGTTCATGCACCACGCGCCGTCGTGGACTCTGCGCTGCGCCGCAGCGCCAGCACGCCGCGGAGAGTCGCGCCGCGCATCACGACCGTGGCCAGTGAGGTGTTCGAGCGCGCTCTGCGTCAACAGCCCGGCGTCGAAGTCGTCGCTCTACCCACGATCGAAGCGATCGCCGCGAAAGACGCGACGATTGAGGTCGGCCGATAGGTCGCGATGCCTCCCGAGAGCGATCCGAGAGAGGCCATCGCAGACGGCTACCGTCTGCGCTTGCGCGTCACTCCCGAGCCGGGAGGATCCACGTCGGTGACGGTATTGGTGACCTTCGCAGATCTGCGCGGCGGCGATCTGCAGACTGAGGTAGGCCCGACAGCCACGGTGCTCGCGCGGGGGCGCTCCATCCTCGTTCGCCGACTCGGATCCGGCAACTGAGTGCCCCGCGCGTCCGCCGGAGCTGCCGCATTCGGTCGGTGCCTGGCCGCGCGACGATGCGCGCGCGGAGTCTGGCGCCGCACGCCTCGGCGGTGTGCGCCGGCGCCCGGAAGCTACCGCGTGTGGATGGGCGCGCGGGAGCCTGCTTCACCACAACGTGAGCATCTGCGCGGCTGATCTCGTCGCGCGCAACGAGACCCAGGTCGTGCTCCGAGTGACTTCGCGAGATTGAGCGGCGACGCACTCGGCATGCAGATGGCGCGGCCCATCCGATAGGGCATTTCTCTGCATCCTCGGTCGTTGCTGGTGGGTCCTAGTGAGTGAGACGGCGCCATCGTGGCTGCCGTGCCGGCCGCCTGGCCGGGGAGGCGACGCTGGCGGAGAGAGACACTCTGGCGCAGATCGTGACACGACATCGCCGCTCCCTGTTCGGATTGGCGCTAGCGCGCACGGGGTCGATCGACGCAGCGGACGACGTCGTCCAAGCCGTGCTGCTCCGCGTGGTCCGCCGCGGAGGTCTCGCGGGCGTCGCGCGCCCTCACGCCTATCTCGTCGCAGCGGTAGAAAACCTGTGTCGCAACCGCGCGACCCGACGCCGCTCCACCGAGCCGCTTCCCACTGACTCGCTGTCGGCAGCGCCGGGACCGCAGCGCTCTGTGGCAGCGCAGGAACTGGGCGATCTGCTGCGTGCTGCGATCAGGGACCTGCCGAGCGCGTACAGCGCGACGGTCTGGCTCGTCCACGTCGAGGGCCTGAGCGTCGCCGAGGTGGCAACGTGTACAGGACGCCTCCGGAACTCGGTCAAGTCCAGTCTCGCGCGTGGGCGGCGCCTGCTGCGTGAGCGACTTGGACCTGTACTGCGAAGGGCGGGCTACCTTGACGTGTGACACGCTACGCGAACGGCTTGAGGAGTGGCGGCTCGGACTCCTGAAGGGGACGACTGCCGCAGCGCTTGAGACGCACATCGCAACCTGTGCGAGCTGCGCGCGCGGAGTGGCCGAAGTGCGCGACTTCGAGCGCGTTCTCGATCTGGCGCACGATCCGGGGCGCGATCAGGAGTTGATCAGCCGGCTGCAGTTGGCGCGCCGCACGCGGCGGCGCCGCTGGCGTGCCTGCGCTGCGGCAGCGAGTGTGCTCCTCGTCGCCGCGCTGACGGCGTGGCTGCACGACGGCGTGATGCCCCTCTCCGAGGGACGCGAGCATGTGCTCGCAGCGGGTGCGGTGAGGCGCTCGGGCCGCGCGATGGTCAGCGCTCTTGAGAACGCGCGCATCCAAGTGCGCGATGGCGGATCGCGTCTGCAACTTGCTGCTGGTGCAGCGCGCTTCTCGGTCGAGCCCGGTCGCGAGCCGTTCGTGGTGGAGACGCCGTGCGGCGACGTACGCGTCATCGGAACAGAATTCGAGGTGAGGATAATGAGAAAGCAGAGATGGGCCGCAGGTGGACTGGGAGTTGCCGTCCTAGTGACGGCGGGCGTAGTGACATTCGACGTCGGCGGCGGGAGCGCGCACGTGGAGGCGGGCGAACTGCTGGTCGCTGATTCCGGCGGAGTGCGGCGTACGTTCACGGCGTCGGGTGTGGTCGAACTCCTCGACGAAGCGAACGCGCTGCAGCGCGACAACGATCGCCTGCGGGGGCTCCTTGAGAGTGCGGAGTCCGCGCGGACGGCTGTCGTCGCCACGCCCGAACCGTCGATGGCGGACGATGCCACGGCTCCCCCGACAGGAGATGTCGAGCAGCCGGTCGATTGGACGCTCGTCGGGCGCACCGTGGCCGAGCTTCTCGAACTCTCCGATCCGGCGGCGTCCGATCTCAATCCTCGTGGCCCCGAGATGATGCGCCGCATGGCGGACCTCCTCGCAGTTGTAGAGCGACTGCGCGAAGAGCTCGGCGCAGAGGAGACTGCCGACGTATTCGCGCATCCCGACGTCTTGCCGCACTTCCTTGACGGCGCGCTACGTGCCCTGCTTCCAGTCCTCGGGGATGACGACCGCGCTGCCGTCGTCGCGGAAGTCGAGCGCATCGCCGCCGACGAGCGCGCGCGGCTCCCGGACGATGTGTTGCCGATAGAGCGCCGAGTTCGGGATGCCGCGATCGCGCTCACATCCTCGGCGCGCCTCGCGGGTCGGCTGCAGGACGACCAGATCCAAGCCCTGTTGCGCCTCCTCTCCGCCGAGCGACCGGGCACTGGCACGAGCGCGTGGGGAATGGTCGCGGATCGGCTGACGCTCGTCGAAGACGTCGGGCAGCAGTACGTGGAGTTCCTCGATCTAGAGGGTGCCGATGTTGCGGCAGCCCGCACGGCGGCACGTGGGTTCGTCGACGAACATCTGCGCGAGCGAGCCGCCGTCATCGCAGAACACGGTCGCGCAGCGGTGGATGCAGGGCTGTACATGCATGACTTGGGTGTCGAGGACCCCGATGCGCGCGCGGAACTGCGCGACGTGGCCGCGGCCCGGTTGCGGCTACTTCGTGTGCAGGCCGCCGCCGAGCGCGCGCTGCACGACGCGCTGAGCGAGGCGGCCCAGGATCGTCTGCGTGCGACGACCGTGCGGGTCTGGTCGCTCGAAGAGCTGCCTGATGAGGAGTTCTGACGTCCGTGGGGGCAGTGGATCCGACGCCGTGCTGTTCGGCTGACCGAAGGAGCAAGCCATGATCTCGATCCGAAGAGTGTCCCGGTGGCACGTCGTTGCGATCTCCGCGATCGCACTGCTCGTTGCGCTCGCGCTGCCGCAGAGCCTAGCTAGAGAGCGCATCTCCAAGAAGAAGGCCGCGCGCGAACTCGCGAAGATGTACGCCGAGGATCAGAGGGACCAGGAGGACTGGGAGGCGCTCGGCGACGCCGCGTTCGAGAGGCGGCAGGGGAAGCGCCGAGACCGAGCGTTCGAGATCGTCCGCCGCGGGCTGCTGACGACGCCGCGGTCGTATCACGACGCGGCATTCCTCTTTCTGCACGGTCGCGATGGCGACGACGTGCTCCTCTCCCACATCCTCGGCACGGCGTCCGCGTTCCAGGGAGAGCGCCTGGGCAACTTCGTCAGCGCTGCGGCGCTCGATCGGTATCTGTTGACGCTTGGTCAGCCTCAGCGCTTCAAGTCCCAGGGCTTCGGTGGCGGGCCCGGCTTCGAGGCGAAACACGATGAGCACTCGCTCAGCGAGGTCATCGTGCATGTGTTCGATCGCAGTGGGCTGTTCGGTGTGCCGGTCGCGAAGGACTCACGTACGCCAAAGGCACTGCGCGACGCCACGAAGACGTTGGCGCAACTCGCCGGGAAGAGCCCCTTCGATCCCACCATCGAGACCACGAACGAGCAACTCACCGAAGTCGAGGGGATCGTGGGCGCGGGATCGCTGGCCGGAGCCGACGAGTTTCTTCACGCGGGCGCCGTGCTCGCACGCGCCGCCAGCGCCGACCGCCGCGTCCTCGCACACATTCTCGTCATAGGTGCGGTGTTGCAAGGCCGGGACGACGCGACGTCGTTCTCGCGCGTGACGCTCGACCGCATGCTTGGGGCTCTAGAGCGACCGCCGGTGTTCGAGGTCGGTGACCACGAGGTGCCCGACGTGCTCCGGCTCCACAAGAACATCCGTGCCGTGTTCGCTGCCCCCTCCGATCGACCCCGGAAGAAGCCAAGAAAGGAGAGGTGATGCAAGGCCAGCGCCTGTCACGATCGGTCGACCATGGGGCGCATGCGTGCCAGTAGGCCTTCGGATGACGTCTAGGGTCATCTGGCTCGCAATCGGATTCGTCTTGGGCGCAGCCGCGGCGTGGTTGGTCGGCGGTCGCTTCGACCCCGCTCCGCGTGACGCAGACGAGTCGAACAGGACACTGGCCAGACGCGACGCGCGGATCGCGGATCTCGAGGCGGCTCTGGCTCGCGATCGGTCGCGGCATCCGCCGGCTGCCCACTCGCCGATGGCGGGCACTACTGGCGAGCCGTCTGACACTCGGACGACTGCGATCGACGGAAGTTCACACGCGACCGAGGGAGCCGCGCGTGCGTCCTCATCGACCACACCGCGCCTTATCGCGACAGGACCGCACGACAGCCTGTTGGATGAAGTCGATTGGCACGCTCTCGCCATTCACGCACGTGCGATCCCCCCGCTCGCCGCACGAGTGGCGAGTGAGGTGATCCTGAACGGCACTCCGAGCCTGGACGTACAGGAGTTGATCAGTCGGCACAACGTGCCGCTGCTGCGGATCATGGCTCCGCTGGGGAACAGGCTCCCGGGCACCGGGCTCAACGGCTCCGTGACCCATCCGGCGTTCCAGGCGAACGCGATCGTCGCGACCCTCGCTGCGGCCGGACGGCCGCTGGGCGAGGCGCAACTCGCATCGCTTTCTCGACTGACGACCGACTTCTCGATCCGTGACATCCGTCGCCAGGATCAGTACTCCGACGGCGAGTTCGAACTACACACGATTGCTGCCGAGGCCGCCCTCCGGCGGGCGTTCTTCGATCGCGCGTTCGAACTGTTGGACACGGAGCAGATCGATGTGCTGCGGCCCGAAGCGGTCCGCGGCCGAGTAGGTCTCGACTTCTTCTCGACGGGTCTGTTCTGGTCTCGCCTTGCGATGCCGATGCGGCACACAACGGACGACGGGTTCATCGCTGCCGTCACGGGTGAGCTGACGCGCGCGCTGGGACTCGTGGGAGAGTCTCGAGGACTCGTCGACGAGATCGTCACTGCGTGGGCGACCGATCTGTCTGAGACGCGCTTCGCCGAAGCGGATCCACTCGACCGCCTCGGCTTCGTGAGAACAGCGGCCGTGGAGCGCGCAGTTGAAGACACCGTGCGTCTGTTCGAGCTCCTCGTTCACGATGCTGCCTTGTCCGAAGCGACGCTCTCTCGGCTGCGCTCGATCCGCGCGGTCTACGTTCCCGTTCGCTACGCGCTCTGACACAGATCGAGTTCCAGGCCAGCGACTCAGAGCGTGGCTGACTCGACGGCGCCGCGTCAGCGCAAGGCCACGTGCACCCGGGCCACGAGCACATCGAAGTCGAACGGCTTGCCGAGGTAGTCGTCCGCGCCCGCCTTGAGACCCGCCGCGATGTCGGACGGGCTCGTGAGCCCCGTCAGCATCAGGATCGGCGTCATGAGCCCTCGTCGGCGAAGCGTGCGGCCGTGGGGTGACACGGGAGTCTGTCCTGTTGAGATGGCGCCGCAGCCAGTCGCCTTCCACAGGCGTTCGCACCGGTGTGCCCGGCGTGGGGTCCGTCGTGGCTTCCGGGTCGTGTTCGTCTGCGCCATGAGGGCCTGCCTTCGGGCGGTTGGGGTAGGGCTTACCCCGAATGCCGTGGGTCGTGAGGCCGCTCTGCTGAGCAGGTAGGCGCCGCACGCGGCGCCTCAGCCGGAAGTTGTGCTTGGAGCGGGTGAACGGATT
Organism: Planctomycetota bacterium; assembly: GCA_021776825.1. Taxonomy (GTDB): domain Bacteria; phylum Planctomycetota; class JAJSAM01; order JAJSAM01; family JAJVHW01; genus JAJFFG01. The sequence goes on from JAJFFG010000106.1 coordinate 8,343, forward strand.
CGAACGGAGCGCAGCGACGTAGACGCTCTGCGGAAGCGAGGGTGGACCTACGGATGGCGCTGTGCGGCCGAGTGCTCGCGAGTCCGCGGCGTCAACCGTCGACATCCACCTTGGCACGCGAGCGGAGCGAGCTGCGTCGGCGGAGCCGACTCCCGCGGAGCCGACCCCCGCGGAGCGGGAGAGGATGCCGTCGCCAAGGTGGAGCGTCGCCGGCGGGAGTCGCGCTGCCGCTCCGGCACATACGTGGAAAGAGCGTGGCCGTGTCCGCCGCGAGGATTCGATGCGAGCGAAGCGAGTAGGCGGTCGAGGAAGAGGCTCACTCAAACTCGCGTGGGGTGTGGACATTCGTCCGCGCGCCGAAGTTCCGACGCCAACCGTCGACATCCACCTTGGCACGCGAGCGGAGCGAGCTGCGTCGGCGGAGCCGACGCCAACGCAAAGACCTTGCCCGCGTGGATGAAGTCCCGACGGAGCGACCATGCTCGACGTACGAGGCTGGCTCTGGAGCGGGTGAACGGATTCGAACCGTCGACATCCACCTTGGCAAGGTGGCGCTCTACCACTGAGCTACACCCGCTCTGCCAACGCGAGCCCGGGAGGATGAACCCCACTCCCGAGGGTGTCAAGTCCTCCCGAATGGGCACGGCCGGACTGGCGAGCACGTCGACCGACGCACGTGGTCCCGGGTTCGCCGCCGCGGCCCCGTCGCCGGAGGCGACCCTCCGCGGAGCGGCAGACTCGCAGGGCGCCCGGCCTCTGATCTCGATCTGCTCCGTCAGTGCGAGTTCGGGCAGATGAACGGGTCTCCCTGGGGTGTCAAGTCCTGCCGAATGGGTCGCGGCCCGAGTCGGCAGGATCTGCGACGACGCGACTTCGCGTCGTTGACCCAGCGCGGTCTCCCGCCCCCTACGTCGGCAGCAGCGTCTCGCGCTGGGCGGCCTCGACGATTTCCTCGAGTCGCAGAGCGATCGACCAGTGGCTGTAGTTGTTCAGCATGGCGCGGCGCGCTCGGAACCCGAGGCGGTCGCGAGCGGCGGCGTCCTCGAACAGATCCTCGATGACGCGGACCATGTCGTCGCGGTTGTCCGCCACCATCAGGTCCGTGCCGGGGATCGCGTCGACGCCGACGAAGGCCTCGCGGGTCACGACGGTCGGCACACCGAACGTCAGCGCCTCGAGGATCTCGTTGCGCACGCCGCGACTGACGCGGTGGGGGACGACGGCGAGCCACGCCGTGGCGTAGAGCTCGCGCAGGTCCTTGACCCGATCGTCGAGGAACACACCCGGCTCGAGAGCGAGGTTGCGGATCTCGGCGGGTGGGTTGCGTCCGGCGATGCGCAGCACGGCGTCGGAGTAGTGGTCCCGGATGCGGGGGAACACCTCGTGGGCGAACGAGATGACGGCGTCGCGGTTGGGGAGATGGTCGAGGTGTCCGGCGACGAGGATCGTCGGGACGCCCGAGGCACGGCGGATCAGCGGCGCATGCGGCGGAGCGGGCGTCTTCAACGAGACGATGCGCTTGCAGCCCGGCGCGAGCCCGCGCAGGACCTCCGCCTCGGTCTCGCTCGCCAGCAGGATGCGCTGGTAGTCGGCGACCGACTGCGTCTCCACGTTCATGAGTCGGTTGCCCTCGCGGCGGAACACGGCCGAGGCCGGGAACTTCTCACGAGCCCCGTACTCGATCCAGCGGAGCGAACTGACCTCGACCAGGTCGAGGATCTTGGGCGTCAGCGGGAAGGCGCGTCCGTAGGGCGCCATCGCTGCCGAGTAGATGTAGATCATGTCGTAGCGGCGCGTCTCGTTGAGCGCCTCGAGGCGCTCCATGAGGTCGCGGCTGCCGTAGCGGCGGACCGCCAGCGGCTGCGTCGTGAACATGTGGCGCGCCGAGGCGGGCTCCACCGGTCGCGACGGCAAGGGGAGGATCTGCACCCGAGGGCAGAAGCGGCGCAGCCGGCGCCTCGCATCCCACTCGGAGCCGCTGCCGCCGAACGTGACCAGGTCGACGTCGTGGCGCAGCGACAGGAAACGTACGGCGTGGTACGGCCGGACGTTCTCCCGATCGAGCGGGGGGTACGGGATTCGGGGCGCGATGAAGAGAATCCTCAAGTGATCTACCCTTCGCGATCGGAGGTTACGGGAAACGCAGCACCGGAGCATCCGGAGGTGCCGTTGTGACCCAGATCGCAAGTCGGGGGCCAACGCCGCTGGTCGGTGCATCAGCCTCGCGGCGAGCCTGAGAGCCGTCGGCACCGGCGCAGCGCGACGCGCCGATGCGACGGAGGGACGGCGTGTGTCGCAGAATCTCGACACGGACCAGTTCCGCAACGCCACGCTCGATTCCGTGTCCATGACGATGAACATCCGCCCGGAACCTGCGTGGGAGTTGACGTGTCCAAGTCGGACCACGACGATTCGACGATGCCACGCCACGCTCCAGAGCCCCGCCGACTCTCCGCGCGCCTCGCGTTCGCGATGGTCGGACTCATCTGCGTGCCCGCGGCCGCCGACACGATCGTGTTGAAGAGCGGCAAGCGCATCGAGAACGTCGTGACGGTCCAGGATGGCGACCATGTGGTCATCAACCCCTGGAACTCCCGCAACCGCGACATGCGATGGGAGATCCCGGACAAGAACCGGATCCCGATGTCCCAGGTCGAGGAGGTCATCGAGGGCGATGCACCGCCTGTCGAGCTTCGGCGACGATCGGCGCGTGGCGACCTGACGGCTGACGAGCACTTCGAACTGGTTCAGCTCGCCGAGGAGCATGGCCTGAAGGCCGAGCGACTCCACCATCTCCGCCTCACGCTCTGCAAGGACCCCGAGCATGCCGCGGCCCTGAAGGCCCTCGGGAGCGGGAAGTGGACGACCTGGGCCAAGGGCAACGCGCTCGCCGACCGGGAGCTTGCGGCGCTCGAGAGCGAGTACGTCGCTCTTGCGGATGCGGCCGCTCTGAAGGCTCAACTGTCGATGCTGAAGTCGGGCGGGAGCAAGCGCGAGCTGACGTATCTCGAGCGCGCGCGCCGCTCGGCGGAGCAGCCGAAGGGCCGGCGCGACAAGGTGCCGCTCACACTGCGCAGCGACCAGGCACCGGGCGCGAACTACTCCGTCTACGTCCCGCGGAGCTACGACCCCCTACGACCCACCCCGCTCGTCGTCGGTCTGCACGGTGGCGGGCGCGGCGGCGACGACGGGATCGTCTCTGGTTCCGGCGACGCCGCGATGAACTGGTACACGGACCAGGCGGAGAAGCGGGGCTGGCTCGTCGTTTGTCCGACGGCGCTGGCGGCACCCTGGGGGTCCAAGGCGAACGGCCCCTGGCTCGACGCCCTGCTCGAGGAGGCGAAGCTTCTCTACAACGTGGACGAGTCCCGCATCTATCTGGTCGGTCACTCGATGGGCGGGTTCGGCACGTGGCATTGGGGGCCGGCGAGGTCCGAGGTGTGGGCGGCGTGCGCGCCGTGCGCCGGCGGTGGCGGCCCGAACGGCGTGGCGAGCAAGGGCCTGCCCATCTACATCTTCCACGGCGCCGATGATGGCGTCGTCGGTGTCGGCTCGGACCGCAATGCCGCCAAGAGTCTGGGCAGCGGCAAGAAGCCTCACGACTTCGTCTACACCGAACTGAACGGCGTTGGACACGGCTTCCCGGCATGGGTTCGCGAGGACATCTTCCGGTTCTTCGCGGGCCGGACGAAGAGCCTGGGTCGGAAGCGCGTCGCCGGTCCGAGGTCCTCGTTCGACCGCAAGGTGTCGAAGGAGGAGAAGAAGACCTTCGGAGATCCCTCCAAGGTTGATGCCCGTGAGGATGACGACGGTGTCGCGCTGAAGGACCTGGTCGCGGCGCTGATCAAGGGTGGAGGCGGCGCCGCAGAGGCGGTCGATGCGCTCGCGTCGATGAAGGACGCGAAGACGGCGAAGGCCGTCGCCAAGGTGCTGCGCTCACCGAAGGTCTCCGTCGACTCTCGCGTCCACGCCGCCCGCGCCCTCGGTCGGATCGGCGTGCCCGAGAGCGTGAAGGCGCTCGAGAAGGGCATCCGTGACGAGGACTTCCGGGTGGTCGAAGCGGTCGCGTGGGCGCTCGGCGAGACGCGGCTTCCCGAGGCTGCGTCACCGCTCGCGAAAGCGATCGCCGAGCTCGGTTCGCGCTTCGAAGCGGCGGTTCAGAACAATGCGATCGTCTTCCGTGAGTACGAGGTGCGCATCGGCTGCCTCGTGACCGGTGTCGACGCGGCGGCGAAGCTCAAGGACGTCGACGCGCTGATGCCGGCTCTCCAGTCGGAGGTCGTTGAGCGTGTGCTCGGTCGCAAGGAGCGCTTGACCGTGCGCGGAGAGAAGGACCCGCGCTTCACGCAGAATCCGCCGCGAGCCCGGATGCTCTTGGGACGGAGCCTGCGCGCCTGTCTGTCGAGCTGGGGCGACCGCCGCGGTCTCCCGCTCCTCGACGCCGTTGCGGAGCATTGGCGGGACGCGCAGCCGCGACTGGCTCAGGAGATGGACCAGGGGCTGAGCGACCTCTGAGTCGGCGAGTCGAAGCGTGCGCTCCGGCGCGGCGAGCGAGTCTCGAGATCAGATGAGCGGGTAGATGAAGGGTGCGAGACCCGGGTACATCGCCGCCAGGACGACGAGCAGACCGACGAGTCCCATCACGACCAGCATGGGGACGAGCCACCACTTCTTCTCTTCCTTCAGGAAGAGCCAGAACTCTCTCACCAGGCTGCCCATCGGTACTCTCCCCGCGTTCGAGGACGCGAGGATGCGCGTCCGGTGCGATCGCGTCCAACTTCCGCCACGCGCACCCATTGCCGCATCCGACCGCGACCCCGCCCACCCTGCCCACCATGCACATCCTGGGAGTCTCCTGCTACTACCACGACTCCGCCGCGTGCCTGCTGCGCGACGGCGAGGTCGTGGCGGCTGCCCAGGAGGAACGCTTCACGCGGAAGAAGCACGACTCGGCGTTCCCGCGCAACGCGATCGACTTCGTGCTGCGCGAGGCGGGGATCGGGCCCGCCGACCTGGATCTCGTCGGCTTCTATGACAAGCCGGTCCTCAAGTTCTCACGCATCCTCGAGACGTTTGTCTCGGTGGCCCCGGCGGGGCTGAGGGCCTGGCTCCACTTTGCCCCGAGCTGGATGCGCGACAAGCTCTGGGTCGCCGATCATGTCCGAGGCCAACTCGGGACGTACGACGGTCCCGTGTTGTTCGCGGAGCATCACGAGAGCCACGCCGCCTCGGCGTTCTACCCGTCGCCGTTCGAGCGGGCGGCCATCCTGACGATGGACGGCGTGGGGGAGTGGGCGACGTCGAGCTTCGGCGTCGGCGACGGCGCCGATCTCTCGATCACGCGAGAGATCCGCTTCCCGCACTCGATCGGGCTCCTGTACTCGGCGTTCACGTACTGGCTCGGCTTCCGCGTGAACTCGGGCGAGTACAAGGTGATGGGCCTCGCGCCCTACGGTGAGCCGAAGTTCGTCGAAAAGATCCGCGACACCCTGATCGATCTGCGCGACGACGGGTCGTTCCGGCTGAACCTCGACTACTTCGGGTACCTCACCAGCCTGAAGATGACGACGTCCAAGATGGACGAACTCTTCGGTCGCCCACGACGCACGCCTGAGTCCCGGCTCGAGCAGTTCCACATGGACGTCGCGCGCTCCATCCAGGTCGTCACCGAGGAGGTGATGCTCAAGATGGCGCACTACGCGCACCGTGAGTCCGGAAGCGAGAACCTCTGCCTGGCTGGCGGCGTCGCGCTCAACTGCGTGGGCAACGGTCGCATCCGACGCGAGGGACCGTTCAAGAACGTCTGGGTCCAGCCGGCTGCCGGTGACGCTGGCGGTGCGCTCGGTGTCGCGTACTCGCTCTGGCATCGCTACGCGGGGAAGCCGCGCACCGTCGACCCGGCGGGTCACGACGCGATGAAGGGCTCGTACCTCGGTCCCGGGTACGACGACGAGGCGATCGCCGCGGTGCTCGACGAAGCGGAGGCGCCGTTCGAACTCCTCTCGTGGGAGGACATGCCCGATCACGTGGCCGGACTCCTGGCGGACGGCAATGTCGTCGGCTGGTTCCAGGGACGGATGGAGTACGGGCCGCGCGCGCTCGGAGCGCGCAGCATCCTGGGCGATCCGCGGTCCGAAGACATGCAGCTCCGCATGAACCTGAAGATCAAGTACCGCGAGTCGTTCCGGCCGTTCGCTCCGTCCGTGCTCGCGGAGCGCGTCTCCGACTGGTTCGACTTCGACGGAGAGAGCCCCTACATGCTCCTTGTCGATCAGGTCGCCGACGCGCAGAAGCTGACGGCTGCGGAGGGCGATGACGCGCTCGAAGGCATTGAGCGGCTGAAGTCGCGCCGCTCCACGATCCCCGCAGTTACGCATGTCGACGGCTCGGCGCGCATCCAGACCGTCACCGAGCGGACGAACCCCCAGTACTGGCGGCTGCTCGCCGCGTTCGAGCGTCGCACCGGGTGTCCGATCCTGATCAACACGAGCTTCAACGTGCGCGGCGAACCGATCGTCTGCACTCCGGCCGATGCGCTCGCGTGCTTCCGGCGGACGGGGATGGACTACCTCGTGCTCGGGCGCCACGTGCTCGCGAAGACCGAGCAGCCCGCGCTACGCGATGACGAGAAACAGGGAGCGCTCGCGCTCGACTGATGGCGAACGACGACCCTTCCTCCACCGAGCGACAGATCGGGCTGCCAGCGTTGGTCGCCGACGCGGCCAGCGAGCCGACGTCGAGCGACCTGAACGGCGGACGCCTGCTGAACCTCATCGGTCTGGTCTCGCCTGTCGCCAACGTGGCGATGTTGAAACTCGCGCCACGGGAGCTGCGCTGGTTCGGCATCGGGGCCGGCATCGTGCTCTGGGCGGCTGGTGGATGGGGACGCGTGGCCGACGTCGAGTGGGCGCTGCGCGGCAGCTTCGGTCTGCACTACGTGCTCGTCGTGCTCGGGCTGCTCCACCCTCGCTGGCCCGAACGAGTCGGCCGCGCTTGGATCGGGTTCGGGATGCTGCTCGGCAAGATCGTGGCCGTGCCGCTGTTCGCCGCGCTGTTCTACCTCGTCGTCACGCCGACGGCGCTGCTCGTGCGGCTGAGCGGTCGTGATCCGCTGCGTCGTAAGGCCGAACCGGACGAGAGCTACTGGCAGGAGCACAAGCCGCCGGGCCCGGAACGCTTCGAGCGGCAGTTCTGATCGCTCCCCGCGAACTCGCGGGCGAGCGCGCGCCATCGCCAGACGCGGCCCATGCGACGAGGCAGTGCGGTACGAGGCAGTGCAGTGCGAGGGCGGTGCGAACGATGCCGCCGCAGGACCGACGATCCCTGACCTGTTCGGATCCCTGACCTGTACGGGCGGCCGTCTCGACCCTCGCGCGCGATTCCACCCTCCGGATCCCACCACCCTCTTGGGGGGAAGACGCACGGGAGGGGGCATTGGTTACATGGGGAGCGGTCGAAATCTACGGCTGCGTCTCAATTGCCGTCCGCGTCGAGGCCCGGGATGCCGGCGCCAAAGCCGTCGTCTTCGTCGCTCGAGGCGGGATCCGTTCGGGATGAGGGGTCACCGGCCGTGACGTCGTCGTCGCTCCGCTCGCGTTCGCTCCGCTCGTCGTCGCTTCGCTTGTCGGCGCCCCGCCCATCGGCGCTCGGCTCGTCGGAGGGTCGCGCGTCGGACCGCGTTGTGTCCGAGGGCGGCGCCGCGCGGACGGCAGAGGGGCCCCACGTCGGCTCCGAAGGCTCTGTCTTCTCCGCCCGGTCCGCCCCGTCCGCCTCGACGAGATCTTCGAGCGAATCGCGTCCCGACGCCGCGTCCTCTTCGCCACCCAGCTCGAGCTGACGACGGGCATCGACCTCGTCGCGGTTGACCCGATCCATCACGCGATTGATGCGGGCGCGCACGTCCTTCTCGTCCGCCGGCAGCGCCTTCCGGATCTGTCGGCAGAGTTGGATCATCAGGCGGAACGATCGGACGACGTCGCCCTCACCGACCGACGTGATCTCCTCCATGTCCGTCAGCGGCCGACCGTCGAGCCAGCGGTAGAGGACCGACGTGAGACCGAAGTCCGGCAGCGGCGTCATCTCGCCGATGCTCTCTTCCCACTCGGCGGTGCGGAACGGCGTCAGCAGCCGCAGCGTCTCGGTCACGAGCGTGCCGATGCGCTTGTCGCGGACCGGCTCGCTGCCGTGTTCCCGCCGCGGCTCGTAGACGGTGGCCAAGAGCAGCGCGGCGAGGTGGATCTCGTCCAGGTCCGCGAGAAGACCGGCCTCGCGCCACTCGGCAGCCTGGATCTCGTAGCCATTGACACGGGCGGCGAACTGTCCGCGGTCGGTGACCTGGCCGTCCTCGACGTAGCCCGCGCGCTTCAGGATGCGGAGCCGCGCCGCGAGCAGGCGCTCTTCCATGCTCGTGCGATCGCGTTTGTTCTCGCTGACGTGCTGGAGCCGCTGGAACCGTGCGAAGCTCCGCTGATACGTCTCGAGCACGCGCTCGCCCATGTGGCGGTACTGCGAGAGCAGCGTTCCGTAGTCGGGATTCCAGCGCGAGACAACTGGCTCCGGCTTCCCGGAGAGCACGCGCTGTACGCCGTGGGGCTTGTCCATGCGCGGGTCGACCATCGAGATCACGAGACCGTGATCGTCCATGCCCTGCCGGCCCGCGCGCCCGGCCATCTGGCCGTAGTCGCGACAGCGCATGTAGTCCATCTTCTCGCCGTTGAACTTGCGCAGCATCGCGAACGCGACGGCGCGCGCCGGCATGTTGATGCCGAGCGCAAACGTCTCGGTGGCGAACAGAACGCGGACCAGACCCGACGTGAACAGTCGCTCCACGATCTCCTTGTGCACCGGCAGCATGCCCGCGTGGTGGTAGCCGACCCCGGCGGCGGCGAGCGCGCGCAGTCGCGCGATTGCCGGCGTGCGGGGGCAGTCGAAGCGGTCGGTCAGCCCATCGAAGATCGACAGCACGCGGCTGCTCTCGTCGTCCGTCAACAGACGTCGGCGCTGGTTCTCGACGGCGAGACGCTCGCACTCCTTGCGGCTGAACGCGAAGCAGAGTGCCGGCAAGAGTTTCTCGCGCTCGAGCCAGTCGATCATGCGCGAGGGCGAGCGCTCGCGACGCATATCGCGTCGCTCGTGGAACGGGCGCCGCAGCACACCGAGCGCGTCCTTCAGGCGCACAGGGCCTAGGTCGGGCACCCAGGTCAGATGATCCAGCGGCACGGGCCGTTGGATCATCTCGACGACCGTGACGTCCTCGCCGCGCACCGACTCCATCCACGCCGCGAGCTCGCGCACGTTCGGAACCGTCGCGGAGAGTCCCACGATGCGCATCTCCGGGGGAGCATGGATGATGCTCTCCTCCCACACCGTGCCGCGATCCGGGTCGTCCAGGTAGTGCACCTCGTCGTGGATGACGAAGCGGAACTCGCTCAGCCGTTCGGGCTCGTCGAACAGCGTGTTCCGGAACACCTCGGTCGTCATGATCAGGAGGTCGGCGTCGGGATGGATCGTGACGTCGCCGGTCATGATCCCGACCTGGTCACCGTGCAACGCCCGGTAGTCGCGGTACTTCTGGTTCGACAGTGCCTTGATCGGCGCGGTGTAGACCACACGCCAGCCCCGCTTGAACGCCGTCTCGACCGCGTAGTCCGCTACGAGCGTCTTGCCGGCGCCGGTCGGTGCGGAGACAAGGACGCTGTGCCCGGCCTCGATGGCGTCGATGGCGGCGACCTGGAACGGATAGAGGTTGAGCCCCTGGAACGTGCGATCGGTCGGGATCAGCTCTGACGGTCGCGGCTCTGGTGGGGGGGGGCGATACGCCTCTGGCTCATGTCGTGGAGCCGGCTGCTCCGCATCGCCCTGACGACCCTGTCCGCGCCGGGGGCGACTCCCGCCGTGGCGCGGTTGCCCACGTCGTGGACCGCCGCCGCCCTTTCGGGGGCCGCGTCCTCCGCCTCGTTGTCCGCCGCTTGCACCTCTCGGCATGAGCGGATGATGCCGCTCCGGTGTCTGGCGTCCGCGGAACAACGGGGGCCGCGCGTGAGCGGCGCACTACTCGGCGGCGCTGATCTCGATGGCGGTCACGAAGCCGGCTGGGTCGACCAGCAGCGCAATGCGCAGGCCTTCGACCGTGTCGGAGAGCAGCTCGCGCGGCTCGGCGATGCCCGTCCCGGCGTCGTGGGGCGTCACCGACGTGTCGAAGCGGATGTCCAGGTCGGACCCGGCGCGGGAGGCCGGGGCGCCGACGCGCGTGCCGAAGACCTCGCCATCGAACGGCGCGGTCACGAACACGTGTGTCACCACGACGCCGTCCGTCACGGCCGAGACCCCGGAGCTCGCGTCGAGCGCGCGACCTTCGGCGGCCGGCGAGCCCGGCAGGATCTTCAGCCCGCCGACCGCGTCCGCCATCGGCACCTTCGCGCTCCATCGGTCGATGGCGCGCTCGGCGTGCTCGGAGATGACCTCGAGCTTCTCCAGCCCCGCGAACGGCACGACGATGGCTCCGCTGGGCGTCTCGATCGAGACCGCGTGTGCGGTCAACGAGAGGACGCGCCCAAGCGTTGTCCGCTCGACGAGAGCGTCGGGCAGGTCCTCGGCGAAGTCGACGCGCACCACGAACCCGGGGCGCAGCTGCGCGGCTAGGTCCCTGTGGCGCATGGGAACTCGCCGCACCTCAGCGAGGGGCGCCAGGCGCGGGGTCGCTTCGTCGGGCTCGCCGTCACCGTCGACGTCCAGCGCGAGCTCGTGGGGCTCGGTCTTGACGTAGCGGCCGAGGATCTCGCGGCCGTCCGGCCAGAACGTGACCGAGAGCGGCTCGCCCTCGGACAGGTCGAGCAGCGCGAGCTGCGCGGCCGTGTCGTGCACGAGACCGTCGATCTGGCAGATCGAGCGGACCGGGACGAACGAGCTCTCGGCCTTCAACTCGTCGTCGAACCCGTCGAGGCGCACGTGTCCGTTCACGATGGACTCGAGGCGCCCGGAGGTGACCTCGCCGGCTTCGTTCACCACGCGAAGCCAGTCGCCCGCGTTGATGCCCTCGAGCATGCTCACGCGCTTGTCCGGCTGGGTGACCTCGATGTGTCGCTTGACCTTGGCGAGGTTCAGGACGAGGCGCGTGCCCTCGTCGCCGACCGGGATGCGGAGGCGGGCGGTGGCCACCCCGGCGATCTCCATCGCTGCGAACGATCGACGTCCGATCTCGATGGCGCCCGAGGCCTTCTCGAACTGCTGCGGCGGCTCGAACACGATCACGTTCGTGCCGCGTGGCACGCGCACCAGATCACGACCGCCGATCGTCGCGGTCGTCGCGGTCTCTGCCGGCTCGACCGCGCGGCTCATCGCGGTCGAGGTGGTGGCGTCTCCAGGGGCGGTCCGCCGCACGATGCGGCGATCTCGACGTCGGCGCAGTCGCTCCGCAGCGTCGAGGGCCTGCGCGCGCTCCTCGGCGACACGACGTGGCGCGGCGCCGAGGCCCGTGGGTGCGGCGTCGTCGCCGGTTGGCTCGCCAACCGACGGGCGAGCGGACTCCGGCAGCGGCGTCGGCATCGGTGCGGCAACGGGCTCCGGGATGGGGGTCTCCCCTCCCGACGCGTCCGGTTGCTGTGCGGGGGGATCTGGCGGGCGCTGGGTCGGCGGCTGCGTCGTCGGTTCGCCCGACGTCCCCGAGCCGGCCTCGTGTGCCGCGCTTTCGCGCGCCAGCGTGCCGTCTTCGAGGATGCGGGCGATCTGCGTGCGCTCGATGCGCAGGCGTCCCAACGACGTCTCGACGATGACGAACTGCTTGTCCTGGTCGACGATCTTGCCGCGCCGGACCTTACCGCTGTGGAGCACGACCTCCTCGGCGTGGGCCGCGCCGGCGAGGACCAAGACCGTCGCGACGGACGAGACGAGTCCGGTGACCAGGGGGGAGAACCCCCTGCGAGGCGGTATGCGGGGCAGACGGACGGGTCGTGCGTGGTGCATGCGTTGGGGGCTCCCGGGAGCGACCATCCCCTCATCGGCAGGCTCGCGTCGCGGTCTTGACCGCCGATCGGACGAAGCGACGACGTTCCGCCGGGCACGTGCACGCCGCCGCAACGCATCGGCCTCGTGAACCCTCTGCGCTAGAATGCCGCTCCCCGCATCGCGACCGGTCGTCGAGGGCCAGTTGTCGAGGGCCCGTTGTCCGAGAGCCTGCACGACCATGAGACCGAACTATCACTACCGAGGCGCCCTGCTCGTCGGCGCGCTCGCGCTCTCGCTGCTCGCTGGATGCCGTGCCATCCAGGAGACGTACGCGGGTGCCGTCCTGCGCGGCGACACGATCAGTTACGACGCCTATCTCACGCAGGACGTCCGCGCCTCACCGCGTCCGACTGCGGCACAGGTCATCGACGCTCTGGGCACGCCCGCGACCGTGTTCGACCGCGATGGGCTCCGCCGTCGCCTCGACTATCACGCGTTCTCATTGACGGGCGAACTCAAGCGAGCGGAGTTTCACTTCGATAAGGACGAGCGGCTCATCAAGAAACAGCTCTGGTAGCTCCAGCGGCGGGACGGACGCGTCCTCGCGTGCGGGGGCGGGCTCGACTCGCGGCCGTGACGGGAGCCCACGTGTCCTCGCGCATCCTGACTCTCTCCGCGATCGGCGCCGTTGCGTCCATCGCCGCCGCGACCGTCCTGCCGATGTCGCAGGGCGACGGCCAGACACCCGACGGCGCCGAGCCCACGCCCGTCGTCGGGAGTCTCGACCCCGACGGCGCGCCGGCTCTGGTGGGGTCCGATGGCCGCCCTGCGCGCGCCGACCGTCCGGCCCCATCGACCGGGCCCGTCCTGGCGACACCCGAAGCGCGACGCGCTGCGGTCGACGCCGGCGTTGATCTGCGGAGCGTTCGCGCGTCGGGCGACGGCGGCTGGATCACCGAGGGCGATGTCGCCGCGTTCATCGCAGCGCAGCCGCGGCTCCCGGTGCGACCGCGCGGCGGTGTGGCGCCGGTCGTCGCGGCGCCCCCGCGGAACGCGCAGGACCCGCGCCCGACCGTGAAGCCCGAGCCCGCCTCCCAGGACCCCTGGATGCTCGGTGACCTCCACGTGCATGTCTCGCCGCCGGACGAGCCGGGCCACTCCACGCTCACCGTTGCGAAGGCGATCCAGTCCGCCCGACGCGGCGGGCTCGACTTCGTGATCCTGACGCCGCACCAGGCCGATCGCTCGTTCCCCGCCAGTCCGCTCACCGGCGGGAACCCCATGAACGGCCAGGAGCTCGTCGAGCGGCTGGCGGAACAGCATCTGGGCGGCGCCTCGCCGGACGGCTCGGCCCGCGATCTCGTCGTGGTCGCGGGCTGGGAGTACACGCGGGAAGCGCCCGGTCATCTCGGCGTCTCGTTTGTGGACCTCGCGTCGATCTCGTCGGCCTACGGCGACATGAAGACCGAGAAGGCCCTCGCCGCCGGCGCCTTCGTGGTCATCAACCACCCGTTCTTCCGGCCGGTGAAGTCCGACCTCGCGATCATGCGTCTCGTCAGCGGCGACCGGCGCTGGAAGCCCTTCTCCGGCGTTGGCGAAGACGCCGGACTCTGGAACGCCATCGAGGTCTGGCACGACCGCTCGGTATGGATCGAGAAACTCCACGCCAAGAGCGGTGAGCGCTTCCCCGACACGCAGATGGTCCAGCAGGCGCTCGCGTCGTGGGACGTCGCGACGCTCACCGAGCAGCGCCGCATCACGGCTGTCGGCGGCTCCGACGCGCACGGTCGGCTGCCCTACACGGTCGCGCCCATGCCCGTCGTGTCGGTGCGCGTCGAGACCCGCGACAAGGAGGGCCTGCGCCGCGCCCTCATCGGTGCGCGCGTGACGTTCGGGCGTGGCGGCGGCATCGCCGCGCGCGACTTCGCCGCGACCAGCGACGTGGCCGGCGAAGAGGCCGGCATCGGCGACTCGATCCGCGCCAAGTCCGAGGTCCGCCTCCGCTGGAAGGGCTCGGCCGTCCTCATCGAGAACGGGATGCGCGTCGGCACGTTCGAGAACGGCGTCACACGCGAGCTCGACACGCCCGGCGGCTTCGCCTTCTGGCGCATCGAGAAGTCCGGCGACGCGTACTCGAACATGATCTACGCCAACCTTCCTCCCCGGTAGGGCGCGCTCCGGGCGAGACGCGTGCGGCCATCGATCCCTCCGTGGCTGCGCGACGCAAGACCATGCACGGTGACGAGACTCACCGAACTCACTGCCCCCACTCGCGGCGATCTCGCTCGAAGCCCGTCGGGTGTCGTGGCCTCATTCTCTGCGTCGAACTGCGCCTGCGAGACGGCGTCCCGCCGTCGTCTGGCCTCGCACGGCTGACGGCTGACGGCCGCCGACGCCGCGCCCTGAACTGAACCGCGTCTGGCGGGACCGGACGGCCGGCTGCGTTCAGTTCTGTAGTGAGTTTCGTTCAGAAAGTAGCCGTCGTCTTCGCGGTCGGCTGCATCTAGGGAAACAGAGGACCGGTCCGTCCTGGTGAGCGCCTGGCGACCGGTCTGAACGGCGGAGCCGTGGTTGGGATGTTCCTCTCCGCGGCTCCGCACGAGTCCGCTTCGGCCGCTGACGAGCGGTCGCGAAGGCGAGCATCAGGAGTTGGTGAAGTGGCGCTGCAGCATCTGGCGTACCTCGTTGACGGGGCATGTCCGTGCCTCGATCGCGGGCACTGATCAACGACGAACACGGCGTGTGCGCGTATCGCGGGACCAACGCGACGACGTTGCGAGAGCGATTCGCGCTGACGTTGGACGGGACCCTCGCCGAAGAAGAGCAGATTGCTACGTGGGTCGTGCAGCCCAAGCGCGTGCTCTGGGCGAAGCCGGGGGAGTAGCGCGTGTCCCCCGCCTGGCAACCCGAACACGATCAACGCCATCGCCGTCAACTGACCAGGCTCCGTGGACTAGACGTGAAGGCCGCCCTTGGCTGACCCCAGACACCTTGCAATTGCGCTACTCGGTGCTGAGGCGATCGCCAAGCTACGGCGAGCGCACCCGGCGGTTGAACTTGACCTGACCGGGGCGGACCTGACCCGGGCGGACCTGGCCCAGGCGGACCTGAGCGCGGTGGACCTGAGCGGTGCGAACCTGCTCCGGGCGAAGTTGTTCCGCGCGAGCCTGATCCGGTCGAGGTTGGTCCGCGCGAACCTGAGTCGGGCAGTGCTGCTGCGGGCGAGCCTGCTCGAGGCGAACCTGAGCAAGGCGAACCTGAGCAAGGCGAACCTGACCCGGGCGGACCTGACCGAGGCGAAGATGGTTCGCGCGAACCTGAGTGGGGCGAACCTGAGTAAGGCGAACCTGCGGGGAGCCAACCTGTACCGGGCGAACCTGACGGCGGCCAAGCTGCATGGGGCGGACCTGTGGATGGCGAACCTGTCACAGGCCGACCTTCTCGGTTCCGACCTCGCAGAGACTAGGCTCGGCAGCACCATCCTCGCCGCGGTTCATCTCTCGGAAGTCGATGGTCTTGATCGGTGCCACCACTCCGGATCGTCGGCGCTCGACAGCTGGACACTCGCACGCGCGCGAGGTCGGCTGCCCCGCGCCTTCCTGGCCGGGTGCGGCCTCTCCGACTGGGAGATCGAAGCGGCGCGGCTGCAAGATCCCGACCTCTCGCCGTTCGAGCGGCAGGAAGCACTTCAGCGTGTCGGCGTGTGCTACCTCGAGAACCCCATCCGCCAGTGGCCGGCGTTCCTCTCTCACTCACACACCGATGCGGCCATCGTCACGCGCTCCACCACGCACTACAGGCAGCAGGCATCCGTTGCTGGCTCGACGCGAAGGAACTCACTCCTGGAGCCCGATTCGCAGAGCACGTGGACCGCGGCATCGAGCTCTCCGAGAAGCTCATCGTCTGTTGCTCGAAGACGGCGCTCACGACGAGCACCTGGGTGCGCAAGGAGGTGCGGCGTGCGGTCGAGAAGGAGCACCAGTGGGGGATCCGGGACGGAGTGGAAGCCGAGTTCCTCCTCCCGATCGACCTCGATGGGTTCCTCTGGCAGCAGGACGAGCGCGGCGGTTACGAGTGCAAGGGCGACGTCCCGAACACGCTGCGCGAGCGGCACGCCCTCAAGCGAGACACCGGCCTCGCCGAGGACGATCAGATCGCCTCGTGGGTCGAGCAGTTCAAGCGCGTGCTCTGGGCGAAGCTGGGGGAGTAGCGTAGGACGTGTCGCTCGCCTGGCAGCCCGAACACGATCAACGCCATCAGCGTCAAACCCTGACTGCCGTCGCGATCGCCCGTTGATCCGAGCGCGCGGACCGCCTACTTTCGCTTCGGGCGCTCACCCATGAGACGCGCGGTCGCTCCATCGGAGACGGGCCTCGCGCAGGAGAGACTTCGTGTGGGATCACAAGACCCGATCCGTCTCGCGCCTCTGGCTCGACCCGAGTAACCCGCGGCTCGCCGTCCTAAGCGGCTCTCACTCCCAGTCCGACCTTCTCGCCGAGCTGATCCAGCACGAGGACGTCAAGGGGATCGCGAAGTCGATCGCCAAGCACGGGTACTTCTCAGCGGAGGTGCCGGTCGTCACGCAGGAGGACTCGAAGACCGTCGTCATCGAGGGCAATCGCCGCGTGGCGGCGCTCAAACTGCTCCTGGATCCGAGCCGAGCTCCGCAGCAGCATCGCCGGTGGTTCCAGAAGTTGGCTGATGGCGCTGCCGCGGAGATCCCCGAGAAGATCACGGTCGCGATCGCGGAGTCGCGGCGGGACGTCGTGCTCTACCAAGTGGAGCGCCACACGAAGTCACCTACGAAGCCGTGGAACCGCGCGATGTACCGCGCGTTCCAAGTCGCGTTGCTGCGAGAGCAGGGCTACGAGCCAGGCGACGTGCGGCTCACCGACGCCACCGCGGCGCAGGCGCACCTCGAGGCCGCCCTGTACCAGGTGCTGCCCGCGCTGCCCGTCGCGTCCGACGTCGCGACGAAGACCTCCAATCCGCGGACGTTCCCCCTGAGCACTCTCGCTCGCATCGCGTCGAGCAAGTCCGGACGGAAGCTGCTGAAGCTCGAGACCTCCGACGAGCATGGGTTTGTGACCTGGATGAGTCAGGAGCGATTCGAGGCGGCCCTCACTCGAGTCGTCGAGGACCTCGCTCGCGGCGATCAGGACTCTCGATCCCTTAACGCGGACGCTTCGATAGACGGCTACCTGCGAAGCCTGGGGCTTGCCGGAGGTCGTCGAGCCAAGGCCGCCACGCCGGCGGCGGCGTTCATCGACCGCGCGTCGGTCGAGACGCCCAGGCCCGCACGCAAGAGAACCCGCACGAGGGCGGTGAAGAAGACCAAGCGCACCAAGCTCGTGCCGCCTGGATTTCCATGCGACGTGGCGAACGATCGGATCGAGAAGATCTTCGACGAGCTGAAGGGGCTGAAACTCGTCGACTTCGAGAACGCCATCGGCGTGCTCTTCCGGACCCTCCTCGACTGCGGGGTCAGCCACTACCTGAGAGAGGGCGGGCACCATGCACAGCTGCGCAGGGACCTGGCCGCCGCGAAAACCAAGAAGGGCGGGACACCGCGGCGGCGCAACGTGCACCCCACGCTCAACGAGATGCTCACGTGGATCGAGAACAACTCGCCGGCCGACGTGGACGCGCGCGTGCTTCAGGCGATCCGCAACTTCAAGACGAAGTCCGCGAAGTCCCTGTGCCTCGAGGACCTCAACCAGATCGTCCACAACGAGTACGTCGCGCCGGGAGCGGATGAACTACGTCGTACGTGGGACAGCCTGGATGCGCTCCTACGGCTTGTCCTCTCACCTGTGCTTGAGGAGTAATCCGTGCCACCTAGCTCGACGTCGAAGACAAACGTGAGCATGCACCGATATCCCTCGCCGCTGCGCTACCCCGGCGGGAAGGCGAAGATCGCCAACTTCGTGAAGCTGCTGCTGATCCAGAACGAGCTCATTGGATGCACGTACGTCGAGCCCTTCGCGGGCGGCGCTGGCGTGGCGCTGGCGCTCCTCTACGAGGACCTCGTCGACACCGTCCATATCAACGATGTCAACCGGAGCGTCTGGGCGTTCTGGAAGGCAGCGCTGGAGCACACGGACGGACTGTGCGCCCGCATTGAGAACGCCGACGTCACGGTGGAGGAGTGGAAGCGACAGCGGGAAATCGCCAAAGACGAACAGGCTTCGGCACTCGATGCGGGCTTCGCCGCGTTCTTCCTGAATCGAACGAGCCGCTCAGGCATCATCGGGGGCGGCGTCATCGGCGGACTCGATCAGCAGGGCAAGTGGAAGATCGACGCCAGATTCAACCGGGGCCACCTGGTCGAGCGGGTCCTCCGCGTCGGCGATCTCGCGGAGCGGATCACGCTCACGCGTCACGATGCGGCAGCGTACCTGCGCGACGTCCTGCCATCGCTCGAGGGCGAGATTCTCGCGTACATCGATCCGCCGTACTTCTCGACCGGCCGACGCCTCTACCAGGACTCCTACGAGGCCGAAGACCACGAGGAGATCGCAGGCCTCGTGAGGTCGCTCGAGTCGCCGTGGCTCGTGTCGTACGACACAGCTCAGGAGATCGTCGACCTGTACGACGGCGAGCGGGAGCTCGTCTACGACCTGAACTACAGCGCTGGCGACGACCACGGCCGCGGCGAGGAGGTCATGTTCTTGAGCGCGGATCTCGCGTGGCCGGACGCCCCGTCGCCAGCCGGGCTCAAGCGTGTCGACGTCACGCGGGCGCTGCGCGCGGCCGCCACGCCCTAGGCTCCTTCTGGCGCGCCCCCACGAGCAGCGCGAGCCCGAGGGCTGCGCTGATGCTGATGGTCTTCATCGAAGACTCCTCGAGGTGGGTGAGCGCCCGGCGCGAGCGTAGCGCGAAGAGGGCACGCGCGCGAACTCACGCGCGGTCCTATCGTCCGCGGCGCTCGTTGATGATCTTCGACGGATCGAGGACCGGCGGGTCGGTGAGCAGCGAGCGTCGCCAGAGCACGTACTCGGCCGGGTTCGGGTGGCGATGGCGGTAGTAGTCCGCGCCCCGGAGCGTGTAGACGCGACCCATCGATGCGCCCACTCCGTGCACGAGTTCTTCGCGAGACCAGGTGGACTTGCGGAGACCGATGATCAGCGGGTACCACTCGGAGTACGGGGGGACCCGCGCACGTTCTCCCCGCAGGATCCAGCGCATCCCGATCGCAACGCGGCGCTCTGGCCATGCACAGAGCGCAAGTGGCAGCCCCAGCATCGCAACGACGAGGAGGACGCGCCTGAACGCCTCGGCGCTGAGGCGTTTCCGCCACTGCGCGTCGGCGCGCCGAGGCGCGTCCCCGTGTGCCGCGTCTGCGGTCTTCATGCCGTCGCAGAGCGTACTACGGTCGGCAGATTCTGGTGGCCGTCTTGCGCACAGTCACCTGCACGTGCTGGCCCGCAGCCCCGATCGGCGTGCTGCCTGAGACGTGCCACGTCGTGGTCTCCGGGCCAGGCGTGCCGCACGGAC
Organism: Planctomycetota bacterium; assembly: GCA_021776825.1. GTDB lineage: Bacteria > Planctomycetota > JAJSAM01 > JAJSAM01 > JAJVHW01 > JAJFFG01. The sequence goes on from JAJFFG010000106.1 coordinate 27,783, forward strand.
ACTCAATTGGACACGGGTCGTCGAGCTCCGGGTCGAACCACATCGGGTCCGTCCAGGCATCGCCGCCCTTGTTGTCGTCGAGCTCGTCGTCCGCCTCCGCCACAGCTTCAGCAAGGTCGGCGAAGAAGCCGATTCCTGCCTGCTTGCTGATCGGCGGGTAGGTGACGAAGATCATCATCGAGGAGTCGAACTCCTCCTCCTTCCGTGGCAGGCCGGTGGCGCTCGACGCGTAGCTGAACGTGCCCTCGCCCTTGACCGAGGCGCACTCGGTCTTGCCGCACTCGCCAGTCGGCTTGCCCGGGTCGCCCCCGGGGTCCTGCCAGCGGTACGGTGTCGGTCCGAAGATGCCGGGTGGCGCGAGTACATTTGGCATCCCCATGCCCACGTCGATCCCCGTGAGGAAGTCCGTCAGTCCGGCAACTGCGTCGCCGTGGGTCCACTCCTGTGCTCCACCCGGCCCTGGCTCGGGCTGTGGATTCGGCTCGGCGAACGTCGGATCGCCTGGGGGGGCGGGTGGTGCCGGGCCGCCGCTGCATCCGGACCCGGAGCAGCCGCCGCCGGGTTCTGTGTAGGCGGTCACCGCCCTACTCCTTCCAGAGCCTGGCCTGGAAGTCGAACGTCATCGCGCCGAGGTCGGTGGCGGCGCCGTTCGCACACGACATCGTGAACTTGAAGCGGATGAAGGCGGCGGCCACTTCGGTCTTGTCGACGTAGACTGGCTCTGCCGTGGGTCCGGTCAGGTCCTTCGAGAGGCCCTGCGGCGACCAGTCCGACCCGTTGTTGCTGACCTCCGACTCGATCAGGAGCCCGGACGCCGAGCCGACCATGTTGTAGATCATCGCCGTGCCCGCGACGGCGTCAGCGCGCCGGAGAGGGATGGCATCCGAATAGACAATCAGGCCAGCTGGGTTCACGCCGACGAGTGTCTTGTTGCTTGCGAGAGAGACGATCACAGGTCACCTCCTTGTGCTGGCGACGCGGGACATCCACGACGCCTCTGTGAGCAGCTGAGCGCGTCCCGGCCGGCGGGGCGGCTGGTCGCGGGTGCAGACAGGTGAGGTGCGCGCGACACGCCACACGGAGTGCGGCGGAGCGCGGCGAACCGCGTCACGCGGGGGCGCCAGATGGCTGGATCGGACGCGTACGGTCATCCGGGCGCTCGACAGTCGCGATGAACACGCGACTGCGACATGCGGCGTGCGCATGATCTCGTCCTGACAGGTGGTGGGTGAGCGCCCACTACGAGCATCAGGGGACCTGGGTGTCTTGTCAGCCAGACAGGTTGAGGGCCTCGCCGGACGAGCGGCGGCGTGTGGATGCGCGAGCCCTGGAGCAAGGCCACATCACGGCCCTCGCCCTTCGGTGGCACGTTGAGGCGGGCTCGCGCTCAGCGGAGGTTCTCGCCGAAGACTCCTCGAGGTGGGTGAGCGCCCGGGAAGAGGGTAGTGCGACGGCGGTGTTCGGGCCAACGCATCGGGGAGTCCGAGTTGCCGCAGACGGCAACGTGCGGCACAATTCACCGGCTCGCAGGCCCCGGAGAAGCCTCGTGAAGCTCGATGCAGTTCGGCGGGAAGGACGCATCACGGTGCCGTGTGGGGGCAGTCTGCGTCATGGGCGATCGTGCGAAGGACTGCCGCATCTCGCCCGCCGTCTACCACGGCTGGGAGCAGCTCGACGTCCCGCACCTGGTGACCGACGTGCTCGACGCGGTGTTTGCGCTGCCCGACGAGAAGCGAATCGAGCATCCACAGATGAGACCGCCGCTCGTCTTCTACTTCATGAAGCCCGTCGTGCTCGGCCGGAAGTGGATCATCTACGGGCAGCTGAACGCCGATGGGGAATGGAGGCGGATCTTCCAGGTTTCTCCCCTGTGACGATCGCGCGTACTCTGAAGGGTCCTACCGAGAAGAGGAGCCCAAGTCCGTGAAGAAGCTCGCCAAGCCGAAGATCGAGCCCATCGAAGAGGACGGCGAAGTCGTCGCCATCTACGTACGCCTGCAGATCAAGAGCCGCAAGGCCGTTCGGACGTTCCAGCCCAACGAGAACGAGCTCGTCTTCTTCTACCTCGACGAGGACGGCGCTCCGGTCGGCATCATGTTCCACTTCCCGTGCACGGGACTGGCGATCTCGCGGATTCTGGAGACGGTCATCAACTGCCCGGACGGCTCTCGCTCCGTGCAGAGCAAGACGCGGCACTACTTCCTGACCGACCCGAACGAGATCGTGCGTGTGCTCGCGGCCTTCGAGGGCGTCGTCCACCAGCTGAGCGAACCGGCGATGTGCAGCGAGGGTCACCTGGTGGAGTCGGCTGGCTAGTCGTCAGTCGCCCGTCACCTCGTAGCCCTCGATTGACCTGCGCAGCGTCTGGATGCCGTCCGCCTTCGCGCCGGCGGTGACGTCACGGTCCGCCTTCGCGCGATCGCGCTCCTGCAGGAGCATGACACCGATGTCCGTCTCGCGCTGCTTGAACGGCGAGTCGTGACGCGTGTCGGAGGCGCCGTCAGACGGCAGCGAGAACCCCATCAGCGCAGCGACCGCGAGGATGCGCCCGCCGAAGCCGTTGGCCCTCCTCGGACACCACCCGTGGGACACCACCGCGGCTCGGATGCGCCCGTCACGGAGCCCGGCCGAGCCTGGTGGTCGTAGGACGCTCTCGGAGCGTCGCGCCTCGGCTCGGGTCGCCTACAAGACAACATGATCTACGCCAACCTGCCTGTCCGGTAGGCGTGCAGGCGGTAGGGCGCTCGCGCGTCCTCGGACCCCCCGCGGGCAACGAGACCACCTCCTCCAGTGCAGGCGGATTGCACTCCCCGCCGCACCTTGACAGATGTCCGTTCCCGTTCCAGTCTGTGGGCTCAGTGGGAGGTGTGCGTCGACGTCTCGCTCGCAGCTGACGGACGTCGCTCTGGTGCGTGGTCGCGCACCGAGCTCGCACTCAGGACAGGGAGGTCCTCTTGCATTCGATGTCTCGATTCCTCACCGGCGTGACCGCCGGCCTTCTCGTCGCGGGACTCTGCGGCACGTTTGCGTTCGCGGTCGGTGACGGCGGATCCGGCACGCTCGGCACGACGTACGACTACGAGGTCGGCGACCTGGGCGCGAAGGCGCCCAAGATCAGCCTGGCGTTCGCGGGCGCTCCCGGCGCGAAGGGCGATCCCAAGGCCAAGGCCAAGGTGACCGGGTACGCGGGCGGGCTGCTCTCGTTCCAGATCTCCAAGGCGACTGGCCCTGGTGTGTTCGACGTGACGGTCACGCCGAAGGACAAGAGCATCACGCCGGTCGAGTTCGTCGGCGGCGTCGTCCTCGTCGGTCCCGACGTCCAGAGCGTCGATCGGGCCAGCACTCCGGCAGGCGGCGACCTCGTCATCAACGGCCAGTTCTTCGGCTCGAAGAAGCCGAAGGTGTTCGTCGGTGGCAAGAAGGCCAAGGTCACGGTCGTGACCGACACCGAGGTCACGATCTCGCTGAACAAGGGCACGCCCGCCGGCGACCAGGACGTAGTCCTTCAGAACAAGGTCGGCGAGGACACGCTGGCCGCAGCCGTGTTCGTGACGGTTCCGCCGAAGCCCATCAAGGGCAAGGACGCGGTCACGGGCAAGGTCGGCGGCTCGAAGTTCAAGAACCGCAAGGGCACTGTTGTGGCCTCCGTGCTGCTCGGTACCGGAAGCGACCGCGGGCTCACCCTGGCGGCGACGCAGATCAAGGTCGTGAACCGCCTGCCGTCGAGCACGTCGATGACGGTCCTGGCCACGTTCCCGGACGCGTTGGCGAACCTGCAGCTCCCGGCCACCGTGCCCATCACGAGTGGTCTGCTCACCACGCTGTCCAACGGTGCCATCATCAACGGTGGCTCGATGACGCTGACCGCGATCGATGGCGCCCGCATCCAGGGCACGTTCAACTTCACGTCCACGGGCCAGAACGTCACCGAAGGCAAGTTCACAGCCACGATCATCAACCCCGAATAGGGACGCCGGGTCACTGCGACCCGCTTGCCGCCCCGGTGACCTCGCGTCACCGGGGCGGCTTTCGATTCCGGGGATCACCTGGGGATCGGATTCGCGCGGCCAGTTAGGATCTCGGCCTCGATGGGACAGGCGGGACGGAGGTGAGACGATGAGGCGAACTCTGCTACGCACCGCCGCGCTCGCGCTCCTCCTGGTCTCGCTCGGAGGCTGCGAGGAGGAGTGGAAGCCCGACGTGCGCGTCGTCTCGACGGCCATGATCAAGGGCTTCGACCCGATCGGTACCGGCGACACCTACTCGAGCGGCGCCCAGGGGCAGGTCTTCGAGGGGCTCTACGAGTACCACTACCTGAAGCGCCCGTTCGAGCTACGGCCCTCGATCGCCGATGGCATGCCCGAGGTGTCGGAAGACGGCCTCACGTACACCTTCAAGCTCAAGAAGGACATCGTCTTCCAGGACGCCGACTGCTTCCCGGGAGGCACGGGGCGAGCGGTGAAGGCCGACGACTTCGTCTACTGCCTGAAGCGCCTGATGGCCGTTCCTTCCTCGACGGGCAGCTGGGTGCTGCAGGGCAAGATCGCAGGGCTCGACGAGTGGGCGGCGCGCTGTGGCCAGAAGCTCAGCGAGGTCTACGACATCGTGAACGAGTACTACCCGTTCGAGCATCCGGACGTGGCTCCGTTCATCGACGAAGAGGTTGCCGGCCTCCGCGCGCTCGACGACCACACGTTGCAGATCACGCTCGTCGAGCCGTATCCCCAGTTCATGTGGACCCTCGCGATGTCCTACACGGTCGCCTACCCGCGAGAGGCCGTCGAGACCTACGGGATGGGCGTCCAGACGAAGCCCGTCGGTTCCGGTCCCTACATCTGCAAGCAGTACTGGCCGTTCGACTTGAAGGTGCAGCTCGAACGCAACCCGACGTATCGCGAGGACTACTACCCGAGCGAAGGCGCGCCCGGGGACGAGGAGCGCGGTCTCCTGCGCGACGCGGGGAAGCGCCTGCCGCTGGCCGACAAGGTCGAGATCGCGATCGTGCAGAACGCGTCGCCGCGCTGGCTGAAGTTCCTCGAGGGGCAGATCGACCGCGTCGAGACCGAGAAGGACATCTGGGGCGAGGCGATGGAGCTCGACGGGACGCTACGCGAGGACGTGGCCGACGCGGGCATCTGGGTCGACATCGACTCGAAGGCCGACCTCGCCTACACGGGCTTCAACATGGACGACCCGATCATCGGCGCGCCCGCCGGCGAGAAGGGGAAGAAGATCCGGCAGGCGATCTGCTTGGCCTATGACCAGCAGGGCTGGATCAAGGTCATGCGTAACGGGTTCTGGTCGATGCCGGCGACGGGGCCGATCCCGCCCGGCATGGCCGGCTGGGTGGACGTGGTCAGCCCGTACTCGGGGCGCAACGTCGAGCGCGCGAAGGAGCTGCTCGCGGAGGCCGGCTATCCCGAGGGCCGGGGCCTGCCGGTGATCGAGTACGAGCTGTCCGGCACCACCTCCGTGAACCGCAACGGCGCCGAGATCCTGCGCTCGTCGTGCGCCGAGATCGGCATCGAGCTGAAGCTCAACGGCCAGACCTGGGACCAGTTCACGGACAAGGTCCGGGACAAGAACGCGCAGATGTTCGGGATGGCGTGGATCGCTGACTACCCGGACGCGCAGAACTTCCTGCAGCTCTTCTATGGGCCCTACGAGTCGCCGGGCTCGAACGGCTCGAACTACAAGAACCCGGCGTACGACGCTCTCTACAACCGCATGAAGCTGATGCAGCCGGGCCCGGAGCGCGACGTGATCATCCGCGAGATGGTGGCGATCGTGAACGAGGATTGCCCGTGGAGCTACACGGACTACCGGGTGCAGTACACGTACCTCCAGGAGTGGCTGCAGAACTTCAAGTTCCACTCCATCAACACGTTCCCGCTGAAGTACTACGGCGTCGATCGCGACGCGCGGCAGAAGCGCATCGGCGAGGCGCGGGACTGAGATGGCCGCCTACATCGTCCGCCGTCTGCTGTACACGATCCCGCTGATCCTCGGGGTCGCGCTCATCGTCTGGCTCGTGTTCGACAGCGGCATGTTCGGCAACCCGGCCGCCAAGATGCTGGGCAAGAACGCGACGAAGGCGCAGCTCGACATGCTCGAGATGAACCTCGGGCTCGCGGAGCCCTGGTACGTGCGGTTCGGGACCTTCCTCGACGGGATCGTGCATCTCGAGTTTGGCCGCTCACGGCAGTACAAGACCGACGTCATCGAGATGATCCGCCGCGGTGTCGGTCCCTCGCTCTCGTTGACGGTTCCGTCGTTCGCCATCGCGACGCTCATCGCGGTCTCGTCCGCGCTCTTCTGTGCGGCCTTCCGCGGCGGCGTGGTGGACCGCACGCTGATCGTCGTGTCGGTCGCGCTGATGAGCGTCTCGTCGCTCGTCTACATCATCTTCGGGCAGTACCTGCTCGGCTTCCACGGGCCGTTCCCGATCGCCGGCTACAGCTACGGGCCGAAGATGATCGCGTACCTCGCGCTGCCCTGGATGATCTTCATCTTCCTGACGATCGGCCCCGATCTGCGCTTCTACCGAACAGCGATTCTCGAGGAGATCAAGCAGGACTACGTGCGCACGGCGAAGGCCAAAGGCGTGTCCTCGAACAAGGTGCTGTTCGTCCACGTCCTGCGCAACGCGATGATCCCGATCCTCACGCGCATCGTGGTCGTGCTGCCGTTCCTCTTCACCGGCTCGCTGCTGCTCGAGCGCTTCTTCGAGATCCCCGGTATTGGCGGGATGACGATCATGGGCGTGCTGACGAACGACATGCCGGTGATCCGCGCGATGACGTTCATCTTCGCGGTGCTGTTCATCATCGCGAACCTCGCGACGGACATCCTCTACACGGTGGTCGATCCACGGGTGCGGCTCGGATGAGCGACGAGACGTTCACTCCTCCGAAGGGCGAGTCGCTCTGGTCCGACGCCTACCAGCGCCTGAAGAAGGACAAGTTGGCCGTCGTCTGCTTCTGGGTCATCGTGGCGTACCTCGTCGTCGCATTCGTCGCATGGACGGGCTCGTTCGTGAACGGGCTACACGCTGACGGGGTGGTGGGGGACGACACCAAGGCGTTCGCCGACGCGTACCTCTTCGCGGACTACGACGCGACGGACCGCGACCTGGGCGCGGCGCGACCCGACGCACTCGACTTCCTCGGCGACCTGTTCCCCGGTGACGCGGACGACGTCGCGGCAGACCCGGACGCGGCAGACCCGGACGCGGCCGACGCGGAGTCGGTCTCCGGCCACCTGCTCGGGACGAACATCCAGGGCCAGAACATCCTGTCGCGGATCGCCAACGGCACGCGCATCGCGCTGAGTCTCGGCCTCTGTGTCGCGATCATCGCCATCGTCATCGGTGCCGTCCTCGGCTCCATGGCGGGGTGGTTCGGCGGGTGGGTCGACGAGGTGATCGTGTGGCTCTACAGCACCGTCTCGTCGATCCCGTCGATCATGCTGATCATGGCTCTGGCGTGGATGCTGCGCGACTCCGCGCTCGGCCACTTCGGCGCCGTGTTCCTCGCGATGGGTCTCACGTACTGGGTCGGCGTCTGTCGCGTCGTCCGCGGCGAGTTCATGAAACTGAAGGACCGCGACTACGTGATGGCGGCGCGCGCCAGCGGGTTCGGCAACACGCGCATCATGCTCGGCCACGTGCTGCCGAACACGGCGCACCTGCTCATCATCAGCTTCACGCTGCTCTTCGTCTGGGCGATCAAGGCCGAGGTCATCATCTCGTTCCTCGGCGTGGGCTTCCTGAACGACCCGTCGTGGGGCCTGATGATCCAGGACGCCGAGAGCGAGCTGACGAAGGGGCTCTGGTGGCAGATGACGTTCACGAGCGTGGCGCTCTTCGGCATCGTGCTGGCCTTCCAGGTCTTCGGCGACAGCCTGCGCGACGCGCTCGATCCGCGCCTGCGCCAGTGATCGACTCGGCGCCCGCGCTGCTCCCCGCGTAGCCTGCTCAGCAGCGATGGCCCGCAGCGACCAGTTCCTGACCGCCCTCCGCAGTCGCGTCCTCGTGGGGGACGGCGCGATGGGAACCGCGTTGCAGCGTCGCGGCATCGGCCTGGACTCGTGTCTCGAGAGCCTGAACTCCACGAACCGCGACCTCGTCCGGGACGTCCATCGCGAGTATGTCGCCGCCGGTGCGGACGTGATCGAGACGAACACGTTCCGCGCGAACCGGCCGCACCTCGATCGCTTCGGGCTTGGCGACAAGGCATTCGAGTTCAACTACCGCGGCGCACGCCTCGCTCGCTCCGTGGCGGGCCGCAAGGTGTTCGTCGCGGGCAGCGTCGGGCCGCTGGGCGGCGATCAGCGTGCGGCGCCGCCCACGCCGGAGGAACGCGAGGAGCAGTTCGCCGAGCAGGTCAGTGCCCTGGCCGCGGGCGGCGTCGATCTGCTGCTGCTCGAGACCTTCACCGACCTCGTCGAGCTGCGCGCCGCTCTTCGCGCCGCGCGGTCCGCCGCGCCGGACATCCCGGTGCTCGCGCAGATGGCCTTCTACGAGGGACACGGCAGCCTCAGCGGCGTGACCATCGGGCAGGCGGTCGAGGAGATGCTCGCCGAGGGCGCCGTCGGCGTCGGTGTCAACTGCGGCCGTGGGTTCGCCGACGCGTTGGCCGTGGTCGAACAGATGGCAGTTCTGACGGACGCTCCGCTGTGCGCCTACCCGAACGCCGGCCTGCCCGAGTTCCGCGACGGTCGGCTCGTGTACGAGCAGCCGCCCGCCTACATGGCGGAGATGGCGCTGCGGATGGTCGAGGCGGGGGTCGGCCTCATCGGCGGATGCTGCGGGACGGATTCGCGGGCCGTGCGAGCCATCGCCGACCGTGTGCGTGGTCAGACGCTCTGCGAGCGCGCTCCGCGGGCGCCGGCCACCGTTCCGGCCGAGGTGGCGTCGGTGCCTTCGACGGAGGGTCCTCCGATCACGCCGGGTCGCAGCGGCTTCCTGGATCGCCTCGGCCAGGAGCCGCTCATCGTCGTCGAACTCGATCCGCCGCGCGGGATGCTCACGGAGAAGGTGATCGAGGGCGCCAAACTGTTGCGGGAGGCCGGCGCACACCTCATCTCGATGGCAGAGAACCCGCTGGCGTCGATCCGCATGGGCAACGTCGGGATGGCGTATCTCGTGAAGCGTGAGGCAGGTGTGCAGCCGCTCGTCCACTTCACGGGCCGCGATCGCAACACGCTCGGGCTGCACAGCGACCTGATGGGCGCTGCGGCGCTCGGCATCGAGCACGTGCTCGCGATCACAGGCGACCCCGCCGGTGGACCCAGTGGCGCGACGTCCGTCTACGACGTGAACTCGATCGGCCTGGTGAAGATCGCGGCCGCCCTCAACCGGGGCGAGACGATGCACGGCGTCGACATCGGCCGGTCGGCTGGGTTCACGGTCGGCGTCGCGTTCAACCCGAACTTCCGCCGGATGGACGGACAGACGGCGAAACTGCGTCAGAAGGTCGATGCCGGCGCGCACTTCGCCCTGACCCAGCTCTGCTACGACGAAGACCGGATCGCCGAGATCCATGACTTCACCTCCGGCTGCGGCATCCCGGTGCTGCCCGGCGTCATGCCTCTGGTCTCGAGCCGCAACGCGCAGTTCATGCACCACGAGGTGCCTGGGGTGACGCTGCCCGACTCGGTCCTCGAGCGGATGGAGCGGCACCCGACCGGTGCAGAGGCGCGCGCTGCCGGACTCGAGATCAGCCAGGAGCTCCTGCGCGCGGCGCTGGCCTCTGGAGCCCCGGGTGCCTACATCGTCGCGCCGTTCAACCGCGCGGGCATCGCTGCGGAGCTCGTGACGTTCGTGCGCGAGGAGTGGGCCCGGACACGGGCCGCTTCCGCCGCTACTCCTTCGCCGGAGTGACGTCGAACGAGAACAGGTCGGAGCGGACTGACCCGGCCGGCGCGGTCCAGACCGGCAGACCGGTGCGGTGCCAGGAGGCGTGCGTGTCGTACGACGCGGCGACGCGATAGGAGCCCGGCAGCAATCCCGTCTCGCCGGGTGCGATGATGTCGAGCGGGAAGCGAACCGTGGCGCCCGGCAGGAGCGCGACCGTGTGGCGCGGAAGCGCGTCGGCGGTCTCCTCGACGATGCGACGCACCTCGCGATCCTCGGTATCGACGACGACGAGCGTCAGCGTCGGCTGCGGCTCGCCAGGTGCCGGCACGTGCACGGTCTCGAGCGAGAGATTGCGAAGCGTCACGTGCGCGCGGATCGCCGAGCCCTCGGGGAACTTGTCCCACCGCATGGAGACACCGAGCACCAGGTCGCCGCCCGCGAACGGAGCGATCCCGTCGTCGGCCGGCGTCTCCGGCTCCGGAACCGGCTCGGGCTGGAGCTCCGCGTCGATCGCCACGTCGGTCTCGACCACCGGCGGGAGCGCCTCGGCCGGGCGCTGCAGAGCCTCGACCGGCTCATCGTCGGCGCCCATCATGCTCGGCACCGCGAACGCCCCGACGATAGCCGGCACGGCGATCGCCAGTGCGATCAGCGAGCGTCGGGACTTCGGACTCTTCGTGCTGGGCTCGGTCGGCGACATGGAGATCCTCCGGACTCTTGTCGGATTCGTGCCTACCTGGCCTTGAGGCTGCGCGCGAGGGGGCACGGCAATCTTCAGCCTGCCGGGTCCACCGGCCGATACTCCTCCGATGGGACCACTCCGCGCACTTCGTCGCCTTCTCTCCCGCGTCCGCGTCGGTGTGGACCCGCGGACCTGCCCGCGAGGCACGATCGTGCTCGCACCGCGCAGCGGGGTCGTGCTTCGCTGCGGCATCGCCGCCATGGTCGAGGTCGCGGAGGGTGTGGGAGCCCCGCACCCGTCGCAGGACGATGCGCAGCGTGCCGTCGATGAGGTCTGCGGCCACGGTGTCGAGAGCGTGTGCGCGGATGCTCCGGCGGACGACGCGGCGCGCGCTGCCTACGCTGGTGGAGTGGCGACGCTCGACCGCCTCGGCGCATGGGCGCGTGGGCTGAAGCGCTCGACGGTGTTCGCCGACCTCTACACGGGTGAGGGGCTGCGCACGGAGTCCGCGCACCTGGCCGGACGGCTGCGCGCCTTCGCCGACGCCCAGGACGTGCGGCTCGCCCAGGCCGGCGCCGATCTGCCCGAGAGCGACCTCGAGCTCTTCGCCTCACGCGTCCTCCGCGTCCGGGACGTGGCCTGGCACGTCGAGAAGGAAGCCCTCGATCTCGTCGACGACGTCCGGGAACTCGCGGGCGGCGTGGACGCCACGCCCAAGCTACTCGTCGAACTGCGCCGCGTCGCGGCCGTGCTGCGCTGCATCAACCGGATCGAGATCCGTGGGCGCGACTCGGCCGGCATCGCCGTGCAGGTCGTGTTCGACGATCCGAAGTGGTACGGCTCGTACCTGCGCCTCCTCTCCGAGCGCGGTCTCGGAGACGACGTCCAGGCCCGCTCGTCGCTCGCCGACCTGCCCGCGATGTCCGTCGCAGGGAGCGGTGATCCTGCTGCCGGTCCCGACACGGCCCGCCCGAGCATCACGTTCACGTACAAGGTCGCGGCCGAGGTCGGGCGCCTTGGCGACAACGTCTCCGAACTGCGCCGACAGGTCATGAGCGACGCCGCTCTGCGCCTGGCCCTGTCGTCGCCGCAGACGTCCCTCGTCGTGCTCGGCCACACGCGCTGGGCGTCGTCCGGCGTCATCAGCGTGCCCAACTGCCACCCGGTCGACAACGCGACGTACTCGGCCGCCGACGCCGACGTCTCGGGACCTGGCAGCCAGCGCGCCGGCCGCATCTACGTCGTGATGAACGGCGACGTCGACAACCACCTCGGCTTGCGCAATGCATACGAGAAGGCGACCGGCCGGTGCGTCTCGCCGCGCGTCACAACGGACACGAAGGTCGTCGCGCTCGAGATCGAGCGCGCGCTCGTCGAGGGCCTCTCGGTGGCCGACGCGTTCCGCACAGCGTGCGCGCGCTTCGATGGCTCGTGCGCCATCGGAATGGTCACCGATCTCGAGCCGGGCAAACTGTTCCTGTCGCTGCGCGGCAGCGGTCAGTCGCTCTACGTCGGCGTGTCTCCGGACGGGTTCTTCGCCTCCTCCGAGGTGTACGGACTCGTCGAGGAGACGGGCGTCTACGTCAAGATGGACGGCGAGTCGGAGCGCGTCGCGGGCGACTCCGAGACGACCGGCCAGGTCATCCTCGCCTCGACCGATGGCCCGCGCGGCCGCGACGGACTGATCCGCTGCGGGTTCGACGGTGTGGCGCTGCCGCTGACGGAAGACGACGTGCGCGTTGCGGAGATCACGACGCGGGACGTCGATCGCGGCGACTTCCAGCACTTCTTCCGCAAGGAGATTACGCAGGCCTCGCGCTCGGTCGCGCGCACGCTGCTCGGTCGCGTCACGCATCTCGACGACGGTCGCGCTCGCGTCGCCGACGCGCTGCTCGACCCGTGCGTGCGGGACCGGCTGGCGTCCGGCGCGGTGCGGCACGTGTTCGTCGTCGGGCAGGGTACGGCGGCCATGGCCGGCGCGGGGATCGCCGAGTACATACGCCGCGTCGTGCCGATGGGCGCCGTGCGCGTCGAGGCCACGCCGGCGACCGAGATGAGCGGGTTCCGGCTCACCGACGACATGTCCGACACGCTCGTCGTCGCCGTGACGCAGTCGGGATCGACGGCCGACACGAACCGCGCCGTCGACCTGGCTCGCAAGCGCGGTGCGCTCGTCGTCGCCATCGTCAATCGCCGCAACTCCGACATCACGTATCGCGCGGACAGCGTCGTCTACACGTCGGACGGACGCGACGTCGAGATGTCGGTGGCGTCGACGAAGGCGTTCTACGCGCAGATCGTCGCCGGTGGACTCGTGGCGCTCTGCATCGCGCAGGTGCTCGGAAGCCTCGACGAGGGCGAGATCGCGCGCGAGGTCGCCGAGCTCGAACGACTGCCGGAACTCATGCAGCGCGTGCTCGACGGAGAAGAGTCGATCCGCGACGCCGCCGAGCGCTTCGCGCCACTGCGACAGCACTGGGCGGTCGTGGCCAGTGGCCCGAACCACGTGGCCGCACGCGAGGTCCGGATCAAGCTGTCGGAGCTCTGCTACAAGTCGATCGCCGTCGACACGGTCGAGGACAAGAAGCACATCGATCTCTCGAGCGAGCCGATGACGCTCGTGCTCGCTGCCGGCAATCCGGAAGCGGTCCTGAACGACGTCGTCAAGGACGTTGCGATCTTCAAGGCGCACGCGGGCATCCCGATCGTGATGTGCAGTGAGGACGAACGACGCTTCGACCCGTACGCGTCGGCAGTGATCCGTCTGCCCAAGTGTCCGCCGCTCTCGTCGATGGTGCTCACGGCGCTGGCCGGCCATCTGTTCGGCTATCACGCTGCGCGCGCGATCGACGAGAACGCTCGCTTCCTCGCCGGAGTGCGTTCGACGCTGGTCGAGGCGCTCGAGGACCAGGCGTGTCGCGACATCCTTCCCGAGACCATCGCGCCCGCGCGGCGCGAGTTCATGGAGCGTCTGGTGCGGGACCGCTTCACATCGGCGCTGCATCCGACCACCGCCGCGCGCATCTCGATGCTGTTCGACCGCGTCACGGGTACGGCCGTGCCATCGCCCGACGATCGCGTCCTGCTCGACTGCGAGGATGGCGATCTCGTTGCGGCCTTCGTGAACACGCTCGGCGACGCCCTCGACCAGTGCGCTCGTCCGATCGACGCGATCAAGCACCAGGCCAAGATCGTCACGGTCGGCACGTCGCGCCCCGAGGCCGAGCTCGCGCCCGCGTTCGCGGCGGCGCTCCAGGAAGCCGGCATCGCTGCCGGGGACCTCGCCCCGGTCGACATTCTCGAGCTGCACCGCATCGGCCGGGCCGTCTCGGCGGTCGCTGGGCTCACCCGCTACGACGTGAAGGGCCTGCGCTCGGACGGGTATCCGGGCAACGACGCGCGCATCCAGGTCGGCGACCGCTTCGGGGTCGCACGTGGCCTGGCGTCACGCCTCACCGAGTGGGGGCCGCTCGTCGGTACGAAGCGCCACGTGGCGGCGGAGCGCCGCCTGTTCGTCGGTGTCGGACATCGCGACGGTCGTCGCATCGCCATCCTGCCGCTCGTGAGCGCGTCGCCGGGCGTCACCGGTCTGGCGCTCCTGCACCTCGAGTTCGTCACCGAGCTCGGGCGCGCGGAGAAGACGCGTCTGCTGGGCGCTCGTCTCGACGACGTGCGCGACATCGTGGCGGAGGCCGATCGCGAGTTCGACGCGTCGATGCTCGACGCGCTCTCGCCGGAGGAACTCGTCCTCGACACGGCCCGCGACCTCGCCGGACGCATCCTCGGCGAGCAGTAGACGCTCTCGCCGCGTTCACGCGACGCCCTCGTGAACGATCCGGGCTAGTCTCGCGCGATGTCGCCGACCGTCCGCCCTTCCGACTTTGACCCGGGCTCCGCTGCGGGGGGCGATGGGTTGTTCGGTTTGCCGACGACTGTCAACGACGCGCGCGTGGTCGTCGTCCCGGCTCCCTTCGAGGCCACGGTCTCGTACGGCGACGGGACCGCCAACGCGCCGGCCGCCGTGCTGGCCGCGAGTCGTCAGGTGGACCTCTTCGATCCCGAGACCGGGCGGCCGTACGAGCAGGGCATCGCGATGCTCGACCTTGCCGACGCCGCGTGCATCCGCGCGTGGAGCGACGCCGCGCGCAAGGCGGCGCTGCCGGTTCTTGCGAGCGGCGGTCCGGACGGGCACGCAGCAGCCATCGCCACGGTGGACGACCTCTGCGATCGGATGAACGACTGGGTCGCCGCGCGCTCGTGGGAACTCCAGGAAGCCGGCAAGACGGTGTTCGTGCTCGGCGGCGATCACTCCGTCCCGTTCGGCACCATTGCCGCGACCGCGGAACGCCATCCGGGGATCGGCATCCTGCATCTCGACGCGCACTTCGATCTCCGCCCTGCGTACGAGGGCTTTGCGTGGTCGCACGCGTCGGTGATGCACAACGTGCTCACGCAGGTTCCGGGTGTCGGGCGGATCGTTCACGTGGGCATCCGCGACCTCTCCGAGGAGGAACTCGGCATCAGCCGCGCGTCCGGCGATCGGTCGGTTGCCTTCCTCGATCACACGCTGCGCGAGCGGCGTGACGCCGGCGAGGCGTGGGGCGCGATCGCCGCCGACATCGTCGAGCAACTCCCCGAGACCGTGTATCTGAGCTTCGACGTCGACGGACTCGATCCGGCGCTCTGTCCCGGTACGGGCACTCCGGTCCCGGGCGGGCTCGATTGGCACCAGATCTCGACGCTGCTCGCGGCCGTCGCGCGAAGTGGGCGGCGCATCGTCGGGGGCGATCTCGTCGAGGTGGCACCGACCGCGGGGGACCGAGAGTGGAACGCCAACGTCGGCGCGCGCCTGCTCTACAAGATGATCGGGTGGTCGCTCCGGTCCCTCGACGCCTGAGCTCCTGGCCGTACCGTGGCGGCATGCGCCGCACGATCACCGTCTCGCTGGCTGCCGCCGTGCTGTCCGGTGCTGTGTTGAGCGACGCCGTGCTTGCGGCCGTCGCGACCGCGCAGGAGCCGACGCTCGACCTGCCGGCAGAGATCGATCGAATCGTCGCGCTGCCGACGCCGGACGAACGGCGGATCGCCGCCAAGGCGCTCAGCAAGCGACCTGGGGTCAACGTCGAGACTGTGCTCGCGGCGCTGCGCGTCCCGCCGCGCCGGCTGCCTGCCGAACCCGGCGCGCACGTAGAGCGCATCACGATCTCGCTCGGCACGACCTCGTCCAGCAGCACGCGTGTGACCACTCGAGTTCACACGTACGTGCCGACCTCGTACGAGCCCGCCGCGGCGGCTCCGCTGATCTTCGCGTTGCACGGCACCGGCGGTAGCGGGGCGATGCCACTGGCCTCGTGGAGGGGCGTCGCCGAGGAACTCGGCGCCATCGTCGTGGCTCCGGACGATGCCGGAGAGAACGCCGGCTACACGTTCTCGCCGCGCGAGCGCGCCGTCGGATTGGCGGCATTGCGCTGGGCGCGCCGGCGCTTCCACGTCGACCCGAATCGCATCCACGTCACGGGCGTGAGTCGTGGGGGCCACATGTCGTGGGACCTCGCCCTGCGCCACCCGAACCTGTTCGCGTCGGTCGCACCGATGATCGGCGGGCCGCGGCTCAACTTCGCGAAGGGCCAGAACAACACGCGCTTCGTCGAGAACGTCGCGCACCTTCCCATCCGTGATCTGCAGGGCTCGAAGGACGACGCACGGCTGCTGGCGAACCTGCACATGGTGTTCGAGCGACTGAGCGAACTGAAGGCGCCCGACGCCGAGTTGATCGAGTTTCCCGAGCGCGGACACGACTTCGATCTGTCGGCCGTCGACTGGCCGCTCTTCTTCGGCGAAGCGCGCCGCGATCCCACGCCAGAGCGCGTCGTCATCCTCGGCGACGACGCGGGCTATCGCGCACACTGGGCGGAGATCACGAAGGTCGGCCGCGGGATCACACCCAACTTCCGACCGCGCGTGGACCCCGCGAAGTGGAACGCGCTGCCCGAGGCCGAGAAGCGGCTCTTCGTCGCGCAACAGATCGAGGAGAAGACCGCGCGTCTCGCCGTGCGTCGCACGGGGGTTGGGACGTTCGAGGCCAAGAGTCGCGCCGTGACGTCGTTCCGTCTGCTGCTGCGTGCAGAGGACTTCGATCCGGCGGAGTCCGTTGCGGTCCGATGGAACAACAAGGTGGTGAAGCGGCGGGTCCGGCCGTCTGCGCTCGTGCTGCTTACCGAGTTCGCGGAGCGTCTGGACCGCTCGTTCCTGCCGGTGGCGGAGATCCGCGTCCCTCGCTGAATTCGAACGACGCGAGATCCAACGACGCGAGATCGAACGAGGCGACCTCGACGGCCGCCCCCTCCACGATTGCGAACGCCACCGCATCCACCGCGCGCCCGTCGCGCACCGAAACGACCAGGTGGAGGAGGTCCGGGTAGAGCGGACGGCCGTCGAACGTGGCTCCGGCCAGGTCCGTCTCGCTGAAGTACGGCCCGATGTCGATGTGCGAGTGGTAGAGCACGCGCGCCGGGTCGCGGCCGTCGAACGAGCGGGCGAGCGCGAGCTGGTCGGCCGCGGCGAGACGGAACGCGGTCCGCGCCGTGCGCGGGAACTGCGCCGGATGGGCCTTGTGGAGGCGAGCCTGGTCGTTCTCGCAGGGCCGGACTCCATCGTCCGTCACGTAGCCGCAGCACTCGTCGGGGGCGACGCGCTCGGCGTGCTCGGCGATGGTGCAGAGCGCCGCCCCGTCGAGGGCCGAGAGCAACCGTGCGTGGCGTGTCGTCACCGGCGTAGCATCGCCGCGATGCGAACGACCGCGACGCTGTTCCTGCTCGCAGCCCAACTCCTCGCAGCCCAGTTGTTGGTAGCACTGTTCCTCATCGGCTGCGGTGCGGACGAGCCGCGGCTGCGACTGGCGACCACGACCAGCACACAGGACAGCGGCCTCCTGGACGCGATCCTGCCAGTGTTCGAGGCCGAGACGGGCGTGCACGTCGACGTCGTCGCGGTGGGTACCGGAGCCGCGTTCCGACTGGCCCGTGATGGCAATGCCGATCTCCTCCTCGTCCACGATCGAGCCGGCGAGGAAGAGTTCGTCGCCCAGGGCGTGGGCGCTGAGCGCCGCGACGTGATGTGGAACTCGTTCGAGATCCTCGGGCCCGCCGGCGATCCGGCCGGTGTCGCCAGTGCAGAGACGGCCGGTGAGGCGCTGCGGCGCATCGCTGCCGCGGGAGCGAGCTTCGTCTCGCGCGGTGACGACTCGGGCACGCACCGCCGCGAGAAGGGTCTGTGGGACTCTGTCGGCGGGAGGCCCGAGTGGGAGGGGTACCGCGAGAGCGGCCAGGGCATGGGTGCCACGCTGCGGATCGCGGATGAGCTCGACGCGTACGTGCTGACCGATCGCGGCACCCGACTGCGCTATGCGGCCGAGCTCGGCGTCGGCCCGCTGCTCGGCGATACGCAGGAACTCCGCAACCCGTACGGGATCGTCCTGATGAACACCGAGCGGTACCCAGCAGTGAAGGCCGACGACGCCACGCGACTTGCCGAGTGGCTGACGTCGCCGGAGACGGCTCAACGCATCGCGGACTACCGCGTGAACGGCGATCAGCTGTTCCACCCGTACGTCCTCGAGAGGTAGCTGGCACCCGTGCCGTTCGACGCCGAGGTCTGGGCCGCCGCCGAGCTCTCGCTCACGCTCTCTGCGTGGGCGGTGTTCCTGGCGGCCGTACCCGGCATTCCGCTCGCGGCGTGGGTCGGTCTGTCGAGGACCCGACGCGCCGACGTTCTGATGGTCGCCGCGCGCGTGGGCATGGCCTGCCCGACGGTCGTCATCGGTCTGCTCGTGTACGGACTGCTCTCGCGGCGCGGACTGCTCGGCGGCTTCGAGATGCTCTACACGCCGCACGCGATCGTGGTCGGTGAGATGCTGCTCGCGCTGCCGCTCATCGTGGCTCTCGGCGGCGCCGCGGTCGACGGACTCGACCCTCGCTTCCACGAGACGGTCCACGTGCTCCGACTCTCGCCCCTGCGACGCGCGATTCTCGCGGTGCGTGACGCCCGCGACGGCTTCCTCGCCGCACTGCTGGTGGCGTTCGCGCGCTGCGTGGGCGAGCTCGGCATCGCTCTGCTCGTCGGCGGCAACCTGCGTGGATCGACGCGCACGCTGTCGACGGCGATCGCGCTGGAGACCTCGCGTGGCGAGTTCGAACTCGCGGCCGGGCTCGGCGTGGTCCTGCTCGCCGTGGCGCTCGGCGTGAACCTCGTGGTGGCAGTGGTCTTCCGTCGTGGAGGCCGCTCATGAGCATCCTGCGTGTCGAGGGCGCTCGCGTGCGGTTTCCGGGGGGCACCTCGGTCGCTCTCCCGGAGTTGCGCGTCGAGGCTGGCGATCGCCTGCTCGTGACGGGGCGCAACGGTTCCGGGAAGTCGACGTTGCTGCGCGTCTTGGCCATGCTCGTCACTCCCGAGGGCCGCTTTGAGGCCGAGGTGCCGCCGCGCGAGGTGGCGCTGCTCCCCCAGCGGCCCTACCTGTTCCGCATGCGGTCCCTCGCCAACGTGGCACTGGCGCTCTCGTCGCGCAACATCCCACGCGGTGAGCGTCGCGGGCGTGCAGAGGCCGCCTTGGCCCGCGTCGGGGCCTCGCACCTCGCCGCACGTCGTCCGGACGAGCTGTCGACGGGCGAGCTTCAGCGCGTGGCCCTCGCGCGTGCGCTGGTGACGGAGCCACGCGTGCTCCTCCTCGACGAGCCACTCGGCCCGCTCGATGCGGCTGGGATCGAGCGTGTCGAGGGCCTCGTGTCCGAGCCGGGCGACCTGACGATTGTGCTCACCGCTCCGGCGCCGGGGCCGCTCGGACGATTGGTCGGCCGGGTGGTGGAGATGCCCGATCGGGAACAACGGTAAGATCGGCGGCCCATGGCCAACGTGACGTTCCAGGTGCCCGAGGTCCTCAGCCGCTACTCCGACGGCGAGGCGTCCGTGCCGCTCCAAGGATGGACGGTGGCCGAGGTCGTCGAGGCGCTCTTCGCGCGTCACCCCGATCTCCGCTTTCGCGTCTACGACCGCGGCGGGCGCGTCTACCCGTACCTGATCCTCTTCCGCAACGGCGATGAGCTCCCGCGCGAGAACCTCGACGGCATTCCCGTGACCGACGGCGACGTGATCGAACTCGTGGGTGCAGCCGAGGGTGGCTCCGGCGACGACGTCCGGATGCGCGGTTTTCGGAAGCGCATGTCGGTTGACGCGGCCCGTGAGATCGCGTTGGCGGACACGACTACGGACGCGACGGCGCTCGCGTCGGAGGACGTGGCGCTCGAGGCGAGTGCCGGGCGCGTTCTCGCGTCGGAGGTCGTCAGCCAGGTCAACGTTCCCGCGTTCCGTCGCGCCGCCATGGACGGATACGCTGTCCACGCGGAGGACACGTTCGGCGCGACCGAGTACGCGCCGATCAGCCTGCACCTGACGGGCGAGTCGATGCCGGGCGGAGCCGGAGCGGCCAGCGTGCCACGCGGCTCGGCATGTCGCATCATGACGGGAGCCCCTGTGCCCGACGGCGCCGACGCGGTGCTGAAGGCCGAACGCGCGCGCGAGGAGGGCGAACTGGTCCTCGCCACCGGCGAGGTGACCCCGGGGAAGAACGTCGGCCGCGTCGGCGAGGACGTCACGCGCGGCGACGCTCTGCTCGGCGCCGGCCGTCGACTCCGTCCGCAGGACGTGGGACTCCTGGCGAGCGTCGGGTGTGCGCCGGTCGGCGTCGTGCGTCGCCCGCGCGTGCGGCTCCTGATGACGGGCAACGAGCTCCTGGCTCCGGGAGAGCGCCCTGACGGTCATCGCATCGTCGACAGCAACACGCCGATGCTGCGCGCGCTGCTCGAACGCGATGGCGCCGCGATCGTCGAGTCGCTGCGCCTGCCCGACGACCGGGCGACGATTCGGGAGTCGCTCGCGCGCGACGACGTCGACGTCCTCATCACGGCGGGCGGCACGTCCGTCGGACGAGAGGACTACCTGCCGTTGCTCGTCCGTGAACTGGGCGAACTCCCGGTGCACGGCGTCGCGATGCGCCCGGCGGCGCCGACGGGCATCGGTCGTATCGGGGGCATGCGCGTCTTCCTGCTGCCCGGCAATCCGGTTTCGTGCCTCTCGGCGTACGACGTCTTCGCGGGGCCCGTCGTACGGCGCTTGGCGGGGTTGCCCATGGAGTGGCCGTACGCCGCGGTCGAACTCCCGCTCGCACAACGCGTGGCATCACAGCTCGGACGCACGGACTACGTGCGCGTCGCGATCCGCGAGGGCGGCGTCGTGCCACTCGCGATCAGCGGAGCGTCGGTTCTCTCGTCGACGACCCGCGCCGACGGGTTCGCGCTGATCCCCGCCGGCTCCGAGGGGCTCGCCGACGGCGCGACCGTCACCGTCCATCTCTACGACGGTTGGACATTCGGGGCGGCGGCGCCCGCGTGAAGCAGGAGCAGTTCCTCGACGTCGTCAGCGAGGCCGAGGCACACGAACGGTTCGACGCCGCGTGCGCGCACGTGCTGCCGCAGACGGAGCGCGTTCCGCTTGATCGTGCTCTGAGCCGTGTGCTGGCCGAGGACGTCCGCGCCCCGGTCGACGTGCCGGGGTTCGATCGCAGCAACGTCGACGGCTTTGCGGTCCGTGCCGCCGACACGTTCGGGGCCGAGGAACTGGAGCCGGTGCGCCTGGTGCACGACGCGGTCGCGATCGCGGCCGGGGTTGCGCCTCCGCCGGACTTCGAACTCGCTCCAGGGCATGCGGCGACGATCGCGACTGGCGGCGCGCTGCCGCGGGGCGCCGATGCGGTGGTCATGGTCGAGTACACGCTGCTCGACGACGGGCACGTCGTCATTCAGCGCGCGGTCGCGCCGGGCGGCGCAGTGACGTGGGCGGGAACGGACCTCGGCGTCGGCGATCTCGTGCTGCCGCGCGGGACGACGCTCTCCGCCCACGAGTGCGGCATGCTCGCGGCCGTTGGTGTGGCAGCGGTCAACGTCGTCCGGCGCCCACGCGTCGCCGTGCTCTCGACCGGTGACGAGATCCGCGCGCCCGGCGAGCCGTTGCGCGTCGGCGACGTCTACGACGCGAACGGGCGCATCCTCGCGGACGCTGTCACCGAACTGGGGGCGCAGGCCCTGGCGTGTGGGATCGTGCCCGACGACGAGGCGTTGCTGGAGGCCGCGCTCCGCGAGCAGCTGCGGGTCGCGGACGTCGTGCTGCTCTCGGGGGGCACGTCGAAGGGCGCCGGTGATCTGAACTACCGCGTTGTCGAACGACTCGCGGCCGAGCTGCCGAAGTCGCCCGGGATCGTGGTCCATGGCGTCGCGTTGAAGCCGGGTAAGCCGGTGTGCCTTGCGGTCGTTGCGGGACGCCCCGTCATCGTTCTGCCGGGGTTCCCGACGTCCGCCATCTTCACATTCCACGAGTTCGTCGCGCCGCTTCTGCGTCGTCTCGGTGGGCGTCCGGGCGAGCGCGCGGGGTTCGTGCACGCGGTGGCTCCATTGCGCATCGAGTCGGTCGTGGGGCGCACGCACTACACGTTGGTTGGGCTCCTCGACGGAGCCGATGGGCTGGCGGCGTATCCGCTCGGTGCCGGTTCGGGCAGCGTGAGCGCGTTCGCTCGCGCAGACGGGTTCGTCCGCATCCCGCACGACGAGGAGTACGTCGCGTCCGGGACGCGGCTCGCTGTTCGTCTGCTCGGGCGTGAGGTTCGGCCAGCGGCACTCGTCGCGGTGGGCAGCCACTGCATCGGGCTCGACGCGCTCCTCGGTCTCGTCGGCGCGCAGGGGCACCGCACCAAGTCGGTCGTCGTCGGATCGCAGGGTGGATTGCATGCGCTCGCACGGGGCGAGGGCCACGTGGCCGGCGTCCACCTCCTCGACGAGGAGTCGGGCGTCTACAACACGCCGTTCCTGCCGGACGGCGTGACGGTGCTCGGCGGCTACGGGCGTCGTCAGGGCGTCGTCTTCCGCCGCGACGATCCGCGCTTCGCTGCCGACGCGTCGCCCATCAACCTCGTCCGCACCGCGAATGCCGCGGGGGCTCGGATGGTGAACCGGAACGCCGGCAGCGGCACGCGCGTGCTCGTCGATGCGCTCCTCCGCGACGCGGAGGGGCATCGTCCCGACGGGTATCAGGCCCAGGCCCGCAGTCACAACGCAGTGGCCGCTGCAGTGGCGCAGGGGCGTGCGGACTGGGGGGTGACGCTGGACGTGCTGGCGACGGCCAACGGGCTCGGGTTCGCATTCCTGCGGGAGGAGCGCTACGAGCTGGTCGCGCGGGATGCGGTGATCGACGACCCGGCGGTGGTGGCGTTGCGGGCGGCGCTGACCGGCGATGCCGGGCGTGCCGTGTTACAGGGGATGGGGTTCGTGGTCTGAGGGCTGCGGGGGGGCGTCGCCCGGCGCGGCCCGCCGACGGGCGCGAATCGTCCACGGCGCCGTAGGGGCGGAGCCCCTGCTCCGCCCCGCCGACGCGCGTCGCTCGGGCGGGGTCGGTGGACGGCGGTCCCCGAGCGACCCTGGATGATCGGACGGCGACCGGCGATCGACGTCGCTGCTCGAGGACACCGGCGGGCCACGATCGATTGCCGCGGACCTTGTCGACCGATGGCCGTCCGCATCGCGCGAGTCGTCCGCGGAGCGCCATCGGACCCGCCTGGCGCGCGCACCCCAGCGGGCGGGGTGGACCAGGGGGTCCGCGCCTACAGCGTCACGGCGCGCTGGCGCGCGCCGGACAGACTGGGCGTGTGGCTGCGCCACACGGCGGCGGTGATCGGGGTCGTTGGCTGGCTCAGAATCCCGCTTCGGCGACCATCGCGTCAAACCGCCCGATCACCGCCTTCTGGACCTCTCCGAAGAACTCTTCGGTGTTGAAGTACGGCAGGCCGATCTGCTCGTGGTCGACGTGCGACTCCTTCGGCAACGAGTAGTCGTCGTCGGAGAAGCCCTGGTCGCGCTCGATCTTGTAGCCGCGCAGGAACGTGCGCATCACCGTGGCGCTCAGCGTCGCCGCGTCGATGTCGAGCTCCGTGAGCGCGCGGATCGCGGTCACCATCTGCTCGTCGCCGATTGCACAGAACTTGCAGACGCCGAGCAGGTCGTCGCGCATGATCTTCGGCCCGCGGTTGGTGATGGCGTCGACCCAGTAGTCGACGCTCGTCTCACGCTCGTACAGGTAGATCAGGTACGTGCGCATCGACATGTGGCCACCGGCCAGCGCGAACGGGTAGCCGGGGTTGTGGTGCGGCAAGTACGCCGGCAACTCCATGCCCTTGCAGTGCATCGCGTAGCCGGTGTCGCCGAGCCCCTCCGAGGCGCGCTTGCAGCCCTGGCCCAGGATCCCGAGTTGCCCGGTGCCGATCTCCTCGACGACGCGGTGCGCCATCTCGAAGTCGCCGTACGACAGGCCGTGTGCGATCGGCGTGTCGGGGTGGCGCTTGTTGTACTCCATGGCGTACGAGAGGCTGACGCCGCACGACACGGAGTCCATGCCCATCTCGTCGACCAGCTCCACCAGCGTGCAGGCCTGGTCGAGATCGAAGATGCCGATGTTCGACGCCAGGAGGTTCAACGGCTCGAAGTCGAGCTTCGCCCGGAACTTGCCCGCCTTGCCGTCCTCGTTCTTGTCGTAGACGTTCTTGTGGCAGCGGATGCCGCAGCGGTAGCAGGCCTCGTCCTTGACGACGAACGGCTGCTCCGCCTCGACGCGATCACGCCAGAGCGGGAACGAGATCTCGGTGCCCGTCGGCACGAAGTTCATCTCCGGCATCGCGTGCACCGGATTCAGGCCCTCGTAGTTGGCCCACGTCCCGCCGCCGCCGTCCTTCTTCTTGTCCCGGAAGCGAGCGCTGCCCTTGCCGCGCGCGACCTCCATGTTGATGGCCTTCATCGCCGGGTGCTGCGGCGTCGGCCGCGGGTCGGCGACATCGGCCACGATGCCGAGCAGGTTCTTGGAGCCCATGACGCCACCGATGCCACCGCGTCCGCAGAAGCGGGGCTTCGGATCCCCGGACTTCAACTGGTTCGCGGTCGACAGCGCGATGGCTGCGTAGCGGACGGACGCGTAGTTCTCACCACCCGGGCCAAGGACGGCGAAGTGCGCGTTCGGGAACTCCGCGTACAGGGTCTGGATCTTGTCGTTGACGTGTTTGCCAACCAGGCCCGACGCATCGTGGAACGAGAAGGCGACGCCACCGGGTGCCGACTCGTCTGCCGCGAGACGGAGGTACGACGCGTTCTCCAGGCGTCCCGTGAAGATCACTTCGTCGATGCCGAGCGCGCGCAGTTTGACCCCGAATTTGCCACTGCCGGCCGTCCACATCGCGCCGGGCTTGCCGCTCGAGCCGGTCTTGAGCGGCGAGTACGCGTGGAAGAACGTGCGCAGTCCCGTCATGAACGCGGTGCCGGAGAGCAGACCGAGGTTGAGGATCAACGTCGCGGCCGGATCGTAGGCGTCGTCGACGGCGCAGTCGGCGAGCAGCTTGTAGCCGCGCGCGGCGCCGCCGAACACGTCCTCGACGTCCTGGCATTGCGCGCGCTCGTTGCGCACGGCGCCGGTGTCGAGATCCACGTAGAACCGATTGATCGTGAAGTCGCTCGGCTGCTTGGACGCCGGTACCTCGACCGTGGCGGACTCGTCGCTGCTCATCTCTTCCCTCCTCGTCTTCCGCGGGAAGTGTAGCGCCGCGGGGGCGCCACTGACACGGGCACGGTGTCCGCGCCCATTGGTGTTCCGTGCGCCAGTCGCTGCCGTGCGAGCTCGCTACTCTCCGCGTTCGAAGTGAACCGTCAGGTTCCGAAGCTCGGGGTGAGTCGACTCGAACCCGACGATGATCGGCTCGCCGGGGCTGACTCCGAGCTCTTCGCGCGTCACGAAGCGCACGGTGCCGTCTGCGAATCCGACGACGAGGCCGCCCGGGTGATGCGGCGTCCGACCGTCGGCGCCGCATCGGTCGCAGATGAGCCAGCCTTCGCCGTCGACTGCGAACGGATGGCGACGTAGGTTGCGAAACGCGTACGCGCCGAGGCGATCTAGGTCGGCCGGCCTGTCGAGGTAGAAGTCCTTCGACGTCAGGAGGTCCGCCAGATTGGGCAGGCTTGCCGCCTCCGGGTCCGACGGGCAGCGCAGTGCAGTCCAACGTTCACGCGGGAGATGCCCCAAGCGAGCGAGGGCTGCGAGGTGTGCCGAGCCGGAGTAAACCGCGCCCCCGTGGGTCCGGTCCGGGCGCTCGTACGCGGCGAGCAGCGCTCGCACGTTCTCCATGCACGCGTAGATCCTCCCGCGCTCGCGACCGCGGCGAGCGGCGCGCGATCCGATGACCGTCGCACCCGCGGCGGCAATGAGGACGATCAATGTCAGGAGAAGCCCCCTCACAGGTGCGCTGCCCGCCACGCCGCGACGTGTCCGGCCACGTCCGCGTGGGAAGAGCCCAGATCGGCGACGGTCCGCTCCCGCGTACGCCCGGTGGTGCGCAAGATCGAACGGAGCAGCGTGGCGGCGATCGCAGGCACCCCGTCAGCGTAGCACGACGAAAGAACGGCGGATCCCCGCGGTGGCGGCTCGAAGGCGACGGCGAACATCGGATCGCTGCACCTGCTGGACGATACGCTGAAGCGTGATGATCGACGCGCGCGAGCCTGAGGTCAGCGTCGGGCGGCTTGTTCGCCATGGCAGGTGCGTCGCCGTCTCGCTCGCTCTTCTCGTATCCGGCTGCGGCGTCGGTCCGTCTGTCGTCGGCCATGAGGCCACCGCCGCTCGTGCGATCGGGGGGACTCCGAGTTCGCCCTTAGGCTCCATTGCTCCGCGGGCTGGTCCACTCGACAGCGCATCGGTCCTCTCCATCGCCGCGGCGCCGGCGCTGCCCGCCAGCGCCTCGATCCAGCCGCGCCAGGTCGCCGGACAGGTCATCGATGCGGAGACGGGCGCTCCCATCGCCGGCGTGGTCGTCGCCGTGGGGCGTGTGCGGCGACATCGATCCCCGAATGCCGAGAGGCAGAATCCCACCGCAGCCAGCGATGCGCTGAAGTCGTCCGTGCTCTCTCGCGCGGGCGGTGAGTTCGTGATCGACCTTCCCGTCGCGCCGGAGTCGCATCGAGCCTGGCCTGGCCGGCCTCCGCTCTGGTTGGTCGCTCGGCATCCACGCCACGTGACGCGTGTCCGTGTGGTTCGCATGCTGCACGCGGATGCGGCCACCACCTATCTGCTCGAGATGGAGCCGGCGCCGGTCATCGCCGGGCGAGTGATCGCGGCAGACGGAGATCCCGCGCCGAGCGTCGATGTCGAGATGGTGTACGCCTCGCGTGGAGCGAGCTGGGCGGAGCACCGTCCACAGCCGCGAATTCTCGGACCGGGAGAGCTGGCGACCACGCGCACCGACGCAGCGGGCACATTCGAACTCTCCGGCGCTCCACGCGGAGCGGAGGTGCTCGTCCGGGCACGCGCTCCAAGTGGAGTCTGGACGCGACCGGTGCGCGTGGTGGTCGGCGAGGAGACGCGACGGCTCACGCTGCAGACGTGGGTCGAGCCGTCGGTCTCCGTTTCGGTCCGCGATGAGAGTGGCCGGCGCGTGAACGACTGCGCGGTGAGCCTCTCGTGGCCGTCCGACACAGGCGACACCGTGAGCGTTGCCTCCACGGGCGCATCGCCGGCGGTGTTGCGCGCGACCTTCCTGGAACCCGCTCTTCTGCGCGTCGATGCCGATGGCGCACCGTCCCACGTCCAGGTCGTCGATCTGAGCGATGCGACGCTGACACTTCTGCGGGTGACGCTGCGGCCCTCGTCGCCGATCGAAGGCATCGTCGTGGACGATGCCGGGCGGCCTATCCCAGCCGCTGAACTCGTGCTGTGGGCGCCCACGGGTGACCCACGCTGGCGCGGGACCGTTCCGACGTGGTCCGTCCGATCCGGCACCGACGGACGGTTTCGAGTCGCGAACGCCCCACGCGGCGACGTGAAACTGGCGTGTGTTCTCTCCGGCTACGAGCGGACGGTCGAGACCGTTGCGGAGGACCGAGCGGAGACGCGGGTCGTGCTGCAGCGACTCGGCGGCGTCCGATGTACGTGGTCCGAGCGCGTAGCTGCGGACGATCTGGCGGTGACCGTTGTCGCCGCCGACGCACGCGACGACGACTTGCCATGGGCGCCGGGACGGCGAACGGACTCCCGATTGTCGCCGGGATGGGGATGGCGAATGCGTTCGTCGGCAGACGTCAGCCAGCAGAGCGGGAAGCTGGAGATCCGGGGGCTCCCGCCGGGGAGCAGGCGCCTGTGGATCGGGATTCCCGGGACGTCTCCGCTACGACTCGATTCGCAGATCCGCGCCGGGTCCGTGGCGCAGGCGTCACTCGTGAGGCATCCGGCACCGGGGCCTCTGACGCTGAGGGTCATCGACACGCGCGATGCGCCGGTCCATGACGTTCAACTCAGTATCTGGTCTCCCGTGCGGATGTGGTCGACCATCGCAACCGATGCGGATGGCGAGGTCCACGTCTCGCAGTTTCCGCGCGGACCGACGCTGATCTACGTACGGGCGCCCGGCTACCACGGCGTCACGTCGCTCGTCGTCGATGAGTCCACGGAAGGCGCGCACGTGCGACTCGAGCCGGCGAGAGAGGTTCGCCTCCTGGCTCGTCGCGCGACTGGCGAGCCGCTCCCGTACTGCTACGTCCACGCGGTGGCGTCTCAGCGCGGGTGGGACTTCATCGCATCTGCCGAGACGGACGCTCGCGGCGTAGCGGCGTTCGAACTCGCGCCCGGCACGTACGTCGTCCGAGCCCGCACGGTCTTTGGCGAGCCCATCGGTGAGGCCACGCTCTCCGTCCCCCGCCACGCCGAAGAACCCGAACGGATCGTCCGCGAAGGCGTGACATTCGACTAAGACCTGGGCCGGCGACGCATCGTGGTCCGCCCGGCCGACGCGGTTGAGATCGGCGCCAGAGGTCACGATCCGGCGGCGGTCGCGGCGCGGGCGCGACGCCGGTCACACGGGCCGGATTCGGGGCTTCCGTGGTGGGAAGATGTGCACCTCGCGGCGTGAGAGTGCTTCGGCGGCGAGCGCGTCCACGTCGTAGTGCTCCTCGGCCGCTCGCAAGCGGCCGACGGAGGTCGCCGTCGCCGGGTGCTTCGGGACGAGCAGGCTGCAGCAGTCGAGGCCCGGCTTGATCGACTGCTCGTACGTGCCGATCTGCTTCGCCATGGCGATCACGTCGAGCTTGTTGGAGCCACTGAGCGGAGCCAGGATCGGCGGCGTCGCGGCGTCGTAGACCGCCGCCAGATTGGGCAGCGTCTGGGACGCTACCTGGCCGACCGAGTCGCCGACGACGGTCCCGAGGGCCTTCTGCTCGGTGCGCAGCAGCTCGGCCACGCGGAGCATGGCGCGGCGATAGAGCAGCATGCGGAGCTGGGCGGGCGCCTGGGCGATGATCTCCTGCTGGATCTCGTCGAACGGCACCATCTCGAGACGCAGCGGCTTCTGGTATCCCGAGAGGATCTCGGCCAGGCCGCGGACCTTCTCGTGAACGCCGTCACCCGAGTACGACTGGTTCCAGAGGTGCAGCGCGATCACCTCGCAGCCGCGGAGCATCATCCGGTACGCGGCGACGGGCGAGTCGAGGCCGCCCGAGAGCAGCGCGACCACCTTGCCGTTCGAGCCGGTCGGTAGCCCGCCGGGGCCACTGCTGCGCGCGTCGTGGACGTAGCCGCGCTTCGAGTCCACCTCGACGAAGTACGCGGTCTCGGGCGTGTGGACGTCGACCGGGCGGCCGGTGGCCTCGACGACGGCAGCACCGAGCTGTCGGGCGACGTCCATCGAGTCGAACGGCAGTGTCTTCTCGGAGCGTCGGGCGATGATCTTGAACGTGCCCGTGCGCTCGGCTGCGAGCGGCAGCACGGCCGCCGTCAGCGCGTCGATCGTCGGCTCGGTGCGGATCGCCGCGCTGGTGCGGGCGATACCCGGCAGCCGCGCGACTGCGGCGAGGACTTCGGCCATCGATTCGGCGGCGACGTCCGCGAGGGGAAACGTCAGGCGACCCTGCTCGCGCTTGACGGCGATCTCAGCCCACGGCTTCACGGCGCGCGCGATGTTTCTCGCGAGCGCTCGCTCGAACATCGCCCGGTTCCCGGACTTCGTGCCGATCTCGGCGTAGTGGATGACGCAGTGGTCGAAGGCGTGCACGCAGGGTCTGGTACCCTCCGCGCCGTGTCCGGTCACGTCTTCCCCGCGCGCGCAGCGCTGCCGCTGCTCCTCCTTCTGACCGCCGTCGTGACCGCACAGGACGCCCCGCCCGCCGCCGAGCCCGCCCCCGTGGCGGACCCCGCGAAGGACCCTGCGCCCGCCGTCGTCCCGTCGGTCCCCGTCGCCGTGGGGGAGCGTCCCGCGGACACCATCCAGTTGACACCGCTGCGCTCCGGCAAGCTCGCCGACGCGGTCGCGTTGACCTCGGCGCAGGCCGACGGCAAGCTTCCGCAGGCGATCGTGTTCTGGTCGCCGACCTGCCCCGTGTGTCGTCGCTACGACACGGTGCTGGAGCGGCTGCGCGAGACGGCCGGCGACCGCGCGATCGTGTCGCTGGTGGCTGTCGGGGGCAGCGCCGAGGACGTGACGCGCGTGCTCGGTGAGCGCAAGCTGACACTGCCGACGGCGCTCGACGCCGGGGGCGAGGCAGCTCGAGCACTCGGAGTTCGCGTCACGCCGACGGTCGTCCTGCTCAATGCCGCGGGCGTCCTGCGGTACCGCGGGCCGCTGGACGACGATCGCCGAGCGCGGGGACGAGACGCCCGCGATGTCGCCGGATCGGCCCTCGCCGCGGTGCTCGACGGTCGCAGCGTGGACACCGCCGACGTCCGGGCGTTCGGCTCCGCGCTCCGCTGACGGTTCTGCCGCGAATCCGACCCGAGATTCCCGAACCCGCTATGCCGCCGAGAGTAGTCTCAGGGGGTGAGTGGAATGGCGCGATGCGGACGTTCTGAGAGACGGGGAGCGAACGATGAGCAAGGTACAGCTGGGCTATCTGCTGCTCTGTGACGGGCACGCCAAGGTCGGCGGCAAGGACTGTGTCCTCGGGATCTTCAATCGCATCTTCGCGAAGCGATTCCCGACGACCCACGAGCAGTGCTACCTGGCGTTCGAACTGTGGGCTGATCCCGGCATGCACAAGCTGTCTGTCCGCATCCGCGACACCGACCAGAACGACATTGTGCCGGCGCTCGGACCGCTCGACATGCAGATCACCGAGTCGGGCCAGGGCAGCGGCGCCATCCAGCTCCGCGGTCTTCCGCTGGCGAAGTCGGGCATCTACGCCTTCGTCGTGGATGTCGACGGCGTCGAGATCGGTGCGCGCGATCTCTTCGTCGAGCCGATGCCGGCCCCCCAGCAGTAAGCGAGCAGCCTGTCGGAGTGTCGGCGTCGCCGTGCGAGAGATCCCCTGCGCGACAGGCTGCTCGTTAGACGGCCCGGCGGGCACCAGAGCGTGGTCGCAGTGGGCGATGACCTGGGCTTGAACCAGGGGGCCTCTCGCCCGCATCGCTCACGAGGACGCCACGCCTGACGGTCCCGAGCACGCGATCTCCCGCCAGGGATCCGCTTCACAACTGGATCGAAGGTGCGCGCGCGTCTCCAGAGCGAGATCTCACGCACTCGAAGCCGTCAGGACACGGTGCGACGAGCGCGTGCCGCAGCCACGGGCGGGGATTCCATGCCGAGCGACGATCCCGCTGCGTCCTCGCGACGTCCTCGTGAACGATCTGGGCTAGTCCGTGGGAAGTGGATTCGCTCCCAAACGACCGCATCGGCGCGGCGCACCGCCGGAGGCGCGGCCGCGCCGCAACTCGCCGCCCAGTCGGCCCTTGTCTAGCCGGCTGTCGCGCCGACCCGCGTGGCCCGTCGCGGCCGAACCTCCGACAGCCGGCTAGTTGCGGATCTGCACGCGGCCCGCATCGACGCGGACCTCGTAGACCGGAACCGGTCCGGCCCACGGGGCGAATGGGCAGGTGCCCGTCTCGACGTCGAACTTCCAGCCGTGCCACGAGCAGACCACGTGGCCGTCTCGGAGGACGCCGTCCGACAGCGGAGCGCCCGCGTGGGGGCAGCGATCGGCCATCGCGACGAAACCCGCCTCGCCGCGAAACACCGCGATCCCGGCCTCACCGGCGACGATCCGACGAGCGAGGCCAGGCTCGAACTCCTCTTCGGCCCCCGCATCGATCCATCCCGAGTCCATCGCGCCAGTCTCCGTCCGCGTCTCGACGCGACCGAGGATTCGTGATGGGATGGCTCCGTGCGCAACCCCCAAGCCCCTCGCGACGTCTCCTCTGACGTGACTGTGCGAGAGGAACGACGTGCGCTCGAGCGAACCCTCGTTGCCGCCTTCCGGGGTGGTGATGTGGCGGCGTTCTCGGAGTTGGTGGGACTGCACCACCGGCGCCTGTTCGTGATCGCGCTGCGCCGCGTCGGGAGTCCCGAGGTCGCCGAGGACGCTGTTCAGGTCGCCTTCACGAAGGCCTACCGGAGCCTGGCGGCACTGCCCGCCGACGCCGACGTTTCGGCGTGGCTGGCCACGGTGGTGGAGAACGCCGCGATCGATCAGATCCGGCGTGAGGCGCGCCATCGCCGGCTCGCCGACCGCGCCTTCACGGCTGCTCCCGAGCGGAGCGACCGTCGCGGGGCCACGCGCCACGCGAAGCCGAGCCTGGACCGTCCGGAGCGCGAAGAGCTGGGTGGGATCCTGGGAGAGGCCATCGCGGCCCTGCCGGATCCGTATCGCCGCCCGCTCGAACTGTTCCACCTTCGCGGCCTGCCCGTGGAGGAGATCGGCGCCGTCCTCTCGCTCAACGTGAACACGGTGAAGTCTCATCTGGCTCGAGGGCGGGGAGTGCTGCGCCGCCGTCTGGGCCCGAAGCTTCGCCGGGGGGGATACCTGTGACCTGCCCGGAGTTCCGCGACCGGATCGAGGAGTACGTCGACGGACTGCTCCCACCGGAGGAGTCCGCGCGTTTCAACGCGCACCGAGATGACTGCGGCGACTGCCGCGTCGAGCTGGCGGAGGCCGATCGCTTCCGCGAGCTTCTGGACACGCGCGGCAAGACCGCGTTGACCGCGTGGGAGGGCCAGCGCATCGCGGCTCGCGCTGCCGCTCGGGTCGCGGGCACGCCTGTTGAGTCCCCGGCCGAGGGCGCGCCCGTCGCTAGCGCGACGGTCTCGATCACCGCGTTGCGTACGCGTAAGCGTTGGACCGTCGTCCGTCTCGCTACGGCAGCGGCCGTGCTCGTCGCCGCTGGCTTCCTGGGAGCGGGTCTCTTCGGAGAGAGTGGTCCGCAGGTACTCGCCGAGGGCATCGAAACCCGCCTCGCACCGGGCGATGCCGCCTGGTCGGGCTCGTCGAAGCGCGTCCTGGTTGCCGAGGGGCGCGAGGCCGTCGTCGAGGTCGCGAGCGGCTCCGGCGGAGCCCTGCTGCGCCTCAACTCCGGGTCGGTCCTCTTCCGCGTCGAGCCTGGCTCGGACCTGACCGTTGCCACGGCCGCGGGCCGCGCGGTGGCCGATGGGACCACGCTGGTGATCGACGTACGCGGTGATCGTTCGGTCGCTGTCTCGGTCATCGCGGGCAAGGCGCACTTTGTCCAAGGCGATCGGAAGACGCATCTCCGACCCGGTGAGCGCTTCGAGATCGACGCCGAGAGCCGCCCGCACCTGCTCAGCAGCGCCAACCTGCACGAGCTCGAGCTCGAGGCGCATCTGCAGCGAACCGAACTCGACGCGCTCCGCGAGCAGCTGTCGCGCGCCGAGGAACTCGTGCGCGTTACGAGCGAGGCGGCGAACCCCGAGGCGTCGGATGCGATCCCGTGGGAGGATCTCGGACGGGCCATGCACGCGCTGATCGGCGGCGCGACGCGCGCCGAGCGACTCGAGGCGCTGTCCGTGTTCTTCGCGCACGCGGCCCGTATCCAGGATCTGACAGGAGCCTCCGATCCGCTTCGTGCGCTCGCGCACCCGCGCTTCCTCGACGGCATCGCGCCGAGCTTCTTCCGCGCGCTCGCACCCGAGGCCACCGACTCCTCGTTGGACGCGACGGTTCTCGACACCCGCGCGGCGACCGACGCTCTGGCGGGGGTGATGAACGGGAGCCCGACCCCGACCGAGCTGGGCGCCCAACGTCAGCGTACGTTCGTCGCCGTGATCCGGTCGGCTCAGCGCAATCTCGGAGTCGGCGCCGCGGCGACCATGGTGGACGATCTGCCCAAGGGCTGGATGGCGCTGCGTCCGTCCGTGCGGGATCTCGACGATCGCACCGAGGGCCAGTTCGTGGCGTGGTGGAGCAAGCACTTCGCGCTCGATGAGGCGCAGAAGGGCGAGCTGGCCATCGTCGTGCGGCGCTACGTGGAGGAGACGCTGACGGTCCAGGAGGCCATTCGGCGCACCATCCCCCCAGACGAGTTCGCCGCCGCCGTGTTCCCGCGCTCGCGGCGCTGGCCGAGGAACGGGCACGTCGAGGAGGAGCCGAAGGGCGCCTCCTCGGATCGCGTGGCCGAGCAGCTCCGGCTGATGGAGGCGCGATTGCGCGTCGCTGAGCCTCGGATCGGCTTCGAACAGGCGCTCTGGACCCTGCTTCGTCAGGAGCAGCGCGAGCGTGGATTCGGCTCCATGGCGCGGCTCCACTCGTTCCGCAACTGAACGAAGCGCACGTCTCTCCCGACGTGTCCGTTGACCTCACCGCACGTGGGCGCGAGGATGGCCGCACCTTGGCGGGCGTAGTGGGGTCAGAACGAGAGTGAGCGCAGCGTCCGGCAGAGACGATGACCTGGATCGGGAAGAGGAGACGCTCCCCGGCGTTCCGCTTCCCGATTCAGAGGGTCCGCGTGCTGATGACCCGCAAGCTGATGACGATGGCCTCGGTCGCGACGACCGGACGATCGTCGGCGGCTACGAAGATCTGCCGACCCAGGCCCCGACCGATCCCGACCAGCCGATCGATCCCGATGACACCGCGGACATCGATCCCCGCGAGCTCGACACCGGCGACTTCGGCACGCCGTCCCGGGAGATGGAGACCGGGGATCTGACCGAGGCCGCGAGTGGACTTCGCGACGACGAGGAGACGCTTGCGCCGACGGAACTGGATACCGGCGACCTCACCGAGGTCTCCCGCGAGCTCCAAGGGGAGCAGGCCACGATGGCCGGCTTCGAGGCCCCGCACCATCCCGACGACGTCCATGAGACGGAGATGGACACGGGTGACCTGACCGAGGCGTCGCGCGAGCTTCAGGACGAGAACGCGACGATCGCAGGCTTCGGCGTTGCGCACGACGACGACGACGACGACGACGACCGGTCTCCGACGGAAATGGACACCGGCGACCTGACGGAGGCCGCTCAGGGGCTCGACGACGACGCGACGATTGCCGGCTTCGGCCCCCCGGGCGGCGAGCCGCAACGTCCAGCGCGCAAGGCTCCGCTCGAGGACGACGACGCCACGATCGTCGGCGGCATGGCCGACCTCGGTCGCGGGAAGGCCGTCGAGGACGACACGCTCGGCGCCGAGGGCGAGACGATCATCGGCGGTGCCGGCGCCACGCAGGGGCCGAGCCCGCCGAGTCGGACGAAGTCGCACGGCGCCGCGGGCACCCGCCGTCTAGGCCGCCGCAAGAAGGTCAAGCAGATCACCAAGAAGAAGGGCGTCACGGCGACTCGCCGCGACCCCGCCGCGGGCGGACCGAGCGGTCCGACTCCGGGAGTTGGTCCTCCCGGCCAGATGAAGCTCGAGAAGGGTGAGCTCCTCGCCGGCCGCTATGAGCTCGTCCGTCGCCTCGGTGTCGGCGGCATGGGCGAGGTCTGGCAGGCGCGACACACGCTCCT
Organism: Planctomycetota bacterium; assembly: GCA_021776825.1. Classification (GTDB taxonomy): domain Bacteria; phylum Planctomycetota; class JAJSAM01; order JAJSAM01; family JAJVHW01; genus JAJFFG01. The sequence goes on from JAJFFG010000106.1 coordinate 63,168, forward strand.
CGACGGCATGCGCGCGATCAAGGTGATCAAGGCGTCCATCTCGCGCGACCCGACGTTCCGCGAACGGTTCCTCTCCGAGGGCCAGACCATGATGCGGGTCAAGCACCCGGGCGTCGTGGAGGTCACGGATCTCGATGAGACGCGGGAGAACCGCGAGCTCTTCATGGTCATGCAGTACCTGAAGGGTCGCACGCTCTACGACGCGGTGCGCGACGCCGATGACCCGCTGCAGGGTGACCTGCGGAACACCGTCCGCATCTACATGGAGAACGCGATCGGGATCCAGCGGATCCACGATGAGCGCATCGTCCACAAGGACCTGAAGACAGACAACACGCTGCTCGTCGTCGGCGACGACGGACTCGAGCACCCGAAGGTCATCGACTTCGGCCTCGCCAAGCGACTCGAGGACCCGGACGTGCCGCCCGAGGAGGGTGCGAAGGACGATCCGGAGCGCGGCAAGCACGAGAAGGGCACCCGCGCCGGGATGGACATGCAGACGACGCTGTCCGGCACGCTCGCCTACATGGCGCCCGAGCAGTTTGCGGCGAAGGCCAGCACCTTCCAGAGCGATATCTACGCCTGGGGCGTGATGTTCTACGAGGCGTTCTTCAACGGCGAGTACCCGATGCCCCGCGGCGGGCTCATGCACTACATGAACATGCATGGGGACGATGCGCGCCGGGCCGACTACCTCGCCGAGACCCGCCCTGATCTCCCCGAGTTCCTGGCGAAGCTCATCGACCAGTGCATGGAGACGCACAAGGAGGACCGTCCGGAGTCCTTCACGTGGATCGCCGAACAGCTCCAGTGGTGGCTCGACATCCCGGTCCGCCGCGCGAAGCGCAACAAGATGCTCGCCATGGTCGGCGGCTTCCTGCTCATGGTCTCGATCGCCGTGGCCGGCTTCATGATGTCCGAGACCCTGGCCGCGCTCGGCGTGCTCGAGGTCGCGGCAGGGGACGTCGAGTTCCAGACGCAGGCGGACGACCAGAAGGTCTACCTGCCCGACTCGGCGCTGAAGGAACTGCGCTTCTCGGCCGAGATCACCGGCGAGCCGAAGGACCCGGTGTTCGAGGTCGATGGCAAGGTTCGCCAGGTCGAGGCCGCCGTCGAGATGATCGCGCACACCAACGGCGAGGAGGTCGCGCACCTCATCACGACGGTGGACCTCTCGGATCTGCCGGACGGTGAGCACGAGATCGTGTTCGCCGCTGCCGATGGCGGCGCGCCGACGAACATGACGATCGTCGTGGACCGCAAGGCGCCGACAATCGAGCAGGTCAGCGTCGACGTCGGGAATGGGGCAGGCAACTTCTCGGACGAGGAGAGCCCCGATGTGCGCGTGGTTCTCGACGAGGACACGATCGACCGAGTGCTCGCGCAGGTCGAGGGCGGGAAGCGGCGCGTCGGTGCGACCGAGTCCGGTGCGAAGCGTGAGAAGAGCTACCTCGTCTCCGCGACCGCGGACGGCGACGGCACGTGGCGCATGACCATCGAGGTCGCGGACTTCGCCGGCAACACGACACGCGCGCCCTTCGAGTACGTATGCGACACCGGCGATCCGACCGCTCGGATCGCCGACGTGAAGAACGTGAATGGCGAGAGCGTGCTCCAGGTGCGCGACGGCGTCAACGCGAAGCTCTCCACCACCGTCAGCGAGGCGGGCGTCGCGACGCTGAAGGCCGGCGATGCGGCGTCAATTGAGAAGACGGTCGACGCCGCCGGTCCTGTCGTGTTTGACCTGCCCCCGGTGCCTGGAACGGACCTGGCGACCACGTTCACGTTCACGGATCGGGCCGGCAACGCCACAACGTCGAAGCTCCGTGTCCACCAGCAGAGCGACACGACCAGCCTCAAGACGACGGACGGCGACACGAAACTCAATGTCACGGGAGAGGACGAGATCCAGTTGGTCGTGCACCGGACGTACGACATCGCAGCCGCGGATCTTGGTCTCTCGGCTCTTCGGCTCCGCGACGCCGCCGGAGTCGAGGTCAACGAAGCGCCTGTCCTTCTCGAGCCCACGTTCGGCGCTGCCGACCGATTCCAAGTTGCCGCAACCATCGGCGGGGACGACTTGCCCGAGGGCACATGGCGCGTGTCGCCGGTTGGGCAGGGCGAGGCGCGTATCCAGCCGCTGACGCTGACCATCGACCGTGCCCGCCCGAAGGTGATCGGTGGGTTCAAGGTGCGCGAGGAGAACGGGCGCGAGGTCGCTCCCGGCACCTGGTCGAAGAGCCAGGTCGTCGTGGTCGACGTGGAGGTCGAGGACCTGTCGCTCCAGAGCATCGCGCTCGGCGACGCGGAACTCGTCTCCGAGAACGCGCGCCCGGGGCGCCACGTCTACACCTTCCGCTGGGACCTCGAGGTCCAGGACACGAACAGCGCCGCGCTCTCGCTCACGGACGCGACCGGCAACCAGACGAACCGGCCGCTGAAGGTCAACGGTGACTGGGATGCGCCGATCCTGAACCTGATCGAACCCGTCCCAACGAAGACGTACAACGATCAGAACTCGACGCCGTTCGCCGGCACGTGCTCCGAGGAGAAGTACGACCTCATCATCACAACGGACGGTCTCGCGAACGGCGAGGCAAGCGCCCGCTTCGCCCAGACGAGTCCGACGGTCGCGGCCGCCGCTCTGTTCGCGGTGGGCGAGAATTGGCGCGTGAGCGTGATCGCTCGGGACCGGGCAGGCAACGAGTCCGCTCCGCTTGTCCTGACGATCGACGTCGAACAGCTCGAGATCAAGTTGCCGAAGGAGTTCCTCTGGGAGGAGAACGGGATCTCGGCCTGGATGGACAAGGTCGATCCGGGCGATGTCGTGATCGGGGGCAGGGTCGTGCCCGTGAAGAGCGAGGTGTACATCGATCGCCACGAGGTCACGAACGCGGAGTACCGCAGGTTCCTCGCTGCGGCGAAGGCGTGGCGCCCCGAGAAGGCCGGCGAGCGCGCTCCGTGGGCGCACAAGGAGCAGCCGAAGGGCTGGGACTACACGCCCCCTGCGAAGACGTGGGCGGATCCCAAGTGGAGCGCCGATGAACTCCCGGTGGTCAACGTCACCTATTGGGACGCACACGCGTACGCGGCGTGGTCCGGGCGACGTCTGCCGAAGGAGGCCGAGTGGGTCAAGGCCGCCGCGAAGGATCCCGAGCTCCCCGACCTGCGGCGCTTCACGACCGGCAACACGTGGGAGAGCGGGAAGATCGTGACGAACGAGATGACCGCGAAGGCGTCCTTCCAGGGACCGCACCCTGCGAAGTCGGGCAAGGACGAGTCTCCGCTCGGATGCCTGCACATGGGCGGCAACGTCAGCGAGTGGGTCGACCTCCAGCGCGTCCCGGACGGCGCACGGACGACCGGAGTTCGCGGCGGCAACTGGTACCTCTCCCCGCGCGCGTCCGAACTGCGTGACACGCCAGCCTTGCCCTACGCGCGTTCGCAGCGCTCGGACACGATCGGCTTCCGCACGGTCTGCGAGGGCGAGTCCGTCCTTCCGAGGGTCAAGCAGTGACCCGCACCTCCCGCCTGATCCGCGCGACGGCGCTCGTCGCTGCACTCGCCCTCTCGGCCCCGCTGCTCGCCGGTTGCGCGTCCGACGATGTGGAGATCGCCCCGCTCGCGCACGCCTACAACGTCGTGCTGCTGCCGATCGAGGGGGCCGAGCAGGCACTCGCTCCGCCGATCGCCGAGGACGCGGTCGAGGGCGAAGTCCCGTTCTCGATCACGCCCGAGGAACTGCGCACGCGGATCAAGGAGACGATCCTCGGATCGCGCGTGTTCAGCCGCATCGTCAACATCGACGCGTCGCAGCTCTTCACCGACGAGTTCACCGACGAGGTCCAGGCGGCGGTCCCGTTCGCGCGGGAGCAGCGCGCGGATCTGATCATGCGCGTGCGCGTCAATTCGGCGCGGATGATCGATCTTGGCCCGAACGACAGCAAGACGTGGTCGACGTTCGTCTGGTTCATGGTGCCGGCGCCGCTCTGGCTCGCCGACGACCGGACGTACGGAACGAGCCTCTCGGTCTCGGCGGAGATGTACGACCCCGAGGATCCGGTGCGACCGGCGGCCTCGGTCGTCGCCAGCTCCAGCGAGCACGAGCTCGACCTCTGGGACCGTGGCGTGTGGGACCCGATGATCTTCGTCCTCCCCGCACCCTGGGTGGACGGCGACCTCGAGACGGTCAGCCAGGAACTCACGGCACGCGCGGCGACGCAGATGCTCGAGGAACTCGTGAGCGAGCTGCGCGACCGCGAGATCCCGTCACGCTTCGATGTCGCCTACGCGTGGGATGGCAACACGATCGAGGTCGAGATCGGCAGCCGCCGCCGCCTGCGCGCCCTCGAGATCCGCGTCGACGGCGAAGTCATGAAGAGCTGGGCCGAGCGCGAGACTCAGGATCTGCACGACGACCGTCGCTCGACGGCTGACCGCATCGTCTATCGCGCCCAGGTGCCCGTCACGGCGGAGATGCGCGGACAGCTCGTTCGCATGGTCGCGGTCGACGAGGCCGGCGGTCGCGAGGTGCGGACGCTGCGCGCCGGGGCGGACAACGCGACTCCCAAGCCAGGCGGCGACGCCGATCCGGCCGCGAAGCCGGCTCCGACGAAGTCCACGCCGAAGGCGACGAAGTCCCCAACGACCACGCCCAAGACCGCGGCACCCAAGACGACGCCCCCCAAGATGGCCAAGCCGCGCTTCATCAAGACTCCGAAGCCCGTTACGCCGAACGATGCTGCGAAGCAGCCAGTGAAGAGGCCCGCCGTGACGCCGAAGCCGGTCGAGCCCGAGAAGCCTCCGGTCTACGAGCCTCCGAAGAATCCCAAGCGCGGGCGGAATCCCTCGCGCCGTCCTGCGAAGAAGATCCCGCCGAAGGGGGACGACGATGGATAGGCGCCGACTGCGACCCATGGGTGGGTGTGCGGCTGTGCTGATCGGTTGCGCGGCGCTGCTCGGCGGGGCTGCCGACGCCGATGCGAAGTCGACTGGCTTCGAGAACGCGGTGAAGCTGCGCTTCCCCTCCGACGAGCTGACTGAGGGTGGCTTCCGCTCCGTGTTGCAGCCGAACTCGCAGCTCGGTTCCGTCACTCCGACCGTGATCACGATCGCCAAGGGCACGCACCGGTTCGACTCCCTCTTCTTCGCGTTCGACCGCTCGAACGTGACGATTTGTGGCGCCACCGGACGCGCGAGCGACGTCGTCCTCGAGTTCGCGAACTCGTCGTCGGCGTTCCAGCTCCAGCAGACGAAGAACTTCGTCTTCCGCGATCTCACGATCCGCTTCCTGCGCAACGAGAGCCCCGGAAACAACGTTCCCGAGGACGGTGTCAGGACCAGCACCGTGGGCTTCCGGCTGAACGCGAAGCTCTCGGAGGAGTTCGCCGGATTCGTCGACGAGACGCGCATCGAGAGCTGCAACATCGAAGCGGCGTTCCCGATCGTCGCGACGGCGGGCACGACGCGACTGACCGTCAATCGCTCGAAGTTGACGGTCACACAGACCGACGGCTTCGGCATCGTGTGGGGCGACGGCGAGGGACTGCTCGTCAGCCGCACCCGCTTCGCGTCCGGGCGCGACCCGATCAACCTCGAGAACGTGCTCCCGTTCAGCGGCATCTTCGTCCAGGGCGCGCAGGCAGCGTTCAGCGAGGGCGAGCGCGCGCGGCAGATCATCCTGACCCGCAACAAGCTGAGCGGTGAATTCCTGCGCGGGTTCGACCTCGCCGACGTGCGTGAGGTGCGGGTCCGTAGGAACCGCTTCAACTTCTCGGGCGACGCGATCCGTGACGCGACGTCGCAGACCGGACTCAACCCCAGCGACCCGACCAACCCAGCGGCCTTCTGGGGACGCGTCGGCATCCTGATCCGTCGTGGCGACTCCTCGGCGCTGCCGGAGGACTACGAGATCCGGAAGAACACCGTGCGCGGCGCGTACTACGGCACGTGGCTGTTCAACTGCGGTGCGGGCTCGGTCGTCGGCAACGACTTCAAGCGCTGCGGCAGCTCGGATCGCGATGGCTTCTTCAACAGCGATCCCGAACTGCCACCCGAGAACGGTGGCGGGCTGCGCCTCACGCTTCAAGGCCCGTGTCGCATCAATGTCGAGAGCAACGACATGCGCAACCTGAAGTCGCCCAAGGACGATGCGCTCCCCGCGATCACCGTCCTCCCGGCGCAGCAGTCCGACGACTGCTTCCTCGATCCGGACCCATTCACGGGCGATCGCGTGATCTACAACAACCGGAAGAACAAGACGTCCGGTAGTCGCAAACTGGTCCTGGCGGAGCCCGTCCAATGAGCTCGGTCCGACCCTTCCTCCGTGCGGCGGTGTGCGCTGCCTTCGTCGGGATCGGCGCGCTCGGCGCGTGCGGCGTCGGCGGCATCCTCGCGGCGTCGGCCGGCGGCGGCGGCGGCGGTGGCGGCGACTCCGTTCCGCCTCCGCCGCCGTTCGTGACCGTGCAGGTGCCGTCGGACGATCCGGCGTCCAACCTGATCTCGATCCAGTTCGAGTTGCGCGATCCGCAGGTGAAGGAGGCCGAGGGCCGCGACGGTGGCGCCGACGACCCGCGCATCCGGATCTTCGCCGAGTACCGCATCCCGCGTTTCTCGCGCTGGATCCCGATGACCGAGTCGCCGATCCAGACCTCCGAGGGCCAGCGCGCGCTGTCACTCGGGCAGCACGTGTTCGTCTGGAACACCATCGTCGACCTGCCGGAGTACTCCGGTCCGATCCAGGTTCGGGTTCGCGCCGAGTACGAGCCCACGGCGGGCATCCGCCGTCGCTTCCGCATCCGCGAGCAGACCTTCACGATGGACAACCGTCGCGCCGCAACGCTGTTCGGGGGCGAGATCACGCCGCGCGCTGACGTCGACACGTTCCCCGTCGACCTGAGTGCTTCTGGGACGGCGATGCTGATCGCGTCCGCCGGCGCCGGCATCGTGGAGCGGGTCGACGCGCTGGGGCGCATCCGCCGGGTCATCGGCGTCGGCATCCCCGGCACGGCGGGCGACGGCGGCGATCCCGGCGTGGCGAAGCTCGAGAACGTGCGTGCCGTCGCGCTGGGCGACAACGGCCTGATCTACACCAACACGGACGATCGCATCCGCGTGACGAACCCGTTGATCCTGCCGATCCCGCTCGGTGCCGGCGAGGTTCCGTCGCGGACCATTCGCACGGTCCTGGAGATCGGCGGTTTGGACAATGCGGCCTCGGTGCGCACGCACCCGTCGGGCGCGATCCTGTACATCAACAATCGCTCCCAGCTGCGGGCCTTCAACCCGCAGGGCCCGGGCGCCCCCGGCTCGATGGACATCATGCTTGCTGGGACCGCGATCCCACCCGGCACGGCGGTGCAGATCGCCGGTGACGGCGCGACGGATGCCGACGGCACTCCCGCCTCGGCAACGTTCCTGACAGACGCGACCTCCCTGGCCGTCGGACCGGACGGCGAGATCTACGTCGGTGAGCAGTCCGAGTCACGCGTTCGCGTCATCAACACCGGCACCACTCCGCTGATGCTCGCCAACGTCACGGTGGCTGGCGGAGCGATCGCCACGGTCGCCGGCGGCAACGGCATCGATCCGGTCGGTGGGTCGGGTGACGGCGGCCCGGCGCTCGACGCCTCGCTGAACCAGCAGGGCAGCATCGACGTCTCCCCCGACCGCGAGCTGTTCATCGCGGACACGTTCAGTCGCCTCGTTCGTATGGTGAACCTGGGCGTCGCCTCGCAGACGTTCGCGGGCACCACCGTCGACCCCGGCAACATTGACTCCATCGTCGGTGACGGACGCGACGGCACGGGCGCGACGGGCGGTGTGGGCAGCACGGCAGAGGACCTGCGCCTTCAGGCGCCGAACGCCATCGCTCTCGGTGTCCTCGACACGCTCGTCATCGCCGACGGCAACCGCGTGATCATGGTCAACGGTGGGACGGCGACGATCACCGCCTACGGCAAGACGGCGCTCGGGAGCCGCACGCGCGAGATCTACGACGCGTCCCGTCGTGCCGGCCTGCCGCTCGGCGATCCGCGGGCGATGCACACGGCCAGCGAGGAAGAGGTTTTCATCTCCGATCGCAGCACGATCCGCGTGCTCAACCTGGGCGAAGCCCCGGAGGTCTTCGGCGGCACGAGCGTCGAAGGCGGCGGCATCGCGGTCATCGCGGGCGGCGCCGTTCCGGGCTTCTCGGGCGATGGTGGGCCGGCGCGCGCGGCCGCGTTCTCCAACCCTGGGGCGCTGACCACGGACGGCAACACGCGTCTCTACGTGGCCGACACCGAAAACCACCGCGTGCGGTTCGTGAACATCGGCGATCCGACCTCGGACGGCTCCGCGACCGCATTCGGAGTCACCGTCGGACCCGGCCGCGTCGACACCATCGTCGGCACCGGCGCGACGGGTGGACTCCCGAACGACGGCGATGGCCTGGCGCCGCGGCAGGCGGTGCTCAACTCACCCGGCGGGCTCGTCGCGTTCAACGGGCTGTTGTTCATCTCGGACACGAACCACCACCGCGTGCGCTGCGTGAACCCCGGTCCGGTCGACGAGACGGTGGCCGGCACGCTCGTGGTGGCCGGGACCATCACGACGATCTACGGAGACGGAACGCCCGGCTTCAGCCCCGATGGCGCCGGACCGTGGCTGACGAACCTGCCGGGTGCGCTGACCGTGGATGGTCGCGGCATCCTCTACATCGCCGAGCCGGGGAACGCCCGCATTCGCGCGCTGAACCTCGGTCTGACGGCACAGGCCCAGGCCGGCGTCACGCTGGCGGGGATCGACGTGCCGTCGAACGAGGTCCGGACGATCGTCGGGACGGGCGTGCCGGGGAACTTCGGTGACGGCGGTGGCGGCGTCGAGGCAGAGATCGAGAACCCGGCGTCGCTCGTCGTGCAGACGCTCGTGGGCGATCCGGACCCGAACGACGACGTCACGGAGTCGATCTCGCTCGTCTCCGCGCTCTACTTCGCCGACACCCAGCATCACGTCGTGCGCGTCGTGAACCTGCTCAATCGGGACATCACCGCGGCGCAGAACCAGTTCGGCGAGGCGTCGATCACGGTTCCTGGTGGCGGCATCTTCAGCATCGCCGGTGGGCCGAACGCTCTCGGGTTCCAGAACGCTCCGGCGTTCGACGGCGATGGCGAAGAGGCCGAACTCATGCGCTTCAACCGCTGCGTCGGGATCGCCATCACGAACAGCGGCAGCCCGCCGCAGCCCGTGCACTTCTTCGTGAGCGACGGCGGCAACGATCGGCTCCGCCGCTTCGGCGCGCCCCCGGTCTTCCTGCAGGGGCAGTAGTCCGACCGGCCGATGGTGACGCACGCGCCTGAGACAGGCGGCTAGCCCTCTCTTCTCGCGCGGACGTCGCGAGACTGCGGCGGCTCCTGAGCCCGAGATGCCTCTCGCGCTGTTTCGACGTCCCGCTCGATCACCACGCAGTGTCGTGGCGGCGCCGGGGCGGGAGATCGCGTGCTCGGGGACGTCAGGCGTGGCGTCCTCGTGAACGATGCGGGCTAGGATCGTTCGATGCGTATCGGGTTCGTCTCCTTCTGGTTCACGCGAGGGCAAGCGTTCGTCACGCGGGCCACGCGATCCGTCTGCCGCGACGCCGGGCACGAGACGTTCGTCCTCGCGCGACCGGACAAACTGAAGGGGCGCGTTCGCACGGACGGCATCTGGGACGAGGAGCACGTGGAGGTCGCCAGTGAGTGGGCGATCCCGCGGGAGGAACTGCTCGCGTGGGTCCGCAAGCATGCGCTCGACGTCTGCTTCTTCTTCCAGAACGATCGCTTTGACGACATCGCGGCGGTGCGAGCGACCGGCTGCCACACGGCCGGCGTGTTCATGTGGGAGTTCTTCGCGCCGGAGCACGTCGAACCAACGCGGGCGGCGTTTGACACGCTCTACGCCTTCAATCGGTGCGACACGGAACGCTACGCCAGCCTCGGCTTGCTCGTGCCACGAGTGCGGTGGAGCTGCTGGCCCGAGCTCGACGGCCGAACCGTCGAACCGAAGCCCGCCGACGCGCCCGTCGTCTTCTATTACCCCGCGGGCTACCTGGAGCGGCGACGCGCGATCGAGCCGACCATCAAGGCGTTCGTGCGCGCGAAGCTCCCGAACGCGACTCTGCTGGTGAAGTCGACGAAGCCGGTGAAGGAGAAGCACCAGATCCGGCACCCCCAGGTCGTCTATCACGCTGACGATGTCGAGCGGGACGAGTACCTGGAACTTCTCCGTTCCTGTGATGTCTGCCTGTCGAACACGCGTTGGGAGGGGCTCGGCCTCGTGATCTTCGAGAGTATCGCGATGGGGATACCGGTGATCTGTCCGGACTTCCCACCCATGAACGAGAACGTCCGCGACGGACTGACGGGATTGCTCGTCGAGTCCTCGACGCGGAAGATGGCGCCGTCGGGCATTCCGGCCGCGGACGTGAAGCCGCGTGCCTTGACCGCCGCGATCCGACGTCTCGGTGATCGCCGCGAGGTCGAGCGGATGTCGGCGAACACGCTCCGTCTCCGCGATCTCGAGTACACGTGGGAGCGCACGCGTACGGACGTTCTGCTGTTGCTGGACGACATCGCGCGTCGACGGGAGTCCGCATGATCGAGGTGAGTGACTTCTCGAAGACGTACGACGAGCGCGAGGCGGTCGCCGGACTCTCGTTCCGCGTGGATGCGGGAGACATCGTCGGGCTCGTCGGGCCGAACGGCGCCGGCAAGACGACGACCATGCGCGCCATCGCGGGCATCCTGCGCCCGACGGCGGGCCGCGTGACGGTGGCCGGCTTCGACGTCGTCTCCGACCCGGTTCCGGCCAAGCAGCGACTCGCGCTCGTGCCGGACGACCCGCACCTGTTCTCCAGCCTGACGGTCTGGGAGCACCTGGAGTTCACGGCCGAGGTGTTCGGCACGGAGGATTGGATCCACCACGGTGAGCGCCTCCTCGAGCAGTTCGAGCTCGCGGATCGACGCGAGACGCTCGCCGACGAACTCTCACGCGGCATGCGGCAGAAGGTCGCGATCGTGTGCGCGTTCCTCCATCGACCGGGGGCGATCCTCTTCGACGAGCCGCTGACAGGCCTGGACCCGCGCGCGATCCGCACGCTCTACGAGGCGATCCGTGAGTCCGCACGCGGGGGGATGGCCGTGCTGCTCTCGTCGCATCTGCTCGGGCAGATCGAGTCCCTCTGCACCGAGTTCGTGATCCTCCGTCAGGGCCGTCTCGTGGTCGAGGGGACGCGCGACGAGATCCGCGCACAGCTCGGTGAGCTGCGCGCCGACGCGACACTCGAGGAGATCTTCTTCACGGCCACCGAGGGGACCTCTCTGCCGGCGGACCGGGCGGAACCCGACCTGCCGTGAACCCCGGATTGCGCTATCTCCTGCGACGTGTCCCGGTTCGCCTCTGGCGCAACGTGCGGAAGCGTGCGCGCGGGGTCAAGGGTGCGCTCGCCCTCATCGCGACCGTCGTCTTCCTCGTGTTCATCGTGCTCAGCCAGGCAGCGTCGGGGATGGCCTCCGGCTCGGAGGAGGCGGCGCCGTGGCTGCTCGCGGAGCGCATTCGGCTCTTCGCGCCGCTCGGGATGCTGATGTTCACGCTTCTCTCGATCTTCGCCGGCGCGCAAGGGCGCGGAGGCCTCTACTTCAAACCGGAGGAGGTGGACTTCCTGTTCCCCGCACCGCTCACGCGCCGTCAGTTGCTCGTCTACCAGGTCGCCTCACGCGTCCAGATCCAGCTCCTCTCGGCAGTCTGGGTCTCGATCTTCGTGATCCAGCACACGCCGCACTGGCTCGGCTGCATCCTCGGGACGTTCCTGGCGCTCGTCTTCCTGCAGCTCCTCGCGCAGGCCGTCGGCCTGGCGTCGGCCGCGCTCGGGAAGCGACTTGCCCGCCCGTTCCGCTGGGGACTGATCCTCGTGATCCTCGCGGCGCTCGGCCTGGGTGCGCGCTCGGCCCTGGCCGCCATTCGGCTCGACGAGGGGCCGATGGCGGCGATGCGCGCCGTTGCCCAGTCGCCCGGGGTGCGCGTCCTGACCGCGCCGTTCGCTCCGTTCGTCAACACGTTCGCGTCGCTGTCGACATTCGAGGTACTCGTGTGGGCTGCCGCGTCGCTCGCGACGCTGCTCGGGCTCCTTGCCGTGCTCGCCAAGCTCGACGTCGCGTACGAGGAGACCGCGCTCGAGGTCAGTGCCGACGTGCAGCGAAAGATCAAGCGCATCCGCTCTGGTGGTGGCGCGTTCGCGGCGCTGAAGCCCGGTCGGAAGCGCTTCTCCGTCCCGCGCTTCCCGCGCATGGAGGGCGCCGGTGCCCTGGCGTGGCGCCAGACGATCGAGATCACGCGCAGCATGAAGGCCGTCATGATGATGGCGGCGATGATCCTCATCTGGCCGGCGATCGTCGCGGGCGTGCTCGGCTTCGCCGACGTCGACGATCCAGGTCGCGCGCGCGCGCTCGCCGGGGCGACGCTGCCCATGGTGCTCACGCTGTCGATCGTCGCGACCCAGAACCTGCCGTTCGACTTCCGTCGCGACCTCGACCGAATGGCCTATCTGCGTACGCTGCCGCTGCGACCGATGGCGATCGCGGCTGGACAGATCGCACCGAGCGCCGTGCTGCTGGCGTTGTTGCTGACGGCGGCCACAGGTGCGATCGCCGGTCTCGTCGAACTCGTTCCGTGGGCGTTCACGCCCGCGATCTTCCCCACGCTGCTCCCGTTCACGTGGGCCGTCATGTCGGTCGACAACGCACTGTTCCTCGTGTTCCCGCATCGCGTGGACCCGGAGGACCCCGGCAACGTCGGCTTCATGGGGCGCATGATGCTGGTCATGTTCCTCAAGTTCCTGGCGCTCGGCGTCGTCGTCGGCGTCGCGACCACGCTCGGGGTCCTGGTGGGCTGGCTTGCCGGGAACTCGGCGCTGCTCGGAGTGCTGACGGGCGTCGGCGCGCTGGTCGCATTCGACGTTGTCCTGACCTGGATCGTGGGCCGCGCGTTCGCGGCGTTCGATCCCGGCAGCGACGTTCCGGTCTGACTAGCAGGCTGTCGCGCCAACCACGACGGCCCGGCGAGGTCGCCACTCCGACAGGCTGCTAGCTAGGCAGCGACTCCGGTGGGGGGAAGAGGTCCGGCAGGTCCGCCAGTCGTCGGCGCCAGGCCTCGGGCCAGCGGGACCGATCGACCGTGGCGGTCAGCTCGTAGGCGAGCGTCTTGTAGGTGCCGCAGACGGCGCCCGCGCGCTCCATGCGTCGCACCGCGGCGGAGGCATCGGGTGCCGACGAGAACACGCAGTCGGTGAGGACCGTCACGCGGTAGCCCTTGCGCAGCAGCCCGAGGACCGTGAGCAGCACGCACACGTCCGTCTCTGCCCCGGCCACGACGACGTGCCGCCGCTCGAGCGCCGCGATGGCGTGCGGGATGCCCGCCTCCGCCATGGCGTCGAACGTCGACTTCTCGATGCGCGGCGCCCCGGCCGGTAGCGCCTGGACCAGTCGCGGATGGACGTCGCCCTTCTCGCTCACCGGGCGCTCGACCGTGACCAGCACCGGCAGTCCGATCAGGCGGCAGAGGCAGAGGAGCGCCTCGAGACGCGTGAGCACCGGACCGGGCTCACCGGCCATCTGCGCGACGAAACTCGTCTGCGCGTCGACCAGTAGCAACACGGTGTTACTCGGCACCGCCTGTTCGAGCTCGGTCGGGTCGGTCACCGATTACGCAGGTCGAGGAGCGACTCCTCGATGCCCTCCATCCGCTCCTCGATCTCGCGCAGCCGCTGCTCTAGTTCGCGGCGCGAGAGGATCTCTCGTTCGAGTGCGTTGGCGAGCGCGTTGATGCGCCGTTCGCCTTGCTCTCCGTGCTGGCGGGGGTCGTGGTGGTCGTCGCGTTCGCGACCGTGCTCCAGCCACTCGGCAGCTTCCGCGCACACGTGCTGGCGGTCCGGCATGTCCCACTCGCCGTAGAGGCGCGCGGCGCCGCGCAGGAGCTCCAACTGGTCCTCTTCGCCGGGTGCGGCCTTCATGATCTCGCGCGCCTCAGGGTCCTCACGGCCCTCGAGCTCGAGCTCGAACGCATGCAGCGCCATCTCGGTGCGCTCGGCCAGGTCGTGGCGATCCGTCTCGCCCCACGCCTTCACGGCGAGGCGCAGCCCGTGCAGGTGTCGCTCGACGATCTCCTCGCGATCGCCGTCGTCCCTCTGGCGCTCCTCCCACTCCTCGTCGTGCTCCTCCATGGCCTCGGCAAAGAGGTCCTCGGCGACCTCTCCCTCGATGTTCACGGCGATGCACCCGGCGAGCAGCGGTGCGCACACGACGGCGGTGATCAGTGCCTTCAGCATGAGGTCCCTCCCTGCCGTCCTTCGACGGGCGGCGCGCGGCATTGTAGCGCTAGCAGCCTGTCGGAGTTTCGGCGTCGCCGTGCAAGAGATCGTCTGGGCGACAGGCTGCTAGCGATAGACCCCCGCGGGCACCAGAGCGTCGCCGCCGAGGACGATAATCTGGGCATGAGAGCGAAGGCATTTCCTCCGTGGGAAGTGGATCAGGTCTGGCTCTTCCCGCCGTCGGTGAGGGACTTCGTCCCCGATGGCCACCTGTCGCATTTCGTGCGCGACACGGTGCGCAACGACTTCTATAGCTAGCAGGCTGTCGCGCCAACCTGCGTGGCACGGCGAGGCCGTAACTCCGACAGGCTGCTAGATAGCGGAGCGCTGGACCTCGTCGACGAGCTCCGTCAGGCCCAGGAGCTCGTAGGCCCGCGCCCACTCGGGGTGGTCGGGCTCGTGCGGCGGCTTGGACGGTCGCACGTTCCGCTTCGCCCAGCGCTTCACGCGCCACGGGAGTCGGAGTTCGAGGCGTTCGTACAGCGCCGTGAGCACGCCCTGCGGGTCCTCGCAGAGACGCTCGTGCTGGACGACGACGTGACGTTCGGCGAAGTGCGCCGCCGCGTCGTCGCGCGTGCGCTCGTAGAGCGTCTTCCACAGTAGGAGCACCTTCACGAAGCCCGGCTCCTCGTTCATCCCGGCGAGGCTCGCGTCGGTGTCGATCAGATGCTGCGCCATCATTTGCGCGCGCCACTGGTCGTAGTCGTCGTCGAGAGTGAAGAACGTCCCCTCGCGGAGGATGCGCTCCCGCGTCTCCGGGAGCCGACGGAACAGATGCGACTGCGTCACGGCGCGGGGATCGCGGACGATGTGGACGAAGAACGCGTCGGGGCGGATCTCGGCGAGCGCGCCCACGTGATGGCTCGCGCGCGTGAACTTCACCAGCGTCGGGTCACCGGCCTCGGCGAGGGCCGCCACCAGATCGCGCACGTGCGGGGGCCAGCCGGGCTCCAGTTCCAGATCGGGCGCGCGCGGTGCGCCCCAGTTCAGGGAGTCCTGATCCAACGTCGCATCTCCGCGCTGCGCGAGGAACCTCTCGCGGAACGCCACGACCGACGCCATGTGATCGATCGCACGGGCGCGAGAGCCACCGCCGGGCGCCTTCCGGGCACGGTTGAGCGGCTCGTACCAGCACGTGAAGCGTGGATCACCGAACAGCGCGTCGTAGAGGATCGTCGTCCCGCTGCGGCGCATTCCCTGGGCGAAGACGACGGTCATCCCGCGACGCTCCCTGCCCGCCAATCGGCGAACGCCGTGTCGTGGACCAGCGCGCCGCTCTCGGTGTGCCGCGTCACGTCGTCCGTCTGGACGCGGAACGTCGATCGGTAGTACGCGCGCAGCCGCTGCTCGCCACCGTCGCGCAGTTCGCGCCACCACTCTTCCTTGAAGCCCGCGACGAACGGCGGCAGCGGCACGCCGAGCAGACGCCGCAGCTTGTGGTACCAGAGCTTGCTGCGCAGCCCCTTCCGCTCGCGCCACGCCGAGAGCCGGCGGACCTTCATCACGAACTGGTCCTCGTCGCGAATCATGTAGTGGTGCACGGTTGGATGGGGGGGCGACCACGGCGCGTGCGGCACCTCGTGGCAGCGATGCTCGCTCGTGATCCGCGTGAGCCACGCGTTGCGATAGAAGGTCTTGCCCTCGCGGTAGCTCGTGTGGAGCGGACTGTCGGGACCCGACGTGCGATGGAGCTGACGCGCGTAGACCGGCCCATCCTCGGCGTCCGTCGCCGTCGGGAGGAACAGCTTCTGGCGGCAGGTCACCGCCACCACGTCCGCGGGCGCCGTCGCGAGCAGCTCGGGCAGCGTGCCGTCTGGCGTCCAGTGGAACTCGTCGGTGTCCGACACGCCGACCCACGCGATCGAGCCCCCGTGGCGCGCGCGCAAGCGCTCCAGCAGGTCCAGACGCACGGTCTGGCGAACGGCGAAGTCGTGGAACGGCTGCGTGCTCGCGTGGTCGCCGAACGAGCGGATCACATCCTGCGTGTGGTCGGAGCTCTCGTTGTCGGCCACCGCGACGTGGTCGACGCCGTAGGCAAGGTGGTGCTCCAGGTTCAGCCGGAGCACGTCGGCCTCGTTCTTCGTGGTGAGGAGCAGGACGATCATCGTGCGCCGATGATCATCACCCGGCCGAGGGCCTCACGCTCGGATTCAGCACGGCTGCGGTAACGTGCGCACATGCTCCTGCCGGAGATGGAGTACCCGCCGATCTTCCTCGGAGGCGAGGGCCGCAGCGGCACCACGCTGTTGCGCGTCATGCTCGATGCCCACTCCGGCATCTCGTGCGGCCCCGAGACGCACTTCCTCGTCGACGAGCGCTTCCAGAAGTTCCACGAGCACTTCCGCAACACCTGGTGGCGGCGCGGCGAGGGGTACGCGTACGAGAAGAGCGACCTCGACGACCTGTTCCGTGACTTCGCGCGCGGCTGGTTCGAGACGTACATGCGGCGGCGCGGCAAGCGGCGCTGGGCCGACAAGACGCCGCAGACGATCCATATCCTGCCGTACCTGTGGGAGCTCTTCCCCGCGGCGCGCTTCGTTCACGTCATCCGCGACGGACGCGACGTGGCCTGCTCGATCATCCCCCAGAACTGGGGACCGAACAACGTGAAGGACGCCGCCCATCGCTGGGTGGACTGCATCTGGAAGGGCGTGCTGCATCGCGCCGACACCGAGCGCTACGTCGAGGTGCGCTACGAGCAGCTCGCCGCCGAGGCGGAGTCTGTGCTGCGCCCGTTGATGACCTGGCTCGGCGAGGAGTTCGAGCCCGCGATGCTCGAGTACCATCGCGCGCAGGTCGACAACCCGGAGCGGACGGAGTCCTCGTCGGAGCAGGTGGCGCGACCGCTCTACAGGTCGTCGATCGGTCGCTGGCGCCGCGACCTGTCCGCGAAGGACCTCAGGCAGTTCCTGAAGATCGCGGGTGAGACGCTCGAGTTCCTCGGCTACGAGATGGACTGAGCCTGCCCAGTGAACGACCCAGTGAACGACCCAGCTGTCGGCTCAGAAGTTGATGTCGTGCGTGGCTTCGCGTTTCAGGAAGAACGTCATCTTCGGAGCATCGCGCTCGCCCGACATCCAGTCGCCGGGGAGGATCGTGATGACCTCCCAGCCCGATCGCCCGAGCTCCCAGATGGTCTCTTCGCGCGTCTTGCTGTGCGCGGCGTCAAACACCTTGATGTCGTACTTGTAGAGCGCGGCCATCCGACTCGTCCTCCGGTCCCCAGCGCCTCCCGCGGGGCGGCACAGTCTACTCTCCCGGCAGGTGCGTACGCCGTGCTATGTTCCGCTCGTCGCTGAGCCTCGTCGGGCTCGCCCGCGACACCCGCCGATGACTCGCCACCGACTCGTCCTGACCGCGTCCGTCGCCCTCCTCGGGTGCACGCTGGCGGGCTGCGTCGAGCGCAAGATGATCATCCGCTCGTCGCCCAGTGGGGCGCGTGTCCTGCTCGACGATGTGGCCCTCGACAGCCCGACGCCCGTCGAGGTGCCGTTCGACTGGGGTGGCACGCGACGCGTGACCCTGATCGCACCCGGTCATGCCGTGCTGGAGGCCGAAGCCGCGCTCTCGGACCCCTGGTACACGTGGTTCCCCGTCGACGTGTTCAGCGAGCTGCTCTATCCCGGGACCTTGAAGGACGTGCAGGAGTTCAGCTTCGAGCTCCGACCATACGACCCGAACTTCCCCGCCGACGATGCCGCGAGCGACGCGCTCCGCGCACGCCAGGAGCGCCTCATGGCGCGCGCGCAGGCGTATCGCGCCGGAGGGTCCGACGGACCCGCGGCCGGGACCGTAAATGAGATCGTGGTGCGGAAGAGCGGGAGCCCGCCTGCGGCACCGGCAGCGGACGGCGCGCCGCTGCCGCCTCCGGTCGAGGTCGTGCCGCCACCTCCGCCGCGCGGGCGCGACTCGGTGCCTCCGCCACCGCCGCCCCGGCGTCGCTGACCCCATGACGGCGCCGACCGACTGATGGGGCCGACCGGATGATGGGGCCGACCGAGTGATGGCGCACCGTCCCCGCGCGACCGTGATGGGGCTCGGCCTGTTCGGTGGCGGGCTCGGCGTCACGCGCCACCTCGTTCGCACGGGCCACGACGTCCTCGTCACCGACGTGAAGGACGAGGTCGCCCTTGCACGGTCCGTCGCCGAGCTTGCGGACCTCGACGTCCGACTGCGGCTAGGCGGACACGAGGAGCACGACTTCACGGACACCGAGCTCGTCGTTGTCAACCCGGCGGTGCCACCCGGCAACCGCTTCGTCGCGGCCGCTCGTCAGGCGGGCGTGCCGCTCGACACCGAGATCGCGATGTTCCTGCGCGCGTGCCCAGCACGCGTCGTCGGGATCACCGGCACGGCGGGCAAGAGCACCACGGCGGCGCTGCTGCATGCCTGTCTCGACACGCACTTCGCAGCCCAGTCGAGCGGCGAGCCGCGGCGGGCCTGGTTGGGCGGCAACATCGGGGTCTCGCTGCTGCCCGAACTCGAGCGCATCGCTGCGGACGACGTCGTCGTGCTCGAACTGAGCTCGTTCCAGCTCCACTGGCTGCGTCGTGGGGGGCTTCGCCCGACGCTCGCGATCATCACCAACGTGACGCCGAACCACCTCGACTGGCACGGTCGCTTCGAGGACTACGTCGACGACAAGGCGGGCATTCTACCGGGCCCGGAGGGGCGGCTGATCGCCTGCGCCGACGACTCCGGTGCCCGAGCGCTGGCTGAGCGAGCGACCTGCCCCGTCACGTGGACCGCGCGCCACGCGACGCCGTCGGAGCCCGCCGTCGCGTGGTCCGCCGGCGTGCTCCTCGAGCATGCGCCGGCCGGCACTGTCGAACTGCTACGACGCGACGACGTGCGACTGCTCGGGGGGCATGCGGAGTGGAACGTAGCCTCGGCCGCCGCCGCCGCGCGTGCTTGCGGTGCGTCCGTCGACGCGATCCGGACGGCCGTGCGGAGCTTCGCGGGACTGCCGCATCGTCTGCGACCCATCGGGTCCGTTCGGGGCGTGCGCTGCGTGGACGACTCGAAGTCCACGACACCGTCTGCGACGGCGATGGCGCTGGCGGCGTTCGAGGGACGCGTCTGGTTGCTCGCGGGTGGGTACGACAAGGGCCTCGATCCGGCGCCGTTGGTGGAGGCCGCCGTCGAGCACGCGGCCGGCGTCGTCTGCTTCGGGGCGACGAGAGAGGCGCTCGCGGCGGCATTGAGCCGCGGCGGCGCGGACCTCCTTGTCGAGATCGTGCAGACCCTCGGTGAGGCCGTGGAGCACGCGTTCCGTCGCGCCGAAGACGGTGATGTGGTGCTCCTCTCGCCGGGACATGCGTCGTGGGATCAGTTCGAGAACTACGAGGAGC
This sequence comes from Planctomycetota bacterium, assembly GCA_021776825.1. Taxonomy (GTDB): domain Bacteria; phylum Planctomycetota; class JAJSAM01; order JAJSAM01; family JAJVHW01; genus JAJFFG01. The sequence continues at coordinate 82,899 of JAJFFG010000106.1, forward strand.
GTGGGCGGGTCTTCGTCCAGGCTGTTCGCGCGGTAGACTCAGCGCCGTGAAGTGCGAGAAGTGCCAGAAGCGCAAGGCGACCGTGCACCTCACGGAGATCCTCGAGGAGGGTGAGAAGCGCGAGCTCCACCTCTGCGAGGAGTGCTCCAGGGGCCAGACCGGCTCCGTCGAGCTGATGGGCATGCTCTCCACCGCGTTCACGCCGGAGCAGTCCGCCGACGATCCGGTCGGCCTGCGCTGCGAGTCGTGCGGCCTCGGCTACATGGAGTTCCGCTCGCGCGGTCGGCTCGGCTGCCCGCGGTGCTACGACGTGTTCCGTGTGCCGCTCGAGCCGCTGCTCGAGAAGATCCACAGCGGGACGAAGCACCTCGGCAAGGCCCCCGACGAGTCGGCAGCCGTCGATCGCACGCGCGAACGCACGCTCGTCGAGATGCGGCGCAAGCTGCAGACGGCCGTGCGCGAGGAGCGCTACGAGGAGGCCGCGAGCCTGCGTGACGAGCTGCGCCGCTTCGAAGCCGGGGAGTCCGACGAAGTCGCGACGGTGGTCGACGAGGACGTCGAGGCTGACGGCGATCCCGGGGCCGGAGCCGAGATCGAGGCCGAGGCCGAGTCTGGGTCTGAGCCTGAGAGTGCGGCCGAGACGGGGACCGGAGCCGAGACTGAGACGGAGCCTGAGACGGAGTCCGAGACTGAGGCTGGGGCGTCCGATGAAGATCGTTGACCAGTACGTCGGCCGCGATGACGACGCCGGGATCGGTGGCGGTGAGTGGCTGAGCGCGCGCGGCGCGAACTCCGACATCGTGATCTCGTCGCGGGCACGGCTCGCCCGCAATGTCGAGAAGCACCCGTTCGTCGTGAAGGCCGGTCCGGAGGCGCAGCGCGAGATCGAACTCGAGCTCCGCGACGCTCTGTCGCGCGTCGACTGCGACGAGGAACTCATGTACCTCGACCTCGCCGCGGCCGCGGCGCTCGATGGCGAGCTGCTCGTCGAACGACACCTCATCTCCCGCGAGCTCGCACGCGCCACAGGACCGCGAGCGGCCTGCTACGTGCCGAGCGAGACCATGTGCATCATGGTCTGCGAGGAGGATCACCTCCGTCTGCAGGTGCTGCGCAGCGGGTTCGAGCTCGACGCCGCGTGGCGCGCGGTCGACGAACTGGACGACGCGGTCTCGCACCACGTCGACTACGCCTTCTCGAGTCGCTACGGCTATCTCACCTGCTGCCCGACGAACGTCGGGACGGGGCTCCGTGCGAGCGTGATGCTGCACCTGCCGGCGCTCGTCTACACGCGCCACATCGAGAAGGTGTTCCAGGCCGGCAGCAAGATGGGCCTGGCGGTGCGCGGCCTATACGGCGAGGGCACGCAGGCGTACGGCGACTTCTACCAGATCAGTAATCAGCGGGCCCTCGGGGTGTCCGAGCCGGACATCCTCGAGCGGTTGAACCGCATCGTGCCGCAGTTCATCGACTACGAACGGCGCCTGCGGCAGCAGCTCCTCACGACCGATCGGGCCCTGCTCGATGACAAGATCTGGCGCGCGTACGGGATTCTCCGGGCCGCGCGCGCGATCTCGAGTGAGGAGACACTCCAACACCTCTCCGCGATCCGGCTCGGCGTGAACCTCGAACTCCTCCCCGACACGGTCACGATCGAGACGGTGAACCAGCTCCAGATCCTGTCGCAGCGAGCGCATCTGCAGCGACTGGCGACGGGGCCACTGGAGTCCGCGGAGCGCGACATCGCGCGCGCTACGCTGGTGCGTCGACGCCTCGGAGAACTCTGACGGCGCCGTTGACACGATCCTGACACTTCTGCGCGACGATGATCGGAACGAAGAGGATCACCACCATGCGACGCATCCTGACCGCCGTTCTCCCGCTCCTACTGCTTCCCCTCGCGGCCTGCGCCTCCACCGCGCCGACGGCCCCACTCGACCCGATCGCGCTTGATCCGACCCCGGCGCTGCAGGAGGACGCGCGGCGCGGCCCCGGCTTCGGCGACTACGCGATGGTTGTTCCGGAGAACCTCGCCTGGGTGCCGTGGAAGATCCTCGGAACGACCGGGAAGGGCATCTACGACGGCGTGGCGACCAGCTTCAGCCCCGGTCGCCTGCCGATCCTCGGCCTGGTCTTCATGCCGGTGAACGCCGTGGTCGGAGCTGCGACGGGGCTCGGCACCGGAGTGGTCTCCAAGCCCGTCTTCATCGGTCCGCGCGACCAGTTCGCCCGGACGATGAACCTGCCGCTGCAGAGGCCGACGCCGGTTTGGTGGTTGCCTCAGTAACCGGGGGTCCCGCTCTGGCGTAGCGCCACCGAGACATCAACGGCGCCGTAGGTGCGGACCCCCTGGTCCGCCCCGCCGACGCGCTCCCGCGCTGGCGAGCCCCGTTGCCGGCGCTCAGCGGACGAGCCCGGTGATGTGGACGGCGCCCGGTCGACGGCGGCGCACCCGATCGATTGCCTTTCCGCGCCAGCGTCATCGAGTCGCGACGTTGATCGCCCATGGCCGCCGGACCGGCCAGGGTCGTTCGCTGAGCGCCAATCCACCCGCCGGGTCCGATTGGCGCGCGTCGGCGCGGGCGGATCGGGAGATCCGCCCCTACGGCCGGTACGCCGGATCGATCGGTGCCGGAACCCAACGGCCCCGTACGGGCGGATCTCCTGATCCGCCCCGCCCGCTGCGTCGCGCTCGGTCGATGGGGACCGGTGGCGCTCGTCGTGCGATGCCGGTGGTGCGCGCGGCTCCTGGTGGAGGACGTCCAGGTTCCGCCGTCGCGCGCTGCGGAAGGGACGCTCCACCGTCGACCGATGGCCGTCCGAGTCGCGCGTCCGGGCCGCCGGGCGCAGTCCACCCGCGGTCGTGCGCGCGACCCGCGTGGTCACGGGGGTATCCGGTGATCCGCCCGTGCCGGGTCTCGCGCGAGGCGAGCCCTAGATCCCGACCACCTCGAAGTACGCGTCTTCGATCAGGTCGAGGATCTCCTCGCCGTCGACGTCGACCCGCTCCGGGATCTTCAGCCAGCGCCACTCGGCGTCGGCCTTGATCGCGTCGTCCTCGGCGACCAGGTCGGCCCACGGGCTGCGGTTGCCGCCGGCCTCGCTGAGCTTCAGGTACAGGCGGACCTCGTCCGTCTCGGGCGCGTCGCTGCGGCGGGGCCACTCTTTGCCCTTCGGCTTGAGGAGCACGCCGCCGAACAGGATGGGCGTCTTCCGCCCGTCCTTCTTCCGCCCCCATGAGAGCGAGTACGCCTCGCCGCCCCGTCCGGCCTTGGCGGCCTGCAGCAGGACCACGCCGTCCAGGTCGAGGACGATCCGGGTGATGCGGTCGAACACCTGGCGCTCCCGCGCGCTCAGGTTCTCGGTCACGTCACGACGCCCGTGCGTCAGCATCCAGGCCTTGGCCTTTTCGAGGCTCACGTCAGATCCCCCGTCCCCTTCGGCGCCGCGCAGATTGGCGGCGGCGCATCGCGTTCGGCCGGCGACGTCGGGGCATACCGGGAACATCCCGCGGCCCCCGCCAAGCCGAGTACTAGGCCGACATCATGACCGATCGAGCCGCGGCCGTGCCAGTCATCCGGGCCCTCAGCCGATGAGACCGAGCTTCTTGGGTGTGTGACCCGGGAAGACGGCGGACGGCTCCTGAGCTCCGAATCGAGCCTGGAGCACCTCCCAGAGCAGGTCGCGGAAGTCCGTGGTAACCGGCAGACCACCTGGACGCTCGACGACGTCTTCGGCCAGCCCGGGCCATGAACCGAGCACCCGGCCGCCTTGGACGCCCCCGCCCAACGCGAACGCCACGCTGCCGCGACCGTGATCCGTGCCGAGCGAGACGTTCTCGTAGACGCGGCGTCCGAACTCGGTCACGCAGACCGTGGTCACGCGCTCGGCCAGGCTCCCGAGATCGGCGTAGAACGCCGCCAGCCCGTCACCCAGTTCCCGCAGGTTCGAACCGAGCAGCGCCGCCTGCCCGAAGTGCGTGTCGTACCCGCCCTGGTTGACGGCGGCGACCCGCAGGCCGAGGTCCTCGCGGAGAAGGCGCGCCACCTGGGCGAGCGACTTCGCGAACCCCGAGTCGGGATAGTCCCCGCGCGGCTCCGCCGTCGTCTGCAGTTCCCCGACCCGCCGCAGGAGCGACAGCGCGTCGGTCCCCGAGCGCGAGAGCAGTCGCCGGCCGCTGCTCGAGCCGGCCGGGTCCCGATACAGCGCTCCCAGAGCGTCGGCGAACGCGTCGCCCTGCCCGCTCTTCGTCTGGAGCCGGATCTCGTCGAGCGACTCGACGGCGGTGACGGACGGAGCTCCTCGCAGTGACTCCGGGATCGAGGTGCCGAACGCGAGGGCCGAGAGCGCGCCGGCGTCCTCCCGCGTCCGGAGCCAGCGCGCCGCCCAGCCGCTCGAGAGCGGGGTCTTGACCGAGGCGCCGTGCTCCATCTGGTCCTGCGCCTCGAAGTGCGACCGCGTCGAGTCGTCGGACCCGCAGGCGTGGACGATCCCGAGGGTGCCATCGCGATACAGCGGCAGGAGCGCCTCCAGCTCCTCGTGCAGCGCCCAGCGGTCGTCGAGGGGCACGGCGGCACCCGACGTCTCTCCGGCCTTCCGCCGGTCGATCGAGAGCGTCGGACGCAGGTCGTGGTAGCGGTCCTCGAACGTCGGGATGACGGTGTTCAGCCCGTCGACGCCGCCGCGTAGGAACACCACGACCAGGATGTTGCCCTCGTCCATCAGTGCACCTGGAACGCCGGCGCTGCCAGCAGCAGCGCGACGCCCTCCTCGCGCACCGCTCCGCGCGGCGCGCTCGCAGCAGCCTCTTCGTACGTCGCGACGGTCTGCCGCTCCGCGTCCGTGGCCACGCGACCGTAAAGCAGCGGCGCCAGATCCGTGGGCGAGGCGGTCTTGGGATCGAGGCCGCAGCGTTCGGTCAGCTGCTTGAGATTGACCGTGGTCGGCCCGAGCTGCCCGGTGGCCAGCCGCAGAGCGAAGTTCCAGCGCCAGAGCAATGTGCCCATGTAGGGCTCCGGCTCCTCGGGGAAGCCGTCGGGCGTCGGGTAGTGGTGGGGGACGTGACCCAGGCGCTCGAGCGATTCGATCTCGGGGCGTCCGGCCTGCGACTCCGCGCCCAGGGCGCGGAGCGCGCTGACGACGAAGCGGAAGGGACGCTTCACCTTCGTGCCGGTGGACTGCGCGAACTCGTCGCTCGTCAGGAGATGGCGCACCACCTGCTTGATGTCGCCGTACGTTTTCGTGAAGACGGCGGCGGCCGAGTCGACGAGCGCCGTCGGTGCGGGGTCTGCGACGAGGCGTCGCACGAGCTTGCTGCACACGTAACGCGCGGTGGCCGGGTGCTCACACACGATCTCGAGCAGCTCGTCGAGGTCGTTCGGGCCGCCACCAGCGGGGATCGTCTTCCCCATCACAACCTTCTCGCCGTCATCGTGCCACTCGGGCCGGAAGACGGCGGCACCCGACGCAAACACGTTCCGCTGCGCGAGCGAGCCGTCGATGAACGCCTTCCCGGACAGCATGGCGAACGCGTCGCCGACCGAGTTCGCGTTCTTGTACGTCCAGCCGGTGAGGCAACGCGCGGCCTCCATGACGTCCTTCTGCGTGTAGCCGCCGTGCACGCCGAGCGTGTGGAGCTCCATCAGCTCTCGCGCGTAGTTCTCGTTCGGCTGCTCCTCGGGAGTGCGCTTCCGGTTCTCGCGACCGTCGAGGTAGATGAGCATGGCCGGCGAGAGCGCCGAGGCGTGGACGAGGTCGCGGAACGTCCCGAGCGCGTGTTTGCGGATCACGGACCGGTCGTCGAGCGGCTTCGTCTCCATGCACCCGCGCTTGCCGATGTCGATCGAGAAGTGATCGGTCCAGAAGCCCGTCATGACCTCCTGGAGCTGCCGCCTCGTGTGCACGGCGCGCAGGAGCGTGGCGCGGTTCAGGTCTTTCTCGATGAACTCGTTCGGGACGGAGAGCAGGTCGTTCGGGTGATCGTGCACCGACTCGCATTGCGCGACCAGGCGCGCGTCGAGACGCCAGTCGTCGATCCCCTCCGGAGCGAGCTGCTCCTCGATCCAGGCCTCCGTACCGAGTCGCTTCACGCGCTGGACCTCGCCGGGACGCGGTCCGTACGTGGCGCGAGACAGCAGGTGGAAGACGGGGTCGATGGCCTCGCCGCCGAGGAGTCCGACCCGATCGGGGAGCGGATCGAGGGCGCCGCCGAGCCAGACTCCGGCGTCACAGCCGGGGAGCGTGGCGAACGCGGCGCCGAGGGCGCCCCAGCGCAGCACGTCGCGGCGGGTCGGGGCGCGTGTCACGCGACTGGCTCGGGACGCAGTTCGCTCACCGCGTCGCGCCGACCGTCACGCTGGAAGAGCGCGATGAACGTAGCGCCGAGCCCCAGGAGGGCTGACAGCGGTAGGACGAAGAACCACCCGACCACCGGTACCGCGTAGGCGAGCTCGGAGGTCACGGCCCCGCGAACGAGGCGGCGCCACGGACGCCCGGCGTCGTCCGGCGATGGCAGGCGAGCACCGATTCCCAGAGAGACCGCTCCGAGCCCCGCCGCAAGCAGGACGACGAGAACCACGACCAGCGGGCTGAGGAGCACCTTGACCCAGCCGGCGCCGCCTCCCAGCACCATCAGCGTCACGACGACGACGAGGCCGATGAAGAGCGACGCTCCCGCGAGCGCCAAGCTCTTGCCGATCGACTCACCGCGGAGGTTCCGCGACGCCTGGCCGACCAGCCCGGGGAACACCGCGGCGGTCAGCAACTGCAGAGCGCCGAGGCTCAGCAGAAAACCCACGATGATGAGCGTCATGCCCCACACGAGTCCGGTCGTCATATCACTGCCTCCTTCGAGGCCGGACGGCGCCGTCCTGACGGCGCCCGGCCGCGTCTCGACCAAACTACAACACGCCCGCCCCGTTGCGGTTCGTGAGCGTGTGAGTTTTGGGGTCAGAGGGTGGCTGTGAACTCCCTGGTCGCGAGCGCCATGAAGCGCTCGAACTCCGGCGTCGGCCCCTGCCAGGGGTGCCGGCAGCCGAGCACGTGATCGGCGCCCTCGAAGGGTAGGAAGCCCCCGAACGGTGCCGCGGCGGCGAGGCGGTGACCCTCGGTGGAGTGGACGGCGGGATCGGCCGTGCCGTGTGCGACGAGCAGCGGCTGCGTCATGCGCGCGGCGTGCGACGCCGCGATGTCGTGCAGGTCGGTGCGAGCGGCCGTCTCGGCGATGGCCTCCGCGCCGAAGCGCAGCACCTCGCCGGTGCGCATGTTGCGGATGGGGATGAAGCCGTCCGCGCGACCCGCGGCCAACACGTCGTCGGAGAAGCGCAGGATGGTCGCGATCGGTGCGAGCGCCACCACGGCGCGCACGTCGGGGTCGGCGGCGCCGCGCACGATGACGAGTGCACCGCCGCGGCTGTGGCCGATCAGACCGAGCCGCGCAGCATCGATCGAACTTGCACCCGGCAGCGCGCCGCTGCGCACGGAAGCGAGCACCCGATCGAGGTCCTCCTCCTCGTGCGCCCACGTGTTCCGCTCGAACAACTCGTTCTCGTCGAACGTCAGTCCGTTCGCCCCGACGCCGTTGTGCGACATGTCGTACCGCACGCAGGCCAGCCCGGCCGTGGCCAGTCCCGTCGCGATGTGCGGCCAGAACCCCCAGTTGCGGAACCCCTTGAAGCCGTGGCATCCGACAACGACGGGGAAGGGGCCATCGCCCTCGGGAACGTGCACGTCGCCGCGGATGGGCAACCCGCCGCTGCCCTCGATCTCGAATGCGTGAATCGGCATGCGGACGAGCCTATCCGCGAGTGCTGACGCCCCGGACGGGTCCCTCAGGTCGTCGGCGCTCGGGTTCACCACGGCGACACAGCGACACAGCGGAACACGGCGCAGAGCGGCAACGCCGCGCGACGCGGTGGCCAGGACGGTCGCACGCCTCGGCTCCCGGTCGCAGGCTCCAACGTCCGCCGAGCCGCCCGCCCGGGCCTTCGTGCGAGAGACTGCCTCCGGTGATCGGGGAACGAGTCGGCGAGGTAGGGAGACCTCTCGCGCTGCGCCGGAGCGGTTCTGTTGGAGCCTGCGACCGGGTTCGCGGAGGCGCTGCGCGCGAGCCGACCGCCGCGACCAACGACCAGCCCGCCGTGTTCCGCTGTGTCGCCGCGCCGCCGTGGTGAGACCTCTCCGGCGAGGGACGAGCCGCCGCTGCGGGTCTGCCGGCCCCTACCGCGCGCGCCGGAACTCGGGGTGCGTCAGATGCACGGCAGCCACCAGCGCGACGAGCGTGAGGGCGCCCGCGGTCGTCGTCCACGGGGCGCCGATCTGCTCTGCGACGAACCCGCCGACCAGTCCACCCAGCGGGAACGACGTCAGGACGCACAGCGTGAAGAGCGACGACACCCGTCCGCGCAGGTCGTCCGGCACGCTGGTCTGGATCATGGCGCTCGTCGCCGAGTGCGACTGGATCATCACGAAGCCCATCAGTGCCGCGAGCGCGATGCCCATCTCGAGCGACGGCGCGTGCGCGAAGATGACGAGCAGCGGCGGAGCGGCGATCCCGCAGACGAACACCAGGCGCCCACGGCGCAGCGTCGAAGCTCGCGTGGCGATGTGAATGCCGCCGAACAGCGCCCCCGCACCGAGCGCCCCGCGCAACCAGGCGTAGGCGTCCGGTCCGGCGGCCCAGACCGCCTTGGCGTACACCGGGAAGAGCTGCCCCACCTGGAACCCCAGCAGGGCTGTGCCCACGGCGAGTATGAGTGCAGCTCGGATGACGGGCTGACGCGCGGCATACCGCAACCCTTCGAGCGGATGCGGTCGCTCGAGCGCGTTGGCGACGCGTGGCTTCGGTGAGATGAAGAACAGGCTGGCCAGCACGCACGCGAACGAGACCGCGTTGATCGCGAGGCAGCCGCCCTCGCCGATGTCGGTCGTCAGCATGATGACGCCGAAGACTCCGCTCCCGACCACCTGGGCCACCTGGAACGCCACCGCGTTCAGGGCGAACGCATTCGTCACTCGGTCCCGGCCGACGATGCGGACGACGAACGCGTGGCGCGCCGGTGCATCCACCGTGAACACGGCGCTCGCGTAGACGGCGTAGGCCACGATGTGCCACGGGCGCACGACTCCCGATAGGACGACCGTGGCGATTCCCGCTGCGCCCAGGAGCATCAGGCTCTGCGTCGTCAGCAGCACTTTGCGGACATCGACCCGGTCGACCATCGCTCCCGCCGGGATCGAGAGCAGGAGAGCGGGGACAAGCGGGGCCCCCGCGGCGAGGCCGAGCCACTGCTCCGAGTCGCCCGTGATGTCGTACACGAGCCAGAGGAGAGCCTGCCGCTCCATCCACGTGCCGATCAGCGACAGCCCGAGACCGACGTAGAAGATCGCGAAATCGCGCTCGCGGAGGGCGTCGAAGGTGGCGGGGAGGCGCATTCGCGTGAGGGGGCGAAGCGCGCCCGTGGGGCGGGCACCGTATACCCTTGGGCGCGGAAGGACCGAAACCCAGGACGTACTCAGTGCGTTCGAACGCAGGTAACGAGGTCACAACCCCTGCCGCCGCCGCTGCCGATTCGATCTGGCCGGCCGGCTGGCCGAGAGTGAGAGCGAGAACTACGATGAACAACCGATCCTTCCGCGCCCTGATGTTGGCCGGCGCCGTGGCGCTGTCTCTCCCGGCGTGTGGCAACACCGACAACGCTGGTCTCGAGCAGGCTCTGCGCGATCTGCGCACCGAGGTCCAGGACGGCCGCGACGACAACAAGCAACTGTCGCAGCGTCTCGAGCGCATCGAGCGGCGCATGGACGGCTACGGCAAGGACATCGACAACCTCAGCCGCACGCCGATCGAGGCAGCGGCCCTGAGGGCCGTCGACGTGCCGGAGCTGTCGGGCGACGAGGCTGCAGCCCTCGCTGCTTCCGGCGGCGTGCCGGTCGCGTCGAACGACAACCTGAAGGGGCTTCTCGAGTCCGAGCAGGGTCGCGAGGCGGTCGAGAGCGCCATGAAGTCGATCCAGGAGAAGCGGGACAGCGAGCGTCGCGAGCGCTGGGTCTCGAGCATGATCGATCGCTTCGCTGCCGACGCGAACCTGACGCCGGATCAGTCCGACAAGATGCAGTCCATCATGGGCGGCAGCTTCAAGCGGATGGGCGAGGTCTGGCAGAACATGCGCGGCGGCGCCGACCAGACGCCCGAGCAGCGCGCCCAGGTGCGTGAGGACAACCTCGCCAAGATGGAAGAGATCCGCCTCGAGACGGACGACGAGGTCAAGGCCGTGCTCAACTCCGAGCAGATGCTCCTCTACGAAGAGCAGTCGGCCCGCTTCCGCGGCTTCGGTGGCGGACGACGCGGCCGCTGAGTCGCCTCCAGCGAGACGAGACCTGCGCGAGACGAAGCCAGGGCGGGCGCGTCGGCCGAGGCCGGCGCGCCCGCCGCGATTCCGGCGCCCGGTCGATTGGCCCTCGCGTTGCGCTGTTCTCCACAGATCGCGGGTCAGCGACCCGGATCGAGCCTGGGAACTGCCGTCGGTGGTCGACGCCACAGGACCCACGTCGATCTGGTTCGACATGCCACCCTCCGGTAGCCCGCGGGACGGAGAATTCTGAACGTGTCGACCCACACTCCAACTCAGGACACCATTTCCACCGGGCTGCGCGCCTTCCTTCGGCGCCTCACGGCCGCCGGTTGGGAAGTCGAGGCACCAGCGGTGAGCGCGCCGAAGGATGTCTCCTACTGTCTCGTTGCTCGGCCGCCGGCGGGCGAGCCCGGTGACGCCCAGGCCTCGTGCCTCGTCTACGTCTACGAAGGCGCCCGCGAGGTCCGCGTCGACGACCTGTGGCGTCTCGTGGCCGATACGCGCGCCGCCGAGTGCGATCACCCGGTGATGTGCATCGGCTCGAACGTCGAGCTCGCATCGCCGACGCGAGACACCGCTGCCCGATTGCAGGTACGCGTTCTGCGCCTCGTTGCCTGAGGCGACGCGGACGTCCCCATGACTCATGCCCTCTTCGCCAGCGCCTCCCGCGAAGGAGAGGATCTCGACGAGGCGCTCGATGACGCTGCCGACGAGATCCGCTCCCGCCTGGGAGACGCGCGTCCCGACATCGTCTTCCTGTTCGTGTCGCCGGCCTACGGCCCGCGCATCGACCTCGCGCCCGACCGCATGCGCATGCGACTCGGAGCTCGCCATGTGATCGGCTGCACGGGAGTCGGCGTGGTCGAGTGTGGCGGTGAGGTCGAGAACCGACCCGCTGTCGCGCTCCTCGCTGGGTCGCTGCCGGGAGCCACGCTGAGCACCTTCCACCTGCGCCACGAGCGACTCCTCGGGATGGAGAGCCCGGACGACCTGCGCGCCGAGGTCGGGCTGCCCACCTCGTCGGCGCCGACCTTCGTCATCCTGGCCGATCCGTTCACGGTGGACACCGATCTCTTGCTCGCGCGGCTGACCGCGGCGTACCCGCGCGCGCCGGCCGTCGGCGGACTCGCGAGTGGAGGCACCGCACCGGGCAAGCACCGGGTGTTCGTCGGGGGACGCAGTCTGCCGATCGGCGCGGTCGGCCTGGCGATCGTCGACGCCGACGTGCGCTCCGTCGTCTCTCAGGGGTGTCGGCCGGTGGGGCGCCGCTTCGTGATCACGAAGGCCGATCGCAATCGGATCCACACACTCTCCGGTCGTCCGGCCGCCGAGGCGATCCGTGCCGAGGTCGCCTCTCTCTCCGAGGCCGACCAGGCTCTGGCGCGCTCCAGCCTTCTGATCGGACGGGTCACGAACGAGGCCCAGGACGAGTTCGATCGCGGCGACTTCGTGGTCCGCAACGTTCTCGGGGTGTTGCGCGAGAACGGCGCGTTGGTCGTGGGAGATCGTGTGCGCGTCGGACAGACCGTGCAACTCCAGCTGCGCGATCGCGAGACCGCGGTCGAAGACCTCGACCACCACCTCGCGTTGGCGGCCGAGTCCGGCACGGCTCCGCGCGGAGCCCTGGCGTTCGTCTGCTCCGGACGCGGCGAGCGCCTGTTCGGCGAGCCCGACCATGATGTGAACGCCGTCCGGCGACATCTCGGAGACGTTCCGACGGCCGGTTTCTTCTGCAACGGAGAGATCGGTCCGGTGGGCGGCCGCAACTTCGTGCACGGCTTCACCACGAGCCTGCTGTTGCTTTGAGCCGAGCCTCCTGTTGCGTTGAACCCCGAGGGGCACCGAAAATGGGAAGGAGCGCCCAAAGTTCCGTCCCGGCGAGCGCATAGTCCTGCAGCACCCCGATTCCCGGAGAGAGGGACCCTCATGCGCGCCAAGTTGCTACTCGTGGTCGTTCCGGCCGCCTTTCTGCTCACCGCGTGCCACTCCCAGGGCGGCTACATGAGCGCGGATCCCGCCCTCACGTACGGCCCAGGCGTGGTCGAATTCCCGGAGCCTGAGCGCGTCTATGTCCCCGAGTACCGCCGAACGGCCGTTCTCTGGGCCCGCGCCGAGGCTGTCGAGGAGGTCATGGAGAGCGCCCCGTCGCCCGCGTTCGAGAGGATCTCCAGCCGCGCGCTGCGGCGTGAGGACATCTTTGATGCGCGTGCGGAGCTCGTCCGGCAGCCGATCGAGGCTGAGTTCGAGTACGAGACGGTCGAGCTGATGCCCGATCGCCTGGGCGGTCATCGCGGCGAGCCCGTGGTGCCCCCGATGTACGGCGCCCCGCTGCCGCCTCCGACGGAGTCTCGCGACTCCCGCGACATCGACTGGGTGGTCACACCCGGCGGCGTCCGCGCGCGCTGACGCGGGCATTCCGACAACCTGAGCCAGAGGCTGCTTCAGAACTCCCCGCGGCCTCGATCGTTCGAGGCCGCAGTGGAGCAAGGCGGACGGAGGAAGGCAGGTCCGCAGTGACCTGGTGACGACGTCCAACGCCGCGCCGCGATGGCCTCGGACGACCCGCAGGGCGCGCCACCGGAGGCTCGTCTGCTGTGTTGGATCTCCTCCACAACCGGCAGGGAGGGTGCGTTCGTCGATCCGCCTTGCATCCAAGCCTCCGGTGACGCATCGTGGCCGTGGCGAGTTCTGAAGAAGCCTCTTACCGAGGACCGGTTCCCCGAGCCGGTCCTCGCGTTGATTCCAGCGCTGCGACAAAACGGTCGCGGTGACCGCGTCGGGCCGATACTCGCGACTCCATGGACGCGATCGAGACGGCTGCATTTCCCATCGTCCTGCTCGTCACCGGCGGGCTGGCGCTGTGGTGGGGTGGCGACAAGCTGGTCGACCACGCGGCGCGGCTGGCTCGGTCCTATCGCGTGCCGAAGCACCTGGTCGGGGCGATCATTCTCGGCTTCGGGACGTCGCTGCCGGAACTGCTGGTCTGCCTACGGGCCGTCGTCACCGACGATCCGGGCATCGCGATCGGCAACGTCGTGGGGTCCAACATCGCCAACGTCGGGTTGATCCTCGGCGTCGCGGCGGTGATCTCGCCGATCGTCGTCGAGCGCAAGCTGATCGCTGTGGATCTGCCGCTGGGCCTGCTGGGCGCCGGTGGTCTCGCCCTGTGGATCGTCGCGTTCGACGGGGCGGTCACGCCGGGCGTCGGCCTCGCGCTCCTGGCCGCGTTCGCCCTCTACTTTGCGTTCTCTGTCGGCGCCGCGCGCGCGCATCGACGGACGTCGACGGAGGAGGTCCCCGAGCGACGCTTGCTCGTCGACGGCGGCTGGATCGTTGCCGGTCTGGTGATGGTCGCCGTGGGCGCGGTCGCCTTCGTCGCGGGAGGGAAGCAGGCCGCCGAACTGCTTGGTGTCCCACAGGAGGTGATCGGGCTGAGCGTCGTCGCCCTCGGCACGTCGCTGCCCGAACTGGTGACGACCGTCGCCGCGGCGCGCCACGGACACCCGGAGCTCGCGGTCGGCAACGTCGCGGGGTCGAACCTCTTCAACCTTCTGTTCGTGCTCGGGACGACCGCGAGCCTGGGTACGATCCCCATCTCGCCCGCGGTGGGCACGGACCTCCTCGTGGCGACGGCGATGGCTCTGCTGGCTCTCCCGATCCTGGCCCGAGCCCGTTCGATCCCGCGGTATCACGGCGTCTTGCTCCTGCTGATCTACACCAGTTACATGGCGTGGCTCTTCCTCCAAGGCCGCGCGGCCCCGGTCGCATAGGGCCGCCCGCATATGGCCGCCCGCATCTGGCCGCCCGCGTAGGCTGATCCACGTGAACGTCACCTCCGACGATCGACTCGTGTTCGACGTGCGCGGCCTGCGCTGCGCGGGATGCGTGAACGGGCTGACCAAGGCGCTGCAAAGCGTCGATGGCGTCCACGAGGCCGAGGTCAGCCTGGCTACGAACGAGGTCACCGTCCGCGCCGATCCCCGCGCCTTCGACCCGGCGCAGGCGGCCGACGCCGCGCAGTCCGCCGGCGGATGGGAGCTCCTGCTGCGCGAGGACGCGGAAGCTCTCGCTCTGCCGCCGGAGGACCTCTCGGAGGAAACGGGGCTCGCGCGGGATGCCCTCCTCGCCGTGGTGCTCGCAGCGGCGGTTATGGCGGTCTCGATGGGCTGGCTGCCGGTCGGCGAGTCCGCGCGTCCGTGGGTGGCGTTCGGGCTGGCCGTGCCGTCGCAGGTCTGGTGCGCCCGTCGATTTACGGTGGGGATGCTCGCGTCGGTGCGGCGCGGACGTGCCGACATGGAGACGTTGGTCGGACTCGGTACCTGGTCGGCGTTCCTGTGGTCGGCGGCGGTGCTGTTCATGCCCGGCGGCGAGGTGGCCGGAGTCCACGTCTGGTTCGACTCCGCCGTGATGATCGTCGCGCTCGTTCTGGTGGGGCGCTTGCTCGAGAGCCGCGCCCGCCGCAAAGCCGGTTCCGCCGTGCGACGGCTGCTGGAACTGGCGCCCGACACGGCACGCGTCGAGCGCGACGGCGCCGTGGTCGAGATCCCGGCCGGCGACGTGCGGCGCGGTGACGTGTGCGTCATTCGTCCCGGCGATCGCATCCCGGTCGACGCGATCGTGATCGACGGGCGCACGGCGGTGGACGAGTCGATGCTCACGGGCGAGAGCCTGGCCGTGGAGAAGGGCGCCGGGGACGAACTCTCCGGCGGCACCGTGAACCGGACCGGCTCGGTGCGCGCGCGCGCCGTCCGCGTCGGAGCGGCGACGGCGCTCGGTCGCATCGTGCGCGCGGTGCGTTCGGCGCAGGCGAGTCGGGCACCGGTGCAGGCACTCGTCGATCGCGTGGCGGCGGTGTTCGTACCCGCCGTGCTGGCGATCGCCACGGTGACCTTCGCGGTCTGGTGGCTCACGGCCGACCTGCCCACGGCCGTCACGCGCGCCGTCACCGTGCTGATCATCTCGTGCCCCTGCGCCATGGGGCTCGCCACACCGACGGCTGTCGTCGTCGCCGTCGGGCGCGGAGCACGACGCGGCGTGCTGTACCGCGATGCGAAGGCACTCGAAGCAACGGCTCGTATCGACACCATGGCATTCGACAAGACAGGCACGCTCACCGCAGGACGTCCGCGCGTGCAGTCGATCACGCCGGTCGCGCCCGGTGTGGACGAGCATGAGGTGCTGCGTGTTGCCGCAGCGGTCGAGGCGCGCAGTGAGCACCCACTGGCCGAAGCCGTTCTCGCGGCAGCCGAGGCGCGCGATCTCGAGACCGTCGGCGTCGTCGACTTCGAGGCGGTTCCCGGTCGTGGAGTGCGGGCGCGAGTCTCGGGCGCCGACGTCCGCGTCGGCAGCGTCGCGTACCTCGAGGCCGAGGGCATCGACACGTTGCCGCTGCGTGCCGCGCAGCACGCCGCCGAGGAACGTGGCGCGGGCGTTCTCGCCGTCGCACGCGATGGCGTGGCGCTCGGACTGCTCGCGGTGGAAGACACCGTGCGCGAGGAAGCGCGGGACTCCGTTGCGGCGCTGCATGCGATGGGGATGCGCACGGTCGTGCTGTCGGGCGATCGACCCGCCCCCGCCAACGCGGTCGCCGCCGACGTCGGCGTGCGCGACGTTCGGGCCGGACTGCTCCCCGAGGAGAAAGTCGCCGCCGTGCGCGCGCTGCACGATGCCGGCGGCCGGGTCGCGATGGTCGGTGACGGCGTCAACGACGCGCCGGCGCTGGCGGCATCCGATGTGGGGTTCGCGATGGGGGCGGGGACCGACGTCGCGATCGAGGCCGCGCACGTGACGCTGGTTGGCGGCGGACTGCGCGCAGCCGTCGACGCCGTTCGGATCGCCCGTCGCGCCCTCGCGACGATCCGTTGGAACCTGTTCTGGGCGTTTGCCTACAACGTGCTCGCCATCCCCCTCGCAGCGGGCCTGCTCGATCCGCTGATCGGGCTGACGATCTCGCCACCATGGGCGGCCGCGGCGATGGCGCTGTCGTCAGTCACCGTCGTCGCGAACTCGCTGCGCCTCAGGTCGGCGTAGCCCGGACGGATCTCCACGTCGCCGCGGCGTGCGGCGCGGCGGGTGTTGTGCGGCGCGGCGGGGGCGAGCCCGGATCGTTCAGTGCGTCACGGTTTTGCGGCGAGATCGAGGAACGGCGCGGGTGAACTGCGTGACGTTCCGCGTTCGCCCGTCGCACGGTGTCCTGGTGGCTCCGAGTGCGTGAGATCTCGTTCCGGAGACGCGCATGCACCCTCTAGACGCGGTTGGAAAGCGTCGCCGGGGCGGGAGATCGCGTGCTCGGGACCGCCAGGCGTGGCGTCCTCGTGAACGATGTGGGCTAGGTGCGGCGCTTCGAGAGGAGCGCCAGCAGCGACACGGCCACGGCGCAGACCGCGACCGCGATCTCGAGCCGCTCGTCGTGCATGTCGGTGGCCGCGGCGACGGTGCAGACGTAGCCCGCGTGACCGTGCAGTCCGGACTCGATTCCGAAGGAGCGCGGGATGCCGGCAGCGAGTGCGAGCGCCCAGAAGTTGAGCAGCAGGATCAGCACGGCGGCGACGCGCACGGCCAGTCCGAGCGGGGGGCGCGTCGTCGCGAGCGTGAACTTCACTGCGATGAGAAGCGGCGGGACCGCCAGCGCCGAGGTGCCGCGCCACAGCGCCCACCAGTCTTCGCCGCGTGCCTCCGCCATCGGTCCTAGCGCTGCGGCCGAGACGGTGCCGATCACGATCGCCGCGACGGTCAGGTACGCGAGCGCCCACAGCGTGAGCATCGCGGGCGGTCGGCGGCGAGCGGTAACGGGCATGCGATCGGTGGTCCTCGCGTCTGGGGACATCTCCAACCAATCAGAGAACGGCTGGCTTCCCGCCCGTGCTCGCCGCGTTCCAGCGCCCGATCAGCTCCTCGACCGTCGCGCGCACGCCGTCCCGTACACGCCGGAACTCCTCGAGGTCGTCGCCGTCCTCCGACTCCAGCCACGTCGGATCGTCGACGTCGCGATGCTCGCGCGTCGCGCCCCCGCAGGACGCCGGCAACCCCATCTCGGCCGTGACGTCGCAGAGCGTGACGACCACGTCGAAGGACTCGTTCCGCACGGCGTCGAAGCCCTTGCAGCGCTGACGCGCGATGTCGATCTCGGCCTCCTGCATCACCCGGGTGGCAAGTGGGTGCAGATACCGCGGAGTCGGTCCCGCGCTCCGGGCGATGAAGCGCTCGCCGGCGAGGCGACGCAGCCAGCCCTCGGCCATCTGGCTCTGACACGCGTTCTCGGCGCAGACGAACAGCACGTGGACCGGGCGCGACCTCACTCCGTGTCCTCCGTGAGAAGACGCGCCATCCGCGCTGGCTCGACCGCAATCAGCTGCGCCGACACCACGGCGTCGCTCTCCTCGTCCTCGTCCATCTCGATCACGAGTCCGAGCCCCGGCGCGACGATGTGCTCACCGACCCCTGTCTGCTCACCAAACTCTGTACCGGCGTCGAGCGAGCGCAAGGCCTCCGCCGCGGCGGCCGGCTCGAGACCGAGCAACGACACGCCGTCGACGGCTGCGCCGGCTGGCGGGAGGACCATGATCTCGACGAGTCCGCCCTCGCCGTCGTAGAGGCCCGACAGGCCATCATCGAGCCAGAAGTCCTGCGTCTCCTCGACGTCCTCCCACTCGTGGGTCTCGTCGGGCTCGCCGAGTCGCTTGCGGGCCTCCTTGCGCAGCATGCCGAAGCGCAGCATGCCGATGCCGTCTCCCGGTCGCACCTCGAACCTCATCCGTCGAGTCGCTTCAGCAGGTCGCGCGTTGCCTCGCTCAGCTGCACGTCGTCGCCGCGCGACTCGGCCTCCGGCGTCTGCGGCACGCGCAGGTCCGGCATCGCGCCGTTGTTCTCCATGTCGGTTCCGTCGGGGAGGTACCAGCCGCGGAACGGCGTCCGCACGCTGGTCCCGTCCAGCAGCGTGTGTCGGCCCGTGCTGATGACGCCGCCGTACGTCTGCTCGCCGACGAGCGTGCCGCGGCCAAGCGTCTTGAACGCGTGCGAGACGATCTCCGCGTTCGAGAAACTCTTCTCGTTGCAGAGCATGTTCATCGGCGTCGTCGTGCGCTGGATGAACAGCCGGTCCTGCGGGTACCCCGTCGTCATCGTCGGGTCGGCGCCCCGCGGCACCGTGTACGCGTGCGGCCGGTTCATGATCGACGCCAATACATAGTCGGCCGTGTGACCGCCACCGTTGTTGCGGACGTCGACGAGCAGCCCGTCACGCCCGGCGGCAGACGCGTAGAGATCTCGCTCGAACGCGCGCAGCGAGCCGCGGCTCATCGCCCGGATGTGGAGATACCCGATGCGACCGTTCGACCACTCACTGACGCGCGCTGCGTTGTCGGCGACCCACGCCTGGTAGCGCAGCTCGCGGTCCTGACCGGCGGAGATCGCGCGGAGCAGAACCTGCAGAGCGACGGGCTCGCCGTCGGCACCCGCGCGGCGCAGATCGACCAGCACGTCCTGTCCGGCGCGATGGCGCAGCCGCTCGTCCGGGTCGCCGGCGTCGGCGATCGCCACGCCATCGAACGCCGTCAGCACGTCGCCCTCGACGAGTTGCATCTTGCCGCGATGGGCCGGCCCCTCCGGCAGGACGCGCGTGACAACCCAGCCGCCGTCGATCGGCGTGAGATCCACGCCCAACCGTCCGTTCGCCACCGACACGGACGCATTCGTGCGCGGCGAACGAATGCCAAGGTGCGACGCGTTCAGCTCGCCGAGTAGCCGGTTCGAGACGTAGTCGAACTCCTCCGACGTGCGTGTGCGGCGCGCCAGCGCGAGGTAGCGATCGCTGAGCGCGGTCCAGTCGAGGCCCTTCATCGTGGGGTGATAGAACAGCGCGCCCAGCAGCGCCGCGGCCTCGCGGAACTTCTGCTCTGCGAACAGCGCGCGATCGAGCTCGATCGTGAACGCGGGTGCGTACGGCTTGTCACCGCCGCCCGCCACGTTCACCAGTCCGGCACGACCACCAGCGACGTACACCACCTTGTCGCCCTTCAGCGTGAGGTGCATGACCGACGCCGCCGCGCGCAGCTTCTTGTCCTCCTTGCCGTCCCAACGCATGGAGTGCAGGTTGCCGTTGTTCGAGTAGACGATGCGGTCGCCGGCCGGCGTCAGCTCGGCGGCGGCCTCGTTGAGCCCCGTCGTGGTGACGCGCCGCACGCGCCGCCAGGCCGTGTCGAGCTCGAGTGTCGGCGGCTCGTCATCGGCCTTCTTCGCGTCCTTCTCGGGCTTCTCGGGCTTCTCGGGCTTCTCGGGCTTCGCGGGCTTCGCGGGCTTCGCGGGCTTCTCCGGCTCGACCGGCAGCGGCTTGGCCTTCTTCGCGGCGGCACCGCGCTCCTTGAAGTACGCGTCCAACTCGTGGCGCGGAAGCGCAGCGAGATCCTCGTCGAGGAACACGTACATCACGTCGAGCTGCTCGTCATACCGCTCGCTCGAGAACGACAGCACGCGTCCGTCGGCCGACCATCGCGGACCGAAGTCGTTGTCGGGGTGGCGCGAGATGTTCACCGCGTCCTGCGAGCCGTCGCTCGGGACGATCCAGATGTCGACGTTGAAGTTGCGGTCGTTGCGAGTGAACGCGATGTGCCGCGCGTCGGGGCTCCAGCGATATCGCAGCGAACGGTCCCAGCCGGGACTCAGCACCGTGACCGAGTCGTCGCCCAGGTCGAGTCGGCAGAGATCGCCGCCGTCGCGCGTGAACAGCAGGTGCTTCCCGTCGGGAGACGGTGCCGGTGCGCGGTCGGAGTTCTCCGCCACGAGCACGGGGTCCACCGTGAAGCGCAGCGCGTCATGCCAGCGAGCCGGGTCCGGGCCGTCGTCGGCGTCCTCGTCCTCCGCCGCGTCCTTGTCGGCAATGGCCTCGGTGTCGCTCTTCTCGTCGGCTGCCGCCGCCCCCGGATCGGTCTCGCCGGGTGCCGTCTCCGCGTCGCCCTTCTCGGTGTCGTCTTCCTTGGAGTCGTCTTCCTTGGAGTCGCCCGCCTCCGCATCGTCCTTCGTCGCCGGATCGGCTCCGCCCTCGTCCTCCGCGGGCGCCTCCGGCTCCGGCGGTTTCGTCGCCGTCTCGAACGCCTTCTTCACCTCGCCGGCCGTCGTCGCGACCGTCGCCGCGTAGATCGAGTCGCTGCCATCGCGGTCCGACACGAAGTACAGACGCATGCCGTCGGGCGACCACTCGATGTGGTGCTCGCGCGCGTGGTTCGTCGTCACGCGGCGCGTGGGGCTCGCGTCCTCCAGACCGCGGACGAAGAGCTCGCCGAACGCCACGAACGCCATCGTCTCGCCGTCGGGACTGAGCGTCGCTTCGGTGACCTTGGCCGCGACGTTCTGCAGGAACGTGTCGTCGCCCTGATCCTGCGCGGCGGTGATCGTCAGCTTGACTGGCTTGGCGCCCTCGGTGCGAAGGTCGAGCGTGTAGATGTGGTCCCACACGTGCAGCACGGCGACGCCCGCATCGGGGGCGACATCGAGGTACTGGACGTCGTAACCCTCGAAGCGCGTCAGCCGTTCGGCACTCGCCTCGCCGCGGCCGGCGCTCATGCGCCAGACGTTCACGGTGTCGAACTCGCGGTCCGACAGGAACACGACGCGACCCGCGTCCTGCCAGCGCCCGAACCCGTCGTTACCGGCCCACTCCGTCAGGCGGGCGAAGCCGTCGTTGGCCGTCGAGTGCACCCAGACGTCGCGGTTGGCGGGGCCGCGGTAGTGACGTCGCGTCCAGCTCGAGCCGCCGCGCGAGAAGAGCACTCGCGATCCGTCGGGACTGACGCGTGGCGAGCGGCCATGCGCGTTGTGCAGCCGCTCGATGCGGCCGCTCGCAACGTCCACGGAGTACGGGCGCGGCTCGCGATAGACGTCGCCCTCGCGCGACGCCTGGAACGTCAGAGAGCGACCGCCGTCTGCCCAGCCGGTGAGCACACAACCGGCGTCCTGCGACGTCACCTGACGCACGTCCGATCCGTCCGCGCCCATGACGTAGAGGTTCATCGCGCCGGAGCGCGTCGAGTCGAACGCCACCGTCGATCCGTCCGGGCTCCACGCGCTGCGCAGCTCCGTCCCGGGATGGTTCGTCATGCGCGCCGCGTGCCCGCCGGCAGCGGGCACCAGCCATAGGTCACCGCGCCACGAGAAGACGATCCACTCGCCGTCCGGGCTGATCGATGGGTAGCGCGGCAGATCGACCTCCGCCGCGAGGGCAGCGGGGGCGATGACGAGAGCAAGCAGGGCAGCCAGGGCGCGCGCAGGGAGTCTGGTCACGGACGGTCTCTCCGATGAGGGACCGCGCAACCTACCCGCCAAGGCGACCGGGGTCACGACCGCCGGAGGCGGCCGGGCCGGGACCTACCTGCCGAAGACCGGGACCTACTTCCCGAAGATCCTGCCGAGCAGCCGCGCGAAGAAGCCCTTGGGCTTGCTCGCCGGGAGGATGTCCTCGTCGCTGGCTGCCGTCGGACGTGCGCTGCCGGCCTGGCGGGCGATCGGCCGGGCCGAGACCGCTCTCTTCTGCGCCGCTTCGTTCCGGGGCGCGCGCTTCTTGGCCGCCGGCGGGGGAGCCTGCTCGGTCTCCGTCCCGGGCGTGTT
>JAJFFG010000107.1 GCA_021776825.1 Planctomycetota bacterium
GGCGCGCCGACGACTGCGACGCCGTTCCGTCTCGGAGGAGGCGCAACGCCGAGATCGGCGGTCTGGACCGCTCAGGTGTGTGAGTCGTCATGAATAGTCCGGGCTAGAGGCCGACGCGGACCTAACCCTCGACTCCACCGAGGACGCCACGCCTGGCGGTCCCGAGCACGCGATCTCCGGCCCCGGCGCCGCTTCACGACCACATCTAGGGCGTGCATGCGCGTCTCCGGAACGAGATCTCACGCCAGAGAGATCTCGCAGCGGGAGCCTCCAGGACACCGTGCGACGGGCGGACGCGAAACGTCACGGGGTTCACCCACGCCGTTCCTCGATCTCGCCGCGATCCCGCGACGCCCTCGTGAACGAGCCGGGCTAAAAGTGACCCCCGGTCGTGCGCCCCGTGCGACGCTCGGCAGGTGACGCATCTCGCCCCCTTCGAGTCCTCCATCGCCGAGCGATATCACGAGGAGACCAAGTACAGCGAAGAGGGGCTGCGCCGCGAGGCGGAGCGACAGCTGCCGCCCGACTGGACCGCGCCGCCGATCCCGTTCAAGCAGTACGACGGACCGCGCATCCTGCTGCCCTCCGACGGCCTGCCGATCGAACGACGCGGCGGCGATCCGCCGATCTCCGGACCACCGACACAGGATGGGTCGCTCGACTTGGCGCGGCTCTCACGCATCCTCTGGCACACCAACGGTTGCACGCGCATCGTCGGCGTCCAGGGCGGCGGCGTGCATCACTTCCGAGCCGCGCCGTCGGCGGGGGGGATGTACCCGACCGAGGTCTACGTCACGATCCGTGACGTCGCCGGCGTGCCGTCCGGCATCTACGACTATCAACTGCTCGACCACTCCCTGGCGCTCGTGCGCGAGGCCGACCCGACCGAGGCGCTGCGCGCTGCGCTCTTCGGCCATCCGGCGGCGACGTCGAGCCCAGCAGCGATCGTCCTCACTGGGGTCTGGAAGCGGGGTTCATTCCGCTACCGCGAGCGCGCGTATCGCCGCGCCCTGCTGGACACCGGCCACGTGCTCGGAAACCTGACGCTGGCGGCAACGGACGCGGGCTTGACGGCCTTCCCCGTGGCGAGCTTTCGGGACGAACTCGTCGAGTCACTCCTCGGCATCGATCCGGTCGTGGAAGGGCCGCTCGTCGTCGCGCCGCTCGTGCCGCCGGAGGTCGCTGCTGGGCTCTCGCGCGTTCCGCCGCGCTGCTCCGACACGGTCGAGTGGCGTCACGCGGTCGCGCAGGTCGGTGAACGGGTTCCGGAGGGCTCACCCGATCGGCTGATCGCCGCCGTCCACCTCGCCGGGCGACTCGACGCCGATGCTGCTCCGGTGGCCGCAGCGGCAGCCCCGCCGTCCAGGCCGTCGCCGGACTCTCTCCGCGTCCATGCCGATGCACCGGCCACGAGCTGGACGCGCAGCGAGCCGGTCACCGACACGATCGC
The DNA here is from genome assembly GCA_021776825.1 of Planctomycetota bacterium. Taxonomy (GTDB): domain Bacteria; phylum Planctomycetota; class JAJSAM01; order JAJSAM01; family JAJVHW01; genus JAJFFG01. The sequence continues at coordinate 1,451 of JAJFFG010000107.1, forward strand.
CGCGCGGCGCAGCACGCGTCGCTTCCGGCGCGAACCGCTGCCCCGCGACGCGCTCCTCTCCACGCTCGCCTTCGGCGCCGAAGCGCCCACCGACGCGCTGTTCGTGTCGGAACTGCTCCGCACGTACGTCGTCGTCCTCGACGTCGTCGGCATCCCGCCGGGGAGCTACTTCTACGAGACGACCGACGCGCACCACCTGGTCGAGCTCTCGCGAGGCGGGCTGGCGCGGGAGATGCTGCACCTGGGTCTTGGCCAGGAGATCTTCGCCAACGCCGGCGCCGTCGTCGTCCACACCGTGGACCTCACTCGAGCCGTTCAGCGTTACGGCGATCGCGTGTATCGCCTGCTCGGCCTCGACGCCGGCCACATCGGCGAACGCCTCAATCTCGCAGCGCTCCGCGAGGGCTTCGGTGCCTCGGGCTGTGGCGGCTACTTCGACGACGAGATGAACCGCGCCCTCGCCATCCCCGAGAGCCAAGCTGTCATCTACATCACGAGCCTCGGAACGCCCGACTGGTCGGAGTAGCGGTCGCTAACCGGCCGCCCAACGGGTCAGCGCCGCTTCGACGAACTCGCGGTGCGACGGGTCGGCGAGCCGATCGGCGAGCTCGCGCGCGTCGAGGGGACGGTCGCTCAGGAGCGCGGCGCCGAGATCAGTCCAGTCGACATACTGTCGCAGGCGCTTCTGCGCGTCCTTGTGCCCGGGGAACTCGCGGACCGTGACCGCCTCGCCGCGCAACTGAGCGAGGCGCGCCCGGTCGACGGCGAGCTCGCCGCCGGCCTTCTTGCCGGCTTTCTCGGTGAGAGCCTTCGCTCGCACGTCGGCCTCGTCGAGTTCCCCAGCCGCGAGGAGGACCTCGAGCTCGACCTCGTCGAGCGACGGCGGCGGCTTGCTCATCCGGCGAAGGGAGCGCACGAGCGCCGAGTGGTCGTCGCACGCACCGTGCAGACGGAGCCAGCGCGTGGCCTGTTCGGCCTCGCCGCGGTGGGGCTGACGGGGGTTGGCGATCGGCGGCGTGGGCTCGTGCTCGGCCTGCCCCATGGCCGCCCGCTCCCGTCGGCAGTCGAGGGCGTACCACGACGAGACCGGGTCCGGCCACCGAGTCTCGCTCGCCAGACGGTCGGCCTCGGCGAGGCGGAGTGCGAGGGAGTAGATCGGCGAGTGGCGCGTCTCGAGCACCGCCGCGGCCGTCGCGTCGGCTCCCTCGCGCTCCCCGCGCGCGATGCGTCCGAGCGCCGCGAAGCCGGCGCGGAGGAAGTCGAGAGGCTCGACGGACGTTGCGGGGAACTCGACGGCTGCCGCGCCGTCGTATTGCCCGGCCTCCGCCAGAACGCCAGCGAGCCACACCGAGGGCGCGGGAGCGACCGAGTCGTCGGCGACCGCCTGACGCGCCTCCTCGACCGCCTCGTCGTGGCGACCCATGCGAGAGAGGGCTTCCGCTCGTCGGAACCGGGCGATGGCGCCGAGCCGGCTTGGCCCGGTCAGGGGTGCCAGCGCGAGCACGGCTTCCTCGAGCCGACCACCCTCGAGCAGCCTCATCGCACCAGAGATTCCGCCTGCCATGGCGACGAGACTACGTCGCGGCGGCCCCATCCACGATGATGGCCGGTCGTGAGCCCCCGCTACGTCCTCGGCCTGAACAAGTACGACCACGACGTCAGTGCCGTGCTGCTTCGTGACGGCGTGCCGATCGTGGCGATTCCGAAGGAGCGGCTGACGCGTCGGAAGAACGACGGCGGCATCCCTGATGCAGCCGTCGGCTACTGCCTCCGCGTTGCGGGGATCGGGATCGACGACGTCGACGCGATCGTGCAGAACTCGTATGCGCTGCACATCCCCGAGATGGAGCACGACCTGCTCTCGCGACTCCACTCGCTGCACCTCTCGTCGGACGAACGCGAGGTGGCACTCACGAGTCGACTGTTCCGGAACCCGGACGCGGTGACGATTTCGCACCACCTCGCGCACGCTTACGCCGCGTTCGCCGCGAGCCCGTTCGACGACGGTGCGATCATGGTGGTCGACGGGGTCGGCAGTCATCGGCGCGACGTCACGGAGACGCTCCCGTCGGACGACCACGGGCACGACGCCGACCGCGAGGCGGAGTCGTACTACCGCTTCGCCGGGACCGAGCTCGAGTGCGTCGGCAAAGCGTGGCTGCCGGTCACGCCCGGCATCCTCTCGGAGGACTTCACCAAACTGCCCGGCCTGGGTGCCGTGTACTCGCGAGTCTCCGAGTACGTGTTCGGTCACTGGAACCAGTGCGGTGAGGTGATGGGCCTCGCCGCGTTCGGGAGCGAGCGCCCCGACGTCCCTCCGCTCATGGGCGTGAAGGACGGTCGGACGTGGGCACTTGGTGCGTGGCCCGACGCGCTGCGGCACCCGTACGTCCCGTCGCAGGAGTCTCTCTCGCGCGAGGAGCAGCGTCGGAGGTGGGAGGAGAGCCCGCACGTCCAGGATTGGCGCGACCTCTGCTGGCGCGTGCAGACCGACCTCGAGGAGGCCCTGCTCGAGCGCGCGCGGCGGTTGCACGAGCAGACCGGCGCGCGGCGCCTCGTTGCCGCGGGCGGCGTCATGCTGAACTGCGTGGCGAACTCCCGGATCTGGAAGGAGACCCCGTTCGACGAGGTCTGGGTGCAGCCGGCGGCGGGGGACACGGGCATCGCGCTCGGGTGTGCGCTCTACGGCGAGGTAGCGGTCCGCGGCGCGAAGCGGACGTACGTGATGGGGACCGACGGACTCGGTCGCCGGTACGACGGCGGCGACATCGACGCCGCTCTGGCGCTGAAGCCCTTCGCGCCCTTCCTGAAGGTGCACGTCGCCGACGATGTCGCGACGGAGACGGCGCGCGAGCTGGCCGCCGGGCGCGTGGTCGGTTGGTTCCAGGGCGGGGCCGAGCTCGGCCCGCGCGCGCTGGGCCAGCGCTCGATCCTCTGCGACCCGCGGGACCCGAGCGCGAAGGAACGGCTCAACGCGACCGTGAAGCATCGTCAGGCGTTCCGACCGTTCGCGCCGGCAATCCTCGCCGAGAAGGCGGACGAGTGGTTCGAGCCGGGCTCGCTGAGCACGCACATGCTGTTCGTCCGCGAGGTCAAGGCCGAGCGGCGTGATGCGATCCCGGCGGTCGTCCACGTCGATGGCACGGCCCGACTGCAGACGGTCGAACGCGATCAGCGGCCGGCGCTCCACGCGCTGATCGAGGCGTTCGATCGCGAGACCGGGGTTCCGATCGTGGTGAACACGTCGTTCAACGTGAAAGGCGAGCCGATCGTCGAGACCCCGCTCGACGCACTGCTCTGCTTCCTCGGGACCGACATGGACGTGCTGGTCCTGGGGGATCGCATCGTCACGAAGCGCGCGACCTTCCGCCCGATGAGGCGCTTCCTCCTGCGGGTCTGGGATCGTCTGCCCGACAACCACGACCCCGCTCACCCGCGCCCCGCCCGCTGACAGCGGCGCTCACGAATCGCCCGCGGCGACGCGTGGAACCGGTACCCTTCCGCCCGTGAGAGCTCTCGTCGTCATCGCCTGTACGTTCGTCGCCGCTGGGCTCGGACTGGCCGCTGGTCTCGTCGTGGCCGGCGGTGACGGAGATGCCGACGGGTTCGAGGACGAAGCCGAGATCCTCGTCCGCACGTCCGATGGCGACACGCGTGCCTACAGTCCACAGTCCGCTGCCGCCCGGATCGAGTCGCTCGAGGGCATGCTCCGCCGACGCGGGTCGCGCGTGGCGCGGGTGTCGGTCGACGAGGCCACGGTCGCCGAGGAGCCGCCGGTGGCGGTGTTCCCGAACGAGCCGCCGCTGCGGCATCCGACCGAGGACCGTCCGTACACGTCGTCCGAGCTGACCGACCTCGCCCGACACTCCGATGATCCGAAGCTCAGGGCGGCAGCGATCCGCGCGCTTCGGCGCGTGGATGACGCGTCAGCGAGAAACGCACTGCAGGAGATCCTCGACGACCCCGAGACGCCCCCCGAACTGCGCCTGTTGGCCGCGCACGTCATTGCGCGGCCGCCGCACCGCGATCACCTGCCCTCCGAACTGATCGCCGCGTTCCAGGACGAGAGCGACCCGTCCGTCCGGCGCGCGCTGGCGAATGGCGTGGCGGGACTTCGCGATCGCGGGGCGTGGATGAAGGAGATCTCGGGTCTGCTCGCCGAGGAGACCGACGCCGAGGCCCGTGCGAAGCTCTTCCGCTCCGTTACGCGCTCCTCGCGTGATCCTGCCGCGCGCGCGGAACTGCTAGCCATCGCCACGGCGCCGGGCGCGGATCCGAAGGAACGGACGGCGGCACTCTGGGCGCTCACGAAAGGGCGTCCCGACAAGGACATGATCGCCGCGCTCCGACCGCTGCTCGACTCCGCTGACCCCGCCACGCGGGCGCAGACTCTCCGCATCCTGGCTCAGGACCGGAAGATGCCGCTCGGTACGTTGCGGAAGGGACTTGCCGACAAGGACCCCGGCGTTCGCGCCACCGCGCTCAATCAAGGGCTGCGGCAGATCAGGAGCTATCGCAAGGACAAGAAGCAGCGCGGCGCCTACGACGCGGCCGTTCGCACGGCCGTGAACCTCGCGACGGGTGACCCCGACGCGTCCGTTCGTCGGGCCGGAGTGAACAGCGTGTGGCACCTCCCGACGAAGCAGCGCAATCAGGTGCTGGCGGCCGGCCGCGAGGACCAAGACCTTGCCGTCCGACTGAGCGCGTTCGCGAACTCACCGCGCACCGTTGCCGTCACGGCCACCCAGGACTTCGTCGGCGCGCTCTCCTCCCCCGATCGCTCGCTCCGCGACTACGCGTACAAGCAGCTTCGTCGGCTCCACGGCGTCCGCGAGCCGTACCAGTCGGGGTGGAACGCGAAGGCACGGCAGGAAGCGATCGACGAGATCAGTCGGGAACTGGCGGAGTAGAGGGCGCTCACGGCGCTTGCTCGGCGCGTCGTAGGTGGATGCGCGTCGGGGCATGCGGCAATCGCCGCGCCTCCCATGTTCCTGGTCGGCTCCGCGGGTGCGAGGGCTCTCACTCGAGAGCCACCGAGTCGGCCGCACCCTTGCGTGGCCTCATTCCCCGCGTCACGGCGCTTGCGCTGACGCGCAACCGCCCCGCCACGGGTGGGGATCCGGGTGGGTGTCGGCTCCGCCGACCCGACGCGATCGCTGTGACAACGGCGCCGTAGGGGCGGACCCCCTGGTCCGCCCCGCCCGCTGGGGTGGCTCGGCCCTGGTGGGTCCTCTGGCGCTCGGCGGACGACCCTCGTGATGCGGGCTGCCACCGGCCGACCCCTGCGCGCTTCGGCCCCATCGCCGCGCCCCGCGTGGGGATCCGATACCCGGGACGCGGAAGCTCATTGGGGTCGTACGGGCGGATCTCCTGATCCGCCCCGCCCGCTGGGGCCGCTCGCGCGTTGCGGGTCCGACGGCGCACTGCGAACGGTTCCCGTCATGCGGTCGGCCATCGGTCGAGGGCGTTGAACCCGATCGATCGCGTGTGGCGCCGGTGTCATCGACCGGCGACGTCAATCGCCCATGCCCGTCCGATCAACCAACGTCGTTCGCGGCGCGCCATCCCCCCGCATCGACGGCGCGCGGCGCGTCGGCGGGGGGGCGGATCAGGAGCTCCGCCCGTACGGACCCGTTTCCGGGGTGACGTCGCCCGAACTCGTCGACCGCGCCCTCGCCTACTCGACGGTCAGCTCGACGTCCGTCTCGCCCGACCGAACCGGCTCGTCCCGGTTGATCGGGACTCGGCTGCCGTTCATCCTGATGTAGCCCGACAGGTTCCAGGTGCCGCCCTCGGGGACGAACTCGAACAGGAACGTGCCGTCGTCCTTCGACGTGGACCACGCGACCGTCGTCCCGCCGTCTTGCACGAAGAGCTGCAGACGGGCACCAATCACGGGCTCGCCGTTCGAGTCGACGACCTTGCCGGTGACGGTCTCTCCCGGTGTCAGGACCGCGCGGACGCCCTCGGCGCCGCCTTGGACGGGCGCGAGGATCGCCGGGGCGACACGACTCGCGCGGACGAGGAGGCGGTACTCGCCGGGCGCCAACCCGACGATCTCGAACTCCCCGTCCTCGTTGCAACGAGCCCAGCCGCTGGACGCTGTGGTTCCCGTCGGCACATTGAGCTGCACCGCGTTCACGTTCGCTCGCACCGGGTTGCCGGAGACGTCGACGGCGATGCCCTTGATGGTCTGTCCCGTCTGCATGACGATCTTCAGACTGTCCTCACCCGCGCGGACGTTCTCGACCACGACCGGCGCCATGCGACTCGCCTGGAACTGCAGATCCATCGCGCCCTCGGACAGACCCACGAGTGTGAAACTTCCGTCGCCGGGCGAGACGGACTGCACACCGGTCCATTTCTCGCCGCCGGCCGGACGCATGCGAATGTTCGGATTGGTTGCGAGTGCGAGTCCCTTCGGGTCGGTGATGACACCGCGAACGGTCAGGCCCGCCTTCACTCGCAACTCCACGCCCGAGGACCCGGACGCGACGCCCTTCAGCGTGTCCGGTTGGAACGACCCGTAGGCCTGCAACGTGTACGTGCCCGGCACCAGCCCCGAGACGCGGAACGACCCGTCAGAGCGCATCCGACTCCAACGCTGCGAGCCTCCGCCCTGACCCTCGTAACGCGTGCTGACCCAGCCGACCGAAACGGACTCGTCGTCCTCGTCCGTCACGTTGCCCTCGATGAGGTGGCCCTTCTTCACCTGGATCTCGACGTCGTCGCGGCCCGTGCGCACGCCCTGCTCGACGGCGTCCTGCACGTTCACGTCCCGGCCCCAGATCCAGTTGGCGGAGACGGTCAGGTCGTAGGCCCCCTCCGGCAGGTCGGCCAACTCGAACGATCCGTCCGGCGCGGTGTACACGCTCTGGCCGCCCCAACGGTTGCGGCCGCGGTTGTTGTTGTTCGCGCTCTGGGCCCGCACGGGCACGCCGCCGAGGGCGTCACCGTCCTCGTCACGGACGACGCCCGAGATCCGTTCACCGGCCTTGAGGACGAGCGTGACCTCGCCGCCGCCGGTTGTCGTCTCGACCCAGTTCGCCGCGACGAACCCGGGCGCCGACGCACCCAGGCTGTACTTGCCGCGCTTCAGCCCGCTCAGCGTGAAGCGCCCCTCCGCGTCGCTCTGGCCGGACGGGTTGCCCGCGAGGCCGGTGACGAAGCCCCACGCCCGCTTCTGGTCCGTGCCGCGGTAGTTCGCATTGATGGTGGCACCGGCGACCGGCTCGCCGCCCGGCCCCTCGACGCGTCCCGAGAACGCCGTCGAGCCCGAGATGATCAGGTCGACACCGCCGGTCTCCTGGTCGGCCGTCACGGTGACGTCGGCATCCCACGCCGGGAGCCAACCCTCGGCGTCGGCGCGGACCGTCACGCTGCCGGGCGCGACACCCGTGATCTCGAACGACCCGTCCTCCGCAACCGGATAGCGACCGGCGCTGTCGAAGCGGCGGAACGCCCACGGGTTGCTCCCCGAGATCTTCCCGCGGACGTAGCGCACGACGGCGCCCTCGACCGGTGAGCCATCATCGGTCCGGACGCGGCCCGTGATGCGGCCGCCCGGCGTCAGGGTGATCTCGATCTCCTTCACCTCCTTGCCGGGCTCGACGATGAACGGCTCGGACGATGCGGCGGGATGATCGGTGGACGTGACGCGTGCCACGGCTCGCAGGCTCGCGGGAACGGCCTCGGCGCGGAAGACGCCCTCCTGGTCCGTGAACACGGGCACCTCGGACTGCTCTCCGCTCACCGTCACCCGGACGCCCGCGACCGGCTCGCCGGCCTGGCTGCGAACCGTCCCGCTGACGGTGCCACCGCGCGCGAGCGAGAAGTGGGCGTGCGTGGTGTCGGACTCCGGGGCGATGTCGATCCGCCACTGCGCGGGCATCGCCTGCGGAGACTGCAGGAACGCGTTCCAGTTCGACGGCATCCCCTCTTGCACCAGTCCGCGCGCCTCGATGCGCGCCAGGTAGGTGCCGGGCACGAGACCCGTCATCCGCGCCTCGCCCTTCTCGTCGGTGTCCGCCTCCCATGGCCGGTTGTTTCCGCCCCACATCTGCGCCATGTAGAGCCGCGCCTTCGCGCCCTCGACGGGGTTGCCGTCCTGATCGCGCACCGTCAGGACCGCGTCGGCGCCCTGCTCGAGCATGATGTCGCGCCGCAACTCGCTGCCCTCGCGCAGCGACTCGCCCGTGCCGGCCTGCGGAGCGGCAGGGTCCGGCCATGGGACGTAGCCCACGGCCGTCACACCGAACCACTGTGACGCTCCCGCGGGCACCTCTTCGATGCGGTAGTTGCCGGACTCGTCGGTCCGCGCGTTGAGCGGCAGACCGCCGGATGGCGCGTAGACGATCTCCGCTCCCTCGATCGGCTCACCGTCCTGGTTCGTGACCGTGCCGTGCAGCACCGCGGTGGGGCGCAGGCGGATGTCGAAGCGCTTCGTGTCCGGGATGCCGACCTGACCCGCGACGAGAGTTGGCTTGCCCTCGCGTACGAGGTGGAGCTGGTAGCGGCCGGCGGCGAGTCCCGACAGGGCGTACGCGCCGTCGGCGCCGCTCTCGCCCGTCCACTGATCGATGCCGGGTCGCTTCGACGTCGTCGCGGTGGCCACGATGCGCGCCTCGGCGACTGGCTCACCTTCGATGTCGAGCACCGTTCCGACCAGGGCGTGCCCACGCAAGAGCATGAGGCGGACCGCCGCTCCTCCCGAGTCGGGAGAGACGATGACCCCCGGCTTCGCGTCCGCGCCGAACCCCTCGGCCGTCGCGCGCACGTGGTAGCGGTCCGGGCGGAGCCCCTCGACCACGGCGTGCCCGTTCTTGTCCGTCGTGGCCGAGGCGGTGGGGCGCGGTGCCGACGCGATGGCCAGAGCGCGACGCAGTTGCCCCTCGCGGGACCAGGGCTGGAGATCCTGCTCGGCCTCACGCGCTGCGAAGACCGACACCTCGGCCTCGGGCACCGGCGCTCCGGTGGCGTCGATCACCTCGACCGGCAGATCCACGGGCACGGCCAGCCAGAGCGTCCCGAGATTCAGTGACTCGCCCGGCGCCACCGCGATGCCTGTGACGTCGATCGGCGCGTAGGGGTCCCGCAGTCCGCTCAGCTCGTAACCGGCTCCCGGATGGAGTCCGGTGAAGCGGAACACGCCGTCAGGGCCGCTGGTCGTCCGCAGCACCTGCCGCTCCTTGCGGTCGTCCTCGGGAGGCGGCGCGGCGAGCGAGAGATCCAGACCCGCGACCGGCTCGCGTGAGTCGTAGAGCCGCACCACGCCGCGCAGAGTCCCCGCCACGTCCGCCGCGGCACCGCCGTCGGGCCCGGCCATCGCCGTGGGACGCGCCGCCTCATCGGAGGACTCGGACTCCCGCTCGGTGTCGTCGTGCGTGACCTCAGCGGTCTCGTCGGCCTCGGGCGGCTGCACGACCGTGTCCGGCTCGATCGCCAAGACGGCGAAGAGGGCGCCCCCGACGGCCAGAGCGAGGAACGCCGCGAGCGCGACGATCAGCTTCCCCGCGCCGCGACTCTCCGTTCGAACTGCCATTCGTCCTCCCGTCGGCGGACCCCACACAGGCGGACCCCACACAGTCCGATCCCAGACAGTCCGATCCCCGCACAGTCCGACGCCGCCTGCCGGCCGACAGACTACTGTCCCGGACCCCGACGGACAGACCCTCTCAGAGGTCGGCGAGCGCGGCTCGGAGGAAGCGCGGCACCGCGTCGTCCTCGCACGTCCCCGGTGCGACGTGCGAAACCTCCGCGCGCACCTCCGCCACGGCGTTCGTCGGGGCCACCGAAACGCCCGCCATACGGAGCATCTCCAGGTCGTTCAGCCAGTCCCCGCAGGCCAGCGTCGCCTCGGCGGAGACGTCCAGGTGCTCGAGCACACAGGCCAGACCGTGGTGCTTTCCGACTTGGGCGGGACGCACCTGGACCTGCCACCAGCCCGTGGGCGTCAGCGGCGTGTGGAACAGCGTGACGTCGGGGAGTCCGGCACCGCCCAACCGACGCGCGATCTCCTCCGCGACGTCCTCGCGAGCGACGAGATGCAACGCCGGCGAGGCACCGTCGTACTCGCGGAGCGCGTGGCCCACGAACTCCACCCGCGGCTCCCAGAGGTGCAGGAGTCGTTCCAACTCGCGGAGTGAGTCGCACGCCACGAGGCGCCCATCGCGCGTCGTCGCGAACCAGCCGGTCGCGAGATCGGCGGTCAGATCGGCGACGCGTTCCCGCAGGGCGACGGAGACGTGCACGTCGCGCAGCACCGTTCCGTCCAGTGCCGCGACGTACGCGCCCTCGAGCGCGACGAGCGGGGCATCGATCTCCAGCTCGCGCGCGTAGCGCTGCGTGTGCGCCCAGCCCTTACCCGTGGCGAGCGTGACGTGCAGACCCGCCTCGCGGAGCTCCGCAACCACTTCACGTGCGGTGTCGGTGACACGCTTGCTGCTCGGGAGCAGCGTCCCGTCGAGATCGAGCGCAACCAGCCGGACCCCGCGGAGCGGCACCGATCACTCGACCTCGCCCAGTTCCTCGTACGTCGGGCCGTGGCGCACGCGGCGGGCCTGCTCCATCCGGGCCGCGGCGGCGCGCGTGGCGGCGTCGCGAATGCCCTCGTGGTCGGGCCAGAGCTCGATCCCGGCGAGGAGCACCCGCTGCTCGTGATCGACGTCCCCGCGTTCCCGCAGGAAATCGGCGAACGCGAGGACACCCTCGGAGCGCAAGCCGCCCTCGCCGAAGACCTCGCGAGCGGCGGCAGCCTCGTCCTCGTCGCGGATGTAGAAACTGCCGTCCATTACGGCGCGCATGTAGACGTGGAAGAGCACCATCTCGCCGGCCGGACTGCCCGGGCCGACGATGCGGATCGCACGAGCCGCCGCGGAACTCAGCCGTTCGCCGGCCTCGCTCTCGACGGCCGCGGTCTCCTGCTGAACGGTCTTCCAGCGCGCCACGACCATGCCCCGACCGCCGTCGAGTAGGTCGCTCTCGAACGTCGTGGCGAGGAGGTCACGGACGGCGTCGCCATCGAGCTCCGTCCCGTCGCGCGAGTGTGCGGCCGCCGCCTCCAGCAGCCGATGGGCACCGCGCACGGCGAGATCGACCGAGACCGCAGCAGGGACCACACCGCCCTCGATGTCCTCGAGTACGGCCTCGACCTCCTTGCGGTAGCGCTCCTCGAGCCGATGCCGAAGCGCCGGGTACTGGTCCCAGAACTCCTCCAGCTCCTTGGCCGACAGACCATCCACCGACTCTGCCGCGCGGCGCCGCAGCATCTCCTGGGCGTGGAGCTCCTCGAGCGTGACGCGGAGCAGGAGATCGAGCAGTCCGCGCCCGCGCACACCCTGCGCGTCCGGCAGACCGCCCGTGAGGGCGACGCCAGCCGCCGCCGCTCGGCGCCGCTTCCGGCTGAGCGACGTGTCGTCCGCGAGCCGCTGGAGCACCAGCAGGGACGCGACCACGAGCTTGTCCTCGACGATCTCGTGCAGATGATCGCGCGAGAGCTCGCGGAGTGCGGCCTCGAGATCGTCGTCGGCCGTGGCATCGCGGACGCTGCTCCCGGCCTCCGACGCCAGGCACTCGGCGAGCGCCTCAGTTTCGATCCGCAGATCGAAACAGTCCTCGTGAGTGCGGAGCAGGGAGGTCAGCGCCGGGACCCGGCGGCCGATCTCGGCTGGGTCGAGCTCGCCGTCCTTGGCGTAGAGGCCCTCGGCCGGGTCCGTCATGTCGGACGTGTCGATCGCCTTCTCCTCGGTCGAGGGGAGGTCGTCGTCGTCGTCATCGTGATCGGGGAAGGGGGCGTCGTCGGTCGTGTTCATCGTGGTTCGTTCCGTCCAATCCCGAAGCCTACCCGTGGCCGCGACGGGTGCCGACGGATGCGTGGCCGTCGGCTGCGAGGTGGTCATGAGTCGGTGCGTCCGTGGTCGACTGCGGCGCGTATGCTGGGCGGATGGTCAGGTGGGGGGCCGCCGTCGTGCTGCTCGTCGCTGCGGGGGTCTCGTCCGCGGTGGCCGCTCCGTCGTTGATCGGCCGCCTGCGCTCGAAGGACGCCGCGGAGCGTCGCGCCGTTCTCCTCGAACTCGCCGAGACGCCGGTGCCGGACCTCGAGAGTCGTCGCCGTCCTCTCGTCAGCGCCCTCGGGCGGCTGCTCGATCGAGACCCGGTTCCCGACGTCCGGTCCGGCGCCGCGCTGGTCTTGGCGCGACTCGGTGGCGAGGACGCCGTTGCGGGCTTGGTCGAAGCGATTCGCACGGAGCGTGATCCCGCCGTGGCCGCGGGACTCGTGCTCGCATGTCGCTCGCTCCACGACGAGTCCGCGCGCCGACCGCTGTCGAAGATCGCGTTCAGCTCGAAGGACATCCGCGCCGCCGTGCTCGCCGCCGAAGCCGTCGGCGCACTCCCCGACGGTGTCGGCCGAGACGATCTGCTCGCACTGCTCGATGCGGCCCCGCACTGGGCGGTGGCCGCCGGCGCCTGTCGCGGTCTTGTGACCCATCGCGATCGGCGCGTCCCGGCCGCGCTCGTAAAGCGGCTCCGGCATCCGGACCCGGCCGTGCGGGCCGCGGCGCGGGACACGCTCGCGGAACTGTGCGGCGTGGACCACGGCATCGACCCCGCCGTCTGGGAGTCGTGGTGGGCGCTCGCCGGCAAGGACTTCGAGTTCCCGGATCGGCGGGACGACGCGCTGCCGCAGCCCGCCGGGGATCGCAACGCCGACGGGCGCGTGACCTCCGACGACTGGACCCCCGGCAACCGACCGACGTTCGCGCGCTTCTTCGGCATCGAGCTGCGCGGGCGCCGCGTCTGCTTCGTCATCGACTTCTCGCAGTCGATGTGGGGGCCCCGTCGCAACCGCGCGCAGAAGGAACTGATCGACGCCGTGAAGGGGCTTCCGGCGGCGCACACGTTCGGCGTGATCCTGTTCAACGAGAAGGTGTGGTGGTTCGACGACGGTCCCCTGCCGGCGCATCCACAGCAGAAGCTCGACCTGACGACCTACCTGCCGGAGCAGGAGACGAAGTCCTACACGAACATCTACGACTCGCTGGAGCGCGCGCTCGGGCTGATTGGCACGGGGTCCCAGGCGCGCGATCCGGCCCCTGGGTTGGACGAGATCGTGCTCCTCTCCGACGGCGTTCCGAACCGCGGCAAGCTGAAGGACACGAAGCGGATCCTCGAGGCGATCGAACTGTTGAACGGCGGCCGCGTCCGCATCCACACCGTCTCTCTCGGGGCCGAAGAGCTCGACCTGCTGCCGGCTCTGGCCAAGCAGAATGGCGGTCGCCACGTGCGCCACGCGTTCCCGAAGTAACGGTGCGCGCCGATGACCTGGGACACACGCCGGCGCGGTTCCGCGACGTCCCTCGGATCCCCGTTGGCGATCCGTCGCGAGCGGGGTAGTCGTGGCCGCAACGCAGTGGAGGGCGCGCACACGTCATGGCCGAGCTCGACGACCAAGTGAAGGACCTGGAGACGAGGCTGCAGTCCCTGCAGCAGTCCCTTTGACGTCCCCGCAGGCCTGAAGCGCATCGAGGAGCTCGAGGGCTCCATGTCGAAGCCTGGGTTCTGGGATGACCCGGACCGGGCCCGCCGGACCGTCCAGCAGATGAAGTTCGTCAAGAGCCGGATCGGCCCTGTCGTCGAACTCTGCCGCGAGGCGAGCGACCTCGTCGAGCTGCTCGAACTCGCGCGCATGGAAGACGACGCCGACACCGCGACCGCGGTCGCGACCGACGCGGCAGACCTCGCCGAGCGACTCGACCAGCTCGAGTTCAAGCTGGTCATGAACGATCCCCACGACGTGCTCACGTGCTACCTGTCGGTCCACGCGGGTGCGGGCGGCACGGATGCCGCCGACTGGGCGTCGATGCTCGGCCGGATGTACACGCGCTATGCAGAAGCGCGCGGCTGGTCCGTCGAGGAGGTCGACTCCGTCCCTGCCGAGGAGGCGGGCGTGCGGAAGGTGGTCTACAAGATCAAGGGCGAGTGGGCGACGGGGTACCTGAAGAACGAGATCGGCGTGCATCGCCTGGTCCGTCTGTCGCCGTTCGACGCGCAGAACCGTCGCCAGACCTCGTTTGCCTCGGTCGACGTCGTTCCCGAGGTCGAAGAGGGCGAGATCGGCATCGACGAGAAGGATCTGCGCATCGACACGTACCGCGCCGGCGGCGCCGGCGGCCAGCACGTGAACAAGACCGATTCGGCGGTCCGGATCACGCATCTCCCGTCCGGGATCGTGGTGCAGTGCCAGTCCGAACGAAGCCAGCACAAGAACCGGCGGACCGCCATGGCCCTGCTTCTCGCGAAACTCTATCGTGAGCGCGAACTCGAGCGGGAGCAGGACCTCAAGAAGGCGTACGGCGCGAAGGGCGAGATCGACTTCGGCTACCAGATCCGCTCGTACGTCCTCCACCCGTACCAACTCGTGAAGGACCTCCGCACGAGCCACCAGACCGGAAACACGCAGCCCGTGCTCGACGGCGATCTGCAGGACTTCATCGAGGCGCACATGCGCAAGCGCCTTGACGACGAGGCGGGCGCGACCAGCTCCGCCGGACCGGGAGACAAAGCATGAGAATCCGACGGGCGCTCCTGAGTGTTTCCGACAAGTCGGGCATCGCCGACTTCGCGCGCGGTCTGGTCGAGATGGACGTGGAGATCCTCTCGACCGGAGGCACCGCGAGCCTCCTTCGCTCTGAGGGCCTCGAGGTCACCGACGTCGCCGCGGTCACCGGCTTTCCGGAGATCATGGGCGGTCGCGTGAAGACCCTGCACCCGATGGTCCACGGCGGTCTGCTCGCGCGTCGCGACGACGAGGGCGACGTGGCGGCCATGGCGGAGCACGGCATCCAGGGCATCGATCTGCTCTGCGTGAATCTCTATCCGTTCGAGCAGACGGTCGCGCGGCCCGACTGCACCCTGGCCCAGGCGGTCGAGCAGATCGACGTCGGCGGACCGACGATGATCCGGGCCGGGGCGAAGAACCACCGTCACGTGGCCGTGGTCACGTCGCCGCGCCGCTACCAGGAGATCCTGGACGCGATGCGCGCGTCGGGGGGCTCGGTGAGCGAGGCACTCGCCCAGGACCTGGCGCGGATGGCGTTCCGGCGGACCGCGCAGTACGACGCGGCCATCGCGAATTTCCTGGCGGGCCTTCAGGACGACGAGTTCCCGAGCTTCGTGGCACCGTTCTTCGAGAAGGTCCGCGATCTGCGCTACGGCGAGAACCCGTTCCAGGCGGCGGCGCTCTACTCCGAGCGTGGCAGCGGCGGGCCGTCCCTGACGTCAGCCGAGATCCTCTGGGGCAAGGACCTCTCCTTCAACAACCTGCTCGACCTCGATGCCGCGCTCCGTATCGTGCGCGAGTACGAGCAGCCGGCCTGCGCGGTCATCAAACACACGAATCCGTGCGGACTCGCGGTGGCCGAGACGAACCTCGAGGCGTTCGAGAAGGGCATCGCCGGCGATCCGATGTCGGCGTTCGGCTCGATCCTCGGCTTCAACCGCGTGCTCGACGCCGCGACGGCAGAGCGCATCGCGACGCCCGATCACTTCATCGAGTGCATCCTCGCCCCAGGGTTCGACCCGGCGGCGATCACGACGCTGACCTCTGACAAGGTCAAGTGGGCGAAGAGCCTGCGCATCGTGAAGATCGAGAACCTGATGCAGGCGCTCGGCCCGCGGGATCGCGATATCCGTCGTGTGCTCGGCGGCGTGCTCGTGCAGGACCACGATCAGCGCGGCGTGCCCGAGGAGGGGGTTCGCACCGTCTCGACGCGCGAGCCCACGGACGCTGAGCGAGCGGACCTGGAGTTCGCCTGGTTGGCGGCCAAGCATGTGGCGTCGAACGCGATCGTCCTCGCGAAGGACGGCGCGATCGTCGGTGTCGGTGCCGGGCAGATGAGTCGAGTCGACGCCGCCAAGCTGGCGGTGATGAAGGCCGGCGAGCGGGCGCAGGGCTCGGTGATGGCCTCCGACGCGTTCTTCCCGTTCGCCGACGGTCTGCAGGTCGGTCTCGACGCTGGAGTGGTGGCCGCGATCGAGCCGGGCGGAAGCCGCAACGACCACGAGGTCATCGCCGCGGCGAACGCGGCCGAGGCCGCTCTCGTCTTCACGGGCATGCGCCACTTCCGTCACTAGGCCGCACATGCCCGACGACCAGCCGCCGCCCCGGTCGCCGACACCAGCGCCACCCGCGCGGCCACCCGTCCCGACCGGCCCGATCCTGTTCGCCGGGTGCGCCACGCTCGGGACGATCGGCGCCCTCTGCTGCTCCGGCGTTCTGGCGGTGTCGCTGCGTGCCGGCCTGGCGACCGCCGAGCACGAACTCAAGAACGACCTGCGGGAGCTCGAGACCGAGCGCGAGGCCGACGAGGTCGCCGCGAGCGTCCTCGACGAGATGGAGGAGCGGCTGCGCGCTCAGCGGATGGCGGACGGACGCTTCCCACCCTCACTCGCGGAGCCTCCTCCCGAGGACCCGTGGGGCACCCCCCTCCGCTACGAGAACGAGGGCCCCGACCTCGCGTGGGTCACCAGCGCAGGGCCGGACCGTCGCTTCGACACCGAGGACGATCTCGTCCGCGACCTCTCCAACTAGCAGCCTGTCGGCGTTGCGGCGTCGCCGTGCGAGAGACCGCCGGCGCGACAGGCTGCTAGATAGACCCCGCGTCGGGCGCCAGAGCGTCGTCGCCGTCGAGGATGAGTTGGGCATGAGAGAGAAGGCAGTTCGTCCGTGGGCGGTGGATCAGGTCTGGCTCTTCCCTCAGTCGGTGACGGACTTCGTCCCAGATGGCCACCTCACGCACTCTGTGCCCGAGTCGGCCCGTCGAGCCTCCGGAGGTCGGAGCGCGTTGCGATCCACTGCTGCTCTCCACCCAGTCGGCCCATCGCGAGCAGGCTGTCGCGCCACCCTGCGCGGCCCGTCGAGGCGGCAACTCCGACAGCCTGGTCGATACGAATATCCGCCCCGAGCGCCGTCCCGGGGGTACCATCGAGGCCCCTATCGATGGGCGCACCACGTGGTCCGCGCCCTCATACGGGCGGGAGCGACACACGCCTCCCCGCCCCTCGCCGCGGCCAGCCGACGGGTAGTCGGATCGCTCGCCGCGCATGGACGTACTCCCGATTCCTAACCCGGGATCGCGAGACCAACCAGAAGGAGAGTTCTATCCCAGACAGGAATTCCGCGACGGGCCCGAGCCCGTCCGCGAGCTCCGGCGAAGCATCCGCCGACGGCTCGTCGAGCGCGCGGAGCAGCGGACGTCGCCCTCGCAGGCGTCGTACCCGCACTCCGAAGGACGAGGCAGCCGCAGCGACGGCGCGAGCCCCCGCGGAGTCCGACGACTCCGCGCCGGCCCGCGAGTCCGCCCGGCCAGCCCGCCGCCGCCGCCCGACCCGCACGAGCTCGACTGACACCGCACGGGACGAACCCGCGCGGACCGACACCTCGAGTGAGAGCGCCGCGCCCGTCGAGGGCGAGGTCAAGAGAACCCGCCGTCGCCGGAGGTCGCGTTCGAGCGCCGCCGACGAGGGTGCGGTCGAGACGCCGGCGCGCGACGAGCGGGCCAATGAACTGGCCCCCGAGCGTGCCGCCGAGAGGGACGACGAGCCCGTTGGCGACGACGACGGCGCACCGCGCCGCCGCCGTCGTCGCGGCGGACGCGGTCGCGGAGGGCGCGGCGCCAGCCGCGCGGACGAACCGGCCCCGGTCGCCGATCCGGAGCCGGAGGCGCCTCGGCGCCGTCGTCGCCGAGTCGCAGAGGAACCGTCGTCGGCAGCGCCCGCGGAGTCGCCGACAGCCTCGGAGCAGGACCGCGACGCGGAGCCTGCTCGCCGCCGACGTGCGCCTCGGCGCCGTTCGCGGGAGTCCAGCGACGAATCGGCTTCGGAGCCGACGCGTTCCGAGCCCGCGCGTTCGGAGCCGCGGCGTACTGAGTCTCCACGGTCAGGGTCTCCCCGCTCAGAGCCTCCACGGTCAGAGCCTCCACGGGCAGAGCCTCCACGGGCAGACTCTCCACGTTCAGAGCCTCCGCGGGCCCGGACCTCACGGTCGCGCACGTCGCGCCGAGACTCGGCGCCGCGCAACGACGAGCCCATGCCGCGGCGTCCGCAGCGCCGTTCGGCGTCGGGCACCCTGAGCATCGCGGAGTTCTTCGATCGCGATCGGCTCTACGCCTGTCAGCGCGCGATCCACTACCACTTCCGCGACGTCACTCTGCTCGAGAACGCGCTGACGCACAGCTCCGTGAAGGCGGCCGACCGGCCGTCCTACGAGCGCCTCGAGTTCCTGGGCGACTCCGTCGTGGGACTCGTCGTGACGGAGTACCTCTACACGCTCCTGCCGGACTGCGACGAGGGCGAACTCACCAAGGTGAAGTCCGAGGTCGTCAGCACCGACGGGCTCGCAGCGGCCGCTCTGGCCGTCGGCCTCGAAGGTTTCCTCGCCGTTGGTCGCGGCATTCAGATGAAGGACGGCCTCCCGAAGGGGTTGCTCGCCGACGTCTTCGAGGCCGTCATTGGCGCGGTCTACCTCGACCGTGGGTACGAGGCCGTGCGCCTCTACGTGCTCGATCTGCTCCGTCCGTTCATCGAGAACTCACTGAGCGACCGCGGCGCCAAGAACTTCAAGTCGGTACTCCAGCAGGTCTCCCAGCGGGAGTACGGCGACACGCCGCGCTACGAGGTGCAGCGACGGAGCGGCCCCGACCACTCCCGTGTGTACGAGGTGTGCGCGCTCGTGGGGGGGCGCAAGTTCAAGCCCGCGCGCGGAGCCACGAAGAAGGATGCCGAGCAGGCCGCTGCGAAGCGCGCGCTGCAGGAGATCCTGCGAGAGAAGTCGCGGACGCGATCCCGTTCACCGGGTCGTCGACGCCGTCGTCGCTAGCCTGAGCCAGAAGAAGCCGACGATGTCAGCTCGTGATCGCCTGCTCGACCAGTTGGCCGGGCTCGAGGTCGCCCGCACCGTCTCCTCGACGGTGCGGGCGGGCGAGTCGCTGTCCGTGGGCGGGCTCGTCGGCAGCTCTCCGGCAGCGCTGCTGACGGCGCTCGACGGCGAGCTCCCGCCCGTACGTCTCGTCGTCGCCGCAGGGCTCGAAGAGGCCGCCTCGCTGCGGTCGGACCTCGCGCTATTCCTCGGTGACGACCAGGCCGCCATCATGTTCCCGGCCTTCGACGCGACGCGCCCGGACTCGCGCGCCCGGGAACGTGGGAGGCTCGGCGAACGCACGGCCGTGGCCGAGGCGCTCGCTGCGGCAGCCTCCGGGGGGACGTACAGCGGACCGCGCTATCTCGTCGCCCCGCTGGCCGCGGTCCTGCAGCCGGTGCCGTCGCCCGAGGCGCTCGCACGCGGCTCCCTCCGTCTACGAGTGGGGGAGACGCTCGACGCCGAGGCCCTCGGCGCGCGGCTCACGGAGGCCGGCTTCGTTCGGGTTCCGATGGTCGAAACGCCGGGCGAGTGGTCGCAGCGCGGCGGCATCGTGGACCTCTATCCGCGCGGCCGCGAGCTGCCGCTGCGGGTCGAGCTCTTCGGCGACGAGATCGAGAGCCTCCGGCGCTTCGATCCGGTGTCGCAACGCTCGACCGACCGCACGGACGCCGCCTCTGTCCCCTTGCTGACGATCGCCGATGCAGCCGGTGTCCCCGAATCTGACGACGAGGCCGGTCGCCTGCGTGCGCTCCGGCGCGCGAAGCTGATCACGGACCTCCTTCCGGAGGGCTCCCTCGTTGCGCACGTGGACGAGGAGTCCGCCGCCCGGTGGCTGGCGCGCTTCGAGCGTTCGCGCCCCGAGGAGGAACTCGGGACGATGTACGCGCGCTTCAGCCTGAAGGCGCTCGACTTCCCGGTACTCCGGCTCACCTCGGGACCGGTCTCCGAGGGCGAGGGGTCGACGAACGCACGCCTCTTGACTGCGACGGGTCTCGCGCGCGATCTCGTCACCTTCCGCGAGGCCGTCGAGTCGCTCCTCGATCGCAACGACGAGGTGCGCCTGCTCTGCGGCAGCCAGGGCGAGGCGCATCGTGTGGAGACGCTCCTGAGCGAATCCGAACTCGCCGGGCGTGAGGGGCTCTCGGTCGAGGAGGGCCTCCTCGCGCACGGGTTCCAGATCCCGGAACTGCGGATTGCACTCCTGTCCTACGACGAGCTGTTCGGGCGCACGCGCCTGCCGCGCGCCTCCGGCAAGGTCCATCGCACGGCCGCGGCGCCGGAGTGGACCGACCTGCGCGTCGGTGACCCGATCGTGCACCTCGACCACGGCATCGGGATCTACCGCGGACTGCGGAACATGGAGAAGGACGGGGTCGCGACCGACCACCTCACACTCGAGTTCGCCAAGGGCACGAGCGTCTTCGTACCGGTCACGAAGGCCTCGCTGGTCCATCGCTACATCGGGGCGGGTGAGGCCGATCCGCGCCTCTCGACCATCGGGGGCAAGGACTGGGAGAAGCGCAAGCGCGCCGTCGCGAACTCCGTGGAGGGCATCGCCGAGGAACTGCTGAGCACGCAGGCCATGCGCGCGGCACGCCCCGGGATCGCGTTCCCGCCGGACACGCCCGAGCAGCTCGAGTTCGACGCGACGTTCCCGTTCGAACTGACTCCCGATCAGCGAACGGCGATCGCGGCGATCAAGGTCGACATGGAGCGCGACACGCCCATGGATCGCCTGCTGTGTGGTGACGTCGGCTTCGGGAAGACCGAACTCGCCGTGCGCGCGGCGTTCAAGTGCGTGATGTCCGGTCGGCAGGTCGCGGTGCTCGTGCCGACCACGGTATTGGCGGAGCAGCACGGCGCGGTGTTCCGCGAGCGCTTCGCGAGCTACCCGATCAACGTCGAGGTGCTCTCCCGCTTCCGCACCGGGAAGGAGCAGCGCCAGATCGTCGAGCGCGCCGGTGACGGCGGCGTGGACGTCGTCATCGGCACGCATCGCATCGTCTCAGCCGACGTCGCGTTCAAGAACCTCGGGCTCCTTGTGATCGACGAGGAACAGCGCTTCGGCGTCCGCGCGAAGGAGGCGCTGCGCATCGTTCGCGCGACCGTCGACGTGATCACGCTCACCGCCACGCCGATCCCGCGAACGCTGCACATGGCGCTGCTCGGGCTGCGTGACATCAGCTCGCTCACGACCGCCCCGTTCGGACGGCGACCCATCGAGACGCGCGTCATCACGCCGGACGACGGCATGCTGCGCGACGCGCTGCTCCGCGAACTCGAGCGCGGCGGCCAGGCGTACGTCATCCACAACCGGGTAAAGACGATCGAGCGCGAGGCGTCGAAGATCCGCCATCTGGTTCCCGAGGCCCGCGTGGCGGTTGTCCACGGCCAACTCTCCGACTCCTTGATCGAGGAGCGCATGCTCTCGTTCGTGGACCACGAGGCGGACATCCTCGTCGCCACGACGATCGTCGAGTCGGGCCTCGACATCCCGAACGCGAACACGATCTTCATCGACCGAGCCGACTGGCTCGGCCTCGCCGATCTGCACCAGCTGCGAGGTCGCGTCGGACGCTACGACCGCCGCGCGTACTGCTACCTCATGGTCGTTCCCGGCACGCTGCCGACCGACGCCGAGAAGCGCGTGCGCGCGATCGAGGAACTGTCGGACCTCGGTGCGGGCTTCCGCATCGCCATGCGCGACATGGAGATTCGCGGCGCGGGCAACCTGCTCGGCGCCGAGCAGTCGGGCTACATCGCGTCAGTCGGCTACGAGCTCTACTGCCAGCTGCTCGCTGATGCCGTCAAGCGCGCGAAGCACGAGCGTCCGATCCTGCGCACGGCCTGCCATGTGAACCTGCCCGTCGAGACGGTGCTTCCGCGCGAGTACATCCAAGACGACCGCCAGCGCATCGACACGTACCGGCGCTTCTCCGCCGCGCCCGACATGACACAGGTCGGACTGCTGCTCGAGGAGTGCGAGGACCGCTTCGGCACGCCACCGCAGGAGGTGCGGCTCCTCGCGCGGCTCGCCCGCATCCGGCTCCTCGGCGAACTGCTCGGCGTCACGCGGTTGACCCGCATGGTGCACGACGGCGAGGAACGTGTGCTGCTCCGCTGCATCGAGCCGATGCGCGTGAAGCGGCGTCTGCGAGCCCTCGGCACCCGCCTGCGCGTCGTCGACAGGGTCCACTGCCACCTGCTCCTCCCGGGACAGGGCCTGGAGGCGTTCGAACTGGTCGACGCCGTTCTCGCAGCGCTCTCCTCCGGCGCGGGGTGATCGCTCTAGTTCGAGTGCGGGGCGGGTATAACGAGGGGCCGGGCCCTGGCGGGGTCCACGTAGACCGTTCGTAACCCATTGATCAGGAGTGGGTTGTGATGGAGACCGCGATGCGCTACCTGCTCCTCGTCGCCCTTCTCGCCACCGCCTGCTCGTCGAACGACGGCGGCGATGTGGCACCCGTAAACCCGGCGGAGATGGGGCGCCCTCTCGACCTCGAGCGTGCCAGGTCGGCGAGCCAGGATGCTCCCGATCGCGCGCCGGACACCGGCTCGACAAGCCGCGTCCTGGCCACCGTCGACAGCGACGTGATCACGTATCGCGCGGTGCTCCTGCGCATCGGGCCGCAACTCGCCGTGCTGGGGGAGGACGCGCAGAAGCGCGAGGTCGTGGACCAGGCCCTCGTGGACATCCTCCGCGATCGGATCATGTATCACGCGGCGCTCGAGGCCGGCGTCACGATGTCCCGCGACGCGATCGACGAAGAGCGCACGAAGCGCGTGAAAGAGATCGAGCGCAGCGGGGGCACGCTCGGCGCCTTCCTGAGCGAGCGCGGCATGACGCGCCGCGAGTACGACGAGGAGATCCGACGGGGCCGGATGGTCGAGCTCTACATGCGCTCCGCCATCGGACTTGCCGGTGGGGACCCGCGCGTCCGGCCGATGACCGACACGTTCGTGGCTCCCGGTCTGGTCCGCAGCTACTGGGAGCGGCACGCCGAGCTCTTCACGGAGCCGGCACACGCCAAACTGCGCGTCATGTCCGTCAAGGTGGACCGGCGCGCGTCCGATCCGAAGTCGGCGCGAGCAGCCGCGAAGTCCCGCATCGAGCGCGCGCAGCGTCGACTGCGCGCCGGCGAGGACTGGGTCCCCGTCTACCGCGAGACCGCTCCGAAGCAGGCCGAAGAGGATCCGTACGGGCTTCAGGAGATCCGGCGCGGCGATCGCTCTGCGGTGATCGAGGACTTCGCGTTTACGAGCCCGAAGGGGACCGTCTCGAAGATCCAGGAACTGCGCACGGCGTTCCTCCTCATGCAGGCCGAGGGCGCTCAGGAGGAGCGCGTCGTGCCGTACGAGGAGGTCCAGGACCGCATTCGAGCTCAGCTCGCGAAGGTCCGGCGCCAGGTCGCCTACTACGAGGTCGAGCTCCAACTCCTCGAGGACGCCGTGATCCGCCCGGACCGGCGCGAGGACGAAATCCGAGCTCTGCTGTCGAAGAGTCGCCGCGCGCTCCTCGACAAGTTCGGTCTGTAGGCTCTGTTCGAGCCTGGATCGATCGACGGCGAGCCTCGCGCTCGCCTGGGCGCGTCCGGATATGCGAGAATTCTCCACTTCGAGCCCGAACCATCCCGGCCCCCTCTTCGTTGGGGGAGTCATGGGGCCCGGATACGATCCGGATCGACCCCAAGCATTCGAGGCTTCGGCCGATCTGTGGGCGAGTTCTTCAGAGGTGATCCTGCGATGGACCTTCAATCCAACTACACGCGCCGTGAACTGCTCTTCGGGGACCAGCCCGAGGACTTCGGCGACCTTCTCTACTCCCAGCTGAAGAACGCTCCCTGGGTGCTCTGCTCCCTCGGCGTGCACCTGGTGATCGTCGGCTTCCTGCTCCTCATGCCGACGGACGACATCGACGACGCGCCGCCAAAGCGCATCGAGATGGCGCAGCAGATCGAGCAGCCGAAGCTCGAGGAAGAGATCGAGCCCGAGGTCGAGGAAGACAAGCCCATCGAGGAGATGGAGAAGCAGGTCGAGGACCCGGTCGTCAAGGACGCGAAGGTCTCGGATCACAACGAGACCGACGATGACATGGACGACGCCGAGTCTCTTGGCGACCCGCGCTTCGACTCGGACGCGCCCTTCGAGGGCCCGGGCACGAACGGCGTGATCGGCATCGGTGGCGGCGCCGGCGGCGCCTTCGGCGGTCGTCGTGGCGGTCGCCGCAACCTGCGAGCGGGCGGCGGTGGTCGCAAGACGCAGAGCGCCGTGGACCTCGCCCTCGAGTGGCTGAAGAACCACCAGAGCGCGGGCGGCAACTGGGACTCGGATGGCTTCGAGGACCAGTGCAAGCTGAACAAGTGCGGCGGACCCGGCGAGTCGGTCTACGACCCCGGTCAGTCCGGCCTCGCGCTGCTCTGCTTCCTGGGCGCCGGCGAGACGCACAACAGCGGTCAGTACAAGGACACGGTGAAGAACGGCCTCCGGTACCTGAAGAACATCCAGGACTCCGAGGGTTGCTTCGGTCCCCGTACCGCACAGCACTTCCAGTACAACCACATGTGCGCCGCGCTCGCGATGACCGAGGCATACGGCCTAACCGGTTCGCGTCTGTTCAAGGACTCCGCCCAGCGCGGCGTCGGC
Source organism: Planctomycetota bacterium (assembly GCA_021776825.1). GTDB lineage: Bacteria > Planctomycetota > JAJSAM01 > JAJSAM01 > JAJVHW01 > JAJFFG01. The sequence continues at coordinate 26,010 of JAJFFG010000107.1, forward strand.
TTCGTGCAGCAGTCGCAGAACCCGTACCTGGCCTGGCGTTACGGCGTCCGTGACGGCGACAACGACACGTCGGTCACGGGCTGGGCGGCGATGGTGATCAAGTCGGCCAAGATGGCCGAGCTCGATGTGGACGAGGGCTCATTCCGCGGTGCCTTGGCCTGGGTCGAGAAGATGACCGAGCCCGAGTTCGGCCGTGTCGGCTACCAGCGTCGCGGCGGTCCGCCGGCGCGCACCACCGACATGATGGAGCGCTACCCGGCCGATCAGTCCGAGTCGCTCACCGGCGTCGGCGTGCTGGTCCGCATCTTTGCCGGCCAGGACCCGAAGAAGAACGAGTTCATCCAGAAGGGTGCCGACCTGATGGTCAAGAAGGCGCCTCGTTGGGACCTCGATGCCGGCACGATCGACTTCTACTACTGGTACTACTCGACCCTGGCGATGTTCCAGGTCGGTGGCGACCACTGGAAGAAGTGGAACGAGGCCATGAAGACGGCCATCGTCGATCACCAGCGTGTCGAGCAGGGCCGCGACGAGCGCGGCTCGTGGGACCCGGTCGATCCGTGGGCGCCTGAGGGCGGCCGCATCTACGCGACCACGATGAACGCCCTGTGCCTCGAGGTGTACTACCGCTACGGCCGCGTGTTCGGCACCGGCGGTCGGTAGAGACCTCGCCAGCAGAGTTCGAACAACTGATCATTCGGGCCCCGCGTCGGCGACGACGCGGGGCCTTCTCGATTCGTGCCCCTCAGGCGTGGTCGCCGTCTCCACGGCCCGTACGGGCGGATCTCCTGATCCGCCCTCGCTCGCGCGGGTTACGCGGGCTGGGATCGTGAGTGGCGCAGCTCGGACGGCCGTGGAGATGCGCGCGGTCGCCGACGAATGGTGCTGCTGGGCGTTCGCCCGGTCCACCGATGGACGTCCGGTCGACGCCTGTCATTCGAGGAGCGCCCTCCACCCGCATCGAGCGCGCGACGCCAGTCGGCGCGGGCGGATCAGGAGATCCGCCCCTACGCTTCGATCTGAGCGAGCGCCGCCTCGGCGACACGTTCCGCGGTGATCCCCGTCATGCAGACGTTGTCGTTGCAACTCGAGACCCGGCTGTTCCACGCGTGGATGCACGGGCTGCACGAAAGGCCGAGCGTGATCGCGCGATTGCGATCGTTGACCGGTCCGTACAGCGCCGGTGTCTCGGGGCCGAACAGCGTCACGCCGCGCAGATCGGTGAGCGCCGCGAAGTGCGGTGGGCCACTATCGGCGGAAACGAGCACGCTCGAGAGGGTGAACAGGGTCAGCAGATCCGTGAGGCTCGTCGCGCCGATCATGTTCACGCAGCGTGTGCTGCCATCCGGGCCGGCGTCGAGTGCCGCGAAGATGCGAGTTCCCAGCTCTGCCTCGGCGAGGGCGCCCGTGACGACGATCCACGCCTCGGGGCGGCGTGTGCGCAGGATGCGGATCACCTCGACGAACCGCTCCATCGGCCACCGGCGGAGCGGAAGTAGATCGCTCGAGTTCGGGTTGACGAGGATCAGCTCGGCCCCCTCCGGAACTTCCCCCTCCATGCTCAGCCACGACTGCACGTGCTCGACGTCGTGCTCGGTCGGCTCGAAGCGCGGGAAGCTCAGCTCGTCGAACGTGGGGGGCGCCTCCTTCGGCAGCGGCACCTCGTCTGCTGATCGGCCGGCCGCGCGCACGAGCATCACCATCGACTGAGCGATGTGCAGGTACGGGTTGAACGTGAGTCGGTGCGTGTAGAGGTCTCCGCAGTAGAGGCCCTCCGCGGCGAAGCGATGGAAGCCCGACCGCACAGGGGCGCCGGCGAGGTACGTGAGGATCGCGCCGACACGGGTCAGGTACTCGAGGTCGACGACCACGTCGAAGCGCTCCGAACGCATGCGCCGCACCGCGCCGAGCAGAGATGAGAGCGTCTCGAGCAACCCGCCGGTGGGGACACGAATCACCCGCTCCGTTGGAAGGCCACCGGCGACCTCGGCGATCCCCGCGTTCTCGTCGAAGCAGAGCAACCATGGCTCGGCGTTCGGGAAAACGCGCCGGACCTCCGCGAATGCCGGCGTGGCCAGAACCACCGCGCCCATCTCCGAGAGCTTCACGAAGAGCACCTTGCGGACCGACGCCGGGTCGACAGCCCGCGGTTCCGGAAGCAGGCGCCGAAGCAACGACAGCACGAAGCAGAATGGGCGCCCCAGCGCCCGATCCACCGCTCGCATCGTGCCCACTTCCATGGCGGCAGTCTATCGCGCTCCGCGTCCCGGCCACGTGTACCCTGTCCGCCCCCCGGAAGGAGTCCTGTCGTGACGGTCGCGTCAAAGATCACGGAGGCCATGAAGGCCTCGTCCTGGATCCGTCGGATGTTCGAGGAGGGTGCTCGCCTCAAGGCCGAGCACGGCGCCGAGAACGTGTTCGACTTCTCGCTCGGCAATCCGGTCGTCGAGCCACCCCAGCAGGTGATCGACGCACTGGTCGAGGCCGCCGGAACGACCGCGCGCGGCGCGCACCGCTACATGCAGAACGCCGGCTATCCGGCCGTGCGGGCCGCCGTGGCTTTGCACCTAGCCGGGCAGACCGGTCTGCCGTACGAGGGCTCGCACATCGTCATGTGCGTTGGCGCCGGGGGCGGCCTGAACGTGGTGTTCAAGACGATCCTCGACGCGGGGGACGAGGTCATCGTCCTCACGCCGTTCTTCGTCGAGTACGTCTTCTACATCGCGAACCACGGCGGTACCGCCGTCCAGGTCGCCACCGACGACGCGTTCCTGCCGGACCTCGCGGCGATCCGCGCGGCGATCACGCCACGCACGAAGGCGGTGGTCGTCAACAGCCCGAACAACCCGACGGGCGTGACCTACCCGAAGGAGATCCTCGACGGCCTCGGCGCGGTGCTACGCGAGGAGTCCGAGCGGCTCGGGCACACGATCTACCTCATCACCGACGAGCCATACCGCTACATCGCGTACGACGTCGAGGTCCCCTGGGTGCAGTGCTCGTACGACGACACGATCCTGGTCACGTCTCACAGCAAGGACCTCGCTCTGCCGGGCGAGCGCATCGGCTTCATCGCGCCGTCGCCGCGCACGTCCGGCGTGGCCGAGCTCGTCGCCGGGCTCACGTTCTGCAACCGCATCCTCGGCTTCGTCAACGCCCCGGCCACCCAGCAGCGCGCGGTCGCCTCGCTCCAGGGGCAGACGGTCGATCCTGAGATCTACCGTAAGAAGCGCGACCTGATGCTCCCGGCCCTGCGGGACATGGGCTTCGACATCGTCGAGCCGACGGGAGCCTTCTACATCTTCCCGAAGGCGCCGATCGACGACGACGTGGCCTTCGTGCGCGCTCTGCAGGAGGAGCTGATCCTCACGGTGCCGGGACGCGGCTTCGGTCGACCGGGCCATTTCCGGATCAGTTACTGCGTCGAGGACGACACGATCGAGCGCTCGCTCCCCGGCTTCGAGCGCGTCATGGCGCGCTACCGGTAGCGCGCCTCGGGTCACGTCGATTGCAGGGCGATCGGCTGGTGACGCCGAGCGGGGCATGCGGCAATCGCCGCGCCTCCCATGTCTCTGGTCGGCTCCGCGGCTGCGGCAGCTCTCACTCGAGAGCCACCGCGTCGGTCGCAGCCTTGCGTGGCCTCATCTCCCGCGTCACGGCGCTTGCGCTCGGGCGCAACCGCCGCGCCGCGGGGTCACGTCGATTGCAGGGCGATCGGCTGGTGACGCCAACCGGGACATGCGGCAATCGCCGCGCCTCCGTTGTGTCCGGAATCGAACAGGCCGCCTCCGGAATCGAACGGTTCCCACTCCAGAATCGAGCGGTCCCCATTCCGGAATCGAGCGGTCCCCGTTCCAGAATCGAGCAGGCCCGCGTGGCACCGAGTGCCGCGCGGGCCTGCTTCTGTCTCGCGTCCGGGCTAGCTGTCGGCCTGGGCCTTGTTGCGCGCCTTCGCCATGCGGCTCTGCATGCGGCTGGCCTTGTTCGGGTGGATCAAGTTCGCCTTGGCGGCCTTGTCGATCTTGCGCACGGCCTCGGACATGATGCCGTCGACGTTCGCCGGATCGTCGGCGATCGCGGCCTTCGCAGCCTTGACCGTGCCGCGCATGTTCGTGCGCTGAGCGCGGTTCTTGAGGCGCTGCTCCTGGTTCTTGCGGAGCGTCTTCTTGCGGTGACGAGTGTGGGGCATCGCTGGGCCTCTACGGTCTAGGACTTCATCTTCAGGGAGATCGAGGTGACCTTGTCGGACACATCCCGATAGGAGACGTCGACCTCGTAGATCTCGAGGAAGTGCTCCCGTGCCTGGGCGAGTTCGCCCTGGTTCTCGCGGAGAAGCCCCAGGTTGTACACGACCCGCTTTCCCTGGGCCGAGTTAAGACCGGGGCTCTCAGCCAGCGCCTTCTCGAGCTGGCGGGCGGCCAGATCGAAGAGGCCCTTGGTCAGGAAGCACTCGCCGAGCAGGCTCAGCGAGTCGAACCGCTTGCGCGGGTCCTTGACCGACTTCTGGAACTCGCCGATGGCCTCGTCGACTTCGCTGTCATGGAGCAGCACCTTGCCGAGCTCGAAGCGCAGGCCCAGGTCGGTCGGGTGCTCGGCGACGCGCGTCCGGAACTCGCGGATCTTGGTCGTCCGGAGCTTCTGCTCGGCGGCGGGGGTCTTCTCGGCGTCGCCCTCGACGGCATTGACCTCACGCTGGACGCGAGAGATCCGCAGGTCGCCGAGCTTCACGCGAGCGTCGAAGTCGGTCGGGTCGTGCTCGATGATCGCGGCCCAAGTCTCCTCGGCCTGGTCGAACTGCTGAGCCTGCTGGTAGGCCATCGCGAGCTTGCGCCGAATGTTCGAGTCGTTCGGGTTCTCCTCGATCTGCTTCGCGAGGCGTGACATGTAGTCGCCCGCCTCGTCTCCGGAGCGCTGGAGCCGGTCGGCCTGGAGAAGCTCCTTGGCCTGGTCCTTGTCACGCAGCAGGTCGTGGGTGGTCGTCGCCGTCTCGAAGCCGGTCCGCTTGATCGAGAGTTCGGCCGCCAGGTCCTTGCGGATCTTGATGGCCTGCTGGTTCTTCGGGTTGATCGAGAGCGCGCGCTCGAGGTGCTTGATGGCGTCCTCGGGCTCCTTCGCACCCAGCAGGCGGCCGAGATTGACGAACGCGAGCTCGTCCTTCGGTGCGTGCTGGACCATGCCCTCATAGACCCCGATCGCACCGTTCTCGTAGCCGGCCTTCTCGAGCGTCTCGGCGAGCTTGTGCGCGACCGACGTGTTCTTCGGATCGAGCTTCAGGTAGTTCTCGAACGAGGGCAGTCGGCGCTCGATGCTCGGGTTCGCCATGCCCATCCGGGACGTTGCCGTGCCGAGCTTGATCGAGAACGCGCTCGGGTAGTTGTGCTCGGTCTTCTTCAGCGCCGCCGCTCGCACGCCCCGTCGACCTGCCCGGTTGTCGGGGTCGATCTGGAGTGCCTGGAGGAAGATCTCGATCGAGAGCTCGTACTTCTTCGAACGGAAGGCCTGCTCGGCCTTGGCCACCTGTTTGCTGACGTCGATCGCCATCGTCTTGTCCCTCTTTCTTCCCGTTCGTTCTCGCCGGTGCGGCGGGCCGCGCATCCTAGCGGAACCAGTCGTTCCGACGCGCGATTCGCACCCACCCCGTGCTCGCTCGAGGACGCCACGCCGGACGGTCCCGGGTGCGTGATCTCCCGCACGGCAGCCGCTCCACAACTGGATCGAAGGTGCGTGCGCGTCTGCAGCACGAGGTCTCCCGCACCCGGATCCGTCAGGACACCGTGCGCTGATCCGACGAGTTGCCGCAACGATGGGGCCGTCATCGCCGCCGACGGACTCGCCGCAACCCCGCGACGCCCACGCGAGAGAAGGCGGCCAGCTGGGACGTTGGTCCCTGCGGACCGATCGCCCGGAATGTTCCGGGGGCCTCGCGCGTGCCGATAAGGTGAGCACCATGAGCGAGAGCGAGACCTCCACCACCGATCGGCCCTCACCGGAGGCACCCGCAGTGGATCTGTTGCCGATCGTCACCTATCCGGACCCGTTCCTACGGCGCACGATGAAGGCGGTCGAGGCGATCGACGACGAGGTCCGGGCCATGTGCGATCGCATGGTCGCGACGATGGTCGAGGCGAACGGCATCGGCCTCGCCGCGGCCCAGGTCGGCTGGGACGCCCGCGTCGCGATCGTGAGCGACAACGGTGTTCCGGAAGACTGCTTCGTGCTCATCAATCCCGAGATCGACGAGACGTGGGGGAGCGAGGCGATGGAGGAGGGCTGCCTGTCCTTCCCGGGCGTCGCGGCGATGATCACCCGCCCACAGGGCGTGCGGATCCGCTTCACGGGACTCGACGGTCAGGACTACGTGCTCGAGGACGACGAGCTCCTCGGTCGTTGCTGCCTCCACGAGATCGACCACCTCGATGGAGTGACGTTCCTGCGCAAGATGACGCCGGCCGACAAGCTGGCGAATCGGCGTGCCCTGAAGCGCCTCGAAGAGCGCGAGTAGCGCCTCCGCGCGGTGCGCACGCTCTACGGCTCCGTCGACCTGCACCCGGCGCGTTTCCGAAACCCTGTCGTCACGCTGGGCGTCTTCGACGGTCTCCATCGCGGACACCGAGCCGTTCTCGCACGCACGCGTGAGCTGGCAGCGCGCGTGAACGGTGAGGTCGTCGTCCTGACGTTCGACGTCCATCCGCGCAAAGTCACCACCGGCGAGCCGCCGCCGCTCATCACCAGCCTCGCGCACCGTCTGCTCCTCCTTGGCCGCGAAGGCGCTGACGCCACGGTCGTGCTGCAGTTCGATCAGCAGCTGCGGACGACGAGCGCGCGTCAGTTCGTGGAACAAGTGCTCCTTGCCGGCATCGGCGCACAGGGAGTCGTGGTGGGGCACGACACCCACTTCGGCCTAGATCGCGAGGGTGACCACGCACTGCTCGACGAGATGCTCAGCCCGCTCGGCATCCCGGTCGAGCGGACCGAGCCGGTGACGCTCCGCGACGGCACTGTCGTCTCGTCGTCGGCCATCCGGCGCGCCGTCGCGGGGGGCGATCTCGAGATGGCCGCACGCCTGCTGGGGCGCCCCCCGGCTCTCTTCGGCACCGTCGTCGACGGCGAAGGTCGAGGCCGCGCGCTCGGCTTTGCGACGGCGAACCTCGACATGCGCCATGAGCTTCGGCCCGGCCGCGGTGTGTACGCCGGCAAGGTCCGGATCGACGGGCGCACGTGGCCCGCCGTCGTCAACATCGGTGGTCGCCCGACGTTCCACCCCGAAGGCGTCGACGCGGACACGGTCGAGGTGCACATCTGCGGATTCGAGGGCGACCTGTATGGGCGCGACGTCGAGGTCACTCTGTTCGACCATCTGCGCCCCGAACGCCGCTTCGACGGTCCGGATGCGCTGCGCACGCAGATCGCCCGCGATGTGATGACAACACTCGAGAGGGTGCGCACCGGAGCCTGGTCACTGAACTGATCGCCCTCGAGACGGTAGAGTCGCGCGCTACGGGGGGCCTCGCAGAGCACGTGAGCGACGACCACCAGGCGGATATCGCCCTCCATCCGGGAGACCGGGTGGGGAACCTACTGATCGAGACTGAGCTGGGACGCGGCGCCTATGGCGCGGTGTTCCTTGCGCGTGATCAGTTGATCGGGCGCCCAGTTGCACTCAAGGTGCTCTTGCCGCGGGGCGGTGAGATCTCCGACGCCGATCGTGAGGCGTTCCTCGCCGAGGCGCGCGTCGTCGCCGGCATCCCGAGCCCGCACATCGTCACGCTGTTCGCCGTCCACGAGTGGGATCAGGGCGGCTGGCTGATCGAGATGGAGTACGTCGACGGCGGCTCGCTCCACGACATGATCACGGCCGGCGAGCGCTTCAGCGCCGAGCGCGCGATCCCCGTCGTGCGCGCGATTTTCGAGGCGCTTCGCGCAGCGCACGATCGCGGTGTGTTGCACCGCGACATCAAGCCCGCCAACGTCCTGATGGGTCGTGACGGCACGGTCAAACTGGCTGACTTCGGCCTGGCACTCGTCACCGGCGGCGAAGCGCACCCGATGGAGTCGGGCGGAGGCATCGTCGGCACGCCCTGGTACATGGCGCCAGAGCTGTTCAGGGGCAAGCCCGCCAGCGTGCGGACCGACCTGTGGGCCATGGGCGTGCTCGTCCACGAGATGCTCGCGGGGGAGACGCCGTTCAGTCAGAACCAGCTCGGAGCGCTGCTCTACGCCATCACGAACGATGCGCCGCCGCCGCTGCCGACGGACGTCGCACCGACGCTCGGCCGGCTCGTCTCGCGCTGCATGGCGAAGCGTCCCGAAGATCGCCCCAAGTCGGCGGGGGACCTGCTCCTCGATCTGGATCGAATGTCGGGTCGCATGGTCATGCCGACCGTCGCGGCCCTCGGCTCCGGGCGTCTGTTCGGTCGCGCTGCCGAAGTCCAGCACTCCCTCGAGGTGCTCTCGACCGTCGCCTCCGGTCGCGCCGCGACGCTCTCGATCGTGGGTGATCCCGGCATCGGCAAGTCCGTGCTGCTCGATGAGCTCCAGCTCACGGCCGGCCCGATCGGGTTCGTGTGGCTCGGCGTCACGCTTCCGAAGGGTGGGGGACTTGTCCGTCCGCTGCTCGAGACCGCGCGCGGCGTTCTCAGCCCCGACGGTGACGCCGACGCAATCGCCGACCGCCTCGGATCCGGTGACTTCGGGCGCGCCATGCCCATCCTGCGTGCGATGCTCCAGCCGGGGGCGGACCTGTCGGTGCAGGATCGCGAGCAGGCGGCGTGGGCGCTCGAGCAACTCCTCCACGGTCTGGGCAAGGACGCACCGCTCGCGCTGGCTATCGAGGATCTGCACGAGGCGGGCGAGGACGATCTCTGGCTCGTGCGCGAGCTGACGCGACGCCTCTCGGGCGATCGCTTCGCGCTGCTGACGACCTCGCGCCCGCTCGCAGCGCTCCCCGAGATCGACGAACCGGACGGCTTCAAGGTCGTCGAGACCATGCGGCTCGAGGGCCTCTCTGCCGAGTCGATCGCGCGACTGCTCGACGATCGGGCTGGCGGCTTGCGCGTGCAGCCGCGGGTCGCTGAGCGGATCGGGCGCCGCTCGGCCGGCAATCCCCTGATGGCCCTCGAACTCCTTCGGCACCTCCAGACGACGGGAGCCATTACCGAGCAGAACGACCGCTGGGAGGTCACGGACGAGTGGGACGAGGAGTCTCTCCCCGACGGGCTCCGCGGCGTGCTGCTACGGCGGATCGCCAGCCTCGACGCCGACGATCGCGAGCTGCTCGAGGCCGCTGCCGTGGACGGTGTCCACTTCGGTGGAGCCGCCCTCTCCGCCGTGCTCGAGATCCCGAAACTGAAACTCCTGCGCCGCCTGCAGCGGGTGATCAACGCCAGGGGACTCGTCGGGGCCGCGGACGACGGTTACCGATTCGAGAACCCGCTGCTGCGCGACACGCTCTACGAGGAGACCGCTCCGGAGCTCCGCGAGGCCCTCCACGAGGCGCTGGCGGATCACCTGGAGTCACAGGACGAGCCCGTGGATCCCGAGCGGCTCGGCACCCACTGGGAGCAGGCGGGAGACCCGACGAGGGCGCAGTCGTACCTGGTCGCTGCCGCAGGAGCCGCTGCCCAGCGTCTCGAGCGGCGACGCGCGACCGAGCTCATCGATCGCTCCGGTGTGCTCACCGACGAGCCGGACCTCGACGTGTTCGCGCGTCACGGCGAGTCACTGCACCTCATCGCGATGGTCTATCGCGACACCAATCGAGCCACGAACGCATTCGCGCTGTACGAGTGGCTCGCGCGCGCGGCGGAGCACGTCGGCGACGCCGGACTCGCCGCGCTCGTCGAGGTCCAGATGGCGCTCACGCGCCACCTCACCACCGGAAGCACGGAAGAGGACCGAGGCGCGCTGCGACGTGCCGTCGAGACGTTGCCGTCAGGGCGCGATCTCGGAATGACCCACCACGTCCTCGGGCGGATCGCGAAGGCCGCCGGCGAGTTCGAAGAGGCCGAGCGGCAGTTCACGGCTGCAGATGCGGTGTTCGAGGAGCACGGTCTGACGCATCTGCACGCGCTCGCTCTGAACGCGCTCGCGAGTATCTCGATGCGGCGCGGCGACTTCGTCGGCGCCGAAGCGCTGTTCGCCGAGGCGGCGGCGACGTCCGAGTCGATCGGCCGACACGTGAACGCCGCGGCCGACCGCTTCAACCAGGTACGCTGCGCGATGTACGCCGGTCGCATCGACGGCAAGCGTGAGATCCTGGAGAGTGCGCGGCGGACCATCGAACTGCAGGGTTCGGCGAACCAGGCGGCGTACGCGGGAGCCTTCCTCGCGGAGTTGCTCTATGCGCTCGGCGACCTCGTGGGCGCCACGCGGCTGAGCGAGGAGTTCGTCACGAACGCGCGCGCGCTCGAGAGCGATCACATTCGGACGACATGCCTCGTGGCCTCGGTGCAGTACCTCGGCGCGACGGGGGATCTGGACGCGGCGCGCCAGAACCTGCGGGACGCGGATACGGAGGCCCTCGACGACGAGGGCCTCCGCGCCAACTGCCGGTGCGCCGACGCCGCACTTCGCGCGTACTCCGGGGAGACGGACGCGGCGGCAGCGCTGCTCGGTGAAGCTCTGCGTCGATCGAGCGACGCGGGCGACAGCCCGGAGCTCATCGCGAGCGGTGCGTTGCATCTGGCGTTGCTCGGCGTCGATGGCGGGGTTTGGACGGAGGCGTTGACGCTGCTCGATGGCGCCGGTGACCTCGATGCGAACATCGCTGACATGACGCGCGCCGCGTGCCGGGGCGCGATTGCCTACTGCGATCCAGGCGGTTCGGTCGGCGACCTCGACGCTGCGGCCGACGCTCTCACCTCGGAGCGGGTTGGCACGTCGCGCGCCGAGCTGCGCATCGTCGCCGGGTGGTTCCGTGCCGAGGCGGCGCACCGGCGCGGTGAGCGCGCCGCAGCGTGTGACGCCGCCGAGCAGGCCGCTTCCGGAGCTGCACTGCTCGGACACGTCTGGCTCGAGGCCGGCGTCCTTCGCTACCTCGACGAACTGGCGCCGTCATCGGTCCGACGGGAGCGGCGCAGCACGTTGCTGCGCCGCATCAGTACGGGGATCGAGGCCGACGACCTCCGCGAGGCCGTCACGGCCGCGTGGAGGCCTCAGTAGAGACGTTCGACTAGCCGAAGTCCGGCTCGTCGCCGCCCATGCCGCCGTGGTCCATGGCGTCCTTGACGGAGAACCAGTCGACATCGCCGGTGTTGGTCACGCCGCAGCTCGACTCCCATGCCAACTTCACGTACGCCTCGTGCGCGGCAGCCGTCTGGCAGTTCGGCCAGGTCGCCGGAGGCCCCGACGGAGGGGCGGCATCGTGACCCTCGCACGCCACGCATGCGTTCGAGGTCGCGGTGCAGAGATCCGACAGCGTCATGTTCGGCGGGTCCATTGCCTGTGCGGCCGCGGCGACTTCGAGCGCCACCGTGGAGATGTTCCCCAGGAGGATGCTCACCAGATACCTCCCGCTGGGGTACTGCGGATTCGCGCTCTCCACCGTGATGTCCGTGCTCTGCCAAGGGGTTGCTGTCATCGATGTCTCCTTCTACGCGCCGCGCGGAGCGCCAGCACGCGATGGCGGTCGTCGGGATGCCGCGCCGGGCTCTCGCACGCCGTGCGCGGGGCCCGACGCCCGCCGTTCGGCGCCGTTTTTTCCGAGCCGACCGTAGGCAGCAAGGACGCCCGGAGTCAACGCAGCTCGTGAGCGCCGACGTGACGAGGCCGCCGGGCGCAATCGCCCGACGGCCTCTCAGCGGTGTGGGTCCGGGAGCCGTCTCGGCGCTCCCGCTCTCGATCTCGACTAGCCGAAGTCTGGCTCGTCGCCGCCCATGCCGCCGTGGTCCATGGCGTCCTTGACGTGCGCCCAGTCCGGCGCGTCCGTGCCCACCGAGGTGTTCCAGGCGTCTGAGACGTACGCGATGTGCGCCGTCAGCGTCTGGCAGTTCACCCAGGTGGCCGGGGGGCCAGACGGGGGCGCGCAGACGTGGCTGTCGCGGCACGTCGTGCCTGCGGTGATCACCGCCGTGAGCATCGCGATCGCATTCGTATCTGACGTCTGCCCCTTTGCCGTCGTGGCGGCTCCCACGATCGCGTTGAGCAAATTGGTGGCAGAGTCTTGATGACTCGGCGGCTCCGGGGGATTCCCGCGGCGATCCGTGACCTCGATCTGCGTGGCTTTCCAGGTGGCGTTGTCGTTCGGCATCGTGTGCTTCCTTCCTTTTCATCTGACGCTCGACCGGTCGAGCGTCAGTTCCAATCGGTCTTGAGGAGTGCCCAGACGTCGCGGCCGACCGGCAGCGATGTCGCGAGGTAGCCCGCGGGCGCGAGGGCGGGATTCAGGTACGCGTACGGCAGCCAGCCGTAGCCATCCTCGCAGTCTGGTCCCTTGAACTTGGGACCCCACGAGTTGCGCAGCAGGAACGCGCCCATGGTTGGCGCTACCCCGTCCTTCGCCGCGGGCACTTCGCGAGCATCGTCGAAGCCGACGAGCACCACGGCGTGTCCGCCGCCCCGGGCTGGGTCGCCCGTCGCGGGGTACGCAAAGCCCCACTTCTGCTCGACCATGTGGTCGTAGACGTTCGTGTAGTAGTCGAAGCCGAGCGATAGCAGTTCGCCGGCGGCGAGGAACGCCTTCGCGTCGTGCAGCACTTTGGCGGGCTCCGTGCCGATCGCGTCCACGCGGACGAACTGCAGCCCGGCGATGTGATGCGCCGAGTCGTGCACCGCCGTCGGTGGCTGGGTCGCCGCCGCCACGTTCATCTCCGGCTTCTCGGTGCCGTGGGGCGGATAGGGCCACGCGCTCTCGAGCGGCATCCCGTCGCCGGTCAGGGCACCGAGCGTGACCCGAGGAGACAGCCCCATCGTGGCGGTGTCGGCCGATACGTTCGCCTCTCCGAGCACCGCGTTCAGCGCCATCGTGTAGACGAACATCGGCGAGACGTAGTCGCCCGCGAGCGCCGCGAGATCCACGTGCTCGCCCGCGGCGATCTGCGCCTTCACGGCCGCGTACTCGACGAGGGCCGCGGCGGAGAACGCGGTGCACGACGGCAGATTGCCCTGGTGGCGCACCGGCGGGAAGCCCGTCGACAGGTCGATGTCGCTCGGCAGTTCCTCTGGCGTCGTCGCGAGACTCACATGCTGCTGCACCGCCGGATGCGCGATCGTGTGGTCGCGGGGATCAGGCGTGTCGGGCACGTACCCGTGGTGCACCGTCGTCTTGGGATCCACGAAGCCTCCGCACACCGCCGGCCCCGAGATCGCGCTTCACGACGCTTGCCGGAAGGCGTTGCGAGCGGAGACAGGCTAGGCCGACGGCTCGCCCGGAGTCAAACGGGTGCTCAAGCGCCCGGCGGGATCGTTGCTGGGCCGTTACGACGCTTCGAAGGGCCGAGCGCTATGCTGGACCACGATGGCTCACCCTCGAATCGCGCTCCGATGCCTGGTGTTGCTCGGGGCGCTTGGGGCACTCGGCGCGTGCGGCGGCGAGGACGCCGACGGTCCCGAACTGCCCCCTGCCGCGCCCAGCGAGTCGGAGACGGGGCCCGTCCCCTTCGGAGTCCACAAGCTCGACGTCGGTCCGCGCGATCCCGCTGAGCAGGCGGCCTACGCGGCGCGACAGCTCGAGATGCGTGCGTTCATGTACGGGCGATCGCAGGGCCCCGCGCAGAGGCAGATCCCGGAGCGGTTGGCGACGCTGCTCGAGACTCCAAAGGAGTACTGGGCGTTCCTCGTCGACCCTCTCACGACGCTGCCCGAGCGGAAGCGCGCTGCGATCGACGCCGGCAAGGTCCTCCCGCTCTCTTGGCTCCCGCGCGTCGCCGCGTTGCGCCAACAGCTGAAGGCGGAAGCGACGCTCCACCAATGGGGCCGCCGGCGCAGCCCCATGAACGCCGTGTTTATCGAGGAGCCGGCGACCTGGGACCGCGTCAAGACGGTGCTGCGCGACCTCCCGGACGCCGAGCGCCGCCGCTCGATCGCGGGTCACGAGTGGACCGTGCCGACGGAGCCGCAGGGCTTCTCACCGGTCACGTGGGAGGAGCGCTGCGCCGCACCGTGGCCGATCCAGGTCGACGACTGCCTGACCGATCTGTTCCGGTCGTGGCAACCCAACCTGCGCGCGCGAGGCAGCAGCCGCGCGACGCCCGAGCAGGTTGACGCCTGGGTCGATGCCGTTCTCGCCCTCCCGATGGAGAACGTCGAGGACGCACACTTCGTGCACCAGCTCGCCGTCCAGCGCGTCGACGTCGCGAGCATCAGGGCGCTCGCGCGCTTCCACGCCGCCGTCCTCGACTCGCGCTTCGAGGAGGCCGCTGGGTGGTTCGCCGAACACACCGTCAACTCGGCGCGCGGCTCGAAGGATCGCGACGCGGGACTGATGGGGCAGGTCATCCTTCTCGACCTCTGGGCGAGCGAGGTTCCGCAGAAGCAGAAGCACGCGTCGGCCTACTCCATTCGTTCGCTCGCGCTCGCCACGCGCGGGCCCTTCGCTGGAACCGCCGACCACGTCTGGCCCGCCTCGGTCCTCCTCGACGCCAGCCGTCGCGGCCTGGACCCGGCCGAGGGCGATGCGTGGTCGCGTCTGTACTGCTACTTGTTCAGCGCGGCCGAGGCGCACCCGGACCCGCCGTTCGAGGTCGACCGTCACGCCGATCCCGACACGGCCGAGACGTGGATCGAGCAGTACCGCGTTTGGTTCGAGGCGCACGAGGCGGCGCTCGTGGTGTCAGCGGCCGCGGAAGCGCCAGAGCTCGACAGGGTCCGGAAGCGGCTCGAGAGCCTGCGCTGACGGTCGCGCGGAGGTCGACGGCGCGGCTCGCGGCAGGCACTCGCTAGCGTGCGAGCGGCACCGTGTTGTCCCGGTGCGCGTCCCGTGCTAGCCACCTGGTGGGGGCGTGAGCGCGGCGTTCTTGCGCCTCGCGGAGGGCCCTGTATCTTGCGACGCCTACCCGGTGGGTAGGTAGCTCAGTTGGTAGAGCACGGCACTGAAAATGCCGGGGTCGGCGGTTCAAGTCCGCCCCTGCCCACCAGCCTAAGCAGGCTAGGAGAAGCGACTTACGCTCTCGCCGCTGATGGCTTTTGCCCGCCCCATTGCGGCTGGATACCTACGTCGGATACCTTGGATACCTCCAGGAGGCCGGTATGCGACGCACTCGAGGCACCGTTGGTACCCGTCCGGGCCGCTCCGGACTGTGGATGCGCTGGGTCGATTCAGCCGGGAAGCGGCGACTCCGCAAGGCCGTCTCAAGCGACTCGGATGACGCCGTCAAGGAGCTCCAGGCGCTCATCGAGAGCGTCGACGAGGAGCCCGTCGCGCTTCCACCAACTCTCGACGCGTTCCTGGCCGACACCTACATCCCGATCTACCGCCAGGAGGTCGCCGCGTCGACCTTCACGCGGAGCAAGCCGCAGCTCGACCGGCTCAGTCTGCGGCTCGGTGCGAAGCTCATCACCGAGATCAAGCCCACGCAGATCCGCGCGCACATCGCGAAGTTGCGGGAGAGCGGCCTCAGTTCCGGCACGCTCCGGCGCGAGGTCGCCGTGATCCGCCCCGTGTTCGAGGCCGCGGTCGATCAGGGCCTGATCATCGTCAACCCCGTCCGCGTGAAGGTCGAGTCGCCGCCGCCGCGGCGCCCGCCGCTGCTCCCGAACGAGAAGCTCGACGCGGTCCTCGCGCAGGCGTCGCTGCAGTACCGCCCGTATCTGACCGTCCTCATCGACACCGGCTTGCGCAGGACCACGGCGATCGAGCTCACGTGGGACGACATCACCGAGGACCTCTCCGCGCTCATCCCGAACCCCGGCAAGAACGCCAAGCGGAAGATCCCCGCGCTGCCGCTGACGGACCGCGTCCGTGAACTGCTGCGTGCGATCCGCGCCACTCAAGACCCCGACGAGCCGCGCGTCTTCCCACGCCTGACCGAGAACGGCGTTCGACTGTGGTGGCAGAGGTTCCGGAGGAAGAAGGCGGTCGATCTCGCCACGTGGCGCCTTCACGACTTCAGGCACCAGTTCGGCTCGACCCTGGCTCAAGCTCGAGTGCCTCTTCCAGTCGTCGCCGATCTGCTCGGGCACGCGAACGCGCGACTGGTGGCGGAGGTGTACGGGACGTCCTCGCCGTCGAACGCCGCGGCGGATGCGATTCGTCAGCTCCAGGAGTACCGCCGTCCCGTTCCGGCCGCTGCGAAGGCGCAGCGCGCGGCGAAGACTGGTCCCGCGCAGGCGTCGCCCACCACGCCGGGTCCGTAGACCCGCCGCCCAGCCAGACGAAGAACAGGTCGCGCGGGCAGTACGCCGTCCGCTCGACGATCCGCCCCGGCATCGTTCCTGCGCGGATGTGAGCGAAGACCGTCTTCGTGCTGACCTCGAGCAGGTCCGCCATGTGACGCTGCTTCAGCACGAGCGGCAGCGTCACGCGGGAGGTGTCGGCATCGCGTCGGGACATGCGCAGAAGCATGGCAGGACAGGTCCGACGCACGGGTCGAACGCGACGCAACCCGACGGTTCACGACGCCGCGGGCACGACGTCAGGACAGCCCGCGAGCCTCGAACTCCTTGCGTGCCTTGATCTCGGCGTGGAGCTTCGTCATCGCGTCTCGCTCCGCGTGATTGCGCTCCGCGATCGATAACGCGACTTCGAGAACGCGGCTCCAGACGAACTTCCGGCTACTCGGGTCGCGTGCCGCTGCAAGGAGCGCGTACTCGGACGGCTGTGCGTCCGGGTGCGCCACCCGGTGCCGAAGCGCACCGACCGTCAGCGGTGTCCCGCGATTCGTGAACTCCCCCAACTCTGCCAAGAGCGATGCCACACCCGCGGCCGAGCGAAGAGTCTCGGACGCTGGCGCCGTTCTGGGCGGCGTGACGGTTTCTCCCCGCTCGGCGTCCGTCCACGGACCGCAGGCGAGCAACTCCTGCATCCACGCAGCCCCTTCGACGCGGGTGGCGACGATCGAGGTGATCTGGTCGACCATCCGGCGCGCGTTCACCGGGACGCTGGCTGCGAACGACGGCCAGCCGCCCTGCAGCGCGACCCGCATCGCGCGCGGCATCTGCTCGTAGAGGCCCTCGAGAGAGGGTCCCACAGCGTGGTACGGCGGTTCCGCCGCGCACTCCGGATCGCGCCATGCAGCCCGCGGAACGCTCTGCGCAACGATCTCGATGTACAGCCGATCCACGAAGTGCGCGATCGCCCGCGCGGCATCCGAAGAGGGCAGCAGCAGCATTCTCTCGAGCATCCTGGTTCTCGGCGCCGGTTGGTGACACGGCATCCCACGCGCCGTGTCGACACTTCGGCAGCCTCACCTGGAGAGTCTAGGCGCGCCGCGGACACGAGTGAGCCGACGTCCAGGGCGCGCCGGACGCGGACCGCGGCGTGTGAAGTGTCCTGGCGTGACGCGCGGACCGACGATCGGTCGTCGTCCCACGCGTACGTCCCGGTTCGTGCGGTGGTTGTCAGAGCCCACAGCGGCGAGACTGACCCACACGATGAGCGAACTGCCCAACCCCAACGATGAGTCGCGCCGGGACGGAGAGCGATCCGCTCACGAGCCGAGGCCCGATCGAGCGGCGCGCCCGAGAAGCAGCAAACGCCGTTCGGATCTCGGCCGTGGTCGCGCGACGTGCGCATCGAGCGTGACCGGCATGACCATCACAGTTGTCGTGAGTAGCGACGGCTCGGACTGGCCGCCACCGGCTCCCCCTGCCGACACAGATGCACCGACCGGTCGCCGGCCGGGACGCTGACCGGCGACACGACTCGAGGGAGTTAGTGCGAGGTCGGATCAGCTCCTCCTGGTCCGACTCATGTCCCGGATGAGACGAGAAGGCTGCCCTTCCGGAGGAGGTGGCTCTCGAAGGGGGAGTCGTCGACCCTCGGCCGCACGCCGCCCAAGGCAGACCAGCAACGGCCGGGGCGACTCGCTTCGTGAGCGGGATGGACCTCGGCGACCGCGCGGTCCCCGTATGCGTGTTGGCGCCCAGCAGCACCGGCGAGATCACCGCCGAGGGGGTGATTGGCGCCGGCCGCGTCGACGTGGAACTCTTGTTCCGGGCTCGGGCGCTCGGGCGCTCCGGGGCTCGCCGACGGACATTGACGGCCGCGACGCGCGAGTCTTCGCGCAGTTGGGTGCCGGGCAGCTGGAACTGCTGCACGAGGTCCAACTCGGCGACGAGCCGACCCAGGCGCACCGGTGCCCGCGGCGGGCCCGCGAGCGGATGGTCGAGCCGCGCGCGGGACTCGTCACGTCGGCGCGTTGGGATGGCGAACTCGCTCGGGTACCGAACTGCCGCGCGGCTCGGCGGAGAGCTTCCACGTCCCGGTGCTCGACTTCGTGCCCGCGGCGCGGCGGCCTGCGCTCGCCGGTCTCCCCGCAGCGCCGCACAGTCGGGCGAACTCACCGCTCTGGAGCGTTCTACGTTGGTCCCACGAGTTCGACTGACGGTGGCGGTCACGAGTCGCGGGTCGTACCGCGATTGCACACAGTCCGGCCCGGCGGTCGGCGATCGACCGGCCGCCGATGTTCGTGCCCATCTCACGGGTATCGTCGGCCACTGAACGGAGCGAGGCCTGAGGGCGGCTCGCGAAGCATCGTCTCTTCTCAGCCAGGATTCTGAGAATTCGTGCGTCGATTTCGAAATCGTCTGCATCTAGGAGGTAGGGAGCACAACGTCGCCGCTGATGCGGGAGGAACATGTCGGGGCCTCGCAGGCTTGACGGCATCGACTCGTTCTCCAATGGTGAAATGGAGAACTGAGATGGGTCAGCCGAGGAAGCCCCTCGACGCGCGCGTGACGATCATTGGATGGGCTCCCGAGTTGCCGGCGCCGGCCCACACTCGGGATGTGATCAGTGTCCGAGAGTTCCTCGTGAACGGCCTGCTGCCACGTGACGTCTTGGTTCTCGGAGACGGCGCGCTTGCCAAACTACGCCCAGATGCCGTGCGAGCGAGGGTCGGTCTCACTGGGGAGACGGTCGTCTTGGTACCCGTCCGCTGCGATCCGTGCTCGGTCGCCCGCTGGGGGGAAGCGCTCCTGGGACCGGCGGTGAGCCCCGAGGAACTCGAAGGCACTCTCGAGCGAATGGGTGCGAGCCCGGTACGCCTGACGCTCAGCGCGTGGTGCGGCGCTGCGGGGATCGACGCGAGCGAGGACGCGCTGCAGCTCTTGGCGTTGGTCCCCACTCTGAACCGACTTCGTGCCAGCGACTGGTGCAGGGCGCTCGATTGCTCTCGCGACGCGCTACTTCGACGCTGCCGGTCGCATCTCGGGCGCACGCCGCGGAGTCTCCTCTGGTCGTACGTCACAGCGAACGTCGAACGCCTTCGAGGACGCCGTTGGTCGTACGAGCGGATTGCCGAGGTCCTCGGCTACGCAGACGGCTCCTCGCTCGCGCGGGCGATCCGGTCGCGGCGCGACTGGGTCGCATCCCTGCAAACTGTATCGAATCGGCTCCCGCCTGCACTCGACACCGGCCGAGATCCCCCGCAGCGTTGCTTCGTGCCGAACTCGCGGACGCCCGACGACCGAACTGCACACGAGCGTGCCGGCTGGCAGCCGCAGCGGGCTTGTGCCGCCGACTCGTCGACACGCGCTGGCACGCGTTCGAGATGACGCCGCGGCCCCGCACGAACCGAGGACTGTGGTCGACCCGTCGAGAGGTCGCCGCCACCGCTGACTCGTTCGCGCTCATCTGGAACCGGTCGCTGCTCTCAGCAGTCGACGCGAGCGGTCGGCTGATCCTGGACACCGTGTTCGGCGGAGACGAAGAACTCGTATCGCGTCGTGGCCCGAAAGACGCATCGCTGGTTCAGCTGTCGTCCGAACTCGAGCAGCGTGGGATCTCGCTGGCTCCAGGACGCCTCCGCCGCATGGTGAAGCAGCACCTGATCCTGCGGGACCTTAGGGAGGGAACACCCGACGTCGAACTCGCGTGGCTCACGCCGAGCCACCTGGACGAAGTTGCCGCCTTGCCGGCCCCGCGGAGGCGTGTCCTCCTCCTCGATGCCGAAGCGCACTGCGACTCCGTGGCCGCGCTACGCGAGCGAGTGCGATCCATCCGGCCTCCGCGTCGTCGTGCGAGGCGGACTCTTCCGGCCGTGGCGACCGAGCCCAACGGGAGTGTCGTCTCGCTCCGCCTCACGGAAGTCGAGGCCTGTGAGGAGGCGCTTCGCGCAGCAGTCGCCCAGGTACCGCTCGACGCCTCCGGCGAGAGGGAACCGCGCATCCGCGCGCTCGGAGTCGCGATCAGGTTGCGTGAACTGAGCGAGCGCATCGAGCGCCGTCTCAGCGGTGACGCAAGCGACTGACGCCTGATCGGGCGCACCGCGGTTGGTCGGGAGATCTTCCGACGTCGGAAGATCTCGCGGCCGACGGCCGCTCGCGCAACGCAGTTAGCGCAGGATGCCCTCGGCCCACGTGCTGCAGATCGCCAGGGTTCCGGTGAGGCGGACGCGCACACGGAACCAGCGCAGCCGGAACGCGAAGTTGACGAGGAACGTCTGGTCCTCGCCCGGGTCGATGGCTCGCGCTACAGAGCTCTGCGGATGCCATTCCTCGGCGTCGAGGGACTCTTCGAAGTACGCGCTGTAGGTCGGGTCGGGGTCAGTGGATTGAACCTCACCGCGCCAGAGCACCATCTGGGCGGTGCCGAAGCGGGAGACGTCGACCGGCAACGTCGTGAAGTCGGTGGCCCCGCCGACGAGCGTTGTGAAGCGCGGGAACAGGATCAAGTTGGACTCGGCGCCTGCCATGCCGGGGCTCCTTGGGTCGTGACCTCAGACGGGCGGACGGTAGTGCGCGCGCGGCATGGGTGTCAACGCGACCTGGCACTTGTGACTCACGGTGCACGATGCGGCAACCCCGTCTTGGCAGGTCGGGTTGTGCGCACTTGCGGCGCGTCCTACGCTCCCCGCCCCTCACGTGAGGGAGTTGACTGCGCGACGCGAGATGAACGGGGAGGAGGTCACGATGGCGGAGATCACCGAACGTCTCGTTCTTGTGCCGCGCTTCACGACGCTCGGGGCAACCGGCGTCTTCTACTTCAAGCCCATCAACGTGCGCGCCTACTACGCGGCGAACGTCACGGCGTGGCGGGGGCGACCGCGTGGAACGTCGGTCGATCTAACGATCGACATGCAGGCGTCGTACGACCTCGTCAACTGGGATGACTGGGGCGGCTCGCTCGACCCGAGCGCCGACGACGAGCAGACCGAGCTTCTCACGATCGACCGCGAGTGGTTGCGCGTGAGGGTCACGATCACGGGCAGCGACTCGGTCGCCAACACCATCTGGGTGGTTGGCGAGTTCACGGCGCGCGAGAACTAGAGCAGAACGAGGAGGAGCGGTGATGCGTGGCGAGAGCAGCCTGATCGACGGGACCGGCCGGAGTGCCAATCGCGCAGAGGTGACCGACCGCTCAGCGCTAACGGTCGAGGCGAAGCCTAGCCCCGCCACCACGTCGATCGTGAACGACACCGTCGGCGTGACGTCGCAGAAGCTGTTCTCGCTCGACGAGTTCAACGCCAACGCACTGCAACTTCAGAATCAGAGTGGCACCAACGCCCTGTACATCCGCTTCGGAACCACAGCGGCGACGAACACCGATTGGATGATCCCGCCGGGCGGCACATACCAACTCCCTGGCGGAGTGCGCTGGGAGGGCCAGGTCCAGGCGATTTCGGCAGGAGCCGGCACGCCCGTGACCGCCATCATCTGGCGCGGCGAAGACGAGGACTGATCGCGTGCTCCACCAGACCGGGACTGCCCGCACGATGAACGGAGGCTCCCATGAAGGGTGAGATGGTTCCCCTGATCCTGATTCCGCGCTACACGACGTACGTCGGCAATCAGGACGAGGGCTTCCCGAGCGTCCCGATGGAGATGACCGCGTACGAAGACGGCGAGGTCGTCTTCTGGCGTGGTGAGCTCCTTACATCTGGCGGAGTGACGCCGGACGTGCGCTTCCACTTGGAAGCATCGATGGATGCCGTCGCGTGGACGCCCATCAGCACCGGTGCGACCGGCATGCCGATCCCGGCCAAGACTCCCGTCAGTGTCGGGGTCGGCTTCTCGAAGAAGTGGTTCCGCGTGCGCACCGTCCTCTACGGCAACGAGGCCACCGTGAGCTGCTGGGCCATCGGTCAAGTCAACACGCGCGTCACCTGACGAGTTCCAAGCGATTGCGTCGCAGAGAGCGGCGCGACCGCACACCCACGATCCCCCACGACCCACACCTCCGGAGGCTGCGATGGCAGGCGAGTTCGTTCCCCTTGTGATGATTCCCCGATACACGTCCCTGATCGGCCAGCCCACTGGCGGCTTCACGACGATTGGCATGGATACGTCGGACTACTCGAAGGCGTACGTCAACACGTTCATGGGCCCGCTCGCGGGCGCGAGCGGCGCGGTCACGATCGCATTCCAGGAGTCGACGGACCAGACCAACTGGACGACGTGCTCCGGCGTGAGTGACACCGAGGACCTGACCGAGAACGGCGAGGTGCAGTACACGCCATCGCTGTCGAAGCGTTGGTTCCGTCTGCGCGTCACGTACGCAAGCAGTAGCAACTCGGCGACGTTCTGGTCGATGGGCTACCTCGAGCGGCGCGAGTCCTGACCGACTGATCTGCTGGTCGATCCAAGCTGAGCACCGGCCGCATCGCTGGAACTCGGCCTCACGCCAAGACTCGAAAGGCGAGGTGTGCCTCCTCCCATTGCTCCGACGACTCTGCTCGCACCTCCTGGCTCGGTCGTACCGCTTGGGGATGTCGAGTCGATTTCGGTACGCGCCGGTGGCGACATCCAGGCCGGCGACTTGTCGATCGGCGGGAAGGGCGGAGGCGGCGATGGTGCCGCGCCGAGTGAGGACACCGCCGAGACGCCGCCCCAGGCGAGCGGGGGCTTCTCGGCCGCGGGCCCGGGCGCGCACAGCACCAACGGCGCCGGCACCGCGTCGAGCGGAGATGCGGGGCAGAGCGGTGGCATCGGAGGTGACGGCGGTCCCGGACGCGCCGGAGCTGCTGGCAGCGTGGGCGGGGCTGGGGCGGCTGGCGGACCACCCGGTTCTCCCACGACGAAGAGCGCGAAGCCGAGCAGCGCGCCCGCCGGGGACGACGGGCTGAAGGCGGCCGGTTCCGATGCGACGACCTCCGATGCGACGCCGGAGGACTCGGCTGGGTGCGAGGGCTGCGACTGCAAGTGCGTCCCCGTCGCCGTTACGCCAGCGGAGACCACGCCTACCGAGCCGTTTGACTTCCCAAGGGCCGAGCATCGTCGCAGCGCGATTACACCGGTCGAGACGGTTCTCGTGGCGGTGGCGGAGGACACGCATCCGGGGCTCGTGGAGCGAACCGACGCGCCGGGTCGGCCCGCGCGCATCGCTCAGCTCAGCAATGCAATCCTCACAGCGACCGCCCCCGCCTCGTCGCCGATGCAACTCGCTCTCACGTCGCCCGCATCCGGCGGTTGGTTCGGCAGCCCCGCGGTCGCGGACGCCATTGACGCCGGACTCGGATCGTCTCCTGGCGGAGTGATCGTTGGCGGTGGTCTCATCCCGGCTGGAGGGCATGCCGCGGATGGCAAGCGGCGCTCGAATGGTCCGCTCGGCGGCGGGACACCAATCGGCGGTGGGGCACCCATCGGTGGCGGTGGCGGCGACGACGAGGACGAGGAGGGCGGAGGCGGCGGTGGCAAGGGCGGCCTGGGAGGCGGGCCAGTGTTCGACGGCGATGCTGGGTCGCCGTCACGGGCCGTCGCGTCGAGCCGACCTGGCCTGCAGCTCGATCGCAGTCGTGCGCCGAGTCCCTCGGTAGCCGCCGGGTCGCCCGCGCGAGCCGCGCCGGTCCGAGGCGCCACCGGTAACGCTGCTCGACCTATGCGACCGAGGAGCGTGGTATTCTCTGATGATGCGGTCGCGAGGGGGACCTTCCGACGCTACCGAACAACGCGCGAGATGATGGGACTCCCGTGACCCACCACGCCATTCGGTGCCCGTGCGGCACAAGAGTCCGGATTCAGACACACTGACATCACTCGCTCGCCGTTCCCGGCACACGATCTGCCCCTCCCCCTGAGCCAGGCCGGAGTGGCGCCGGCAGGACTGCTCCACCGCGTCTCAGCGACGGCATCCGCACCCAGCAACGCGCTGCGGGGCCTCGGAGCGAGCACCCAGGTCGAGGACGCGCAGACCCTCTCGCTCGCGCCACTGATCGACATCGAACCGGTGCGCCCGCCGTCCCCGCCACCGCCCGGATCCTCTGCGGCGGGACTGAGTATCCCGTTCGGCGACTCGCCCGTGGCAAACGCGCGCTTCGATGCGGGCTTCGAACTCCCCGCCTCGACGGGGAAACTCCGTCAGCTTGCGCCGATGCGATCCGTCGTCCCGTCGAGGTCGTCGACGCTCGGCGCGGAGATTCAGCGATTGATGGGAGGCCGCCGACCCGGCGAGGTGGCGGTCCCCGCCGTCGGGTCTCACTCGCCGGCGGGCGCCGCCGGATCGCCACAGTCTGCAGCGTTCGGGGATTCCCCGACTCCGAGTGCGCGACTTGACTCCGGGTTCTCACTCCCCGCCCCGACTGGGAAGCTCCGACAGCTCGCGCCCACGCGGTCGATCGGGACCTCACGCTCTGCTGCGCTCGGCGCCGAGCTACAGAGGCTCACGGGCGGTCGACAGCCCGGCGACGTCCGTGTCTCCGCCCCGACGCATGGTGGCGTCGCGCGCCCGACCGCCTCGCCAGGCAGCCGGCCCTCGGCTGGATCGACCGCAGGCGCGCCGTCCACCGATCCACTCTCAGGGATTCGCGGGAGGGGCGGAGCGGCGTCCGCGAGCCCAACGGGTTCCGGAGCGTCATCTGCGAGCCGACTCGCGGGAGCCCTGGGCGCCCTGGGCGCGCCGGCGTTCGCCGGACGCGCTGGAGGCAAGGGCGGCGGCGGGACCAGCGACTTCAACAAACTCGTCCACGGTCTCGCCAATCAACTCGAGGGCAAGAACTTCGGAGATGGCATGCCATCCAAGTTCACTCTCATCCGCGATCCTGACACGAGCGCTGATCCTGATAACCCAATGCCGCTGGAGGACAGCGTACGCGGCAGCCTGGGGGAACAGGGTGTGAAGCGCGCCCACGAGGCAGCGCAGCGCGCGGTGACCGAGCGAGAGCGAAACGCTCGGCGGTCCGAACGGCGCGCCGAGAGGCGTGGTCCGGCGTGGAGAAGACGCGACGCGCGGAACCGGAGGAGTGACGCGCGGAAACGGGCACGCAGACGCTCCCTGCTGTCGCCAACCAATCGCCGCGCCGTCGGACGCGAGAACGGTCGAGCTACTCAGAGCGCGGCGCTCAAGAAGATTGCCGATCTGACTGCGCCGCCGCCGCCGCCGACGTCCTCACGACCGCCGCTGCCTAAGCCGCGTCGCGGCACCTCTGCGTACGTCTTCGGTCGGCACGGCCCCAAGCCCCTGTCGATCGGCTCGCGCGCTGATCCCGATGATGCCTCCGCCGGCGGGAAGAAAAAGCCCAGCGACTCGGATCGCCGCAAGAAGCGAACCGTCCTGGGCGGGCAAATCAAGGACGGCAAGGCGCAGACGAAGAAGGCGATTGCCGCCGCCACACAGATGATCAAGGGTCTGAAGACGGAGATCAAGAACACAGACGACCGGGATAAGAAGCGCCAACTCGAGCAAGAGGTGAAGGGCCTTGAGAGCACAGTCGACAAACTCAAGGACGCGGGTGACACGTACCACGACGCCGAGAACAAGCGAGTTCCCGGCCTGATCGATGGTGAGGACGGGGCTGAGGCGAAGACCGGCGAAGCGGATAAGGCGCTTGCCGAGGCGACTGCTCTACTGGCGTTCTACGCGTACCTCAAGCAGGAGGTTCCCAGTCCACCTTTCTTCTTTCCCCCCATGTTCGGCGGCCTCCAGTTGGGCGAGTGGGCCCTTCGGATGTGGAGGCTGTGGCTGCAGGCGACGGGCGTTGTCGAGACGGTGTCGTCAAACATCACGCCGGAGGAACTGCCCGGGCCGCTTCTCAACCTCCTCGGAGATTTGGGCGTCGTGCCGGCGGGCACTGATGGTTCCGAGCCCGACGTTGCCGCCGGCTGCGAGCATTGCAAGCGGCCTGACTCGTGCCCGAAGCCTCACAAGTGGGTGTGCACGAAGACCGACCGGAAGGAGGACCCCGAGAAGAAGAAAGAGAAGTTGAAGAAGAAGAAGAAGAAGAAGGACGGGGGGGGGGGCGGTGACCCGAGCGGAGGTGGAGGCAATCGAACAGATGGATCGGTAGCGGGCATCGACAGCGGCAAGACGAACTCCGCCCAGCGAGCAAGTGACGAATCCACCGAGACGTCCGAGGAACGCATCGCGAGAGTTGCGCGCGATCTTCTGTCGCGAGCGTCCAGCCTAGACTCAGCGATCGCCGACACGATCGCCGCTACGGCAGGAAACGCGCCGAACGAGGCTCCCTCCCTCTCTGAGCTAGCGCGTGCTGTCGTCAAGCGGTCCCTGCAGCGACTCCCAGAAAACCTCCAAGCACTCTTCAGCGACAAGCTTCTGCGGGAGTTGACAAAGAGGCCGGAGATCCGCCTTCGCATCCTCCGAGTTCTCGACGACGCCGACCGCATCTCCCTGCGAGATGAATGGATGGTGAGTGAACTGAGTGAACTTCTTGAGCGTGGCAGAGAGATTGATGCGCTTGAGATGGCCGGACTGTTCGCACACGAACTTGTGACGCGCTCTCTCAAGCTCGAAGTGGCGGAACTCGAGGTCGCAGCGGAGGTGCTTGAGACGGTGCTGGAGTCCGCCGGGCTGCCCCCAGCGCGCCGACTTGCCGCCGCCTATGGAGCCAACGATGACCCGCTCGACCGGGTGCTGGGCGCAGCGAGTCTAGTCAAGGCAGGTCTATCGTCGCGCTTCGGAGAGAGATCGTCGGGCAGGGCTGGCGAACTCGTGACCTCGGCGCTCGTGAATGCGGTCGTCGAGTTCTCGAACGCCGCCGATGGCATGCCGTCGCTCGTCGCCGACCTGCTCGAACGCTCCGTTGACGCGGACCTGGCGCGAAGGAACCTCACGCGTGAACTCACGGACCGTCCGCTGCTGAACTCGCTTGAAGACGTCGACGCTGCCGAGATCTCGCGGTTCTCCGCTACGGATCGCGTGGCGGAGTCCGATCTCCTCAACGCGTACGGCCCCGGGCTCCATGTTCCCTCAGACGTGGCGCGAGTCTTGCTGGACGCTCGTGCGATGCGCGCTTCGAATGAGTCCGCGTTCAATCTGCAGGACGAGTGGGATGACTTGATTGGCGATCTCGCCGCGGATCGTAACCGAACTGAGAATGATGCCCTGGTGTGGGCGAAAATCACCGGTCGTATCCTCCTGGAGATCGGCTCTGTCGCCGTCGGCGTCGGCGCCGGTGCGTGGGTCACACGGCAACTTGCGGCCAGGCTCGGCAGCCACGTCTTCGCCCGGCTCGCGGGTTGGGTCGTGGCCGAGTCGATTCCGGAACTCGCGATCGGAGCGTTCGATGAGCTGACGAGTGAAGATCCCGACCTCCAACGCTTCGGTCGGTCAGTTGCGATCGGAATGCTGTTCTCCGCGGCCACGCTCGGCACGGGAAAGATCGCCGAGCGGAGCCGCCTAATGTTCCGCAAGCCCAGGCACCCAGGGCAGTCGGCGAGGCAGGGAGCTGTGTTTGAGTTCCTCGCGGACGCGAAACTCCGTGTGAACGCGCCGCCGGGAGCCGTGCTGGCGACCAGCGATATCGCCCGACCACGTCTTGAGCATCGGTACTTCGAAATTGGCGGGGACTTGTACGAGGTACCAGCTCGCGGATTCGATAACGTCACTCTCCGTCTCGGACCTGACGGGGTCGTGCGCAGCCCGCTCGGGATCATCGAAATGAAGGGTGGCTTGGGAGAGATCACAGAAACGCGTATTCAAGGGACCGGATTTCGCAAGTCCAAGGTTGGCGATTCCCGCAAGCGAGAGGGTCCGGTAGAGTTCGACCAGAGACACTTCGAACTCGGACTCCGCGCGGTTCGCGAACCCGCGTTTGTCGGTCCGGACCCGACCGGCGGCGCCGTCCACCTCGGAGAGGTCCTCGAAGCGCTGAAGGACCGTGCTCTAGTTGACAAGCAGTCACGCCGCTTGATACTCATCCGGCGAGAGCCCGCGAGTGTTTCAGACTCAGTAAGGAAGCTCTGGCAAAGCCAGTATGGGGTTGTGGACGAAGCGTTTGTAAGCGAGAAGGAGATCCTCAAGTGGGTCATCGGCGGCGGGCGGTTCAAACATTCGAACCTGATTGACAAGAAGTTCGCCGACACAGTGTTTGGACCGGCCGGCTTCTAGCGCGTGTGACGAGAGTGCTGCCGCTGTCCGCTCCCGTGGCCCACCGGAGAGCCACGCGTGAACTCGCGCATCGAGGAACCAAGCCGGGGCCGCGTGCGTTCGCCGTGCAGCTCAACGCGGGGAGCGGCGCGGCGGTTCATTCGGTGCGAACCGTTGCGCCGGGAGTCTACGGTGAACTGTAGTCGGTTCGGACATCGACCGGCGGAGGGGCCGAGATGCTCAGCACGACCTGGACAGGGCTAGACGCTCAGCGTTACGCAAAGGGCGGGTTCGACCCTCGGCTTCTCGGTCGAGTGGTTGTCGAGTCCGACTTCATCGGTGCTCCGTCGTTCCTGTTCAAGGGGGTAGTTCACGCCTGGGTCGGTCTCGTCGTGTGGCCCGAGATGTTCCAGGTCGCGCAGCCGAGTGAGAGCGAGGCTCAACTCGCTGCCGGCGTGCGCTCGATCTACACGGGAATGGGGTGGGAGCAGCGCGTAGAGCAGCTCGATCCCAGCGCTCCGGTGCGGACGGGTGGCTCGGCGATGCGTGCGTCGTGGCGGTACACGCAGTTCGCCGTCGCTGGCGTCGTGCGGTCCGTGTTCCGCGAACTGGACGATGCATCGGGGCGTGAGGAGAGATTCCGGCAGGCTGCGACATGGTGGGACTTGGCCGCGGAAGACGCCAAGTTGGAGTTCTGTGGTGATCTCGAATTCGCCCAATCGACCACACCGTACGAGCAGTCGATCTATCTTGAATATGTGTCGCGCGCCCTCAGCTCGCGGCTCATCGCAGAGCCTCGAGATGCGTGGCCCTGCGCCGCGGCACGCGTTCCAGACGTCGCATGGGGTCCCCAGCATTGGCTCCGAGAGCGTCGCGCGCTACGAGCGATCGCCATCGATGAGAACCGGAGAGACTCGATTGAGGATCTTCGAGCCCTGACAAGGGAGCAGAGCGACCGGAATTGGGGGCACGAAACCGGGCTCGGCACCGGCGACACGCCGCCTTCGGTACGGCTCCTACTTCGCTGCGGGGTTCTCGACCTGTGTCGACACGGCGATCTCGACTGGCGACGCGGCCTGGTGGAGACGTTGGCGTAGGTGGCCTCGGGAGATGACGAACGCAGCGAGGCTGGCGGGAATCCTCGCTTGCTCATGGGATTGGGGACACTGGCATTCTGCGGTAACTGCGTGCGCCTCCGACTCCCCTCACTCGGATCGTTCATCGGATCGGCCCGGCGTAGAAGGCGGAGCATGAGCCTCGCGTTGACAGCGAGCTCTCAGGGTGGTACTCGAGGCGCGGTAAACAGCACGCGCGTCTCCCCATCTGATCTTGATCGGCACGAGTTCACCGCGAGGGCGGTATGAGCGCGACGAGGAGTTCGCAGGCGCCGCGACTCGGGCTGCTCACCTGCGTTTGGCAGCGAGTTGGCGTCGCGGAGTGCGTGCTCACACGCGCCGCGACGGTCGCTCGTCAGTCTCAGGCTGAACTCCTAGCCGTCGGGTCAGAGGGCGGC
The DNA here is from genome assembly GCA_021776825.1 of Planctomycetota bacterium. Lineage (GTDB taxonomy): Bacteria > Planctomycetota > JAJSAM01 > JAJSAM01 > JAJVHW01 > JAJFFG01. The sequence goes on from JAJFFG010000107.1 coordinate 55,877, forward strand.
GCCCGGCGAGATCAAGTCACCGGGCTCGCGTGGGGCTACCTCCACGCGCAGAACGACCCTCTCGGCGCAAAGTGGAACGCGGGCATGGCCTCGCTTCGCGCGCTAGGCGTCGACGGCGTGCTCGTCCTCGGCTCGGACGACCTGATCAACGAAGGCCTGCTGTCCGCATGGCGGAGCGAACTGAAGGCCGGGACTCCCCTCGCCGGCCTGCTCGACCTGTTTGTCGTCCGCCGGGGAGACTCGCGCGCTTTGTACTGGCCGGGGTACCCCGAGGGTCCGCGTTTCGGCGAGACGGTCGGCGCCGGACGACTCCTCTCGGCCGAGCTCCTCGATCGCGTGGACTGGCGTCCCTGGCCGGACGAGGTCAACCGCGGTCTCGATGGCGCGATGATGACGAAACTGCGTCGCGTCGCTCCTGACCTGGTTGCGCGCGAACGTCGCGTCGGCATGCAAGCGATCGGTGCCGTCTTGGTCGACGTGAAGACAGATCCCGACGTTGACATGAACCACTGGTCCGCACTCGCCGAGAGCCCCGGAACGCAACTCATCGACCGCGAGCACGCACTTGGGTTTCTGCCGGAGGACGAGCGGGTCGAGATCGAGGCGCTCCTCGCGCCGGCGCCGGGACCGTACTGGGAGTCCCGCGAGCAGACGCGGATCAGCGCTGCCATCGTGATGCGTTGTGACGACGTGCTGCATCTCGAGGAGGCGGGGCGGTGCCTGATGTCCATCAAGGGCCTCGTCGACGAGTGCGTCGTCGTGCTCGACGATCGGTCGATCGATGCGGCGGACGAGTTGCTCCGGGGTCTTGGCGCTTCGGTCCATCGGCGTGCGTGGACGGACGACTTCTCGGCCGCCCGGAACGAGGCTGCCGGGCGCTGTCGCGGTGAGTGGATCCTCGTGATCGACCGCGACGAGGAACTGATCGGACGCGACGCACTGCGAGAGGCGCTGGATCTCCACGGTGATGCGGCCGACGCGATCGCGGTCAACGTACACAGCTACAACGGCCGGCCGAGGCCGGAGACGATGGCGAGCGTGCGCGTCTACCGACGCGGCTGCGCAGAGTACCGATACCCGGTACACAACCAACTCGAGGGGTATCGCCGACTCCGGCAGTGCGACGCCCGGATCGTGACGTCGTACACCGGACAGATGGACGCGCGCGCCCAGCGAGCGCTCCCCATGCTGGAGAAGCTCATCCAGGAATCTCCCGAGGATCCGCATGGGCACTACTTCCTGGCGCGGACGTACGCGGCCATCGGCGACGCGGCGCGCGCGATCGAGCACGCTCGTCGCTGTACCGATCTCGCGCCGGACACACCAGCCTACGCAGGTAGCTGGGTGTGGGTCGTCGCGATGACGCTCCAGCGCCAAGGTCCTGACGCGGCGGAGAAGGAACTTGCCGAGGCGCTCCGTCATCATCCCGAGCTACCTGACCTTCGGTATCTGCAGGTCGTGACGGCGTCCTGGAGATGGGCGATGACCATGGCCGACACGCCCGTGCCGTATGCGTTCGTGCCGAGCCAGTGGGGCGAGCAGTTCCAGCACCTGCCTGCTGCGGCGAAGCTGCTCGGAATGCCATTCTCGTTCGAGACAATCGGCGACGGCGACGATGCGGGCGGCTGAGCAGTGAGCTGCTGCGCAACAGCGGCCCGCCGACCCGGATCGTCGTGCGGCGTCCGTCATGGGTGAGCTGAGACCGCGGGAGTGGTACGACGCGGCGTACGCGCGGAGCGATGCCTACCGACTCTCTGCCGCGCAGGCGCCGTGGGCGACGCTTTGGCGCGCAACGCTCCAACGCGTACCGGACGGGGCGCGTGTCCTCGACATTGGGTGCGGACCCGGCCACCTCGCAGAACTCTGGGCGGCTGACGGGCGCGACGGCGTGTGGTGTGGCGTCGACTTCTCAGAGGTGGCCATCGTCGCAGCGCGGCGGCGCGCGCCCAGGGCGGAGTTCGTGTGCGCCGACGTGTTCTCCGATGGGGGAGAGCTACTCGACGGCGACTTCACATGCTTCGTGGCAACGGAGTTCCTCGAGCACGTGGACGACGACCTAGGGCTCCTCGCGCGCCTTCCACCCGATCGCGAGGTCGTCGTCACGCTCCCGTCGAAGGACTCGGCCGGCCACGTTCGGCACTTCAACTCCATGGCGCAGGTGCGTGCGCGCTACGAACGCGCGATCGAGATCGAAGAAGCCGTGCGCATCGACCAGTGGTTCCTGGTAGCGGGACACACGCCGGCTTGCCGATCACGGGGTGCATCGTGCTGAATCTCGGCGTGGCGACGTGGCTCAAGCAAGAGGTAAGATCGGCGCCGGCGTGGGCTCCGGTACACGTGCTGCGGCGGGTGCCGCGCCGGAGTCTGCGCGACAGCGGCTCCGCGCCTCTTCAGCGAGTCACGCGTCAGGCCGCCCACGAGACCGGAGGCCGTCGATGGGGTTGACACATCGTCTCGCTCTGACGTCGCTCGGACTGCTCGCAGTTCTCGCGGTCAACACAGGTGCTCTCGCCGCGTCCGGCGAGTACTCCGCGGTACTCGACACCGGCGTGCGGTGCGTCGACGGCACGCACACGCTGCGCGGGGAGAGCGGGTTCCTCGGTGATCTGACTCTTACGGTCGACGCCCGAGGACGTGTCTCCGGGACGCTGAGTTCGCTCGGCGCGATCGAGCCGGTCACTGGCAAGCTCTCGGTCCGCTCCTGGGGGCAGAAGCTCTCGATCAAGGGCGGAAGCGGGCGCACGAGCTTCAAGTACGTTGCGTTCGGCGCCGGCGCGGATCTGGTCGGCAGGTTCAAGGACCGAGGGACGTACTTCTCCGGCCGGACCGAGGCGACCCTCGATCTCTCGTCCGCGCCGTCGAACTCAGTCGAGTTCTCCGTTGAGCTGGAGACGCTCTCGCCCGTTGCCGCACTAGGAAGTGGCGAGGCGACGGTCTGTGCTCGGAACATCACGACCCTCGGGCTCATGCGTCGCGGGCGCGCCGACAAGCTCCTGGTCGAGGGCGAGCGCTTCCGCTTCAAGGGGAAGGGAGCGCTCACCGACGACGCGCTGATTCTCACGTCGTGGAAGATCAAGACACACGGGATCTCGCTTCGGGGAGTCGGCGGGACGGTCGCGCGTCAACCGCTAGCGCCTGACGTCCTACTCCTCACGGTGAGCGGACACGGGGTGTTCATCGACCCGTACCTCGGCGAGGCGTATGGCCCTGCGCTGACAGCAGCGATCGCCGCCGAAGGCGAGCGCGTCGAGGAGTTCGACTTCCGCGACGCTGGCACGTCAAGCAGCGGCGACGGCTACACCGGACTGCTCGAGACGCTGCGGTTCGCTCGGGACGCGTGGGTCGTCGGACGCGCGAACCCAACGCGCGTCGTGATTGTCGCCCATAGCCACGGCGGGGTCTGGGCCCACGCCGCGCTCTTCGCTGTCCCCGATCTCCCCGTGACGGCTCTGATCGACCTGGATACGAACTCCTGCAACTGGAACTTCGTCGGTCATGCCCACCCGTCGAGCACGGGCAATCCTGTAAGTGCGTTCTTGATCGGCGAGACCCGCTTCGACGCCGAGGACGTTGTGCCGACGAGCGTGCAGTTTGCGCTCGAGGTGCAGTCCACCAGCACGTGCCCGACTCTCCCGCCGGAGCCCTTCGATGACGCCACGAACGTCCGGCCGGACGGGTCACAAGGCATTGACGCGGGCCTCTACGTGTTCCAGGCGAGCGAGGGCCACACAGCGGTCGACGAGACCACCGGTTCGACGTATCCCGTTGTTCGGGACTGGCTCTTGGATGTGCTCGCGTTCACGCGGTAGTAGCGTGTTCCGGCGGAAAGCCGCCTTCCTATCCGGCGCCCGTACGGGGTGATGGAGATGAACTGGTCCGCATGACGTGCGGCCTCGCTGGCCGGCTGGGTACTCGTCACGGGACTGGAAGGCGTATTCGCCAACGCGTTCGACGTCGGTCCCGAGCTCGCCCGACTCGTTGCACGCCACCTCGCAGAGAACGCGCGGGCCGAGGGGGTAACCCTCACCGACGGCCAGGAGCGAGCCCTGAAGCGCGCCGCGGAGCGCTTCTCCCGACGGCTCGATGCGAGCCCGCTTGGACTACCCCAGCAGTTCGACGACCAGTCGATCTGGAGCGAGTTCTTGGAGGCGCCACAGTTCACGATGTCACTGCACGCCTCCGAGCGTCAGGCGTTCTGCGCGCTCTTCTTCGCGTTCGAGAACTTCGTCACCGGCGTGGCGATGCAGTACGCCAACGCTCGGAATCGGCCGAGGGGGTGGAAGAGCATCGAGAAGCTCTTCGCGAAGGCGTTCGCTCCCTTACGGGACCGGTCAGTTCAGCGGAGTTGCCTTGGCGACAGGGTCATCCTCGCTGCGCGGCACATGCGCGACGCAATCGCCCACCGCGGCGGCCGTGCCAACGTAGCAACGAACGGGTTTCCAGAGATCGAGGTCGCAGCTGACGGGACGATAGTGGTCGGGGCCGCGAGCACCTGGGCACTGTACGAGACGCTCGTGCCGGCGGTGCTCGGGCTGCTACGGGCGTCGAGGCGACTCGAGTCCGCCACGCAGCCCCGCGTCGGCGAGTGACGCTTGTGCGCAGATCGGGAGGGGCGTCCGCGGTCCCACTCGGTACGTCACGAGAGTCTCTCGTGCTTGACCTGAGGCACGGTTGGCGTCAGTTCGATGATGCGAACCTCCAGAGACGCCGCTGCCACGAGCCGCCGACGAGGCACCTGAAGCGCTCATGGCGTCTCTTCCTCCCACGGGAGCGATGAGACTCGCTCGCGTGGGACCGGGCTCGCTCCAGTGCGTTCTGGGCCGCGCCCCGGGCCTCGGAGACGACGCCGCCGTTTGAGTTCAGCTAGTTCGACGTGTCGATCGGAGACGCGCGTCACGTCCGCTGAGAGATCTCGCGGGACCTGAGCCGCACTCAAGCGCACGAGTTCGAGGCACCTCGGACTCGCCCAGGTCTGCGACGATCGATGCGCGCACCTCCGCGCGTTGCAGTTCGCTACCCATCAGCCTGCGATGGCGTCTCGGCAATCTCGCGGCTGTGCGACTCTCGCGGGGGTGTCGATGTCCGTCTGATCCCCGAACGAGTCGAGTCGTCGGGAGCCGTCCAACAGACGAACGCATCTCCGGTCGGGGCTCCGTCGAATGTGTACGTGCGAAGCAGCACGCGCGCAGCGTATCCAGCGGAATCGGTCTCGATGACGAAGCGCGCCAGCGTCGGGACGTCGAACAGATACCGCTGACAGACCCTGAACTCCGTGTGCGTTGCGAGGCGCCGCGATGCGAGGGACGCCTCGGCGTCACCGTGGAAGAACCGGACTGGACGCCCGTCGATCAGGAAGGTGAAGTTGGCGGACGCGTCGATGACTGTCAGCCAGTCGACGAGCCGTTCCTGTTCGCGGATCTTGAAGCACGATCGCGTCCAGGATTGGAACCCGATGACTGTCGCGTTGTCGCCCTCACCCGGCTGCGCCTGCGCTTGTGCCGCGTCGCGCGTCTCGGCAAGCAGCCGTGCAACGATCTGCACGTGATCGACGTCGAGGCCATCCGGCCGGCGATCAGTCGGGGGGCGCGCAACCATGGCGACACGATAGACCACGGCTACGACACGCGCCTCGACGCGGGATGACTGGAGCAGCGTACCGTGACGTATGCCTGATGCGATTGTCGTCGCGAGTCAGGTAGCGTACGCTGAAGTCAGTTCGTGGAGTTGGGAGTTGGACGAGCAGAAACACCGAATCGAGACGCTGACCGTCTACCTCGTGAAGGAAGGCGTCACCTCTGAGAACGTCGTCGATCCAAGTCTCTGGCCAGGCGATGACGTTGTCGCCGCCGCGACGGCCATCGGCACGCTCCACACGACTCAGGTTCCGGTGCATCCGCCGTCTTGGGCGAAGCTCCTGAACGAAGCTGACGCGGGGACACCCGATGGCCTCATTTCTGCGAGCGCCGGCGCAGTGCTTCTGATTCAGCAGCGTGGGCGCATCCTCGCGATCACGTTCGGCACCGGGCGGCATCGCCTCCAGCCAGGTGTGACCGAGGAGGCGTTCGGGTTGAGGACCACTCTCAACTCAGTGGATCCGGAGGCGATCCGGTCCATCGACAGGCAGTCCATTGACTCGCTGGCGAAGATCAGTCGGGAGCAGATGAGCCGAGCGTCGCGTCTAGAGGCGTTCGGCCTGGACGTGGAACAGGATCTGCTGCGTAGCGTGCACGGCGTCCCCATCGACGACCGGCTTGGGCTTCGCATGGGCGGCAGTGACGCTCTGGCCGTCGGTGTACGAGCCGGGCTCGCTGAACTGCCTGCACTGATGGACCGCTACTTGGAGCAGTACGAGAAGACGACCTACCGTGAGGAGTACGCATGGATCGATCAGATCCAGCCCGTCCGAGATCGCGAGGCCACGAGCCGCCTCGACCTTGCGCTATCGGACCGACTCCTGCTGGGCGACGAGCAGGACGTGTGGCTTGCAGCTCCGGAGATCATTCCGTGGGCTAGCTTCGGTGGGTTCCGATATGGAACTGCAGCGACGGGCGATCTGCTGCACGACATCGACCTCGCCTCGTTTCGGGCGGCGATGCGATCCGGAACGGAGCTCGGCGTCAGCTACCTGCGAGCGAAAGCAGTCATGCTGTACGCGACCGACGGCACGACTCCGCTCGCCCGATGGACGGCGTACCGCTGCCTCTATGCCGAGCAGGATCTCGACGGCGACCGCTACATCCTCACCAACGGCAAGTGGTACCGGCTCGACAAGGACTTCGTCAGCGACGTCGACAACTTCATCGATGAGATCGCTGCGCCGACCGACCTGGATCTTCCAGCGGCGCGGCTGGGCGAACGAGAGGACGCCTACAACCGAAGAGCCGCCACCGCGGCGAGTCGCGATGTCGTTCTGATGGACGCGAATCTGATCCAGCCAGCACCCGGCCAGAGCCGGATCGAGTTCTGCGATCTCTACGACCACACGGAGAAGCGACTCGTCCACGTGAAGAAGTACGGCGGCTCGAGCGTGCTCAGCCACCTGTTCTCGCAGGGTCTCGTCTCGGCGACGCTACTCGCGACCGACCGGGGCTTCCGAGGCCGCGTCAACGAGAAGCTCCCTCCGGTGGCTCAGATCGAGGGGCCCATCGACACGTCAGAGTTCGTGATCACGTTCGCCGTGATCACGAAGAGGCCGAACAACCTCAGGTTGCCGTTCTTCAGCAAGGTGAACCTCAGGCAGGCCACGCGGAACCTCCGCGCACAACGCTTCCGCGTAGAGCTCGCGGCCGTCGCCGTCGAGAACTGAGCGGCGACGAAGCGACCGACCGTCCTGCGCGCCACCTGACCCCGGCGCCGTCAGGCTGCCCGACCGCAGGCTTGCGCGAGCGACCCGCGTGGCGCCGAGTGTGCCTGGCTCCAGCGGTGCGGGTGGGGCCGACGCGGCCTCTGAAGTGGTCGCCCGCACCCGGCGACGAGCGAGCGTGGGCCGGGTGCGAGCACAGAGAAACGTGAATCCCCGCACCGTGAGCGTTCCTCCGGTCCTTCTCGAGTCCGCCCAAGGGCCTGTCACGAGCGGTGTCGGTGCTACAGACCGCGCGCAGGGGCGACCATCCACGCTCGGTGGAGAGACTCGCCGTCCTCCGAATTCCTCGCGAGACGCGCGCGAAGGCTGCGGACCAGGACGTCGAGACGTTTAACGGCTCGATCCGCGTGGGGCGCTGCGACCACCACCTGAAGGGACCGGCGGCGCGTCGGCCCCGCACTACCTCCCGGCGGCACCGACGCACCTCACGAACGGCTACCTGCACGCCGAGATCGTGGCGCTCACCGAGCGCGCCCTCGTCGCCATCAACCGATTGACGGGCCCGGGCCGCGCGGAGGCGCCGCGGCGCCCGCGAGGAGGAGTGTGCTCGCGAGGCCGAGGTAGCTGTTCAGCCGGTCCTCGCAGGTCGCAGCCTACTCACCCTCCGCCTCGAGCGCTGCGAGGGTCTCGACCATCCAGTCGTACGCGCCCTCGGTATCCAGGCGCTTCGACGCGTAGTCGGCGGCGAGAAGGCCGTCCGACAAGAACTGATCGTGCTTCTCCGTGCACTTGTTTCCGACAGCTGCGGCGAGATCCACTGCGGACGCGAATTCGGCGCGCGCGAGACAACGAAGTTCCTCGCGTAGCCGATCTACGTCCCAGGCGGTGACCGACAACGCGACGCCGGTTCTTGTGACAGCTGCCCCTCGCCGTTGCAGGAGCAGCGCGATCGTGTCCATCACATGATCCCCGCGCCACGGGAAGAACCGGACGTGCGTGCCCTCCGCGAGGAACGGCGTCTCGTGCAGCCCGAGTCGTGCGAAGTTCTTCCTGCCTTCGTCGAGTAGATCGACTGCTAGTGAGTCGAGGAACTGGGGCACTTCCGCACTCTGGTACACCGCCAACATCTCTTGCCGGACGCGGCCGTGCACGGTGCCACCGGCTCCGGCAAACCGCGGAACGGGTGCACCAGGAGCCGGAACTACGTAGAGGACCCGCCGGTCCTCGTCCAGCGACGCCACGCGCCACCTTCGGCCAGCGAACACGAAGTGCGCTCCCTCCATCAGCGGCTCGCTCAGCGGAAGTGATCCCAGGTCCCGCGTCCCGGTACAGACACGCCACTCCTCGGGCGTCTGAAACGCTGTGAAGAACGAGTAGTGTGAGACGAGGCGTTCGCCGCCGAGCCCGAGCGTGAGCGTCCCGTCACCGAGCTGTGTCACGAGGTCGCTGCGACCGAGGTCGCGCAGGAAGATGCCGTACGAGGGGGCATCAAGGCCGTTGAACGGTCCGCGATCGCAGAGCGCGTTCCAGAGATCGCCGGCGCGTACCGATCCGTGCCGGCTGATCATTGACAGCGTCTGCTGAACGAGCGTCGAGAGGTGGAGTGCCGCCGGCGGCGGAGGCTCGCACCAGCCGTTGAGGAGCAGGTTGAGCATCGCGATCGACTGAACCAAGCCGGCGCGCAGCGAGTCCTCAGGCGCGGTCTTCTCTGTCACCTCGTGCTCTCTCACGTAGATCCGAAGCACGGCGGGCTCGTCGCGACGACCGGAGCGACCAAGGCGCTGCCGCATGGCCGCAACGGACATTGGCGGCCCGTACTGCGCAACGCTCGTGACTGCCCCCAGATCGATCCCGAGCTCAAGGGTCGATGTGCAGACCGCCGTCACGGGGGCACGCCCCTCTTTGAGCCGTCGCTCGACATCCTCGCGGATCTCCTTCGACAGGTTCCCGTGATGGGGGAAGAACTCGTTCGGCAGGCGACGCTCCTCGCACATCGTGCGCAGCCGATCAGAAATCGCCTCCGTGTCCGATCTGCTGTTCGTGAACAGCAGGTTGTTGGAGCCACGGAGCACCTCGAACAGGTCGGCGCAGATGTCCACCACCGATCCGGGCGCCTCGATCTTGAAGGTGCGTGAATCGTCGCTACTCGCTGTGCCGAGGTCTTGGTCCCTCGGCGCGTCGATCCGATAGCCGCGGATCTGCACGCGGAGTTCCTGTCCCGAGTTCGACGGCGAGACGATTGTCGGATGACGCGGCGCAAGCGGTCGCAGCGCAGCTGCCGCAAGCGAGACATCGCCGAGAGTCGCACTCAGCCCAACGCGAGGCACTCGCCGACGGATGGCAAGTTCGAGCCGGTGGAGAAGCGACTGGAGCTGCCTCCCTCGCTCGGACCCGAGATAGGCGTGGAACTCGTCGAGGACGACGTGCTCGAGCTGTCCGAAGATCTTGACGATCCGGGTGCCGCGGAGGACGAATTGAGCTTCGAGAGACTCCGGCGTGATCAGCAGGATTCCGGACGGGCTCTTGACCAGCTTGCTCTTCTTCGCGGCTGACACGTCGCCATGCCATCGATGCACGGGGATCGCGAGCCCCTCGCACATCTCGTCCAAGCGACGGAACTGATCGTTGATGAGCGCCTTCAGCGGGCCGACGTACAGTGCGCGGACTCCTGGCCCCGAACACTCCACAAGTCGGGAGCAGATCGGAAGGAACGCCGCCTCGGTCTTGCCCTGAGCCGTCCCGGCGGCGATGAGCACGTCCTCGTCCGCGGCGAGGACGGGTGCGATCGCCTGCTCCTGGACCGGACGTAGCGCCGGCCACTTCGCTCGCCAGACCCACCGCTGAACGCGCGGGTGCAGGAGCAGGAACGCGCGCGACCCCTGCGGCGGGCCACTCTCAGAGCCGGAAGCTAGCGAGTCCGTCATCGTCCGGTCCACCCGAGTCGGTCGCCTCATCGTCGTCTTCGATGGGCGCTAGGTCGGGATTGCGCTCCTCGGCGATCTCGACGCGACTCACCTGACTCTCCCACGTCATGCCAGGGTTCTGATCCAGCACCGCCAGCAGGTCGGCAAACTGCTTCACGGTGCTGCGAGGCGTGCGGAAGTAGGAGTCTCCGATCCGCTCGGAACAGTGCCGCATGAAGGCGCGCAGCCCGTCGTCCGGGAGGAGGTACTTCTCCTCGTCGCCCGCCGCATGCACGTGCCGGATCTTCGTGAGCAGCAGGTAGAGATCCTCTGGCGTTAGCCCACCGAGGCTGATGACCGGCCCGGTGAAGTCGACCACACCGTCACCGGCAAACGTATTGACGGCGAGGCGCGTCTGCAGCGCTTCGTAGCTGTAGAGGCCCTTGCGCGGGTCCATCAGAAACTCAGGCGTGCCGCCGAGCACAAACCCAAGTCCCTCGGGCGTTCCCTGCAGGCAGTCGTTCAGCACCCGGAGGATCTGTTCGTAGTTGGCCTTGCGCGCGCCGGTGTGGGCCAGCTTGTACAGGTTGACCATCTCGTCGAGGCAGACGAGCAGCCCGTGGTAGCCAGCCTGACGCACGAAGAGCGCCATGAGCTTCAGGTGGTCGTAGACGCTCGCGTCGGTGACGATCGTTCGTACCCCGAGAGCGGCTCTCGCGTCGGTCTTCGTTGCAAACTCGCCTCGCAGCCAACGAATCGCATCGGACTTGATTTGTTCGTCACCCGAGTCGTGACCGCGCCAGTACGCCGCGACGACTTCCGCGAACGCGTATCCGCCGGTGAAGTCCGACAGCGCGTCTAGGCGGGATCGAATGGCCGACTGCGGCGTCGTCTCGGACTCCCGCGCCTCCTGGAGGGCTGAGCTGACAAAGCGCTCGACGACGCCAGCGATCGCGCCCCCGTCCGGCTTGCTTCGCGTGGCCGCGTTCCGCATCAACTCCGAGTAGAGCGAGCGCGCTTGTCCTCCCGTGGCGTGCAGCCGGCGGTCGGGCGCCAGGTCCGCGTGAACCGTGACCAGCCGCTTCTGCAGCGCGATCAGTCGCACCAGGTGCAGGAAGAACGTCTTGCCGGCGCCGTACTCGCCGATGACGAGGCGGAAGGCTGCGCCACCATCAGCGATGCGCGCGATGTCGGATATCAGCGCGCTCACCTCCTGCGAGCGCCCAACCTGCACGAGATGCTGACCACGACGGGGCACTACGCCCGCTCGCAGCGACTGGAGCACGGCGTCGCGGTCTCGGGGCCGAATGGCAGATGGTCTGGTCACAGCATGTAACTCCTCACGGCTTCGACATCCACGCAGACAGGATCGTCCCCTTCGATCACAGGGTCTCCGATCGAATCGTAGGCAGCGTCATTGATGACCTCAACGGCACCGTCCGGAAGGAGACCCAGCGCAGCGCAGACCTCGTCGATCTCTGCGCGGTTCCACTCCTCCTGAGTACACAGTCGCCGCAGCGCTGCGGAGTGGGCGGCATCCAGCCCCGTTAGGCACGGCTCGGTCGGGACCGCTGTCACGCTCGGCGCCAGCGGAGCGTCGTCCTCGTCGCCAAAGATGTCGTGCAGCACGGCGAAGACGGCCTCGGACTCGCGCATCCGCCTCTGCACCAGTTCCATGTCGAGTTCGATCGCACCGCTCGGCTTCTGCTGGATCGGGGCCGGCGCTCCGTTGGGCTCGGGCGGGACCGTGTACAGCTCGGTGCTCGGTGATCGCTTCTGTACGACCACAGGATCGTCCGACGCGCCCGGCCGCCGCGTGAACTCGTGAGCGTGCGAGTACACGTCGCCCGGATCTAGCCCGAGTGCCGTGTAGAGCTTCGTCAGCGACTTGAGTTCGGCGGGTTCGAGGCGTCCGTCCGCGGCTGCGACGCCGACAAGGAAGATCCCGATCTCCGTCCGCTCGTCTGCCCGCAGGGCCGAGATCCTGCGCTTGAGGCCGCTGAACCCGCGGGGGGTGTGGAGGAGCCACGAGAGATGGGCACGAAGCCGATCGCGTTCGCCGCCGCTCAGGTGCAGCGAGTTCTCCAGGTGCTTCTCCAGGTGGGCGCGTTCGGAGTCGTCGACTGTGTCGTCGGCCGTCGCCACGAGGCTCGCCAAGTGCAGGACGGTCGCGGCGGCTTCGTACGCGTGGGAGGCGCGTGCCGGCGCGTCGGCCCTCAGACGGAACAGCACGGCGACGCTCCCTGGCTTCGCTCGCGACCCACCGAAGCGTGCATCCGGCTCGATCCCGATCCCGAGCCCGGCAAGTAGGCGGGAGAGACTGACGGCCTCCTTCTTCCGCATGGACTGGGCGTCGTCCGGGAGGAAGCGCCGTGCAATCTCGTCGAACTGAACAACTGCGTCGGCGGCGTCACCAAACTGGTCGTCGAGCCATGATCGCCAGTCCTCCAGCGCGGGCGAGGAACGCGTGGCGATGAGGGCTGGCGGGAGTAGCGAGAGTGCCTGAGGCGTGTCTCGGGCGTCAGGCGACTTGCCGACAAGGCGACTGTAGGGGTCTAGCGCGTCGCAAGTCTGGTCGGCGAGGTCCGCGATCTGACGAACAGGGCGCGAGAGTGCGGTGACGTCGGGCAAGTCGTGCAGGCCGAACTGGTGCTCGCGTGCGAACGACGCGCTCGCCGGCCGGTAGCTCACACGGAGCGGCGTCTTGTTGGGCCGGATCGTGAGACCCGCGCCGAATCGCTCGCGGTACTGCTCCTGGAACAACTCCGCGAACTCCACGGCGCACCGCACGGCAGGCGTCCGCCATGAAGTGCCGGGATCAACGCGCAGCCACGAGAGTGCGAGTTCCATCGGGATCGGGCGTCCGGCAACCGAGCACTTCGCCAGGGCCACCTTGACCGCGAGGGGGGAGAGCTGGCTCGATACGTCAGACGGGGTGTCCGCTTCGCCCGCCGTCGCTCCTTGCATCAGGCTGAGGATGTCCAGGAACCGGGTTGAGTAGTCTTGGAACGAGCGGTTGTGGCCGTACAAGGACGAAAGCCGCTCGACCTCGGCCTGAATCGCAGGCAGTTCCGCCGTGGCACCCGCGTCGGCGGGCGCATCGTGGAGGACCCGGCGCTCGAGCCCGTAGAAGAACAGGAATACGTAGCCGATGTACGCGTGCGGGTCGCGTCGTCCTTCCGCGAGCCAAGCGAGGTACGCGTTGCGCGAGGCTGGGCTGATCTCGTCATACGAGGGCCAGTAGCCGATCCCCTCGCCCGAGTGGTTGCATGCACGCTTGGCGACCGACAGGCTCGGGTCGATCAGCGCCGGTTCGACTAGGAAGTCGTGGTCGACCGCTTGCAGTCCGGAGCCGAGGTAGACCATCCCGCTGGAGATCCGATGTCCAGCGATCTCCTGGGCCGCGCCGGCAGGAAGCCAGACGTGTCCTGTCGCAGCAGAGCGAGGTTGGGGCCGCTCTCGAACGGGCGGAGTTGAGGCACGCGGGCTCGTGAGGCTTGGCGGAGGCGTGGGAGTCGGAGGCGTGGGAGTCGAAGGCGGCGTCGTCTCGGGTGCAGCGGCGGGTGCCTCGATCGGCTCCGGAGGAAGGGACCGCCGACGTGGCGCTGGTCGGGAGTGTTGCCTCAGCTCGCGCTGGATCAGCGCTCGGACGGCCGCTCCGTCCTCGGCGTACATTCGCGATGCGTCGTACCCGACCGTCTTCCGCCGTGCTCCCGCTCGGCCCACAGCAGCATCCACCTTGCGGGCCAGGTCGCCGCCATTCTCGTTGCGAACTGCTGCGACGGAGTGCCGTGCCTGCCGCAGGTCGGTCGGTGCCGGCGCGTTCCAGACGCCGCGGATGAACCAAGTTCCGAACCCGAGGGGCGCCGTTGCTGCGCGAGCCTTCCAGATCAGTTGAGCCACCTGCTCGTCGTGCTTCTTTGCGATTGCCTCCAACTCGTTCAGCGCGTCGAGATGCGCTACCGCCGCTGCGATCAGCGTCCTGGCAGCTGTCCCTGGATCGTCAGGCATCGGCGGCTGCGTCGGTTCGCCGAGCACGCTTCGCTCAAGCTCGTACGCTGCCGAAAGGAGTTGTCGAACAGACGCCGGCCCGATGCCGGGAACGGCCTCCACTTCCTCAGGGTCCGCATTCAGCACGTCTGCGAGGGATGCGAACCCAGCATCGACGAGGGCCGTCCAGCGAACCCGCTTGGCGCCAGCGTCCTTCAGAGCCTCGATTGGGGTGGCCGCGAAGTTCCGCTGCTGTGACTCGGCCTCGTAGGGACCCAACGCCATGGTGACGCGCGTCCGAGTCTTCTCCAGGGCCGTCCGGCACCGGTACGACCGCCGGTGTGCGATCCATCGCTCGACGGCGAGCGCCACGCAAACCCGCCCCCCCGGCGAGCAGCAGTAGGCGAGCGTGCAGCCGGCGACCAGGACTGTGCCGAAGAACGCGATCGCACCTAGCACCGCACTGCCCCTCGGTCTCTCACATCCACGTCATTCTCCGGCGTAGACAGGGTCCGCGGTGGGGACTCTCGGCGTCAAGGGCTGTCCCAGTCGCGCTCATTGTTCCGCACGCGCCTCGGGAGGTCTCTCTCGACCAACTGATTGCCACGCAGTGCCGTACCAAACTCAGTTTGGCGGTCTGAATGCTCTGGGTGGTCTCAGACTCCGCCAGCGGCGGAGGACTACCCACGCCAGAGGTCATCCGGTTGACAGTGTCCCGTCATCCATGCGCCCTTCTTCGGCTGATACGGTCGCGACGGCATCGCCCACGCGTCAGCTGAGTCAGGGGCACGGACAGATCAGTTGTCCAGCATGCGGAGGCTGCGGCTCCTAGAGGTCTGGGCATTTCCAACTATTCGAACTTGCAGCCTTGAGTCGCCTCGATGCCCGGGCCCGCGGCCGGGATCGTCCGCGTTCCTCTGCTCGACGGGCCGCGGCTACCGGAAACCGCGAGAAATTGGGTTAGTTGGAACTGTCCCGACTTCTACGCGCCGTGCGGTTCCTCGCTTCGCCGGCGTACCGACGTCCGGAAGGCTCCGCAGAGTGTGCGCGGTGGATGCGGCAGCGGTTGCCGGGTCCGTGGAGCCTGCTCGCGTGCACCTAACAAGCGTTGTTCGACGCGAAGCGACACCGCCGAACGACAACTTCGCTACGTCAACTTCTGCGCGCACTTGGAAGTTGGCGACAGCCGTCGCGGCCGAGTGAGATCTCAGCGCCCTCTCGCTGGCGTGTCCGCCCAGCACCGAGTCGGACCGGGCGACGGGACCGACGATCGGGTGAGGGCCACCCGGCATGGAGTCGATCGTCCGGCGTGGTGCGACTCGGGATACGGATCCGAGAGTGCCTCAGGCCGAGGCAGCCGAACCCCCAGAGCGGCAATGCGTGTCGGACTCGGTGACTTCGACGTCGCACTCAGCAGCAGTGCAGCTAGGGGGAGTGAGGCATGCGGGCACACCGGCCCCGGCGTTGGCTACTTGCGCCGGTGCGGATCGCCAGCGTCTGCGTCAGTGTGCGACTTGGTAACGAGGTCTCTGAACCCAGATCTGACAACGGCTCGAGCCTCGTCGTAGTCAACCTCCCAGAGGCTGGCGAGGAGACCGAGTGCACGGGGAGCGTCCAGTGGGCTCAGTGTTCGTCCGTCCGACCCCTTCGCAAAGGGGCCATCAGTTTCAATCAGCACACGATCTCTCGGCATCCGCAGGATCGCCTGGCGGCCTCGTTTGGAGCGCAGCATCGGCTCACCGACGGAGAACCAGCATCCCATGTCGATCGCCCTGAGCAGCGCGCGCTGCGCACCGGAGAACCAGTGCAGAATGGTGTGACCAGCATCGGGGTGAGCAGCGAGAAGGTCGAGGACCTGCGTGGCCGCCCCTCGGCTGTGAACGCTCAGTATCCTTCCCGACTCACGTGCGCACGCGTCGAGGATGGCTTCGAACACATAGGTCTGATCGGGGATGTGATCACGATGCTCACGCGAGCCGTCGAGCCCGACCTCACCAACGTAGGCGGTCTCCGGGAGTAGCTGCTCGAAGAGCGGGATCTCGTGTTTCCGTTCCGCGGCAAGCTCCGGGTGGAGACCCAGCCCAAGGCGGATGCGTCGAGAACCGTGCACGAGAGCCAGCGAGCCGTTCCACGCACTCGGAGTGGTCGTGACTCCGAGAACGTAGATTCCCTGCGCCTCGCACTCGCGAATGAGCGTCCGAGGATCCTCGAATAGATCCAAGTGGCAGTGTAGATCCATCATCGAGCGAGTTCGTCCGCCAAGAGGGCCTCGACTTCTGCGAGACCGCGATCGATAACTCTGGCGTACGCTGGCAGGCGCGCGGAGTCCGGGAACGGGGCGGAGGCGCGCAGCCACTCGCGGGCAGTGCCGTCCCTCGCGCGCACGATTGCGGTGCGAAACGCCAAGACGTCGTCGTACGAGCGCTGGGTGTTGAGGTCCAGGAACTCATAGTTCGTCTTGTCCGCGATTTTCGCACTGCGGAAGGCCGCGCGCCGAATCAGACATGGGACACACCGACCGCACTGTTGATTGCGCCGCCCACTCTTCCCGCAAGAGACCGTCTCGTGCCCGCAACGTTCAACGACGACCCTCTTGAGGCACTCGTCCAGCATCTCGCCCTTCGTCATCTCGTCATAGGGATTCGAGAGTTCACAATGGACTCCCAGGCGAGGAAGGAGAGTGTTGAGTTTGTGTAGGAATGCCGGATGCGTGGTGCGCGTGCTGAGGCTTCCAACGCGACGTGGAGTCAGTGGCGGATTCAGAGCGATGAACCCGTTCTCAGGGACGATGAGATTGGGCACCGACTCGTTAGGCGAGCGGACCATCGCGGACGCAGCCAGCGCTCCCAGCGAGACAAAGAGCAGGGAGCGAGTCCGCATTGAACTCTCGCGGTCATTCCCGCGCACATCGGGATGGGACGGCCCAGCGTCAATCTGTATGTGGCGGAGATGTGGTGGGAGCTTGCCCAACTTCCCCGCAAGCGTTGTCTGAGCGCTCTGCTCCACGCGATATGCCTGGCTGATCAGCAAGGGCAACCGTCCTTGTGCTACCAAGTCGATCGCGCCGACGTAGCTATCCAGCCCTCCTGAGAACAGGCATGCGAGCCTCTCGCTCGGCTCCTGCGCACGATGCACGGCCGGCACCGTCAGCCCTCCTCGGCGGAACTCGAACCGCCAGATATCGCCGCTGAGGAAGCCGAGAAGCCACTCAAGGTCGGGTGCCAGACTCTGCCAATCGGCCGGGTTGGCGAGCTCCGTGACAACGCGAAGCTGGCGCGTCCAGCCGTCGGCTGCGCCGCGACGCGGAATGAAGACGTCGGCGGCGGTCACCGACAGCGCGAACGCCAAGAAGTCCCAGGCTTCGGAGGTGGGCTGGATACTCAACCGACGCATCTCAGCGGCCACCTGCGCCCCGACGCCCCCGCAGTCGTCACTTGGGTTGCCGAACAGACACACCGCGAGGTCATCGTCCGACGCAGCGGCACGCGCGCGCATCGGATTGGGGCTGCAGAACAGTGTCGGAGTCGTCACCGTGCTGAGGAGTTCACTGCTACTCGTAGGACCCAAACTCGTCGATGACCTCTCGGAACACGTCCGTCAGTAGTCCCTCGAATCCCGCCGCATCCAGTTCTGACAAGTCCGTCCGCAGTCGCGTGCCCGCCACCACATCGACGACACTTCTCACGTAGTCTCTCAGTTCATTCTCGGCTTCTACGCACCTGACGGGATCGTCCGACTTGACGAACGCATCTCCACTGTCCAAGTGGACGCGAATGACGATCTCCTCGGTGATGTAGCCCTGGAACAGTTCCGCTAACGTGTCTTCCGAAAGCACTCCCGCGTCGAACTCTTCGTACGACGCGAGACACTGGGAGAGCGCATCAGACATTCCGTCACGGATTGCCTGCTCGTCCTGTGCGCCTCCGGCCGCGAGGACGTCAACGATGGCCTCGATGGCCTCGTCCACGGATCCGCCGACCAGGCCCTCCAGATCGAGCGGTGGCTCAGTGTCCGGCTGACCTCCACCGGTGAGAAGGCCGAAGAGTGCGCCGCCAGCCTGCGCCGCGAGCCCGAACCGTCGCGCTGCGGTAGCACCTCCTCCGAGACTAGTCCTGCTGTAATGACTGAGCCCGGACCGCAAGAGAGCGCTGTCCCCAGAGCGCACCCATTTCCCTAGATCCGTTCGAAACTGCCGGAATCTCTGTGGCGCAGGAGTGGGGCCAGGGCCGCCGCCGTCTACGTCTGCCCAGGGAGGAACGAGGGGGCTCGACGGCCCCGGCCCAGGATTCGAACTTGAGGTCCCCAAGACGTCCCCTATCTGGGCTTTCGGCCGGTTGACTTCCGGCCCCGCGCAGGTCGCGAGACGGGTCCATCCTTCGCCTCGCCTAGCCGCATCAGCACGTCAGTCGCCCAGTCGCCTGCGCAGTTCCTGAGCAGAGGAAGAATCCACTTCCCGACGTCTTCTGGGGGGAGAGTCTCCAGGAAACCGCGAAGGTCACCCTCTATCTCCGGCGTCTCGGCCACGAGAATCAACGCGCCGTTGAACCCCGGCACCGGCCTGGCCCAGGTTGTGACCTTCCGAAGCTCAGAGATCAGTCCCTGTAGAACCGCCCGTCGCTCGCTCGGCGAGAGGGCCGCCACGGCGTTCTTCGCAGCGACGGATCGAATCGATTGGACGCTCCTGAGCGCCGTCAGAGCCTGGACCGCTTCGTACGACAGCTCGCCAGGTGGCGTGGAGAGAGGCACGTTCTCGCGACTGAGGTAGACGGCGCTCCGTAGGTCCCGACCCGCGAGCGCAGGTTCGAGACCGACCCAGAGTCGGATGAATGAGTCGTGCCGTTTCCACTCTGGTGGGCAGAGTTCCCCCCAGTTGTCCTCGCCTACCGCAGCCTCAAGATCTGTGATCAGTGCAGGCGTGCCATCCGGATCATCGACGACAAGCTTGATGAGGAACGCGTACGAGTCTTCGTCAGTTCCTCGCTCAAGAACCGCGAGCTTGGCGAGTACCTCCTCGTCCACGGGGATCCCCCGCCGACGAGCGAGTCCGAGTCGCATCTGCAGGCTGTTGAGCAGCCGTTTCACAATCCGTGGATTGCCGAGGATGTTGGGCGCTGTGGCCAGCACCGGAGCCAGTCGCTCTGCTAGCGCCAGGTGCTGGTTCAACTCGGCAGCAGCCGAGGGCACGCAGCTCAGGACGTCCTCGGCGGAGACCGGCTCCTCGTGCCACGCGGATCGTAGGTTCTTCATCAGTAACTCGCGGGCGGCCTCGAACTGCCCCTGGTCAAGATCCTCCAAACTGAGGAACAAGAGGAACATGTAGGCCCGCACCTCTTTGTGCCCGAGCCGAGGTGCCCTCATCGGGATCTGGATCAGCTTGTCCAAGTAGTCCCGGACGTGGCGATCGCTCAGCCCGTCATAGTGTTTGGCGACAGCGTGGCGAATGACCGCCTCGTCGGCCGCTACGACGAAGGCGGTGCTGGGGAGGAAGAGGAACAGGCGTATTGCTTCTAAGGTCTCGATCGTCGCCGCCGGAAGGCACCGGTCGAGGTTGTCCACGAAGACGACGATCGTCTTGTCGAGTCCCTCGACCACCTCCTGAAACTCGCGTCGGAAGGCTCGGATCTCGGTTGGTGGGGTCTGCACCGGGCGCATGAGCCGTCCCGGTTCGGCGGCGTCGTTGATCGCTGCACCGATGGACGCAGAGTCCTCGAGTCCTGGCGTCCCGCTCGCGAAGTTCACAGCGCCCTGCAGCCCACGCCCGAGGACTCCACCCGTCGGTACACCGAACGCTAGACTGGCCCCAATATCTGCCGCGGCACCGAGCAGACGCAGGCAGTTGACGCGTTTCAACAGCCCGCCAGCCTTCTCAACCAGTGACTCGTTGTCGCTCGCGGCCTCCGCCAGGTGACGCGCAATCTCCTCGAGCAGCGCCGCGCGCGCGTCGTCGTACCCCTGAAACAGCCATGCGTCGAATCGCACGACCAAGTAGCTGGAGCCATCCCCCGCGGCGGCCTTCGCTTCCAGTTCGCGATCTATGAGGCGAAGGAGTGTGGACTTCCCGGATCCCCAGCCCCCGAAGACCCCTAAGGAGAGCGGCAGCATGTTTGGTCTACCGATGAGGTCGACAGCAAGTTCTGCGAGCTCGCTGAAGTTGAGGTAGTCCTGCTCGTTCTCCACGTCCTGCCACATGCGCGCCGACGCTACCAGAGCGGGTGCCGAAAGCGTGCGCTCGCGGAGGTGCCACTGAGCGCACGCAGCCAGAGTGGCCCCACCCCAGGAAGAGCGAAGTGGCTCCTCGCCGTCTCGAATGGCTGGCCGCGTGATCGGTCCGGCCACCTAGCCACGCTGCGTGGATTGAGACCAGTGCTCTGTTCGAGGCGGCGTTGGCCACTGGTGAATCCGGAGACCGGTCGATTCTCCCCCGGTGCGTGGATGTTCGCCCCTGCGCGGCAGTGGTGCGTGACCCCGCAGCGGCCGGTCTCGCCCCAAGGAACCCGCGCCGCCTACGGACCGATCGGAAACGCGACCGGTCGCGCGATCTCGCGCATTCGGTTAGGCACGTTCCGGCGGCGGACACCCACCGCTGCTACGTCAGCTCAGCCAGGACGGACCTTGGAGACACCCCACGCGGGCGCACCGACGTCCCCGACACACTCGACGGTGTGCGTGGTTGATTCGGCAACGGATACCGCGTCCGTTGAGCCGGGGAAGGCGCGCGTAACCGGGGTTGTTCGTAGTGAACCGCAGTTGCTCAACGACTACTTCGCTACGCGCAGACTGGTTCGCGCTTGGGAGTTGATCCGCGCGCGCCGCTTCGGAGCGACGGTGCATTCGACCGGTCGAGGGCGCGTCCTCTGCAGGGGGACTCGCAACGCCGTCAAACTCCACGGACGACACCTTCGATGGCGGTGGTGCACGTCGCCGTGTCCTCTCGGCATCGGAGTGGTGTCGAGAGCGAGAACTCACGTCGCTCGACGACGCGACCGCAGGATTCTGGTGGCCATCGCGTGCGCGGATCCGGATACCGCCGTGGATACCTCCGCTGGTCGCCCGAGGGGGCTTTCGGGGCCCTCTGGGGCCGCCTGTAGGCTCCGATGTACCCCTCTGACCGCCCTGAAAATGCCGGGGTCGGCGGTTCAAGTCCGCCCCTGCCCACCAGAGTGGAACGTCCGCTGTCACGGGCCCCGTGGATCCCACGCAGTCGCACCGACGCACCCTGCGGACTTGAACGGCGCCGCGATGCGCATCGGATGCCGAGGGACGTTAACGGCGGCGACGCCGAGCGACCGAGTGCGTGGCCACATCCGAGGCTTGGCCGCGACGGCAACCCGGTTGCCTCCGGGGGCGCGGGTATCCGTGGGACGAGGTCGGGCCGCTCTGGCGCGCCTCCTCAGCGTCCTCACTCGCTGGCGCTCGCTCGGTGCAAGTCCGCATCCTCGGGAGTTCGCGCGGGCGGCGTGTGGCCAGTGGACCGGCGTCTCTCTTCACCAGAATGGAACGTTAGCGGCGCGGCGCTCCGTGGATCCCGCGGGTCGCGCCGCCTGTCGCGGGTGTCGCGCATACTGGGCGTTGCCGTGCGGCCGGGCCGTGCGGTGCGGGCGAGGGAACCCGGCGCGATCGAGTGGGGCCATGCGAGACCGAGCTCTTCAACTCCTGCGGACGGCCCTCGGTCGAGACGATGCCGTCTTTCGACCCGGACAGTTCGAGGCCATCGAGGCCCTACTCGAGCGCCGCCGCATGCTGGTGGTCCAGCGCACCGGCTGGGGCAAGAGCATGGTGTACTTCCTCGCCACGCGGCTCCTGCGCGAGCGCGGCGGCGGAGTGACGCTGCTGATCTCGCCGCTGCTCGCGCTGATGCGCAACCAACTGCTCGCTGCGAAGCGGATCGGCGTGCGGGCCGAGACGATCAACAGCTCCAACACCGAGCGCTGGGACGCGATCGAGGCCGACCTAGCGGAGGGGAGCATCGATGTCCTCCTCGTGTCGCCGGAGCGTCTCGCCAACGATGCGTTCCGCGAGAACGTGCTGGCGCGGATCGCCGCGCGCGTCGGGCTGTTCGTGATGGACGAGGCGCACTGCATCTCGGACTGGGGTCATGACTTCCGCCCGGACTATCGGCGGATCGTGCGCGTGCTGCAGGCGCTGCCGGCGAACGTGCCGGTGCTCGCGACGACGGCCACGGCGAACGACCGCGTCGTCGGCGATGTCATGAGTCAGCTCGGAGACGACATCGCTCTCGAGCGGGGGCCGCTCGCACGCGCCGGTCTGCGGCTCCAAACCATCGAAATGGCGAGCCCCGCGGCCCGCATGGCGTGGCTCGTCGAACGCATCCCGTCGCTGCCGTCGTCGGGCATCGTCTACACGCTCACGATCCGGGACGCCGAACGCGTGGCGGACTGGCTCCGCCAGAACGACATCAGCGCCGAGGCGTATCACGCCGGTGTCGGCAGGGCGGCCGACGGCCGCTCGCGTCGCGAACTGCTCGAGGAGCGTCTGCTCGCGAACGAGGTGAAGGTGCTCGTCGCCACCGTTGCGCTCGGCATGGGGTTCGACAAGCCGGACCTCGGGTTCGTGATCCACTTCCAGCGACCGTCGTCGGTCGTGCACTACTACCAACAGGTCGGTCGTGCCGGACGCGCCATCGACCGGGCGTACGGCGTGCTGTTGCACGGCGAGGAGGACGACCGCATCGCGGACTACTTCATCCGCAGCGCGTTCCCCCCGCAGCAGCACGTCGAGGTGGTGCTGGACGTGTTGGAGCGGACCGACGGAGGTCTCTCCATTCGCGAGCTCGAACGCGTGCTCAACCTGCGCCACGGCGAACTCTCGCACGTGTTGAAGTTCCTGTCGGTCGAGTCACCGGCTCCGGTCACGAAGCTCGGCACGAAGTGGAACGCGACGGCGGCGGCGCGTTCGTATCGGATCGACCAGGAGACCGTGGACGCCATCACCGCAACGCGTCGTTCGGAGCAGGCTGAGATGCGCGCGTACATGACGCACGACGGCTGCCTGATGGAGTTCCTCGGTCGCGCGCTCGATGATCCGGTCGCGGGGCCGTGCGGTGCGTGCGCGGGATGCCTCGGCGGGCCGGTCCTGCCGCTCGAGTTCGGGCGGGATCTTGCCAACCGTGCGGCGATCGCGCTGCGGCGTAGTCACCAGCCGCTCTCGCCGCGCGCACTGTGGCCGAGCGGTGGCGCACTCCCGACGTACGGCTTCGAGGGTCGGATCGCCGTGGGTCTGCGCGCGGAGGAGGGCCGGGCGCTCTGTCTGTGGCGCGATGCTGGCTGGGGCGAGACGGTCGCGGCTGGGAAGGTCGAGCTCCGCCGCTTCGACGACGCGCTTGTCGACGCGTGCGTCGAGATGCTCGCATCATGGAGGCCCGAGCCGTCGCCGCTCTGGGTGTCCTGCGTCCCGTCACGGCGGCACCCGACGTTGGTATCGGACTTCGCACAGCGACTCGCCGCCGCTCTTGGACTGCCGTTCGCGGCGGGACTCCGGCGCGTGCGCGATGGGGCCCAGCAGAGGGAGATGTGCAACAGCTTCCAGCAGGCGCACAACCTCGACGGGGCGTTCGCGGTCGATCCCGAAGGTATGCTGGGCGGAGCGTGCCTGCTGGTCGATGACGTCGTCGATTCGCGCTGGACGCTCACCGTGACGGCCGCGCTGTTGCGACAGTCGGGGTGCCCCGCCGTGTTCCCCCTCGCTCTGGCCCTGAACTCCCCCCGGATGGACTGACCGAAACCGTGACGACGATGACCGAGGATGCCAAGGCGATCGTCCTGCTCTGCGGGCGACTCGGCGATCGGGGCAACGCCAGCCCGCTCGGTCAGTCGGAGTACGCTCGGGTCGTCAACTGGCTGCGCGCCGAAGGACTCCGCCCCGCGGATCTGCTCCAACAGGGTCTTGCGGATCGCGCAGCAGCAGGTGCCGGGCTAGCGGCTGAGCGGCTCGACTCGCTCCTCACGCGCGGCGTGCAGCTCGGCTTCGCGGTCGAGCGCTGGGAGCAGAGCGGACTGTGGGTACTGGGTCGGAGCGATCCGGACTACCCGGCGCGCCTGAAGTCGCATCTGCGCGAGCGGGCGCCGCCGATCCTCTACGGCGCGGGCGATCGCACGCTGCTCGCGGGGGGCGGCCTCGCCATCGTCGGCTCTCGCGATGTCGACGACGCCGGCCAGCGGTGCGCCGAGCAGGTCGCGGCGTGGTGCGCACGGCACGGGATGAACGTCGTGTCGGGCGGGGCCCGCGGCGTGGATCGGCACGCGATCACGTCGGCGCTGGACGCCGGCGGAGCGGTCATCGGCGTCCTCGCGGACAGTCTGTTGCGACAGAGCGTCGCCCGTGATGCGCGTGACGCGATCGCCGACAGCCGGCTCCTGCTGCTCTCGATGGTGCCCCCCGAAGCGCCCTTCTCCGTGGGCAGCGCGATGGGGCGCAACAAGCTGATCTACGCAATGGCCGACCACGCGCTCGTGGTGTCGTCCGCCGACGGCAAGGGCGGCACGTGGACCGGTGCCAACGAGGAACTAGAGCGCGAGGGCGGTCGCACCGTGTTCGTGCGGATCGACGACTCCGCTCCGCCCGGCAATCGCGCCCTCCTCGGCCGCCGCGCGGTCGCGTTCCCCGGCTGGACAGCGGACGCCGATCCGCGCGCGGTCCTCTCGTCCGGTTCCGACGCTCCTGCCTCGACGGTACGGACGCATCAGCGCGGACTCTTCGACGACCCGCCGATGCCGAGCGATCCGCCGGAGTCCGTTCGCGAGGAGGCGCCGGCGCCTCGGCCGGCGTCTCTGCCCGCATCTCCGCAGGCATCTCCGCAGGGGGCGTCGCGCGAATCGCCGGCGCCGATCGCGGTGCCGAGCGTCTACGACGCTGTCCTGCCGCTGATCCTGGCCGCCCTCGACGAGGCCGTCACGGCCGACGAGCTGGCGAGCCGGCTCGACGTCGGCAAGACGCAACTCCTCGCCTGGCTGCGCCGGGCCGTCGACGAACGCCGCGTGCGGAAGCTCGATCGCCCGGCCCGCTTCATTCGCCGCGGCCGCTAGACGTCGGCACCTGCCACATCCGCGCGTCCGGGGATCGACGGGCTCGACTTGAAGCCGATGCAACGCTCACGCGTAGTGATCCGATAGACTGAGGCGTGCGACCGGTGCGGCGCGCGGCTCGATGCTGCGCAGTCCGCCGACCGCGACAAACGAGGCTCCGGAGTGAGGGCGACACTCCGCGAGCGGTGACCCGGCCAGGGGGCACACGCACCCGGCGGACGGCTCGCACGAACTCGCCCGAGGACGAGTGAGCTCGGGGTGAGGTCGGTCGATCGATGATCAAGTCCGTTCGTTGTTGGGAGTGCGAGCGCCGTACCGATCCGGCGCGCGCGACGTGTGCGCACTGTGGCGCGCAGCAGCTCGCGATCTGTGCGTGCGGCGCCTCCATCTCGACGTACTCCGAGGCGTGCGCTGCGTGCGGCCAGGAACGTGGCACGCCACCGCGGCGCTGGCCGAGGTGGCTGCGTGTCTGGTCGGCGGTTGCCGCCGTGACCGTGCTGCTTGCGACGAGCGCCGTCGCGATCGTGGTCCTCGTCGACACCGGCCCGTCGCAGTGGGAGAGCATCGCGCGAGCCGGTGAGGATCTCGACGCCGGGAGGGACGAGATCGCACGCCGCGGTCTGCTCGCATCGATCGCCAAGCACGGCGCCATTGCACGCAGCCTGCGTCTGCTGGGGATCGCCGAACACCGGCTGGGCAACTACAGGGAGGCCGAGCGCCGCGCGCGTGAGGCCCTGGAGCTCGATCCGAGCGATGCGTCGGCCCATCTCCTGCTCGTACAGTCGTTGCTCGCGCAGGAGCGCGCCGACGACGCACTGGAACACGCTCGCATCGCCGTCGCTGCGCGCGACGACGACCCT
This sequence comes from Planctomycetota bacterium, assembly GCA_021776825.1. GTDB lineage: Bacteria > Planctomycetota > JAJSAM01 > JAJSAM01 > JAJVHW01 > JAJFFG01. Next base: position 81,975 of record JAJFFG010000107.1, read on the forward strand.
CGGCTGCACGAGGTCTTGGCCTGGTCCATCATCGGGAGCAAGGACAGCGATCCAGAGGAGGCGGAGACCCATCTCTGGCGGGCGCTCCGCGAGACCATGGACCAGGAGCGGGTGGTGAGGGCGCTCGGAGAACTGATCCTCGTACGTGGCGAGGCGTTCCCGGCGACGTTGCTGGAGACCCGATGTCGGCGCGTGCTGTACCAGGCCCGCATCGGTGTCGGCCGGTCACGCGATGCGGGGCGCGGGATCGAGGGCTTTCGTCTGGCGGTTCGGATGGACACGGCACTCGGGGAGTCGCCCGACATCGACGCGCTCTGCGTGCCCGCCCGTACGGGGACGGCGGACCTCCTCTACTGCGTGGCGCTCGGTCGCCTGGCGCATCGCGTCGCGCGGGCGGACATCGTCGACGAGGTGCTGCAGGGCCTGGCCCTCGGAGACGCCACCGCCAAGGAGTTGGTGGAACTCGCCGACGTCTATACGGAGGTCGGTGAGCCGGAAGCGGCGGCGCGCGCCATCGAGATTGCGGAGCGACGCTTTCCTCTGGATGCACGGGTTCTCCTGCAGCGCGCGCACACTCGACTCGCCGACGGCCGGACCGACGACGCCGAGCAGATCCTCCGTGAGGGCATCACAGAGCACCCGAGCGACGAGCGACTGACGAGTCTGCTTGTGCAGAGGGTCCTCGTTCCCGCGGGGCGCAGAGGGGAAGCGGAAGACGCGTTGCGTCACGCGATGGCGAACTCCCCGGAGGGGTGGTCATCGCGGCTCCTTCTCGCGAGTCTCCTCGTGGAGCGTGCGGTCGGTCCGCCGCGGCGAGCGTTCGTGAGCTCGATCGAGGAAGCCGACGCGCTTCTTCAGGCGGCGCGGCACGCCGCCCGGCGTCTCACTGGCGCACAGGTCCTAGTCAACTTGGTGGAGGGGCAGATCCACTTGGCGTACGAGCGTCCGAGCGAGGCGATCGAGTCGCTGACGCGGGTGACACGTGCCGTACCGACCGACCCTATGCCGTACTTGCTGCTGGCTCAGGCGCACGACGAGTTGAATGAGCCGGAGTTCGCCGCCGACGTGCTCACGGCGGCGATCGAGCTGACCGGGTCGTCCCCGCTGCTGCACCTCGTGCGCGCGAGAGCGCGGCGCAGAGCCGGCCTGCTCCCAGGGGCGGCCAACGACGCGAACGCCGTGCTCCGCGCCGATCCCGAGAACGCCGAGGCCGGCCTCCTGCTTGCCCGTCTCGAGCTCGCGGACGGCCGCGCGCGTCGCGCGCTGGATCGCTTGAGCTCGATCTCGAACGAACCGGCGCTGAACTCGCAGATCGCGTTCCTCCGCGCCCGCGCGGAGTTCGCGCTCGGCGACGAGGGAGCCGCGCGCGCGTCGCTCCACCGCGCCCGCGAGACGGCGACGACCAGCGAGGAACGGCACCGGGCCTCTCTCGATCTCGCGCGACTCGAGGATGCCGGCTCGGAAGGAGCCGGCACCACGGCGCAGCGCGCCGTGCTCACGCAACGCCTAGTGGAGGAGCCGGCAGACTTCTTCGCCCGCAGCGCGCTCGTTCACCTGCTGCTCGCGATCCCCGACATTCGTGCATCCCGAGCGCTGACCGAGGTCGATGACGGGGGCAATCTCGATCTGCTCGTGCTGCGCGGGGAGTGCTGCCTCGAGTCCGACGACGAGATGGCGGTCGATCGATCCGGCGCGGCGGACGCCGCTCGGAGGGTGAACGAGATCGCGCCGGGGTCTCCACAGGACGTGTACCTGCGAGGTCGACTTACCGCGTCGGAGGGCGACTGGCGGACGGCGGCTGAGTTGTTCCGCATCGGCACCGAGCTGTCGCCCGATGTGGCGTCGTTCTGGTGCTTCCTCGGCATGGCGCAGCAACGCAACGGGGAGAGCGAGGCCGCTCGCCTGAGCCTGGCTCGCGCCGTTCACATCGATCCGAGCCTCGAGCTTCCACGCCAGACGCTGGTCGAGGTGATGTGCTCACTCGGCGGCGAGCGACTCGCGAGCGAGGAGCCCGGCGCGGCGCTGGCGCTCTTCCGCGAGGCTCTGTCTCTCGCGCCCGATGCCCAGCCCGCCAGGGCGGGATTGGCGGAGGCGGCATCACGGCTTGGCCGACGCGGCGGCCGTGAGCTGCTCGCTCGCGCCGAGACGGAGGCGGAGGCGCTCCTCGATGACCTGCCCCCATCGAACGAGGTCGGGCGCACGATGGCGTGGATCAGCCTGGGCAACCTCCGTCTCGCGCGAGGTGACCACGCGGGCTTCCTGGAGGCCGTTCAGCACCAGTTGGAACTGGCAGGCCGTGACCCGACCACCCTGGCACGCCTGGGTTCCGCGCTGTCGCTCGTCGGTCGAGCCGACGAGGCCCGCGAACTGCTCATCACCAGTCGACGGGAGTTCGACGAGGCGCCGGAACTGGTGCGCACGCACGTTGGGTTGCTCGTCGCCCACGAGGAGTGGGCTCGCGCTCTAGCTGCTGCAGCAGCGGGCGCGGAGAGCCGACCTGACAACGCGATGGCTCAACGCCTCCTCGGCCGAGTTCAGATCCGCATGGGCCTGACCGCCGAGGGGCTGGCCACGTTGCGTCGCGCGGTTGCGTGCGGAGTCGGCGACTTCGACTCTCTGGCCATCCTCGTCGACGTGCTCCTCACCGCCGGTCGGTTCGAGGAGGCTGAACGCGAGACGCGGACCTTCCGCGCGACGTCACCGCGTGGGCGCACCGCCGCGTGCAGTCTGATGCTGAGTGAGATCCTGCTTCGCAGCGACCCGCTCTCCGCCCCCGCGGAGCGCCTCGTCACGAGCGTCCTCGAGGCTCGTGATCTCTCGCCGCAGCTACGACTGCGGGCGACGTACTTCCTCTTCTCGATCCGCTCGCGGTCGAGACGCTTCGACGGGATCTCCGAGGCCGTGACGGAAGCCCTGCGCTGGATTCGGGCGGAGCCCGCGTGCCTTCCCGGCGAGGACTTGGCCCGCCCCGCCGCGATGACGCTTCTCGCTGGTGCAGTGGTGCTCGACGACGCTGGGTTCCGTTCGCTGGCGCGGGCGTGCTACGGCGAGGTGCTCGAACGCGACCCGGACGAGATCACGGCGCTGAACAACCTGGCCGACATCCTGGCGATGAACGATATGACGGCAGACGAGTCGGTGGTGTTGGCGCAGCGAGCGACCGCCCTGCAACCCGCATTGCCTGAGCTGCACGGCACGCTCGGCAACGCCCAGCGTGCCGCCGGCGCATTCGACGCAGCGATCTCCGCGTACGAGCGGGCGTCGGTGCTCTACAGAGAGCGTCGCGACGCCGACGGTCGCTCGCTCACGGGTCATCCTGACTCGCGCAATCTCGCGCGCAGTCTTCTCCGGCTCGCCGCCACCCACCAGTTAGCCGGGGACGAGGCCGCTGCGTCGAGGGAACTCGCGAACGCCGTCACGGCCGACCCCGATCTGGTCGAGACGGTCGAGTACCGCGCTCTCGCAGCGACCCTGCGCTGACCGGGCTCCTACGCGGCTCGCTTGCGCTTTTGGCGCCGGCGTGCGCCGAAGAGCACGATCAGCCCCAAGCCCATCAGGGCGAACGTTCCGGGCTCGGGGTTCTTGAACGCCACCTCGCCGAGGCTCGCTTGCGTGCCAAGAGCGCCGACGCTCGTGATGTTCATCCGTATGAACGCGGCGGATGTGCCAGCGAAGGTGAACACCTCGGCTGCGACGGCCGTGTCATCCGCGCCCGGACTCGACGTGAAGCTGCCCAGGAACGTCCCGCCGACGAACAGGTTGTCGCTCTGCGCATACAAGTCGAAGCCGACAACACGGGCGTTCACGCCGCTGCCCCGGTTCCACAGGGCCATCGAGGTGATGAGGGTCGTACTTCCGAGGCCGAACACCACATTCCCGGTCGGGGTGCCGACAGCGCTGCCCCACGCGACACCCCCGCCCGTGTTCTGGTGGGTCGGAGACGAGGCGATGTAGGCATCGAACTCCGTCGCGCTCGACGTGTAGCCGGCGGACAGACCGCTCTGGTCGCGCAGTCTGACCAGGTTGCCGAACGACGTGCCCATGTCGGTGACGGTCGACACCGGCTCGAGGATCACGATCGAGTCGGCGCGGGCAGTCGCCGCCATGCCCCCCAGCAGCACAGCGCCGACCAGGCACGTCAAGGCGCTCCGGCGCAGCGGATCAGGGAACGATCTGAACATCATGGCCTCCCGTATCATGATGGACGGTAGGGGGCTTCGAGCGCGTTCTGTCCGAGCAAACCCGAGTTCACGGCATCAGTTGTCCAGCAGGCTCGGCCGCGTGGGGTCCACCGCCGCCGCGGCCGACCCCGATCTGGTCGAGACGGCCGAGTACCGAGCTCTCGCGGCGACCCTGCGCTGAACTACTTGCGCTGAGCTACTTGCGCGGGGAATCGCGCTTGCGGCGCGAGCGGCGGCGGACTCCGATCATCATGACGAGCCCGAGACCCATCAGAGCGATCGAGCCGGGCTCGGGTACGGCGCTGTAGCCGAACGCGATCTCGCCCGCGCCAGATCCCAGGGCCGCGCCGTTGTTGGCGAGGATGTCCAGTCGCACGAACGCGGCTGACGTGGCCGTGAAGGTGAACGTCTCGGCCACGACGGCGGTGAGGGCGCCTGTGTTCGGGTTCGCCGCGAACGTGCCCAGACTGGTCGCGCCGGTGAACGACGAGTTGTCCGCGGCGAACAGCTCGAACGAGGTGATGCTCAGGCCGTTGTTCCCGCCAAAGTTCCAGAGCGCGAGCTGGGTGATCGTGAACGTGCCGCCGAGGTCGAAGTCCACGTTCCCGGTCTTATCCCCCGGTCCGATTGCCGACGACCAGCGGTTGGCGTCGATGTTGCTGTTATGCGTGAGGCCCACCGTCGCGATGTACGTGTCGAAGTCCGTCACTTCGCTCGTGTAGCCGGTCGAGAGGCCGGACTGATTGACCAGGTTGACAAACGGGCGGATCCCAAGTGCCCCCGCGCTGCCACTGGCGGATGCGGGCTGCAGAATCGTGTCCGCTGCGGCGGTCGTCGCGGTCCCGAAGAGAGCCAGCGCGGCGAGGGGGACAAGCACTGCACGCGCTCGCAGCCACCCAAATCGTGTCGAGACCATCTCGCTCCTCCTGCTCCCGAGCCCCGGATCGGCGGACATTCTCCAGATCGCGCGCAGGATTGCACGGGGGATTCACGCATCCGGTCGGAGGTCGGAATCACCGGCCGGATGACGACGCAACTGGTCGGCGACTGGGGTCTCTGACTGTGCTCACATGGACGCGAAATCACGCGCGCTGGGGCGGCGGCACGGGCGGGCCGCCATGGACGAGGTCGAGGTCGAGGTGAGGGCGGAACCCGACTGTGGCGGCGACGTCGTTCGCGTTCGCCATGGTCACGCGCACCGTGACCGTCTCGCCCTCGCGCAGCGCGACGGTCAGTGGACGGCTGCGCATGATGCCGAACCATCGGCGCACCGCGATCGTGTGCTGACCCGCGGTGACCCCGACGCGCAGCATCTGTCCGCGTGTGAGTCGTACGGACTTCCGACCGTCGACAAACACACGTAGCTGTGGGACACGGGTCATGAGAGGGGCGTGCTGGAAGTCCCATGTGATCCGCAGCGTGCTCGTCTCGGACGCCGCTGTCGCTCGCGACTCGTCGCTCATGCGCGCTGCGGCGGTCGTTCGCCGCCGTGGATGTGTTCGAGCAGGATGCCGTCGCCGCCCATCGTCATCAGGCTGACGGGGACGCGCACGTGGATGGTGGCAACGTCGTGCGGTCCGACCGTCACCGAGAGCGAACGGCTGCGGAGCACGCCGCGGAGGACGTCGGCGCGAACGGTGTGGTGGCCGGCGGCGACGGGGCAGCGCAGCATCGCACCGGTTTCGACGTGACCCGCTGGACGGTCATCGATGTGGATGCGAACGCGCATGCCCCTCTGGCCCCGGCTCGGGAGCCCGGCACCGACGTAGAAGCGCAGCGTGGCGTTCGATGCTTCGGTGGACGGGACGTCGCTCATCGCGGGCGTGCGACACCCATCGCTTTCATGCGAGAGGAGAGCGTCGTCGGCTTGATGTCGAGGAGCGCGGCGGCACCGTCGGGACCGGAGACTCTCCAGTCGGCGCTCTCGAGCGCCCGGACGACGTTCTGCCGTTCGTGATCGCGGAGCTGGTTGTACGTGAGGACGGCGTCGTCACCGGCTGCGGCAGTGGTGCGAGACGACGTCGCGGAGGCCGGACCGAGATCGAGGCGGAGCGGTCCACCGCGGCTGAGGATCACCGCGCGTTCGATGACATTGCGCAGCTCGCGCACGTTGCCGGGCCAGTCGTGGCGCTGGAGCTCCATGACGTGGCGACGGCGGAGCTCGGGTGTCGGGAGGCCGAGGCGCTTCGCGGACTCGTCAAGGAAGTGGGCCGCAAGGTGGGGGACGTCTTCCAGACGATCACGGAGCGGAGGCACCTCGATCGGGACGACCGTGAGCCGGTAGTAGAGGTCCTGGCGGAAGCGACCGGCGGCCACCTCGTCGCGTAGGTCGCGGTTGGTCGCGGCCACGATGCGGACGTCCGCGGTGCGCGTCGACGCGTCGCCCACGCGTTCGTACGTTCCCTCCTGCAGGACGCGCAGGAGCTTCGACTGCAGCTCGACGGGGATCTCGCCGACCTCGTCGAGGAACAGGGTGCCGCCGTCGGCCAGCTCGAAGCGACCGACGCGATCGCGGATCGCGCCGGTGAACGCGCCCTCGGTGTGGCCGAACATCTCGCTCTCGAACAGATCGCGCGGGATGGATGCGCAGTTGACCTTCACGAGTGGCGCGTCGCTCCGCTTGCTGCGTTCGTGGACAGCGCGCGCGACCAGCTCCTTGCCCGTACCGGACTCGCCCGTGATGAGGACTCCGGCGTCAGTCGGCGCGACGAGCTCGATCTGCGCCAATGCCTTCTGCAACGCGGTGCTGCCGCCGACGATCTCGCCGAACGCAGCGATGGTGTTGACCTCCTCGCGGAGATAGCGATTCTCCTGTTCGAGTCGGTATCGCAGGCGCTCGATCTCCTCGAAGGCGCGCGCCGTCGCGATGGCGGCGGCGGCGTGATCGGCGAGCATGCGCAGCCAGACGAGCGTGTCGGGATCGAGCGGTACGCGGAAGAACACGGCCAGCACGCCCAGCGTCTCGCCGAGGTGGACGAGCGGCTGGCCCCCGAAGCCGATGATCCCCTCGGCCTCGGCCCACTCCGGGCGGGCGATCCATTGGCCGTCGGCGCGCACGTCCTCGACGTCGACCGCGGTGGCCGTCGCACCGATACGCCCGACCTTGCGCACACCGAGCGGGATGCGGCGGAACGCGCCGCCCGTATCGGTCCACGGAGTTCCGTCGACCCGCGAGGCGCCCGCGCTCGCGACGAGGTGGAGACAGCTCGAGCGGTCGGCGCACTCGTCGCGCATCGGGCAGGACGGACAGATATCACCTGCGCTGACGAGCCAGATCCGGGCCAACGCCACGGCGTCGATGCGAGCCAGGCCGTCGGTGATCCGCGTGAGGACATCGGACACCTCGCGACACGAGGCGACCTCCAGCAGGAGGCACTTCAGGGGGTCTGCACCGCAGTCAAGCATGGCAATTCGATAACGAATCTTCGTCCCCTGCCGCACGAGATTTCGCTGGTCACGAGATCTCGTTGGCCTGCGGTGGCGCTCGGAGGGGCTGTAAGTCGTTTCAGGAGATCGACTTGTGATTCGATGCGCTGGCTGGCACGCCGAGTGTGCTTGGAGACCTGTCGGCAACGGTGCCGACGCGACTCCAGGAGCGCCACGATGTCCAGACTCTCGACCCTCCCCGCCGCACAGGCCCACCCGAAGGCGCAGCGCGTGCTCGCCGGGATGGAGCAGTCCCTCGGCTTCGTCCCGAACATGATGCGCGCCATGGCGAACGCTCCGGCGGTCCTGAGCGGCTACGCGAGCTTCTCCGCGGCCCTGGCCGGCGGCACGCTGAGCAAGCCGCTGCGCGAGAAGATCAACCTGCAGATCGCGGAGAGAAACCGCTGTGACTACTGCGTCGCCGCGCACACCGCCATCGGCAGCAGCGCCGGCCTCTCCAGCGAGTCGATCCTCGACGCGCGTCGCGGAACGGCGGTCGACAGCGCGGACCAGGCCGCGCTCGACTTCGCCAACGCGGTGCTCGAGGCCAAGGGCAGCGTCAGCGACGAGGATCTCGCGCGTGTGCGTGCTGCCGGCTACGACGACGGCGCGATCACCGAGGTCGTGGCGAGCGTCGCGTTGGCGCTGTTCTCGAACTTCTTCAACAACGTCGCTGGCACCGAGATCGACTTCCCGGCCGCCCCCGTGCTCTCTCCCAACGCCGCGGCGTAGTCGCCGCACCTCCCTCCGACTCCTCCCTTCCACGGGGTCGCGCGCCTGTCGCGCGGCCCCACCCAGGAGACCTCCGATGACCGCACAGATCTCCGCACGGGCCACCCCTCCGAACACCGACATCGTCTTCTCGCCCGCCGTGAAGAAGCAGCAGGCGCGCCTCGGCTCGCGCGATCTGATCGAACGCTGGGAACAGCGCGGTGGGTTTCGCGAGGACCGCGACGCCGAGCTGCGCGCGTTCGTCGCGGAGCGGGACTCGTTCTACCTCGGGACGGCGGGCGCGGACGGCCAGCCGTACATCCAGCACCGCGGCGGTCCGCGTGGTTTCCTGCGCTGGATCGGCGACCGCAAGCTGGCGTTCGCCGAGTACGCGGGGAACCGTCAGTACGTGAGCTACGGCAACCTCGACGACAACCCCAAGGCGACGATCTTCTTGATGGACTATGCGAACCAGCAGCGCATCAAGGTCTGGGGTCGCGCCGAGGTCGTCGAGGACGACGCCGAGCTGCTGGCTGTCGTCGACGACTCGGCGTATCCGGCGCGTCCGCTGCGCGCGATCGTCTTCCACGTCGACGCGTGGGACACGAACTGCCCCAAGCACATCCCGGTGCTGCTCCCCGCCGAGGCGGTTCAGTCGACGATCGCGGCGCTGCAGGCCCGTGTCGACGAACTCGAGGCGCAGTTGGCCGCAGCGACGCGGTAGCCCTCGGAACGGACACGAGCGACCTGGCTCACCGGCTGGCGGCCGCTGGTTGCGTAGCATGGCGGCGTCCGCTACTGGGAGTCCGCCAACTGGGAGCCGTCGATGAGCGCCGATCCAACCCCTTCGCCAGCGAGTGCGGTCCAGACTGACGTGCCGGACGACGTGTTCGCGCGCATGGTGACGCTGCGGCGCGCGCTGCATCGGTGGCCGGAGCTCTCGTGGGAGGAGACCGCGACGGCCGCTGCGGTTGCCGGCGAGCTCTCGCGGTTGGGACTCGCGCCGCGCACGGGCGTCGCAGGCACGGGCGTGATCGCCGACATCCCGGGGCGCACCGACGGGCCCGCGATCGCGCTCCGGGCGGACATGGACGCTCTGCCGATCGGTGAGGAGACCGGGCTGCCGTTCGCTTCCGAGGTCGCCGGTGTGATGCACGCGTGCGGGCACGACGGGCACACGGCGATGCTCGTCGGAGCGGCGGAACTGCTCCTGGCCGGCGATCCACCACCGGTGCCTGTGCGTCTGATCTTCCAGCCCGCGGAGGAGCAGGCGCGCGGCGCGCCGCGGATGGTCGAAGAGGGGGTGTTGGACGGCGTCGCGATGATCTTCGGCGGACATGTCGACCGGCACTACGCCCCTGGCGAGGTGGCGATCACGGCGGGCGCGGTCAATGCGTCGACGGACCGCTTCACCATCGTGATCCACGGACGGGGCGGTCATGGCGCGCGGCCGCACGAAGCGCTCGACGCGGTCGTGGTCGGCTGTCTCTTGGTGACGGCCCTTCAGACGATCGTGTCGCGGGAGGTGGATCCGGCGCAGCCGTCGGTCGTCTCCGTCGGCACGTTCGACGCCGGGTCGGCCCCGAACGTCATCGCCGCTCGCGCCGAGCTGGGTGGGACCATTCGTGCGCACGATCCGGACGTACGCGAGCGTCTGCGTCAGGCGCTGGTCCGCATCTCCGGTGCGATCGGGGAACTCCACGGCGCCGAGATCGTCGTGTCGTTCTCCTCGGGCACGCCGCCCGTGATCAACACGCCGGAGATGGCAGAGTTGGCGCGATCCGCCGCGGTCTCGGCGCTGGGTCCCGAACGGGTTCGCGAGATGCGACGCGTGAACATGGGCGGCGAGGACTTCGCGTGCTTTCTCGAGCACATCCCCGGCTGCTACGTCCGCTTCGGCGGACGCGCCGAGGGCGCCGAGTCGTTCCCCGCGCACTCGAGCCGCTTCCAGTGGGACGAACGGGCCCTCGCCACCGGCGCCCGCTGGATGGCCGAGGTCGCCCGCATGGCCGGCGAGCGCCTATCCGGCGAGGGGCTGTCCGGCGAGGGGCTGGCCGCGTCGTAGTGGACGTCGTCCGATCCTGGCGACGCTCAGTCGTCGCGGGCGAACGCCGTCACGACGCGCGCGACGTAGTAGCCGTAGTCACGAATGGGGAGAAAGGTCGCCCCGTTGCGGCCCTGCAGGATCACGAACACGAAGATCAGCGCCAGGACGAGCAGGATGCCCATGACGAGCACGATCGCGGCGGCGGCCATCGTCGTCCAGGCCGGGAGCACGACACCCGGGGCGAGCGCGAGTAGACCGAGCACCAGCAGCGTGACGAGCGAGAGGGCGATCAAGCCGCCTGACGCCATCAGCAGGCGGACCCCGATCACGACTCCGTGCACGCTCATCGCGCTCAGGCCGTGCGCCGCGAGCCCGACGAAGTTCATGCGTGTCTCGCCGGCGATGCGGGTCGAGCGATCGATCGGCACCGTCGCGATCGGCACACGTGCGATCTGCACGGCGGCGGCGTAGTGGTTCCACAGCTCCGACACCGCCGCGAGACGCTCGAGGGCCGAGCGCGGGATCGCACTGAAGTTGCCGTACTCGACGCGCATCCCGGTCAGCACCACGTGAAGCGCCTTGTAGAGGCGGTAGAACGCGCGAAACGTGAACGACTCACTTCGCCGCGCGCGCGCGGCGAAGACGACGTGATCCGGCGTCGCGTCGAGGCGCTCGAGGAGCCGCAGGACGTCCTCTGGAGCATCCTCACCGTCACCGTCCATGACGACCACGCTGTCGTGCTCCTCCTTGTCCTGCAGATACGCGAGGCCGACCGCGATCGCCCGCTGATGTCCCAGGTTCCGACGCAGGTGGATCACGCGCACGCGCTCCACGGCTTCGTAGGGACCGTCCAGCACGCTGCCGAACTCGATCGAGGAGCCGTCGTCGAGCAGGAACGCGTCGAACGTGCGTCCTGACTCCCGCCCGGCTGCATCGATGCGAGAGAGGAGGACAGCCGCGCTCTCCCAGTCGTCGTAGATCGGGATGCACAGGGCGGTGCGGGCGGTCATCCGGGCAGTGTCGGCCGAGAGGGGGGACGGAACAAGAAGCCCGGAGCGGCGCTGCAGCATGAGGCACCGCGCGCGATCGGGCGCAGCCGCAGGTCGGCGAAGCCACGGGCCGAGGCTGGCCAGGCGTGCCGCGTGCGAGTACGTGCTTCTGACGGTTGGGTTAAGACCGGATGCAGCGCGTACCGATGTTGCGGTGAGGCTGCGCCGCGCACGACGGCGGGCTCAGTCACAGCATCCGAGGCTGGCACGATCCGCGACGCATGAGCGTGGCAGGAGCGTGCCTGGGGGAACGCGACGAATGGACACGCTGCACTTCGAGCGACGCGAGCTCAAGTACGTCGTGCCCGAGAACCGCATCCCGGCGCTGCGCCGTTTCATCGCGCCGTACACCCGTCTGGATCACAACGGGGCGGGCCTGCCCGGCAACCGCTACACGATCCACAACGTGTACCTCGAGACGCCGCGCATGGACTTCTACCGGGCGTGCCTCGACGAGTCGCCGGACCGCATCAAGCTGCGCATCCGGTGGTACGACGAGGAAGCCAACGGGCCGTTGTTCCTGGAGGTCAAGCACAAGGTGCGCGAGGTCGTCGTGAAGGACCGCGCACGGGCCACGCGCGACGAGGCGCTGGCCGTGCTGGACGGCAAGGTCCCGGCGGCAGCGGCAACCCTCGATCGCGGCGACTGGCGCCTCTTCATCGACCGCGCGACGACGATGACGGCCACTCCGCTCCTCTACGTGCGCTACACCCGAGAGGCGTACGAGAGCATCTTCGGCGAGTACGCCCGGGTCACGTTCGACCGCGCCATCTGCTTCCAGGAGGCCGGGCACGAGCACCTCCGCGAGAAGCCGAACGAGTGGACGTACGTGGACGGTGCCTCGGCCACCAAGGGCATCCCGCGCGCCGCGATCATGGAACTGAAGACCGAGCGCGGCACCGCGCCGCGCTGGATGGCCGATCTCGTCTCCCACTTCGGCTTGCGCCGCAGCGGGTTCTCCAAGTACGCGAACTCCGTGCGCTGCTGCCTCGAGTCGACCGATCGACTCCGCGGCTCAGCCCGTTCCATGGTTCTGGCGGGGTAACGCGATGGAAGGTCTTCTCGGCAACTCTGCGGCATTCGAGCCGGGCATCCCCTGGCAGACGGTGCTCGTGTCGATGCTCACGTCGTTCGTGCTGTGTCACACCATCGCGGCCGTCTACTCGTGGACGTTCCGCGGGCTCTCGTACTCACGCAGTTTCGTCGTCGCCCTGGCCCTCGCCGGGCTGGTCGCGACGATCCTGATGCTCGCCATCGGCAACAACATCGCACGCGGTCTCGGCCTGATGGGCACGCTCGCCATCGTTCGGTTCCGAACGACGATGCGCGATGTACGCGACATGATCTTCATCTTCGCCGTGCTCTCGATCGGCATCGCCTCGGGTGTGCAGGCGCTGGAGATCGCGTTGATCGGGACGACAACGTTCTGCGTCTTCGTCGTGCACCTGACGTTCTCGCCGTTCGGCCGGAAGCAGCAGTTCGACGGCCTTCTCCGTCTGAACACGACGACCGACCCAGTCGTCGAGGAGCGCTTGAAGCACGTGCTGCGACAGCACTGCTCGCAGTTCGTGCTCGTGAACCTGCGCGAGATCGCGCAGGGCGATCGCCTTGACCAGTCGTATCAGGTGAAGCTCCGCGAGCCGACGTACCAACAGCACCTCATCGCAGCCATCGGCAGCGTCGGAGAGGTGAATGACGTCGCCTTGCTGATGCAGGACGAGTCGGTCGAGGTCTGACGATGGAACCCACCTCGTCCGATCGATCCTCGGCATCGCCGCTCGCGGACCTGCTCCCGCCGCCGCGCGTGGCTCCGCTGCGCCGCCTCGGGCGCCTGCTACGTCGCTTCGCACCGTTTGCCGTCTGGCTGGCTGCCGCAGCGGGAGCACTCCTGCTCTACGTGCAGCGACCGGAGGCCGATCATGCGCTCGGCTTCGGCGAGATCCACGAGGTGACGGCGGCGTCCGGCGCGTCCGGTCGCATCGCCACCGTGGAGGTCGAGCTCGGCCAGGTCGTCGATGCCGGCGATGTCATCGCCACGCTCGACACCCGCGAGATCGAGGCGCAGCTGCGCTTCGCCCACGCCCGCCTCGAGCGAGCTCGCACGCAGATCGACGCCGTCGAGGCGCAGCTCCGGATCGAACAGGACGAGCGCCGCGCGCAGGCCGCCTCGCGCCGCGCCAGCCACGAGGCCGAAGGGCGGCGTCTCCGCGCCGAAATCGGTCGGCTCACCGGTCTCGAGACCGTGGACCGCACCGAGATGCTCGGGCTCGATCCGCAGATCCAGCGCATTCGCCCGCTCGTCGAGAAGAAGCTGATGCAAGCCGAACGCCTCGAGGACTTGGTCCAGGCGCGCAACGTCCTCGAGTCGCGACTCGAGACGACGGCGGACCAGCTTGCCGCCTCGCGTCGCGAGCTGAGGGAGTGGGATGCGCTGGCGCCGCAGCCGCTCGTGGACTCCGACGTCCGCGCCCACCTCGTACCGCTCGAACTCGAGCTCGACGTCCAGGAGGCACGGGTTGCCGCGCTCCAGATCCAGCTCGAGTCCGCCAACGTGCTCGCGCCGGCCTCCGGCACGGTGAACGCGATCGTCGGCCACCCCGGTGAGTGGTGCGAGGCGGGCGCCCCGATCGTGGAACTCGTCGTGCCGAGTACCGACCGCGTGACGGCGTTCCTCACGGGACCCCAGGTCTCGGCCGTCGCTGCCGGGACGCGGGCCGCAGTGCGTCCCCGCGATCGGGGCGGCGCTGCGCTCGAGGGTCGGGTCGTCACGGTCGCCGCGCGCGTGGACTCGATCCCGCAGCAGTTGCGGCTCGTGCCCGCGCTCCCCGAGTGGGGACGCCTGGTGACGATCGTCCTCGACGACCCCGTCGACACCGTTCCCGGCGAGGTCTACCGCGTGAGCTTCCGGTGATGCGCCGGCTGCTTCTCGCCCTGACTCTCCCGCTCGTCGCCGCCTGCGCCACGTACGAGCCGACGCCGCTCGACCAGAGCGCGTTGCTGGAGGAACTTCGTTCGGTCACGGTCGAGGTGCCCTCCGACGGGTTGGAGGTCGAACAGGCCGTCGCCCTCGCGCTCGTCCAGCATCCAGACCTCCACGTGGTCCGGCGCGACCAGGAGATCGCAGCGGGGCTCGTCGTGTCGGCGCGTGCGTGGGACAACCCGGACCTGCGGCCGCGACTGCAGAACATCTACTCCGGCGCGCGCGACTCGATCCAGTGGGCTCTCGATCTGCGCGTGTTTCCGCGCGCGCCCGGCGAGACCGCCGCCCGTGAGGCGCGCGCCCAGGCGCGCGAGCAGCACGCACTGGCGATCATCGAAGAGACGGAGAGCCGCATCGCCGTCGAGACGCGCATCGCACACGCGCAGCTCGTGGCACTCGACACGCAGATCGGCATCGTCCGCGCAGCCGAACAGTTGCACTCCCGTGTGGCGACGATCGTGACGGAGCAGGTCGAGGCTCAGGTCAGCACGCGCATCGAAGCGGTTCTGGTCGAGCTCGCGCAGGAAGAGCTCGCTGACGAGAGTGCGTCCCTCGTGGCGCAGCGCGCCATCGCCGAGGCGCACCTGGCCTCGCTCATCGGAGCACCGCCGGATGCAACACTCGCCGTTCGGCGCGCTGCCCGCGGACAGAGCGTCGCGATCCCGTCGCAAGCCGAGCTCGAGGAGCAGGCCGTGGCGGCTCACCCGGCGTTGCGCGCCCTCGCCGCCGCGTACGAGGACCAAGAGCAGCGGCTCCGACTCACACACATCGCACACTCGCCGTGGCCGAACTTCCTCGCGATCGCCGGTGGGGGAGACGCGGGCGACGCGGTGGTGGACGCCGACGCGTCTCTCACGCTCCCGGTGTTCCACTCGGGTGAACACGACATCGCCGTGGCGGAGGCCCGTCGCGACCGCGCGCGCGATGCGTACCGCGCCCGGCTTCACGCAGTCCGTGGGGAGATCCGACGTGCTTCGCTCGCGCTCCGAGAGCACGAGCGCCGGCACAACGCCCTCTCCCGACGCCTGGGTCCCCTCCTGGACCGTGCGGAGCAGCTCGTGCGCTCCGTCCTGGACGCCGGTGGCGCGAACCCGCTCGCCCTCCTCGCGATCGAGATGCGAGTGCTCGACCTGCGTCGCGATACCGCGCAGGCCGCGTTCGAGCGTGACCGCGCGCGAGCCGAACTCGCCGCCGCGACCGGCTCCGCCCTCGCCGCCGAGTGAATTTTGGCCTCAACTCAGGGCGACCGGATTCCGAAGAGGAAGCATGATCGTCTTCTCCCAGGGAGGCCGCTCGCGGCCCGCGGTATCGTTGTCCCTCGCCCTCGCCGGGCTCGTCACTCTGGCGACACCGGCGTTCGCGGCTGATCCGCCCGAGGTCATCCCCGGACAGAAGCTGTCCGGGTCGGTGCTCTCCAGCGAGCACGTCACCGTGCATCTGCGCGGCGTGGAGGGCACGCTCCTCACGCTGAAGATGAAGGCGACGAAGACCACTCCCGGACTGATCCCCGGCATTCGCCTACGCGATCCGGACGACGTCGACATCGACCTGACTCCGTACCTCAAGCGCTCCGCCACCGGCAACAAGGTCGTCATCAAGAACCTCCCGTTGCCGATCAGCGGCTCGTACGAGATCGAGATCGATGGCGACGACGGGACCGGCGGCAGCTTCGTCCTCGTGACGAAGGGCAAGACGCCCAAGAAGTACAAGGGTGAGCTGACCGTGACGGCTCCGGACGAGAGCGTCCCGGTGCCGTTCGACACGCACATCGCCGACATCGCGCAGCTCAAGATCAAGGCCGCTCCCGGTTCGGCGATCTCGCCGTGGGTGCGCGCGTTCGTGCCCGAGAGCGGCGACGAGACGGTGATCGGCACCGCGACGAAGAGCGACAAGATTACGATGTCCGCGAACGGTCGTCACCGCTTCGACGTGACGGGCGCCGCGGGCTCCATCGGCACGTTCCGCTACATCCTCGTCGTCAAGCGCACGCCGGCCCCGAAGGGCCTCGGCGACATCCGCGACTACGTCAAGGGCGCCGGCGACTTGGAGGATAACCAGGAGCTCTACGCCGAGACCGGCCTCAACGTCGTCGACATCTACGTGACGATCGACTCCGCCGACAACCCGGAGTCGGAGGAGGATCTCGGCTGCGACCACATCGATCACACGAACGGGATCGGCACGACGCTCGACGACGTCGATGACGACACGAACGCTTCGGACGACTGCGTGCCGCAGGTCAACGTGCGGGTGACGATGGACGGTCTCGTCGACGAGATCGTTGGACCGAATGGCGAGATGCGCGTTCGCGGCCACTCGACCCGCTTCTCACGTCAGAAGTCCTATCGCATCAAGCTGAAGAGCACCGACGCGAACGAGCACTGGCGCGGGCAGCGCTACCTGAACCTCAACAAGCACCCCTACGACCTGACGCGCTTCCGCAACAAACTGGGCTTCGATCTGCTGGCGCAGACGCCGCACATCACCAGCCTGCGGACGCAGTTCGTGCGGCTCTTCGTCGACCAGAAGGACGGCGCGGGTTCCGTCGACTACGGGCTCTTCACACACGTCGAGCGACAGGCCGAGCGCTTCCTCGCGGCCCACGGCCTCGATGAGCGGGCCAACGTCTACAAGGCCGAGTTCTTCGAGTTCCTGCGCTACCCGGATCATCTGAAGCTCGAGAGCGATCCCGAGTTCGACGAGACGGAGTTCAACCGCATCCTCGAGCCGAAGGCAGGATCGAACCACCGCGCCCTGCTCGAGATGCTGGATGCCGTCAACGACTTCGACAACGACTTCGACACGGTGTTCTCGACGTTCTTCAACGAGGAGAACTATCTGACGTGGCTGGGCACGAGCATCTTGTTCGACAACCGCGACACCAACTCGCAGAACTTCTTCCTCTACTCGGAGAAGGACAAGCCGACCTTCTACTTCCTCCCCTGGGACTATGACGGCGGCTGGGACTTCTACGGGCAGCCGAACGAGGCCGAGGTCCCGTCGCTGTCGCGATGGCAGAGTGGCGTGTCGAACTGGTGGGGCGTGATGCTCCACCGGCGCTTCCTGCAGCAGCCCGGGAACCTCGCGAAGCTCCAGGCGAAGCTCGAGGAACTAAAGACGACGCACACGACGGCGGCGCGCATTCAGGCGCTCGTCGACTCGTACCTGCCGGTCGTCCGCCAGTTCGTCGAGCGCAGCCCGGACCTCGACCGTCTGCCGGCGCTCGACGACGACACGGAGCAGACGAAGCTGGCCGAGTTCGAGGTCGAGGCCAACCGCATGCAGTCCGTCATCGAGCAGAGCTATCAGAACTTCCTGAACACGCTCGAGCGTCCGATGCCGATCTACATGGCCGCCGTGCCGCTCGACGCCGACATGGACTTCCGCTGGGACCCGTCCTTCGACCTGCAGGGTGACGGACTGACGTACGACTTCGCGGTCGCTACGTCGGCGTCGTTCGAGGCGCCGACGATCGTCGCATCGAGCAACGGACTGATCGACACGACCTCGCTGAAGGTGCCGCTCGCGAACCTGCCGGCCGGCACCTACTACTACCGCGTGATCGTGCGCGACGACCGCAACCCCTCGGTGAACTTCCAGGTCGCGTTCGACACGTATCGCGATCCGGTGACGCGCGAGAAGCACTTCGGCGTCCGCGAGCTCGTCATCGAGTAGCGCGACTCCCATCACGTCCCCCGGAAGTCCTGTAACGCCCGGCATCCCGTCTCAGGGAGGCTGTCGGCGGGACGCCCCAGTCGGGAGGCCTCACACGCAGCGACGGTGAGGCTATGCTGGGTCCCAAGCCGGGGAGGTGCTGCTTGCGTCGAATCGCTCTGATCGCGCTTGGAACTGCCGGACTCTGTGTGGCCGCGGTCCCAGCCCACGCTGACGAGATCCGCGTGCCGAAGGATGCGCGAACGCTGAAGAAGGCTCTGAGCCGCGCTCAGCCCGGGGACACGATCCTCTTGTCCAAGGCGCCGCAGCGCGGCGTCGTCACGGTCCGCACGCCGGACATCGTCATCCAGGGCGTTGGCACCGTGCTGCGCGGGAAGCGCGCCGGGCGATCCGTGCTGCGCATTCGGGCCGATGGTGTGACCGTCCGGGATCTGCATCTCGTCGATGGCGCGATCGCAGTCGACGGAGATCGTGTCACGCTCGACGACATCGGCATGAAGGGCATCGGCCAGGGCACGGCCATCTCCGTGCGCGGCGACGACGCGCGCATCGAGAACTCGAGCATCGGCACGACCGTGTACCGCGGAGCCGACCGCAACGTGATCGACGTCCAGGGCGCGGACGCCACCATCGTGGGCAACACGTTCAAGCGGGCCTCGCTCCGCAAGGCGAAGGACGGTCCGCGCGGCGCGTTCGCTGTCGTGCACGTGACCGGCCATGACGCCGAGGTCAGATCCAACACGCTCACGAACGGTCGGGGCGCCTGCGCGTTCCACGTCGTCGGTGATCGCGCAGAGGTTCGCGACAACGAGGCAAGTCAGTGCCCGGACGGCGTGCTCGTCGAGGGCGACGCGGCGCAGGTCACGGGGAACACGGTGCGCGACGGGTTCGGCATCGCAATCGAACTGATCGGTGATGACCACGTCGCGAGCGAGAACACGCTCGAAGGTCGCAGCGGAGATGGCATCACGTTCCGCGGCGAGCGACCGACCGCCGACGGCAACTCGCTGTCGATGGGGGCGTACACGATCCCGAACCCGACGATTGTCAAGACCCAGCGGATCAAGACCGAGTCGGGCACGCGCTGGCAGAAGGTGTCGATCCCGTGGGATGTCACGCCCGGTTGCCCGGCTGTCGCCGTCGTCGACAACACCACCGGCGCAACGATCTCGAACAACCACATCGAGCACACGATCGGCACCGGTGTTCACGTGCGCGCGGATGACGTCGTCATCGAAGACAACGTGTTCGTGGCGACGGAGATGGCCGCGCAGGCCGTCGAGGCCGAGGGCGACGACCTCGTCATCACCGGGAACACGATGAGCGTGAACGACCTCGGCTCCGTGCATGTCGTCGGCAACGGCACGGTCGTCGAGGACAACGACTTCGCCGGCGGGATCAGCGGGGACGCCGTGATCACACTGGAGGGCGACGAGGTTGCCGTGCGGGACAACGAGGTCCTCGCCCCCTTTGATCGCGGCCTGCACGTCGATGGTGATGAGGCGTTCGTCGACTCCAACGTGTTCCAGGTCCCCGGGACGATCGATGACGACGGCGCGAACGTCGTCCTGATCGAGGGGCGCCGAACGCAACTCGTCCGCAATCGGCTCGTCCCCTATGACGATCAGGAGATCCAAGAGGGCCTTGTCGGGTTCGTCGTCGACGGGAGCGAGTCTCTTGTCGCAGAGAACGTGGTCGAGCCCATTGCCTCGGACGACTACCGCGTCCAGCGGTACGGAATCATCGTGCACGGGAACGACCAGGTCATTCGCGACAACGTCGTGCTCGAGCCACGCGGCAGCGGGATGTACATCACCGGAGATGACAGCCTGATCTGCGACAACGTCATCGCCCAGACGCCGGGTCCGCGAGGCGGTGGGTACAGCGACGGCATCCAGCTGCGCGGCGACCGCAATCGCGTCGAGCGCAATGAGATCGCGTCGAGTTGGGATGATGGCATCGTCGTGCTCGGCGACGGGAACCTCATCACCGACACCGTGATCGTCGACACGAAGTCGACGGGCATCTACGTGAGCGGGGACCACAACCAGGTGCTCCGCAGCTCGATCTCGGATCCGTACCAAGACGGCATCTTGATCGTCGGCGACGACAACCTCGTCGAGGACGCCTTCGTCGATGGCGGCACCCGCTTCGGTCTGAACGTTCGGGGCAGCGACAACGAGATGTGCGATGTCCTGGTCCGGGCGCCGGCGAGCGGCGGCTGGGGCGGCGGGACGGCCGGCGCCTGCATCGAGGGCAACGGCAACCACTTCGAGGACGTGCGCATCGACGGCAGCGCCACTCACGGCGTGGTCGTCCGCGGCGTCTCGAACCACTTCGAGCAGGTCACGGCGGCCGACTCCGGCGAGAGCGGCTTCCGGCTGGAAGAGGGCTTCCTCAACACGCTCGAGAACTGCGTCGCGACCGGCAACGGTCTCTGCGGCCTCGAGAACCTCGTCTCGTCGACCACCGTGATGCAGGGCACCTTCCGCGGGAACAACGACGTCGACGTGCTCACGAAGGAGCGCTGGGACCTCTTCAACGTCTCGGACGTCGGCTCGATCCAGAACGACTTCTAGCCCTCAGCCAGCGGCGCATCAGCGGGACGTGACGAGGACCTCGCCAGTCTTCGTCACGCCCCAGGTCTCTCCCGGGGCCAGCAGCGTCCACGCACGCCGGATGCCTCGATCGCCGTCGGCGCCTGGCGAGCCCTTGCGGCCCGTGTGGTCGAGCATCGCTAGCGCGACGTAGGCACCATTGGTGCGGACGCCGACCCCGCCGACGACGTGCACGTCTTGGGCCTCGTCGTACGGGGCCTCGAGTCCGAGCTTCTTCGCGAACGGCAGTCGCAGCTCGTACTGGTCCTTGGTCCGCTTCACCGTCACGAATGGCTTCGACTTCGAGAGGCGCTTCCATGCCTTGCCGAGAGGCGACTCGTCGCGCCCGCCGGCCTTCCCCCCGGCGCCGCCCTTGCCTCCTGCACCGCCCTTTCCCCCGACGCCACCGCGAGAGCCGACCGACGTGCCCTCATCAGGGCCGAGGACCGGATCCAGCATCTCGCGCGGGGCGTCTCTCAGGCGGAACGACACGAGTCGGTGGAGTCGCGAGAACCCCGGCGCGGAGCGATCGTCAGTGGGGAAGAGGGTCATGACGGTCGTGAGCACGTCGCGGGCCGACTCAGGACGCTCGGCAGCGACGTGCTGCGCAGCGATCTCCACGGCAGCGACGCTCGCCAGCTCGGTCCATCTGTGATCGACACAGGCGTCCAGGACGCTCTCGAGTCGTGGGAGCGCGTCGTCGTCGCTGCGCAGTGCCGACGCGAGCTCCGCGATCGTCGCGACGCCGAGGCCCGATCGCTTCTGCTTCGCTCGAGCGGCGAGTGCCTCGGACGCGACGTCGAGGCTGCGCCGCTCGCCCGACGCGACGGCTGCGAACACGAGGTCGTACGCGAACGTATCGGCCGAGACGTAGGCACCGCCGCGTTCCGCGTCGAGCTCCGCCAACACCAGTGCGACGGCACTGACTCGATCGGAGGGCGACGAGTCCGAGGTCGTGCCCGGCTCGACCGCATCGCCAACCAGACGCGCGAACGGACCGGGCAGTGGCTTCAGGAACTCGATGACGCCGTCACTGATCTGCCGCTCGATCGTGAGGTCTGCGTCGTCGTGCGCGGCGCGCGCTGCCTTCCCGAACGCCGTCGCCGCAGCGCCGACATCGCCGCTCTCGACGGCGGCCTCGGCCGTCGCGAGGAGTTCCTCGGCGCTCTCCTTTCCGGCGGTGGCCGGCGCGGCGAGCACTCCCAGAGTCAGCGCGAGAGCGGTGAACGAGCGGATCATGGTGGCCTCCAGGCGCGTCATCCTACGGGATGCGCCGCGCTGGTGCCGTCAGTCGACGCCGTCCTCGAGCGGGAACGAGCGCACCCACGGCGGCAGATTCGTCCAGATCGAGTGATAGCCGAAGCCGCCGTCCGTCATCTCCGCGAGGGCCGCGTCACGACTCCACCCCTCGACGGCGATGCGGTAGAGCGCGACCATCGCGCCAGTGCGATCCGCTCCGTGCTGACAGTGCACAAGCACGGGCTGCTGGTCCGGGTCCGTCACGACGTCGAGGAAGCGCCGGGCGGCGGCACGCGTCGGTGCCCAAGCGTGGGTCGGGATGCGGATGCCGCGCAGCTCCGTCCCGTCGAGCTCGCTTCGGTCGGAGTGGAACGCCCGGAGGTTGATGACCGTTCGGATGCCGAACTCGCCTAGTCGGCGCATCCCAGCCGTGGTGGGCTGCGCGCTGCGGTAGAGGCCCGGGCTCACGCGGTGCAGATTGGGGACGCCGTCGAGCGTCACCGGTTGCGCCCACCCCGCGGGGCGGGCCGGTTCCGTCGAAGACGGCGACCCGGCGGACGGCGTAGCGCAGCCACCAGCCGCGATCACGGCGACGAAGGCCAGGGCCAGGAGGGTGCGAGTCACGGGCGCCATGCTGCCACACGTCGTGCGGGGGTGCGCGATCAGCGGAACGGGCTATGCTCGTGACGGGGACTGTGCGCGGGAGGTGCGGGATGTCGCGTTGGCTGGTCGCGGTGCTGGTGGCGTCGCTGTTCGGGAGCTCGGCGGTCGCCGGCGAGCTGATCGAGATGCAGGACGGGGAGCTCATCGAGGCCGACGAGGTCGTGGTGACCGAGCGGCAGTTTGTGCTGCGCGTCGCGCCGGGCGTCGAGAACACGGTCAAGGACCGTCACGTGCGGCTGGAGGACGTCGAGCCGATGTCAGCCGTGCGCGCGTGGGCCGCGACGCTCTCCGACGACGACGCTGCCGGCTGGCTCCGACTGGCCGACTTCGCGCGAGCGACCGGTCTCTTCGACGTGGCCGAACTCGGGTACGAGCGCGCCGCCGAGACCTCCGAGCTCGCGCTGGACACGCTCACGGCATTCCGCGCTGATCGTGCGGGCGAGGAGTCGCGGCATCACTTCCGTGTGGCCATTGACCTGTTCGACTCGGGGCGCCGTGGTTCCGCTGCCGAGGAGGCCCAGCTCGCCGTCGATGCCGATGCCGACGGCGCGTACGCCGCGATGGGGCGGGAACTGCTCGCCCTCTTGGAGGAGGGGAACGAGATTGTCGCCGTGCGGCCCGTCAACTCCCGCGACGCCCGAGCTCTGAAGCGCCTCGAGTCGTACGCCGCGCGCGGAGCGGCACGTCTCGAGAGCGCCACCGGACGCAGCCCGCACGACCGCACCGTGAAGATCCACTCGGCGACGCGCCTGCTGGGAGGCGTCGCGCTCCGACTCCAGCCGCTCGCGAGCCGTGACGTCGACGAGTCGACGCGAGCCCGAGCGCTCCGCGCGCTGGCCGACGTCCAGCAGCAGCGCGTGACCGGCCTGTTGCAGCTCGCCGATCTCCGCCTCCAGGACGGAGCCGATCGCACGGCGATGACCGCCGTCCACGAGGTGCTCGCGATCACGCCGAACGACGCGCGTGCGGTCGACCTGCGCGATCGGCTTCTCGATCGCGCCGAGCCACGCGCCCAAGAAGGGGCGGTGCGGCGCGTCCGCATCTCCGGCGAGTTCCGCGGAGCCGCGCGCCGGCGCCACCCGTATCCGTATCCCGCACGCGACTCGCGCGTGGGGATCGGCCTGGAGCCGACGTGGGATCCGATCCGCGGGCTAGGGAAGGTGCAGGTGCTCCGCACGCGCCCGCTCTCGCGCAGGTCACGGCGCCGGTAGACGCACCGTCAGTCGACGGTCGCTGTGGTGTCCTTCTTGCGCGCCCGCGCGAACAGGAACAGCACGAGTTCGCCGACCACGATGAAGCCGGGTGCGACGTACACCGACTTCAGCGCGATGCTCACCAGTTCGTTGAACGGTGTGTGGAACGCCTCGAGCGAACCACCGCGCCCGCCCGTCAGGTTGCCCAGGAGGATCACGATGGCGATGACGCCGAACACGCCCCATCCGATGAAGAACGTGCCGATCTGGAGCAGCACGCGCTGCCACCACGATTCGCGGATCAACGCACCCCACACGTAGCTCGCGACGATCGAGGGAGCGATGCCGAAGAGGACCGCGAGGACCAGGACGTAGCCGAGGAGGATCACGCCAATGCCGACGGTGATCACGCGGCAGCTCTCGTCGGCGCCGGAGAACGAGACGCCCGCCGCGCGATCGCGTGCGCTGTGATGCTCGCGACCGCGTAGATCCCGATGCCGATCACGTGGGCCATTCCGAGGTCGGAGAGGGTCGTGGGGGCACCCGACCGGAACGGTCCGGGGTCACCCGTCAGCTGCGCCTCCAGGACGGTCAGCGGGCACGACCAGCCACCGATCAGCTGGGCGCCTGCGAAGGCGATCGCCGCGAGGTGGACACGACGCAGCCCCGGTCCCGTGAGCCGGCGCAGCCCGAGGATCGCGCCGCCGATCAGGAAGAGCGGAGCGGTCGCGAGAAGCGCCACGTAGAGGACGTGGAGCGCACGGATCAGAACAACCGCAGTCTCGGTCACGCGCCTAGTCTACGTCGCGGCGTTGACGTCTCCGCCGCCGGCGGGGCACCATGCGCTCCGGCGAGTGGTGTGGCGCCGGGGCAGTGAGACGCGAAGGGCAGTGCGATGCAGCGACGTGGATTGATGTGGGTGGTGGGCGTGCTGGTCCTGACAGGAACCGCCGCGGCCGTCCCGCCGACGTCGCCGATCGGGCTCCTCGCCGGTCCGCAGGCAGCGGTGCAGGACCTGAACCGAGCCGCAAGCGCTCCGATCGGCCCGCTCGCGAAACTCCTCACCACGAAGGTGGTCCTGAAGGAGACGAGCAAGTCGCTCAAGACATTCGCGAAGGAGAAGTCCAGCCGCTCGTTCGCCGACGAGCTGAAGGCGCTCTCCAAGGAGTCGAAGCGCTTCGAGAAGAAGCTCTTCCAGCGCTTGCAGGAGGTCGGTCTCCGCGATCAGGAAGATGCCGTCGTCACCGCGTACCAGCAGTCGGCGGATCGTGCGCGGGCGGAACTCGTCGGAGCACTGTCGCTCGGTCGCGCGCAGATCGCGATCGGTGCGAAGGACCCGTCCAAGGCACTCGACAAGGCCGAGAAGGCGCTCGCGAAAGCCGCGGCGTCGGAGACGTTCTCCGGCGAGTTCAAGGCGTACGGCAAGGCGCTGAAGGGTGTCGCCAATGAGGTGACGCAGCTCGCCGGTTTCGGCACCGGCCTCGAGAACACGTGGGTCCTGTCGGACCTCACGGTCGCCGAACCCGGGCAGGGCGTGGACATGGATGGTGACGGCCAGCCGGACAACTCGCTGGGAGCCATCCAGGCGGCGCTCGAGGCCGCGGAGGCCATCGACGCCGATCTCGATGACATCCTCGACAGCCTGCTGTTTGGCGAAGAGGTCGTGCTGTTCCAGTTCTGGGGGTTCGACGGCTACGACACCGACACCACGGTGTTCGGCGGGATCGGCACCGGCACCGACACGGACGGCAACCCGAACGACAACTTCTTCGGCGACGAGACGTTCGACGTCTCCGACTCGTTCGCGACAGACGGTCACCCGGTCGTGCGCGTTCCGACATCGTTCGGACCTGGTGGCACGTACGAGTTCCGGCCGTCCGGGAGTGCTCTGTCGTTCGCGGGCATCGAGATCCCGGCCAACTCGCCCGTCGTGCTGGCGGGGACCGCCGACGAGGACTTCAACGACGGCAACATCGGATTCGCCATTCCGGTCGACGCGCTCCTGACCGTGGTGCAGGCGTCTCCGGACTGGCCGCAGGACGCGTTCACGGCGGGCATCGCGACGGCGTTGCTCACGTCGTTCGCCGACATCGATCTCGACGGCGACGGCACGAACGATGCGTTCTCAGCGTCGCTGGCGTTCGAGAGCGTCTCGGCGATCCCGGTGCAGTAGGTCGGGCCAGCGCGGTTGATCGGGCGCGCGCAGTAGGTCGTGCGCGGGCAGCAAGTCGTGGGCGGGGCCAAGCCCGCCCCCGGGGCGCCCCCCCCAGGCGGTTGCGCCGAGCGCGGTGGGGGGGGAGGC